>CAYNSB010000007.1:0-88209 GCA_964399625.1 uncultured Phycisphaeraceae bacterium
CGATCTTCATGGCCAACGCCGGCGGCGCCTGGGACAACGCGAAGAAGATCGTCGAGACCGAGCCGACGTACAAGAACTCGGGACGCGGCAAGGGCAGCGAGCTGCACGCCGCGACGGTCGTCGGCGACACCGTGGGCGACCCCTTCAAGGACACGAGCTCGGTGGCGATGAACCCCGTGATCAAGTTCACCACGCTCTTCGGCCTGCTCGCCGTGGAGCTGGCGGTGAGCATGAAGGGCGGCGTCGGCATCCTCAAGGGGACCGAGCACACGAACCTGACGATCGGGCTCACGATCGCGTTCTTCGTCATCTCCGCCTTCTTCGTGTGGCGCTCGTTCTATGGCATGCGGATCGGTGGCGCGGCTCCGAAGTCCGGCCACTGATCGCGAGTACCCCGTTCGAATCCCACGACCCCGGGCACGATGCCCGGGGTCTTTCTTTGGCACACCGCGCTCCACGCGTCGCGGTATCCTGCCCCCATGCCCCGCACCGTCGGCCTCTTCCACTTCCGCGTCGGCACGCCCGACGATGTCTGGAACCAGTGCGATGGGCCTCTGGGCGAGCACCGAGATCTTCGCTTCGTGCTCAACGATGCCCGCGCCGACCACGTGCTGTGCCTCGGACTTCCCATCTCACCCTCGGGCGAGCCACGCCACCGCGGGTGGGCCCGCCGGGTGTCGCGCTGGCGGGGCACGTACGAGCTCGATCGGGCGCGTGTGGCTTTCCGGGCCCTTGGACGCTCTCGCGCCGACGTGACGGTGCTCTTCCTCGAGCCCGCATCGAACATCCCACCCCAGTACTACGACGCGGCCCGCGGCTTCTCCGATCGCGTGCACGCGCCCGACACGCGCGCTCCAATCCCCACGCGACTGCCCGCGTGGTGGTGGGTCGATGAGTCCGTCGCGTCGCTCCGCGCCGAAACGCCGCCAGATGAATCCCGCAAGTCTGTGCCGATCGTCGCGGTCACATCGGGCAAATCGGACCTGCCGGGCCACGCCCAGCGATTGAACTTCCTGCGAACTCTCCGCGCACAGAGCACCTCACTGCCGCTCTTTGGGCGGGGGCTGCCAGGCGACCTTGCCCCCCACCACGGCGTGCGCGCCAAGTCACTGGTCCTGCGCCCGGCGCGATTCGCCCTGGTGATGGAAAACGACGCCTCGGGCGACCTGTACGCCAGCGAGAAGCTCTGGGACGCCCTGCTCTGTTGGTGCCTGCCGCTCTACCACGGCTCGCGGGCGATGGACTCCATGATCCCGCCGGAGGCGGTGATCCGCGTGCCGGATCTCGGGGCGGACGGCGTGCGGTCCGTGCAAGCGACGCTCGCGCACCCCACGCTCTGGCGTGACCGCCTTCCCTTCATCTCGGAGGCACGCCGAAGGATTCTGAGTGAACTCCGCCTCGTGGAATGGGCTCGAGAGCATCTGCCCCGTTGACTCGTGCGTGGACAAAAAACAACCGACGCCCGAAGGGGCGTCGGCCGTAGGAGTCGTTTCTCCTGACTGGGCTGCGCTCGAGCAGCTCCGTCGAGCCTGCATCGTTAGACGCGCAGCCCTCTCAGACAGTCAACCTGGGTCACTGGATCACCTCCTTCTGAAAGAGTCTTCCCCGGCCGAGGGCAGGTTGCTGCCCACGCCGAGCTCCTTCCCCGCGGGCCGTCACCCGCGGCACATCGCCCGGCGTGGCAGGGGGCCTTGCCCTCGCCCGCACCGGTCGTCGCTTTCACTCTCACGCGTCGCGGCCGGGTTCTCCGGGGCGACGTGCATGGGCGATCCAGCGATGGTGGTAGTATCGACTACCTCTAGTCATTTCGCAAGAAGTTTCGTGGCGGATGCGGCGGGCACCGTGGGCGTGCGCGCGTTCGCGGACGGTCCTGGGGAAAGCCTGGCATTACCGACAGCCTGGGAAAGAACGGTTGCAGGACGTTCGTATCCCGGATCGATGCGAGCTATTCCTCCAGCTCGTCGAACGCACCCTTGGCGGCCTCAGCGTCCAGGTACTTCTGGAACTCGGACATCTTGTAACTAATGAAGCAGAACGCATGGTGGACCGCGTTCCATTCGGGATCGCTCTTGTCCTCGCCCATGTCCTTTCGCAGGCGGTTGAGTTCGGCGAGCAGTTTCTCGGCCTTGATCGTCTGGGGCATTGGCAAGCCTAGGCGATGGCGCTGGGCTCAAGACCCGCCCGCCTCTGCGGGGCGGCACGCGCGACGAGGTACATCACGACCATCACGCCCACGATGCACGCCCCGGGCGGGAGGTTCAGCTCGAAGCTGGTGACGATTCCCGCGAGCACACCCACGACCGCGAGCGTCGTCGAGAGCCCAACCACCCGCGCGAACCGATCGGACAGCCGCAACGCCGTCGCACCGGGCAGGACGAGCAGGGCCGTGGCGAGCACCACGCCCGCGACCTTCATCGCGGTGACGATGGCCAGCGTGATGAGCACCACGAGCAAGTACTTCATGGCGCGTGGCGGCACGCCGAACGCCGGGGCCGAGTCCTCGTCGAACGCCCAGAACAGGAGCGGGCGCCGGAAGCGGACAAGGGCGAGCGTGACGACGATCGCCGTCGCGATCGCGAGCCAGGCGTCGGACCACAGAACGCTCGAGAGCTCGCCAAACAGCAGAGATTCCCAGGAGCGTGTGCGCGGCGTTCCGTGGCGCGACGCGTACGCGAGCAGGATCGCGCCCAGGGTCATGGCCGCGACGAGAACGATCGCGATGGCCGTGTCCGCCTGGGACTTGCCCCGCTCGATGAGACGAGCAATCAGCAGGGCCGAGGCGAGGCAGAACGCCAGGACGATCAGCAGAGCCGCGGGCCCCGTGGCGACCGCGAATCCCATGCTCGATAGCACGGCGGTGATGCCCACGCCTCCAAACGCCGCGTGGCTGATCCCCTGCCCCACGAACCCCATGCGCTTGAGCACGGCGAGCGGGCTCAGCAGCGCGCACATGATCGCGACCGCAAGACCGGTGATCACGCCCGGCCAGAAGAGGCTCGCCATCACCGGATCTCGGAAGAGGAACTCGATGGTTCTCATCGCGATCCTCCCGAGTCGGACCGCGGGGGCTTCACGCCGTGCGCGTTCGGGACGTGGCTCCCGTGCTCGCGATGCTCGGCGTGGTGGTGCCCGTGCTCGTGGCACTCGTGGGCGAGGTGGGCGTCGATGTGCACATCGCCGAAGATCGCCGCCACGTCGTGGCTGAAGACCTCGGCAAGCACCGCGGGCGTGAGGCCCGCGGGCGCGACGTGGCTGTGCAGCGTGCGGGAGAGACACGCGACGCGGTCGGAGCCCGCGGCGATGGTGCGGATGTCGTGGCTGACAACGACGATCGTGAGCGCGAGCATGCGGTTGAGCGTGTCCAGCAGCTGCGCGAACCGCTGCTGCCCCGCGACATCGATGCCCACCGTGGGCTCATCGAGCAGCAGCAGGCGCGGACGGGCCGCGAGCGCCCGTGCGATCATCACGCGCTGGAGCTGCCCGCCGGACAGCCGCCCCACCGGACGGTCGGCAAGATCGTAAACTCCAACGAGCTCAAGGCACTGGTCGATGTGCGTTCGCATCGCCGCGGGCGGCGAGGAGAACGGACGCAGCCCCAGAGTCGCGGGCATCGACACGACCTGCCGAATGCTTAGCGGAAACGCGAGCTCCGCGTCGATCCGCTGCGGCACGTACCCGATGAGCCCGTCCTTGCGGGCCTCCTCGGGCAAGCGCCCAAACACGCGGATGGTGCCCGTGTGCCCTCGCAGGAGCCCGAGCGTCAATCGGAGAAGGGTCGATTTGCCCCCGCCATTGGGCCCGAGGATGCCCAGACGCGTGCCCTCGGGCACGTCGAGGGTGATGCGATCGAGGGCCTGGCGCGGCGGGGTTCCGTCGCCCGGGGGGCGCGGATAGGCAAACGACACGTCGCGGTACTCAAGCGCCAGCGGCGCGACGGCACGGGTCGGGGCGAGGTTGGGGGCCGGTGCGGCCGACGTCATCGTCACAGTGTAGAGGGACCATCGCGGGCGCCGCCGGATCGACGCCGACGGTGGCGGCTATTCCTTGAGCGTCTCAACGAGCGATCGCGCGTTGGAACGCATGAGCTCGAACCAATCTCCCGTGCCCAAGGGATCGAGAACCCCCAGGCGCGCCCCCGCGGCCCGGGCGATGGACTCCGCGGCGGCGGGGCTGAATTGCGGCTCGACAAAGATGCCCCTGGCGCCGCGGGCGCGGATGGCATCGACTGCAGCCGCGATCGCCTCGGGCGTGGGTTCGGCCGACTCATTGACACGTATGACCGCGGCCACGCTCAGCCCGTACCGATCCGCGAGGCGTGACCACGCGTTGTGGTGCGTCACGATCGAGCGTCCCTTGATCGGCGCGAGCTGTGCCTCCAACTCCGCGTGCAGGGTCCGCACTCGCGCGACGACCTCCTGGGCTCGCCGCCGCGTGGCGTCCGCCGCGCCGGAATCGCCCCGTTCACGTTGGGCCCGAGCGATCGCGTCGCCCAACGCCGGCGCAAACTTCTCAACGAGCGGAGGGTCGAGCCACAGGTGCGGATCCACGGCGTGCTCATGCTCGTCGTGATCGTGCCCGTCGTGGTCCTCGTGCGCCTCGCCAGCGTCGATGCCCACCGTTTGGGCGAAGCACACCACGCCCCGAGAAGGAGATGGGTGCTCGCGCACGAAGCGCGCGATCTTGGGATCGAGATCGAGCCCGACGTACACAACGACATCCGCGCTGGCAAGCGCCGCAAGCTGGCCGGGCGTTGGCTCGTACCCGTGCTCGCTGGTGCCCGGCGGGATGAGCGTCGTGACCTGGGCCTCGGGCGCGACGTCGCGCGCGAGCCCCGCCAAAGGCGGGATCGTCACGACGATTCGGATCGGACCCGACGCCGCGCTCGGCCTGCGCTCGCAGCCCAAAGCGAGAAGCGTCACGCAAAGAACCATCCACGTCCCGAACACGCTCGCGATTCGGCGAGCGAAAGAGGATTGAGCATGGGAGTGCATGGGCTGGTCCGGTCGTTCGCTGGCCAGAGATCCGAAACCTTCGTCGCGGCCGCGCAGGGCGGCTATTGTTACGCCCGTGCTGCGGGGCGGTTCGACGCATCGGAGCACGGCGACAATCCGGGGCGGTAGCTCAGTTGGTAGAGCGCTTCGTTCGCAATGAAGAGGTCGGGAGTTCGACTCTCCTCCGCTCCACTTTCCCGGATCACGTGCGACGCTTTCGAGCGCGATGCCCGCATCGCGTCGATGGCCGTGCCGCGCCGAGCGGCCCGTGCGTTGTGATCAATCCGTGCGGGCGCGCCAGTGCCCTTTACGGCACCCGCAGTGCATCGAGCACGCGCGGCGACAGGAGCGGCGTGATCTCGATCGCGCTCACCCCGCCGATCTTGCGGGCAAAGACGTGCAGATCGCCCTCGACGACACCTGCACGCGGCGTGCGCGACGGGGCATCGCGGTCCATCACGACCACGACGGGCTTGCCATCCACCTTCGCCAAGAGCACGCCCGTGTAGTTTGAGAAGGTCTGTTCGCGATTCCAACCCACCCATTCGATGCCGGGCGCGTTGTACACGGGGCTGAGCGGCTCCTGGAAGGCACGCCGCGTCCAGAGCATGAACTCGCCGGCGCTCGTGCAGACCTCGGCGGGCGTGAAGCCCGAACGCTCCTGCGTGCGGTAGAGGGCCACCATGCGCGGCGTCCACGAGGTGTCCACCGGTCGCAGGACGAACCACGCGGCGACCGCTGCAAGGGCCAGCACCGCCGCCGCAGCCACCGCGGGCCAAAGGAACCGCTTCCTCACGCTCGGCGTTTCGACGATGGGTGGAGGAGCTACGGAGCTCGCGCGGCTCGGCCCGAAGGCGCGCCGGAGCGCATCGTCCACGGACCGAAGTTCCTCGTGATCGGCACGGATCGAGGGATCGCGCTCGATCTGGCGCTCCAGCGCCAGACGCTCGGGCTCGGGCAGGTCGCCATCGAGCAGGCGATCCAGGAGCTCTTCCGAAGGGTGCTGGGGGTGGCGCGGATCGCTGGTCATGCCTCGCCCTCCTGTGCTCCGACGATCGTGTCACGCAGACGCCGGCGTGCGCGGTGCACGTGGCTCTGCGCCGTGCCCTCGGGAATGCCCAGCGTCCGTGCGATCACGGCGTAGGGGGCCTCTCCCACCACCCGCAGCAGAAGGCAGATGCGGGGGACCTCCTCGAGCTGCTCGAGCCCGGCGAGCAGCGCCCCCTCGGGTACGCGCTCACGCTCGTCGGAGGCCACGGGGCGACGCGTGCCGTCGTGCTGGGCGAATCGCTCGCGCGAGTCCGCCCGGCGACGGCGTGTCCGCCGCGCGTTGAGGGCGAGGTTCCGAGTGATCTGCCCCATCCACGCGTCGAACTGCGTTCCTTCCGCGAACTCGCCACGCTTCTTCAGACCCACCAGAGCGGCTTCCTGCACGATGTCGTCGGCCTCCGCGCGGTCGCACAGCACCGCGGCAGCGATGAGCCAGAGCCTGTGTCGGATCGACTGGAACATCGACGAGAACTCCGCCGCGCCGAGGGTTCCGGCGCGCGTCTCCACGGCTCCTGTCTCGCCCCGGGCCGGCTCGGTCACGAAGCTCCTTCCCGAACCATCCCGACGCGCCTCACGAACGACGTGACTCGCGCCGGCGTCGGACGAGCATACACGCGGCCGGCGCCAACGCCAGCACGCCGGGCGAGGGAACAACAACGAAGTCCAGTTGGTACGACACCGCCGATCCCAACTGCTGCAGCCAGAACGAGTACGTGCCCGAGGGCAGGGGCGGCGCGAAGCCGATCGCCCCAGAACCAGCGCCCAAGCCCGGCAACAGGTTCGCCCCCACGTTGCCCGCCCCAGGACCGAAGTGCGTCCAGCCGAGCAGATTCGCGACGTTCACCGTTGAAGGCGACTCGGTGAACGCGGGGCCGCTCTGCACGCCCATGAACGCCCGGGTGTCCGTGCCCTGATAGGACACAAGGTTGAGCTGTGTGAGCTGCGTGCCCGGCGCGAGCGTGATCGAGATGTAGTCGAGGTCGCCGCTGCCGGTCGTGGCGAACAGGGAATGCGTGCCCGCGGACATGGCAAACGAGGTGGGATTCAGGCGATCGTTCGACAGGTCGCCCTGGGACCCCTCGTTCCACAGCACGTCCGCGCACGCAGAACCTGCCAGAACCGCGTTCGACAGCACCAAGGCCAGCCGAAGCCCGAGAACACGACGATGCACCCCGCCACGCCTGTACGAATCGAATGTGCTCAAACGGCCCTCCTCGGTCATGGTCCCGCCGGGGACGCATGTCGCAAGGGGGCCCGTTCATTGCGGGCACGCCGAACCGGTTTGCACGGACGCATCGGACGTGCACGCCGCGATGCTCTTGGTGCGTTTCGAACCACGAGTCCCGTCGATCGCGACCGGAGAGGCTGTGGGCCTGCACGCCCAACGCGTGTTCACTCGCCCGACGCACGTCCCGCACGCTGCTCGTCGATCGCCTTGAGCAGTTCTTCCCACCCCGATTCGGGGAACCCTGTCAATTTGCCGGTCTTGGGATTGGGCAGGCCCTGGCTGCGATCGAGGGGCGATGGGCGCTTCAAAAGGGCCGCCTGGATTCTGCCCAGCTTCTCAGTCCACGTCTCGCCCGTCTCCTTGTCGATGATCTTCACATCGGAGATGACGCGCGAGGTGGAGCTCGAGCCGCCGCCCGTGAGCTGCGGGACGATCAGATAGGCCGCGACCACCAAGAGCACGGCGGCGGCGCCGATCTTGACCCACTTCATCACGGTGGACGATTGCATCGCCATCGGCGCGGCTCCTTGGACTCAGACGACAGTTGGACTACGGCTTGGCGACCGACATGTGCCCCCACCGCTCGAAGATTCCCTGGCGGAACGGAGCCCTGTAATAGTCGTCGTGATAGATGGACGCGGGCAAGAACTCGATGTGCAGATCGCCGAACAGCAGGTTGCTGCCACCCAGCAGCACGTCCTGCCCGACGTTGTACTTCAGGCTCTTGGGACCCTTGCGCGTGTGCCGCGGGAGGTCGTCGGGCGCGTCGATCGCGAGGACGCACTTGTCGTAGTACCGGATCTCGCGGATCTTCATTCCGTTCATCCCGTACGTGAACGTGCCACGCCCACCCTTGTCGATGTCGTTGAAGAAGTACCGCGTGATCCAGCGACGGTTGAGGTCGGCTTCAGTCTCGGGCCCGTCGTAGTAGCGGAAGGCGGTTCTGAGCCACTTGCGTGTGATGTCGTCCATCACATCGAACTGACCCTTCGCGGACGGGCAGTCGAAGGCGCGATTGACCACTTGGGGTGAAGGGTCGCCCGACGAGACGAAATCGGCGAGCGCCTGGGGCACACGCCACCAGTCGAGCCTTCCGCCCGGCCCGTGGGCGTCGAACCACACCGGGTCCTTCTGGCTGTCCTGGTACAGCTGGATCGCCATGCCGATCTGGCGCTGCGTGTTCTGGCACACCACGGTTCGAGCCGTGTCGCGTGCCGTGCCCAGCGAGGGCAACAGGATGCCGATGAGCAGCGCGATGATCGCGATCACCACGAGCAGCTCGATCAGCGTGAACCCACGCCTGGCCCCGCGTGCCATCGCGGCAAGCGGAGAGTTCCGACGGGTGGTCTGGTCTTGCATGTTCATACCTTGGCCCCTCTGGTCATCGAAGCAGGTTCGAGCTCCTGTGCCGCAACCGCCCACGTCACGTCCACGTCGATCGTCTGTCCCTTGGGATAGTCGCTGTCGATCAACATCGGGCGATCGAGCAGCTTTCCGTTGGCCCGCACCACGGGCGGGAAGTCGGGCCGGAATTGCGCCGCGTCGAAACGCACGCGAACCACCCGCCCGCGCCACGCCCGCGTGAACTCGACCTGCCCCAGGAACGCGGGAGGGCAAGGATCGATGGTCAACCCCTCCCACGTCGCCCGCACGCCCAGCACCCAGTCGTGCACGACCTTGCGCAGCCACGCGGCCGAGCCCGTGTACCAGGTCCAACCGGCCTTGCCCGGCGTGTCCGAGAGCGGCCCGTCCACGTTGCCCGGCGTGACATATGGCTCAGCGCGATAGGTGTCGGCATCGGCGCAGCGCGTGGGCGGCGAGATGCTTTTCCAGATCTGCCCCACCGCCGCGACATCGCGCAGTCGGCAGGCCGCGGCGAGCGCCCACGTCGCGGCGTGCATGTACACGCCGCCGTTCTCGCGCGTTCCGGGCGAATACCGCGTGATGTACCCGATGTCCTCGCGGGGCTTGGTGTAGGCGGGCACCAGCAGCAGCGGGCCCCAGGGCGAGAGAAGCAGCTTCTTGACCGAGTTCCAGCCCTGCTGGATCCGCTCGCGTGGGCCCGCGTCCGTGAGCGCCGCCCACGTCTGGCAATTGAGGAAGATCTTGCCCTCGTCGTTGTCCTTGGAGCCGAGCCACGGCCCCGCGTCGAGCGTGCACCCGCGGTACCACGCGCCATCCCACGCGAACTCGTTGATTGCCGTGATCAGCGCCTCTCGCTTCGCAAGGTACGCCGAGGCGGTTGCGGTATCGCCCCGCTCGCGGAGCACCTCGCTCATGTCCTGCAGGATCGAGACGAGGAAGAACGCGAGCCAGACGCTCTCGCCCTTTTCCTTCACGCCGACCGCGGAGAGCCCGTCGTTCCAGTCGCAGGACCCGATGAGCGGGAGCCCGCGCGGGCTGAAACGCGAGAACGAGCGGGCGAGCGCCCGCTGGCAATGGTCGAGGATCGTGCTGGGCGGGGTGCCCTTGGCATCGTCGAAGTACGGCGCACGCTCGTCCATGAGGGAGGCGTCGCCGGTTTCCTTCATGTACGCGATCGAGATGAACGGCAGCCAGAGGTAGTCGTCCGAGCACATGGAGCGGTTGCCCGTCTCCGAGAGCGGGTGCCACCAGTGGAAGACGCTGCCGTTGGTGAACTGGTGCGCCGCGTGGAGCAGGATCTGCTTGCGGCACTGCTCGGGGTCGAGCGTGAGCCAGCACTGGCTGTCCTGCAGCTGGTCGCGGAAGCCGTAGGCGCCCGACTGCTGGTAGTACCCGGTCCGTCCCCACAAGCGACCGGAGATCGCCTGGTAGGGCAGCCAGGAGTTGCACAGCAGGTCCATGTCCGGCGCGCCCGTGCGTTGGTGTGTGGGCGCGAGAGTCCGCTGCCAGCGTGCAACCGACGCATCGACCGCGGCGCGGGCCGCGCTCGTCGCGGAGTAGAGATCGAGCGTGCGGAGCAGCGACCTCTCGTTGTCGGCGATCGCGATCGTGTAGTGGAGCGAGACGCTGGCATCGGGCGCGAGCGTGAAATCGCCACCCAGCGCGGCGCTGGCATCACCGAACCGCCCGAACGCGGTTGCGTCGGGCGCGAACGCGCGCGAGCCGAGCATCGCATCGGGCTGGTGCAACTGCCCGTACCGTCCGAGGAACGAGGACTTGTCCGCCAGGGCGAGGTCCCGCTCGAACGTGATGCCGCCCACCGAGTGCCCCACCACGTACGGCCAGGGGCGATTCACATGGTCCGCCTCGGAGCGGGCGGGGATATCCCAGAAGTTCTTGCTCGCGATGATCGCCTTGCGCCCGGCATCCCGGCGCGTCGTGAAGAAGAGACGGTGGAACTCTCGTTTGACATCCGGCGCCACGCCGCAGCACCACTCGAAGAACGAACTGATGCGCAGCTTGCGGGGCTTGCCCGTCAGGTTCGTGAGTTCGAGGAGCCACAGTTCGGCCTGCTCGTCGGGCGCGACCGCCATGGTCCAGCGGGCGCGGATTCCATGGAACTCGGTGGTGAATCGGGTGAGTCCCTGCGTGTGCTCGCAGAGATAGTCGTCGTACGCGGGCCGGCACGGCGCGGGGGCCAGCGACCAGACCATGCCGTCGTCCAAGTCCGCCAGGTACAGGTACTTGCCGCACACGTCCCGCGCCAGGTCCATGTCCCAGCGGGTGATGCAGTTAAGGACGCTGTTGTCAAACCAGGAGAACCCGCCGCCGTTCTGGCTGACGACAAAGCCGTAGCGCCCGTTGCAGACGACATTCGTCCACGGCATGGGGGTGCCGGGATCGGTGATGGCGAAGGTGCGCCCCGAGGCGTCGAAGGAACCGTACCGGTTCGCGAGCATGGGAGTCGGAGATCCTTTGCGTCCACTGCTGGTCGAGCAGTGCCCCCCGAACAGAAGGGCCGAGCCCGGCTTGCGCACGCCGCTGGTCTGGCTCAGGAAACGGAGGCCTCACCTTGCGGCGCGACCCCCGGAGGGTTGATCAGCCGCCCGGAACGACCAGGCGGAGGAGAACGAACAAGACGGGAGGGCGACGCTGGCCGGCGTCCCGTGTAAACGCTTTCATCTTGCCCAGAATGCTTTCCTGTGTCAAGTGCAAAAAGCTTCGCTGTGGATAGTTTTTGCGGTCTGGGGACTTACCGCTTCCGTTCAAGCTTCAGACGCTCCATCCCTTGACGGATCGCCGGATGGCTGTGGAACAGGTTCCAGATCAGCCCCGTGCGGGCGTTCTCGATCGCGATGATGAGCGGCCCCTGATCGATCGCGAGACAGTCCTTGCCAACCCACCCGCTGCCGAGATTGAACGCATCGAGGAACCCATACCCCCCGCTCGCCGGGTCGCGCCAGACCAGGGGCGAGCCATCGGGCGCCTTCACCGAGCGGTAGAAGCGCATGGAAGCGACGGCGGCCTTGGGATCGAACATGATGCACGATCCCGAGCCGTAGGGCGCGAGCGTTCCATCGCCCGCCTCGATGTGCACGTCCTCGGTCGCGTAGTCGAGATTCGCCTTCTCGCCCGAGAGGAGAATGTGCTTCGGATTCACGCCCGGAACGGCGTACCCGTTCTTGATGTCGCTCGCGGTCAGCCCCCACGCGTCGGCGCCGAGCGAGGGAAGCTTCTTCGGATTGTCGAACGCGAAGCGTCGGTGCATCTGCACGTGCCGGCGGGAGTTCTCCCACCAGTCCACGCGCGCGCGGCGATCCACGCCAAACGCGCCGGGGTCGTCAACACCGATCGCGCCGTAGTCGATCCAGCAGTTCGAGAAGAAGTGGATGAACGTCGCGCCCGAGTACGGGAGATACACCATGGGCCCGATGTCGTCGTAGGCCCCGACCATCCGCCGCAGGTTGTAGTACGTCTGGGGCGGCGTGCGGTGCTCGGGCTTGGGCGCGCACACCGCGAGGAACGCGACGAGTCGATGCTCGCTCCCGCTGTCGGTCCAGAAGTACGGGATGAACCCGCCGTCGCCCTGCGGCTGCGCCTTGTCCTTGGGAACCCAGCCCAGGGAGAACTTGTTCAGGTCCTGCGGCGGGATGGCGCGGGGCTCGCGCAGAGGTTTGTTGGCATCGGCGAAGTAGAACTGCGACCAGTCCGCCTGCGCGTACAGGTCGTCGGCGATCTGACGCACCTCGCCGCCGAAGTACATGCCCGCGGAGATCGCGCCCGCGTAGAAGAGGGCGGCATCGATCGTGCCCGCGCAGTACTCCCACGAGTCCTTGGGCTGCCCGCCCGTGGACCCGTCGAGGTAGTGATAGAGCAGCCCAAACTTGCGATTGGTGGGATTGTCACGCAGCGTGCGCAAGATCGAGAGCGCCCGCTCGCGCCCCTGGTCCTTGGTGATGAACCCACGCTCGACGCCGATGCACAGCGCCGAGAGCTGGAACCCCACGCCGCCGACGCTGACGAAGTTCCGCTCTTTGGCGGAGGTGCGATCAACGACCATGCCGCTCTTCTGTGCGACGGCGTCCCAGAGGAAGTTGAACGCGCCGTGCTGGACCTCGGTCAGAAATCGATCGTCCTCGGCATTGAACGTGTACGGGGGGCGCTCCACACCCTCCGGAGACGAGATCACCACCTGCTCCGGCCGCGGCGGGCTCGACTCACGCAGGCGTGCGAGCGGGGTGGGCGCAGGCCCGAAGGATCGCGCGGGCGCGTCGGAGCGCCCGGGAACCGAATTCCCCGAACAGCCGGCGATCAGGAGCAGGGCCATGACAGTGAGAGTGCGAGTTTTCATGGGAACAGGGAGTTTACCAGACCTTCGTTCAAACTGAAAGCGGTTTCAGCTTCGATAGTCTTCTGCTATGATGAGGCCCGTGTCTCGAACAGCGGACTCCATGTCCAAGAACGACACGGGCGGATCCAAGACGCGGAGCGCCAAGGCACCGTCCATCGAGGATGTGGCCCACGCCGCCTCGGTGTCGACGGCGACGGTGTCGCGCTTTCTGAACACGCCGCAGATGGTTGCGCCGGGCACGGCCGAGCGAATCCGCAAGGTGATCGCCGATCTTGGCTATCGACCGAACCGGTTCGCGCAAGGGCTGATGACGCGCCGGAGCCACGTGATCGGGATCGTGCTTCCGGACATCCACGGCGAGTTCTACTCCGAGTTGCTGCGCGGGGCCACGGCCGAGGCCCGGGGGCGCGGGTACCACCTGCTGGTCGCCGGGGCCGACATGAGCGATGAGCCCACCGAGGGGCTCCGCTCGGGCCCGATGGGTCTGATCGATGGCGTGGCCGTGATGATCACGGAGCCCAACGAGCGCCTGTGGCGTGCGATGATCGACTCCGGGCTGCCGGTGGTCGCGCTCGACACGAACCCGAACGGCGGCGCGGTCGATTCCGTGCTCATCGACAACATCGCGGGCGCGGCCGAGGCGACCGAGCACCTGCTCTCGACGGTGCCCGCCGAGCGGTGCTACTTCGTGGGCGGACCGGCGGACAACTTCGACTCCAAGCAGCGTGCCGCCGCGTTCTTGAGCGTGCTCGAGCGCCGGGGACGGACGCCGCGGGCGGAGCAGACGACGTACGGGCTGTACTCCGTGGAGTGGGGGCGGGCGTGGGCGACGCGCTTCCTCAAGAACCATGCCGACGCGTCGCGCCGTGAGCCGATCGGCGTGCTCGCGGGCAACGACGAGATCGCGATGGGTGTGCTCGACGTGTTCCAATCCGCCGGGATCGGCGCTCCGCTGGGGCTGCGCCTGGTCGGCTTCGACGATTCACGACTCGCGTCGCTCCTGAAGCCGTCGATCTCGAGTGTGCGCGTGCCGCGGGCGGAGGTCGGTGGCGCGGCGGTGTCGGCGCTGATCGAGCGGATCGAGCATCCCGAGGCGGCGGCGATCACGCGCACGCTTCCCACGCGGCTGGTCGTGCGCGACAGCAGCGCGGGCTGACACCGATCACGGGCACCCGGCGCGGAAGCTCGTCAGGAAGCACGTGAAGTCGTTGGCGGTGAGCGTCGGCGGCGCCACGCTCAGGTCGCAGTTGGCGTACACGTCGCCCGCGCGGAACTTGGCGAGGAAGCACGAGAAATCGGCCGCGGTGAGCGAGGGCGTGCCCGTGCTGGCATCGCAGTTCGCGTAGCACACGCTGCCCGGGCATGGCGTGTACGGGCGCGCCAGGAACGTGTCCACGAAGCCCGGCGCGAGCAGCTCCGCAAGCCCGAATCCGCCCAGGCCCACATCGGGCATGCCCAGCGAATCGGGCAGATACGCGCGATCGACATTCGACTTGCGGTACAGGATCGACGCGCCGGACTTGAACAACTGGCGCCCGCCCGTGCGGAACGCCTGGTACGCCCCCACCGCCTCAATGGTGCGCCCGTGCGACGCGAAGGCCTCGAGCGAGGTGAACGTGGCCACGTCGCCCGTGTGATCGTTCAACGTGTCCGCGTGGTAGCCGCCTCCATACCACACGCCCTTGGTGGTGCCCGCGCTGAACACGGTGTTGTACTGAGGCCCGTTGTCGTCGGTCCACGCGGCGTTCGCGTCGCGCAGGTTGTTGTAGTGCTGGATCCACGCGGGGTCGTTTCGATAGGCGGGGAGAAGCATCGACGGGTAGTGCGTGACGAACGCCGCCATGAACGCACCCGGCGAGTCGCACGCGGTGGGGCGCCCGGTCAGGTACGTCCCGCTGGGCGAGTTCGCGCGGTTGAGCCAGTACGCCCCGACGGTTTGCGAGTTGGCCCCGCCGTAGTACTGCGCCTGGGTCGTGAAGAGGATGCCCTCGTTGAAGGTGTGCGCGATGCCGCCGCCGAGGTTTCCACCGCCTCCCACAAGCCCACGGAAGCAGAGCCCCTTGTCCGCGAGGGTGACGTACGAATCCCAGTTCTTGACCTGGCAGATGATCTTGTTGGCGCACTGGCGAACGACAGGGTCCGCGGCCCAATAGTCGCGAGCCACGAGCGCACCCTGCAGGATCAGCATCGTCGAGAAGGTCGCGAACTCGGGGTCCCAACCGCTGGCGCCCTGGCCGGTGTTGAAGTCGATCCAGTGGCGCATGATGCCGTCCGCGGTGATGCTCGGGCCCACGCCGTCGGGATGCAACCCCGCGTAGCGCTGCAGGATCACCCGCGCCAGCGGGAGCGCCGTGGCGTCGTGGTTGATCCGATCGGCGGCGACGAGGATCATGAGCGTGAACGCCGCGGCGTCGGGCGTCGCGGGGTGGAAGTGCGTGCCCGTGGGCACGACGTCGGCGTCGATCACCCATCCCGGACGCTGCCCGTCGGGCGAGATCAGTCCCTTGGCGTACACGACGTGCTGGTTGAACTCGTCCTGAACCCACTGATCGAACGTGAGTCGCGCGTCGAGAGAATCCTTGAGCGCGACGGCACCGCCCGTCTGTCCTTCGAGCAGCCGTCCATCCGCGGTGGCGGCGATGGAGAACTGCTCGGTCGTGGGCGTGTAGTAGAGGGTGGGTGCGAAGGCCTGCGTGCCCTGGGCCTGCGCCGCGTTCACGAAGCGCGTGCTCGCGGACGGGCCGCTCGACGTCAGCACGTAGAGCCCCGCGCCCGAAATCCCGTAGTGATCGCTCCACGCGAGCCCGCGGATGTCCGAGATGCCGCCGACGGACGTGAAGGTGAGCGCGGTGCTCGCGGTCACCGGCGCGCGATAGATGGTCGTGTCGCTCGCCGCGTAGAGCGTGCTGTTGATCCGATCGATCGCGATGCCCCGCGTCGCCGCGCCCGCGGGCAGCGTCGCCACTCCCACGAGCGAGCCGCTCGTGAGGTTGGCGCCCGCGGAGTAGGTGTTGATCCGAGCCGTGACCCCGTCGCTCGTGCCCAGGTACAGGCGGCCCTTGAAATGGACGAGCCCCGTGATCGCGCGGGTCGCCTCGCCCACGGCGAAGTCGGTGCGGTTGAAGACGGTCAGCGTGTCCGTGGTGATGTCGTAGCGCAGGATCGCGCCGCCGGGCTGCGCCGGCAGCGCGTTCGTGTCGTGCACCGCGATGAAGAGGAGCCTGCCCGAGTCGGTCAGCGCCAGGGCCGAGGGCCCGTCGAGGCCGGCGTCGAGCGCCATCCAGGGGCAGAGCGCGGCGATGCGCGCTCGCGCGATCGATGCGAGCACGTTGCCGCGGATATCGCGGATCTCGACGGCGTCCGTGGCAGTGGACGCGGTCGCGTACACGCCCGCGAGCGCCGCCGCGGCGATGCTCGTCGCGTCGTCCGTGCCCGGCGTGGGGTAACTCGCGACGATGGGCTGCGCGCCGGCTCCGGCGGTGGCGACCAGTGCCGCGATCGCGCCGGCGCGAGCGCCTTGGAATCGAGTAGGGATGGTGTTCATGGTCTGCCTCCACTCTATAGTGCGCCCCTGGACATGCAAGCGGTTTCATGCAAATCGGAGCACGGATGAATCAGTTTCCGGAACACTTCGTGTGGGGCGCGGCATGCTCCTCCTATCAGCTCGAGGGCGCCGCGTCGATCGACGGCAAGGGGCCTTCCACGTGGGACGTGTTCTCGCACCGCCCGGGCTCCACGTTCATGGGGCACACGGGCGATGTCGCGTGCGATCACTATCACAAGTACAAAGAAGACGTCGCGCTCATGAAGCAGCTCGGACTGCACGCGTACCGCCTGAGCGTGTGCTGGCCCCGAGTGCTCGCCGACGGCACGGGCAAGATCAACGAGAAGGGCCTCGCGTTCTATGACCGCCTCATCGACGAGCTTCTCGCGCACAACATCCAGCCGTGGGTCACACTCTTCCACTGGGATTACCCGTACTCGCTGTACCTGCGCGGCGGATGGCTCAATCGCGAGAGCCCCGCGTGGTTCGCGGAGTATGCGTCGGTCGTGATCGATCGCCTCTCCGATCGCGTGACGCACTGGATGACGATCAATGAGCCGCAGATCTTCCTCGGGCCGGACCACGGGGACTCGACGGGCGCGATAGGGCCGATGTACCGCCCCACGACGCGCGAGCGCCTCGTCGCCGCCCACCACACGCTGATGGCCCACGGGCGTGCGTGCCAAGTGATCCGCGCTCGAGCCAAGAAAAAGCCCAGCGTCGGATGGGCGCCCATCGGTCGCACGTACGTGCCCGCGGACGATTCGCCCTCGAGCATCGCCGCGGCACGCAAGTGCACGCTCGGCTTCCCCACGCGCGATTTCTGGAGCAACATCTGGTTCGCCGACCCGATCCTGCTCGGGCAGT
The DNA here is from genome assembly GCA_964399625.1 of uncultured Phycisphaeraceae bacterium. Lineage (GTDB taxonomy): Bacteria > Planctomycetota > Phycisphaerae > Phycisphaerales > UBA1924 > CAYNSB01. The sequence continues at coordinate 17,397 of CAYNSB010000007.1, forward strand.
ACCCCGAGGAGGCGGTGCGCGGGTTCGGCGAGGCGATGGACTTCGTGAAGCCGGGCGACTTGGAGCAGATGAAGCAGCCGCTCGATTTCTACGGGCTGAACATCTATGACGGCATCCGCGTGCGCGCGCGCAAGCCCGGCTCCCCGGCGCTCGATGTGGCGCGCATCGGCAACGGCCTGCCCGGTCACGCGACGGCAATGCTCTACGACGACGTCGAGGTCGTGCCCGCGCCGCCGGGGCACGCGCAGACCGCCATCCGCTGGTTCGTGGTGCCCTCCGCCCTCTACTGGGGCCCGAAGTTCATCTACGAGCGCTACAAGGTCCCCATCGTCATCACCGAGAACGGGCTGTCCAATGTCGACTGGGTGATGAGCGACGGAAAGGTCCACGATCCGCAGCGCATCGACTACACGCGGCGGTACCTCAAGGAATACCGGCGAGCGGCCAAGGACGGCACGGACATCCGCGGATATTTCCACTGGTCGATCATGGACAACTGCGAGTGGAGCAGTGGCTACAAGGAGCGGTTCGGTTTGATCCACGTGGATTTCGAGTCGCTCGCACGCACACCCAAGGAAAGCTTCCACTGGTACAAGCGCGTCATCGCGACCAACGGAGCGAGCCTGGACGAGCATTGATGCTCGGCGCGGGTCACGGTGCCGGCTGACCGAGGATCGCCTCGCTCGCGGAGACTCCAGCGACGAAACCGCTCGACCACGCCCATTGGAAGTTGTACCCCCCGATCCGTCCGTCCACATCGCAGATCTCGCCGCACAGGTGCAACCCGGAGCACGCGCGGCTCTCGAGCGTCTTGAGATGCAGTTGGGCCAGCGGCACGCCGCCCGCGGTGACCTCGGCGTAGCCGAACCCGCGATCGCCCACGATTGGCAGCGTCAACTGCGTGAGCGTCGAAGCCAGCTCGCGACGCGGGCCCTTGGCGAGCGCGTGGATCGGCATCGCGGGGTCGAGCCCCGCGAGCTCGACCAGGGTTCGGGCCAGTCGTTCGGCCATGGGCGGCCCTGGCGTGAGCGATGCGATCGCACGGACGCAGGTCCACGAAGAGTGCGCTCGCGTGGCCTCCACCAGCGCCGCGTCGGCCGATTCGGTCGTCAACCCGGGCGTCCAGTTCACGTGGAGCGTCGGCGGCACAGACCCTCCGCCCGAGGCGACCGCGTCGAGGTAGTGCCGGCTGACGTCGAGAGCGGCAGGTCCTGAAATCCCAAAGTGCGTGCACAGCACGGCGTCGGTGAAGCTTGCCAGGCGCTTGCCCGACGCGGCTCGCACCTCGAGCGTCGCGTGGGCCGAAAGCCCCGAGAGCGTCGTGAGTGCGTGACCCTTGGGGAGCAGCAACGGCACGAGCGAGGGGAACACACGCGGCGTGAGCGTGTGCCCGAGCGATCGCACCAGGGCGTAGCCACCGCCGTCGGACCCCGTCTTGGGCAGGCTCATCCCGCCTGTGGCGACAATCACGCGATTGGCGAGAACGCGGTCCGGGGTGGGATCTGGGTCTTGGAACTCGCCCGCGGGCAAGGGAGAGGAGCCCGCGGCCTCCGATGAAGCACGGTCGATGACAAACGCGTCGCCCTCGCGACGGATCGACCCTACGCGCCACGGATGGCGGATCTCGACGCCCGCATCGTGAGCCGCAACGAGGAGCGCGTCGAGCACGGTGCGAGCGCGGTCCGTGGTAGGGAAGAGCTTGCCCGTCTCCTCGCGTTTAAGCTCGACGCCGAGCTCGCGAAAGAACTCCAGCGTCTCGGGCACGCCGAACCGTCGCAGGACGTTGCGAATCGCCGGCGGCGTGGATCCGGCATAGGCGGACTCGTCCACGGCGTCGTGGGTGACGTTGCACCGCCCGCCCCCCGCGACGAGGATCTTGGCGCCCAGCGTGCGCGCGCCATCAAGGGCGAGGATTCGAATCGCCCGCCCCGCGGACGTGCGAGGGCTCGCGAGGCGCTGAGCCGTGCGCCCCGCCCAGATCGACGCCATCAGACCCGCCGCACCCGCACCGATGATCGCGATGTCGCAGCGCTCGCTCACGGGGCGACTCTAGCGGAGGCGCAGCGGAGGGCGCGCGCTCGGCGTGGAGCGGCGCGGCATGAACGGCTCGTGCGATCGGAACGCCCGCGGAGTCGACATCACCCGTGTGCGACTCCGGCGGGGGCGTCCCAGGCTGCTGCAGACAGACCGCCACGGTCTTGGACAGCAGGACCACACAGATCAGCCCCGCGGCCGTCGAGGGCTTCATCACGCCATCTCCGAAGAGTGATCGCATGATACTCAGACAATGCCGCGGCTCCAGCGCGAACGCGACGCCCAACGCACGTTATCAAATCGCGAACACCTTCTCGGACGCTCGTGTAAAGCTGGGCAAGACGCCATGCGCGCGCCCGCGGCTTCGCGCGCACGATCACAGCTCGGCCAAGCGCCGCGCCGTCTCGTGCTCCAGCAGGTCGTGCATCAGGCGCGACAGATCGCCCGCGAGCACGTCGCGCAGCGGGTACTCCCCGGGCAGGCGCTCGTCGGCCACGATGCTGTCCTTGTAGCGGTACGTGCGGATCTTCTCGCTTCGACCACCGGTGCCGATCTGGCTGTTGCGGGCGGCGGTACGCTCGGCGGCCTTCTTCTGCTGCTCCAGCTCGTAGAGGCGCGCCATGAGCAGTCGGCGTGCACGCTCGCGATTCTGCTGCTGGCTCTTGGCCTCCATCATCTTGATGATGATGCCCGTGGGCTTGTGGTGGATCTGCCACGCCGTTTCGACCTTGTTCACGTTCTGCCCGCCCGGCCCCTGGGCGCGCGTCGCGAACTCCTCCACCTCGTTGCCCCAGTCGATCTTCACGTCAACGTCCTCGGGCTCGGCGAGCACGGCGACGCTTGCCGTGCTTGTGTGCACGCGCCCCTGCGCTTCGGTCGCGGGCACGCGCTTGACGGAGTGGACCCCCGCCTCGAAGGCGAGCTCGGACCACACGCCCTCGCCCCGGATGTTCGCCACCGCCGAACGCACGCCGCCCGCGTCGCTCTCGGGGACGAGATCGAGAAGCTCAAGAGACCAGCCCTTCTTTGCCGCATACTTCGTGTAGACCTCCAGCAGGTCGCGGGCCCAGAGCGCGGCCTCATCGCCGCCGGTGCCGGCCCGAACCTCGAGCATGACCGAGCCCACGCGCCGATCGTCGCTAGTCACCAGTCGCGACTTCACATCCTCCAGCAATCTCCCCGCTCGCGACTCGATCTCCGGCAGTTCCGCTCGGGCGAGCGCGACAAACTCCGGGTCGGCGTTGCTCGCGATCGCGCCGCGCAGGTCGCGGGCCTCGGCGTGGAGCTTGCGGAACTCGCGATACGCGCCAACGACGGGCTCGAGCGCGCTCCGCTTCATGGAGAGATCGCGCACCTTGCGATGGTCGACCACGATCGCAGGGTCCTGCAGGTCGCGCTCGAGGCGCACCTGCTCCTCGGCCAGCGCCTCGAGCTTCTGGACCACGCGCTCGGGCAAGGATGCGAACACGTCGGGCATGGGCGGGGAGCGTAGTCGGAGCAATTCCGAAACGCCGAGACATACGGAATCGGTTCGGGGAAGCGAAAGCCAACGCAATGAATCCCGTATCATCGCCGCATGGGCGATGCGATTGTGCTCAAGGGCGTGCGCAAGACTTTCGGCTCCAATGTGGCCGTGGAGGGCATGGACCTGCGCATCCCGCAGGGCGAGCTCTGCGGGTTCATCGGGCCCAACGGCGCGGGCAAGACGACGACCATCCGCATGATCATGTCGATCCTCTTCCCGGACTCGGGCGAGATCGAGGTCCTGGGTAGGCGCTCCGCGATCGAGAGCAAGGACCGCATCGGGTACCTGCCCGAGGAACGCGGCGTGTACCGCAAGATGAAGGTCGGGCACTTCCTCGCGTACATCGCGCGCCTGAAGGCCGTGGATGAGAGGAACGTCGCCGCGAAGGTCCGCTGGTGGCTGGATCGCGTGGGCCTGGGCGATTGCCTCCGCAAGAAGTGCGAGGAACTGTCCAAGGGCATGCAGCAGAAGGTGCAGTTCGTCGCGGCGGTGCTGCACGAGCCGGACCTGATCATCCTCGACGAGCCCTTCTCCGGGCTCGATCCCGTGAACCGCAAGCTCCTGCGTGAGCTGATCGACGAGCAGCACAAGAACGGGCGGACGATCATCTTCTCCACGCACGCGATGTACGAGGCCGAGCAGCTCTGCGATCACCTGATGATGATCAACCGCGGCAAGAAGGTGCTGGACATGTCCATGAAGGACATCTGGCGAAACTTCGACCCGCGCACCGTCGTTCTCGAGCCGCTCAACACCGAGGACCGCATCGACACGATGGCGCTCCGCTCGATCGACGGCGTCTCGGGCGTGCACGACGTGCGCGGCGGCGTGGAGCTCCAGCTGGGCGAGCACGCGGATCCGTCCCGCGTGATGGGCGCGGCGGCGGCGATCGTGCGGGCGCGGCGGGTCGAGCTCAAGCGCGTCAGCGTTGAGGACATCTTCATCCAGCTCGTGCAGCAGTCGGGCGGGACGGGCGAGGAGCTCGAGAGCCTCAGGTCCGAGCTCTCACAGGAACGTGCCCTGGCGGGCAGCGGAGCGGACGCATGAACAAGACGTGGCACGTGGCGTGGCGTGAGTTCATCTGCACGGTGCTCACGCGTGGGTTCATCATCGGCATCCTGCTACCGCCGGTGCTCATGACTGCGGCATTCACCCTGATGCCGATCCTGATGAACCAGAAGCCGCCCAAGACCTCTGGATCGATCGCGGTGATCGATCGCTCGGGCAAGGCCGCGGACCAGCTGCGCACCGAGTTCGCACCGGAGAAGTTCGCGGAGGGCCGGCGCAAGAGGAACGAGGCGGCGAAGCAACAGGCCAAGCAGATGGCTCCTCCCGGGCAGGAGGGCATGGTGGACGCCGCCGTGGTCGGTGTCGAAGTGCCCGAGGCCAGTTTGGGCATCGAACTTCTCGGGGCGGAAGCGAGCGTGGAGGACGCGAAGAGCAAGATTCCCAAGATCACGAGCCGGAAGGACCTGGCGAGCGATGCGCGACTTGCGGTGGTCGTGATCCCCAAAGAGTCGATCTTCGGCGGGTACGTGCCGCCGGCGGACACGACAAAGGAACTTCCCGCGAAGAAGGGCGCGCCCGCGGCAGAGCCCCCCAAGGCCGAGCCCAGTGCGGCCGCGCCCGCTCCTGGCGAATCCGACGCCGCCGCAAAGGCCCGCCTCGAAGCGAGCTACGCGCCGTTCGAGCTCTACACCACGCCCACGCTCGATCCCGAGGTGAAGGAGCAGATCGAGAGCGCCGCCAAGCGTGCGATCGTCGGCACGCGAGTCGTCGAGGCGGGAATGAGCATCGCGAAGGTCCGCAATCTGACGCGTGATCCCGACAGCAAGGCGGTGACGGTCACCAGCGAGGGCGAGCGGAAAACCAACGACGCCGCGGCGCTGCTCATCCCCGGCGCGTTCCTGTTCCTCATCTGGATCAGCGTGTTCACGGCCGGGCAGTACCTGCTGACCACGACCATCGAAGAGAAGAGCAACCGCGTGATGGAGGTGCTGCTGTCGGCCACATCGCCCCTCCAATTGATGGTCGGCAAGATCATCGGGCAGATGGCGGTGGGCGGAGTGATCATGACGCTCTACTCGGGCACGGGCGTGCTCGCGCTGCTCTACTTTGCGCTCAACCACCTGATCGATCCCCTCAAGCTGATGTACCTGCCCATCTATTTCCTCATCGCGTTCTGCCTGATCGCGTGCCTGATGGCGGCGATCGGCAGCGCCGTGAGCGATATCCGCGAGGCCCAGTCCCTCATGGGCCCGGTCATGATCGTCCTGGTCATCCCGATGATGCTGTGGTTCCCGATCCTGCGGAACCCAAACAGCATGTTCGCCACGGTGCTGAGCTTTGTCCCGCCCGTCAGCCCGTTCATCATGGTGCTCAGGCTCGCCGGCAGCGAGGCCGTGCCCTGGTGGCAGATCCCCGCGTCGATCGCGGCGGGCGTCTTGTACGTGGTCGTCGCGGCACTGGGCGCGGCCAAGATCTTCCGCATCGGCGTGCTGATGTACGGAAAGCCCCCGAACTTCCGGACGCTCATCAAGTGGATTCGGATGGCGTGAAGAAGAAGGCATCGAGGCACGCGGGCACGAAGGCACCCAGGGCACGCCGGTTGGACCGCTACGCCTGCTACGAGCTCTGCGTGCAGGACGGAGCCCGGATGGCCTCGTTCCTCGCGGCGGTGCATGGCGGCAAAGCGCGGACCCTGCGCGAGGACTTCTGCGGCACCGCGGGCGTGGCCCGCGCCTGGGTTCGGGGTGCGCGGGGACGACGCGCGATCGCCGTCGATCTCGACCCGGTGCCTCTCGCGCGGGCCAAGGCGCCCGGCGTGCGCACGGTGCGGGACGATGTGCTCGCCTGCCCGCTCAAGGCGGACATCATCAGCGCCACGAACTTTCCCGTCGGCTACTGGCACACGCGCCGTGAGCTCGTGAGGTACCTCACGCAGTGCCGCAAGCGCCTGCTCGCGAGGGGCGTGTTCGTGTGCGACACCTATGGCGGCGCGACGGCGTTCACGCGCGGGACGATGGTGCGAGACGTGCGCACGCCGGCGGGCGTTCGCGTCCGCTACACATGGGAGCAGCGCGAGGCCGACCCCATGAGCGGGCTGGTCGAGGATGCGATCCACTTCCGTGCCGACCGCGACGGCGAGATCGTTTACCAGGAGGCCGACGCCTTTGTGTATCGGTGGCGGCTCTGGTCGATCCCGGAGCTGCGCGACGCGATGGACGAGGCGGGATTCGCACGAAGCGAGGTGTACGCGGAGCTTGGCGATGCCGTGGACGAATCCGGACGTGCGTACGCGCGACCCGTCAGCGACCCGAGCGAGCTGGACGAGACGTATGTGGTGTGCATCGCCGCCCGGGCGTGAGGGGAAACACTCGAGCAAGAAAAAGGCCGCGGGCCCCCGGAGTTTCCGGAGGCCCGCGTCTGGATCGGGTGCGGCCTGTAAGCCGAGTTCTGGCCCATCGGGAGGGCGCACGCCGCCTTGACGGGGGCTCGGGCGTGCGTCGCCGACGTGGGCGGCCATTTCTCTTCCCGGCCCGTTGCCGGGGCGGGGGCGGTTCGCCCGTGTGGGCTCGCCGCCAGCGGTCTACCCGCCTCCTGCCGCCCGGACAGGGCGTCGGGCTCTCGCCCGCGGAGGCTGCGTGACCTTGCACGCGGTGGGGTTTGCCGTGCCTCCGAGGTCGCCCTCGGAGCGGTGCGCTCTTACCGCACCGTTTCACCCTTGCCTGATCCCGTCGATCGCTCGACGGGCCATCGGCGGTGTGCTTTCTGTGGCACTGTCCCGCGCCCGCGACCCACCCTTGCGGGAGTGTTCGGGCGGGTGGGCGTTGCCCACCACCGTGTCCTGTCGTGCTCGGACTTTCCTCAGAGCCCTGACGGGCTCCGCGGCCGCCGAGCCGCACCTGTCGGTTGATCGTATCCATCCTCGCGGCGCCCCAGCGCGCGGTAGCATGGTCGTCGATGGCGCCCGCCCGTGCGATCGTCTGGATGGACCCCGCGCAGCTTCCGCTGGTCCGGGAAGTCGCGGCGCGCGTTCCCCTGTCGATCGCCGGCGTCGGCTCGTCCCTCGCGGGGCATGCCGTCGGGCTTGCGAAGGAACTGGGCGGGCAGCCGCTCGATGACCTGCGTGGGGCGCTGGCACGGCTCGAGGCCGACGTGGTGTTCCTCGCGAGCGCCGGCGACTTTGGCGCTCGCGAGGCGGAGCGCACCGCGCTCGTTGAACTGGCCGATGGTGGCGCCCGCGTGCTCACGCTCGAGCCGATGCCCGCGTCAGCATTCGAGCTGCTCGGGCACGGGTGGTTCGACGCGGACGCGATCGGGCTCGGGGCGCACCCGTGCGATCGGGTCCGCCTCGTGCCCTCGATCGCGGAGTGCACGGGCGTGCGCGGGCTGGTGAACGCGTTCGGCACGCCGCGGACCATGCACGTCGAGACGTCATCGGGAAGAGCGATGGGCACGCTGGGCGCACGGGTGTACGGCGCGATCGAGCTGGTCACGTCGGTGATGGGCGAGCCCGAGACGGTCGACTGCGCGTACGCCGGGCCCGTCGCGAGCGTGGGTGTCCACGCCATGGCCGGTGACACGCTGCGCGATCTGCGGGGAGAGATGACGCTAAACCTCCGGTTCGCCGACGGTCGCGCCGCGGGCATCGTCGCCAGCGATCGCGTGCACGTGTGGCGGCACGCGATCACGCTGCTGGGAGATCAGGGACGACTCCGCGCGGACGAACGCGGGATGGAATGGATCGGGACCGACGGGCGCGTCGTCGAGGCGAGCGAGCACGACACGGAGCCCGGCGGCGCGATCGCCCGGGCGGGAGCGGACGTGGCGCGGGGCATCGGGGCGGACTTCCGCTCGGGTGGCGTGCCCACGCCGCGCGACCATGCCATGGTGCTCTGCGTGGCCTCCGCGGCGCTGCTGAGCGCCCGAACGGCGCACGCCGAGTCGCCCGCGACCCTTCGGCGCATGGCGGGTCTCTCGTGACGAATCAGCCGGTTGTCGCGCCGGAGAGTGCCGGTTTGGCCTCGATCTGACGATCGGCCGATGGGCCCCGGTCCGCCACCGCGACGATCGACGTGACGAGCAGCGCCATGGGCCGCGCACCCGCGTGCCATTTCCACGTCTCGACCTCGAACCTGCTGCACTCTCGCGTGAACGTCGCATCGAAGGAGAGCACGACGTCGCGCCCCTGCCCCGGCTCGGCGGGCACGGCACGCTCCCCGATCACGCGTCCGTCCTGCGAGACGCGGATGCGTTGCCCGCCCAGGTTGCACCGCGCCGCAATGAGCACCCGCCCGGGGCCGGGCGTGTCCGACGAGAGCTCGAACGACGCACGCGGGCCGTGCATCCAGCGGAACCTTCCCAGCCCCTTGTCCGGATACGGCCCTTCCCATCCATCGAACCCGTTGATCGCGCGCCAGGCGGGCCACGTGGGCGCGATGATCTGCTCGGGCGGCTCGTTCGGCTGCTCCAGCGAAAGGTCCAGACGGTTGGGCAGCCCAAGCGAGCTCCACACGCCGGTCTCCCTCAGCGTCGCGGCAAGTCGCGCGTAGCTGCGCGACATGGACCACTCGTTCTGGGCCCAGATCGATGCGAAGCGCCCCATCGCGCTCCTGAGTTCGGGATCGGAGTACAGCCTCGTGATCGCGCGGGCGAGCGAGCGGGGGTCCACTTCCGGGGACAGCAAGCCCGTGAGCGAGTGCAACGCGGCCTCGGGCTTGCCGCCCACGGCGTACCCGACGCACGGCGTGCCGCACGCCGCGGCCTCGATGAACACCTGTCCAAACGATTCCTCGAGACTCGGACCCACGAAGAGGTCTGACGCCGAGAGCATCGTCGCCAATCGCTTCTGGTCCGAGACGTATCCCATCATGCGCATGCCCGGGATCGGCGGCGCACCCCGGTCGTGCCCGGCGGCAATGACGAGCACATCGGGCAGCTTGGCGAGCTCGAGCGCGCGGGCCAGATGCCCAAGCCCTTTGCGCTCATCGTCCGTCGACGTCGCGGACGTCATGATGACGAACTGGTCCCGCGGTAGCCCCAGCAGCTCCCGGCACATCGCCCGATCACGCGGGACGAACGTGCCCGGTTCGAGCCCGAAGGCGATCACGCCCGCGGGGGGCGTCTGCTTCAGGCCCGCGAGCGCCTCGGCCGCGCGCTCGAGCGACCATTGGCTGTTGGCCCACAGCGACACTCGTTTGCGTCCAAGCGCGTCGCGCTTCTGCTCCCAGGCGCCGCGAACGTGCTGCGGATCCAGGCGGGGATACGCCTGCGGGCACGAGCAGCGTGAGTCGCAGCCCGAGATGTACTGGCGGCATCCGCCGGTGTAGGCGCAGCGCCCCGTGAGCCACCACAGGTCGTGGAGCACGATGGCGACCGGGAAACGCTGGGAGATCGCGTCCACGAGCGCCGGCTCGAGCCCCGCGCCGTGCAGGTTGCCCAGCACGACCAGGTCCGGGCTCGTCGCCTCGATCGCGGCGATGATCGAGCGTCGCGTGAGGGGGCACATCGCCCACCATTCGTCGGGCCGCGCCGCGCAGAGCGTTCGCACCTCGTGCCCACCCAGCATCAGCGCCTGTGCCAGCCGCCGATGGGCCACGCCCGCGCCGTAGGCGTACCCAAGGTCATTGATCAGCGTGATCCGCAATCGCTTGCGCAAGGGCGCGGGGCGCGCCGGGGGCAACGAGCGGCCGATCCGGGCCAGGAACGCGTCGCGAGCCTTGGGAAGTTCGGCGTTGAATCCGCCATCTTCCGTGCTCGCGGTCTTCTGGTCGGCGTGCGCACGAAACAGCGCGATGGGACGCCCGATGACCTTCAGGCGAGCGCCGGCGTGGGCCAGTCGGCACCACAGCTCGTAGTCCATGGAGTAGAAAAGGTCCTCGCGGACGTGCGCGCCCGCGCGCTCCCAGATCGAGCGGGTGAAGAGCACCTCGGGCTGGTAGAAGAACTGACCCGCGTTCCAGCAGCGGTCCAGGTCGAGCAGGTCGTCCAGCGGCAGCGGGCCGTCGGCGCACGCCGTCAGATGGCGGGAGATCGTGCGTCCATCCCGCTGCACGTGGCACTCGCCGGCGACGAGGTCCGCGCCGGAGGTGCGGAACGCGATCGCCGCCGCAGCCAGGGCCCCCGGCGCCAGCATGTCGTCGGAGTTGAGCCACGTGAGAATGTCGCCCGTCGCGCGGCGCATGCCCTTGTTGATCGCGTCGGATTGCCCGCGATCCCGCTCGGAGACGGCGTGGGCCAGCCCGTCCTTGTAGCGCTCGACGATCTCCATCGTGCCGTCGGTCGAACCGCCGTCCATCACGATGTGCTCGATCCGCGGGTAGTTCTGGTGACGGACGGAGAGCAGCGTCTCCTCGATGTAGCGGGCCTGGCTCCGCGTCGGGGTGACGATTGAGATGAGGGGCCAGGGCGAGCCGTCGGGCATGCAGGCGGGAAGGCGGGGCTCATCCGACGGGGCGTAGGGCCACGGCGCGCATCGGCTGATGCCCCGCGCGAGCCCGCGCTGCGTGGATTGGTTCCGATCCCTCACGAACGACTCCGCGTGCCCTGCTCAGGTTGCCCGTTGCCCAGGCCCTTCTCCCACGGCATGACCATCACGAGTCCAAACTTCTGGCCGTACCTCCTCCAGCGTGAAGCGAGGAGCTCGTCCCTCTGCCGGATCGCTCCCAGCAGCCGCTCCCGCACGCGCTGCAATTCAGCGTACGTTCCATCAAGGTCCGTCTGCAACTGGCGGGAAAGAGTCCCCAGAACGTGGGTGCGTTCCCGTTCGCTCTCGAGCAGGATCGCCTGGTCTCGCGCGTCGGCGCGCGCGGCCTCGGTTTCGCGGCGGGCCGTGTCCAACGATTCACGCGCCGTTTCGAGGGACCGGTCCCGATCGGCCAGTTCCTGGCGTGCCCTCGCCAGCTCGGCGGCGAGCTCCTGGGCACGGGCCATCGCCCGTTGGAGTTCGGCACTGCCCACGGACTGCTGCTCGTCCAGGCGGGCCGCGATCTGGTCCACGCGTTGGCGGGTCTGCTCGAGCATCGCATCCAGACGCTGGCGATCGTCGTCGCTCGCGCGACGCTCGTGCGTGAGCGCCACACGGACGGAACGCACGGCCTCAGCGCCTTGCCTGGCGGTGGTCTCGAGCACCTCGCGCGTCGGCTCGAGAAGACGCGTCTGCGGAGTCGTGACCCGAGCCCGCTCCAGGTCCTCCATGGCGCGATGGACTTCGTCCTCGGGCACACGCTTGACGCAGTACGACTCGGGCAGATGGCAGCGCCAGTCGCACCCGAAGCACGGAACGCGCATCGCCAGCGACACGCTCCTGCTCGCCGCGGGCAAAAACCGCGGCCAGGTGCCGCCACCGAACACGGCAAGCACGGGCTTGTCCAGGGCCGCGGCAAGGTGCATCGGCCCCGTGTCACGCCCGACATACCCGCGCGAGAGGGCGACGAGGCCCACCAGCGTGCCCACGTCCGAGGGGTCCACGCCCGACCACGAAACAGCGCTCGATGCGTGCTCGCCCATGCCCTCGATCACCCGCCGCGACGATGCGGATTCGAGCTCGTTGCCGACCAGGAGGAACCGCCGCCCGCTCGATTGTGCCCACGCGCCCAGCGCTCGGGACCAGGCCTCGATGGGCCAGTTGCGGACCGCGGTCCATTGCGATTCGCCCACGCACGCGACCCAATACTCGCCCGTGCGCAACCCCAGCTCGTCCAGGTGCTGACGCGCGGCGGCAAGGTGCTCAGAGGCGGGCTCGATCCGTGGGCGGGGCAGGTCCTTGTTCACGCCGAGCAGGGCCGAGGCGAGCCGACGGTTCTTCTCGACCTCTGGCGTTTGCTCATCGGCATCGACCCTGACGCTCGCGACGATCCCCGAGGGAGGCGGCTCCCCCCACTCCTCGTGCGCGAAACGTCGGCCCGAGAGCATCGCCTTGCCGGCGCGGGGAAGCGCGAACGCGAGACGCTCCTCGAGGCGCGTCCACTGGAAGGGCGCGACCAGCAGCATGTCCGGATCGGCCTCGCGCGCCAGTTGGGCGATGTCGTCCAGGTCCGACGCGTGCGGATCGGGATCGCGCACGTAGGGGTCGGCATGGCACACCAGCGTGCGCACGCCGGGGAACAGCGTGGCCGCCAAATGCTCGACGAGCGGCCGCACGACGAGCACGAGCTCGTGCCCCGCGTCACGCAGGGCGTGGTACATCGGCTGGCGGAGGACGAGATCGCCGATGGTGTCTGGATTGCTGGCGAGGATGCGCATGGGGCGTGGTTGCTGCCCGCGTCGGGCGAGGCTTGGATCGTAGGAATCTCCCCGTTGGATGGGGCGGGGCGGAGCGTGGACGCGTCGACATTCCTACCGTTGCAAAGATGACAACGAAGAGCGCCGCGCCGACCCGTTCGCGCTGGACGTCCGCCGTGGGGCACGCGCTGAGAGTGCGGCTCGCACGGCGCATCGCCCGACTTTCGGATCTCGACCTCTGGCGTCAGAGGTCCGCTGAGATCCAGCGGCATCAGCTCCGACGCCTGATGCACCTGGCGCGGGACACGGAGATCGGGCGATCGCTCTCGTTCGCACGCCTGGCGGCGTTGCCCGATGCGCAGCTCCTGCCCGCGTACCGCGCCGCGCTGCCCGTCCGGGGCTGGTACGCCTACAAGGACCAGATCGCACGCATGCGCGAGCAGGCCGAGCCCGACGTGCTCTGGCCCGGGCTGGTCATGGACTACGCGCAGACCTCGGGCACAACCGCCGGCGACAAGTACATCCCCGTCTCGTCGCAGATGATGCGATCGAACTACCTGGCGTCGCTGGACATCTTCGCGAACCTGCACCGGTTTGGACTTCCCTTGTCGCGAGTCACCGCGGGCAAGTGCCTGTTCCTGGGCGGGTCCACCAACGTGGACGTCAACCGTCACGGCGTGCGCACGGGCGACCTCTCCGGGCTTGTCACGGGCCTCATCCGCTGGCCCATCTCCGAGATCTACGCGCCCGGGCCCGAGATCGCGCTGATGAACCACTGGCCCTCGAAGATCGAGGCGATGGCCCGCGCGTGCCTGGACCAGGACATCCGCTTCATCTCGGGCATGCCCTCGTGGGCGATCGTCCTCTTCGAGCGCGTCATCCAATTGGCGAGAGAGCGCGGACGGAGCGTCCGCGGCGTGCGCGATATCTGGCCCGATCTGCAGGTCTTCGTGCACGGCGGCGTGAAGTACGCCCCGTTCGACCCGCGCGTGCGCCAGTTCTGGTCCGGATCGCCCACGGGGGATGACATCCCGTACCGCCTCGAGCTCTATCCGGCGTCGGAGGGATTCATCGCGATGCAGGACACGCGCGGCGACCCCGGGCTTCGCCTGCTCACCGACATCGGCAACTTCGTCGAGTTCGTGCCTCTGGAGGAGATCAACGACACGGATCCGCCCGCGTTCGCGTGCGACGAGGTCGACAAGGGACAGAAGTACGTCGTCGTGCTGAGCACCTGCGCCGGGCTGTGGCGCTATGTGCTGGGGGACGTCGTGGAGTTCGACACCATCCCCGCGGGGTTGGACGGTCGCGGCGGCGACGGCCCGTGCCGCCTGCGGATCGTGGGGCGACACAAGCACTTCATGAACGCCTTTGGCGAGAACCTCATCGCGGAGCACATCGAGAACGCCGTCGCGATCGCGGCGCGCGAGTGCGGGATCGTCGTGGGCGAGTTCACGGCGGCGCCGATCTATCCGAAGGAGGGTCAACGCGGGGCCGTGGAACTCGCGGTCGAGATCGAGGGCAAGGGCAGCGAGGTTGCGCCATCGGACACGCTGGTCAGGTTCGCACGCGCGTTCGACATCGGGCTGAAGAAGCAGAACGTGGATTACGGCACGAAGCGGACGGACGACCTGGGAATGGTCGCCCCAACGATCACCGCCCTGCCCGCGGGCACGGTCCATCGGTGGATGCAATCCCGCGGCAAATTGGGCGGGCAGCACAAGGTGCCGCGCTGCGCCAATAGCCGCGACATTCTGGAGGCGATCGTCGCCGCGTCCCGCGCCTAGCCAGTCGCGCGAAGCGCCGGCGGCACCATTCCAAATACCGTAACCTGAGTGCCCCACCGGCGTCCAAGCTACGCCGCGCGGATGGTGCGCTCGCGGCGGACGGGCTGGCAACAATGCGACGTTCCACGGATGCTGGCCGCCGCGGAGGATGCACGAATGACGCTCGCGAACCACGAGAGATCGCTCCCCACGGACCGCGGAATCTCCGACGCTCGTCCCGCGGTCGCGATGGCCGCGGCCAGCCTGCTCGCGCAGTGCGAGGCGTTCGTCTCCCGGTTCTCCGGGATGGGGGATGCGTACTCGCGGGAGTCGCGCTCGCTCAAGGGCGGCTCGATCGGCAAGCACGTGCGCCACACGCTGGACCACTTCCGCGCGGCGCTGGACGCGCACGAGACGGGCGGCGCGATCTGCTACGACCGGCGCGAGCGGGACGTGCCCATGGAGTCCCGACCCGATGCGGCGTTGGACGCGATCGCCTCGCTCCGCGCACGCCTGGCGCGTCTTAGCGGCGCAACGGTCGCGGCGCCCGTCCGCGTGCGCGTCATGCTCTCGGGCGATGGCGAGGAGGCCGACCTGGATTCCTCGCTCGGGCGGGAGCTCGCTTTCGCGACCCACCACGCGATCCACCACCACGCGATGATGGGAGCGATCGCCGCCGAATTCGGCGTGGAGGCTCCCGAGGGCTTTGGGCTCGCCCCGTCCACGATCCGCCACCTGCGCGGCTCGACCCCGGAGTGACAGGCAAGGCATGTGCACCGTCTCCGTTCTTCCGTTGCTCGATCCGTCGGGCGTTCTCGCCGGGGTGCGGATCGTGTCCAACCGCGACGAACTGCGGACGCGCGCCCCGTCCTCCCCTCCATCGTGGCGGCGCGTGAGGTTCGACCCGGCGCGACCCACGGCCGGCGGGATGAGCGGCGAGCGCGAGACCCGCGCGATCTGGCCCATGGACATCGAGGCGGGAGGAACGTGGATTGGCGCCTCGCGGGATGGGCTCGTGCTCTCGCTGCTGAATCTCAACCTTCCCGGCACTCCGGCGGGCGCGGGGCGCGTCTCACGCGGGCTGATCATCCCATCGCTCATCGGCGCTCCGGACGTCGCCGACGCGATCGCGGCGTTGGACGCGATGCCGCTCCCCGATTTCGATCCCTTCCGCCTGGTGGCGATCGGCGCACACGCCAGCGAGCGCACGCCGCGCGTCGCGGAGGCATCGTGGGACGGACGACGCCTGCGCCTCTCCTGGCACGCGCTGGCGCCGATGTGCTTCGCGAGCTCCGGGCTGGGAGATCACCTGGTCACGCCGCGGATCGCGCTGTTCGAGTCGATGGTGATCGAGCGCGGCGCAACGCCCGCGCTCCAGGACGAGTTCCACGGGCACCGATGGCCCGACCGTCCCGAGATCAGCGTGCTCATGAGCCGCGGCGATGCCCGGACCGTCTCGATCACGAGCGTGGAGGTCGCGGGTGGGACGAGCGCGTCGCGCCCTCCGGCGATGTCGTACACGCCCATCGAGGCGAGCGACGCGCACACATCCGTCGGCGCGAACGCCCCATGGCACAAGGGCCCCGGCGAACGCCGGAGCCCTTGAGAATCGCTGCACGAACGATCCGTCTGGCAGAATCGGAGAGCGCTCCGCAGCGCGGGGTCTTGCCTCAGGCGCGGCGACGCCGTGCCGCAACCATGCCGCCAAGCCCGAGGATCGCGAGCGAGCCCGGCGTGGGCACGCTGCTGAGCCCGATGGTGTACGAGATCACCGCGGACTCGGCGCCCACACCCGCGGGCACATCGATGTCCCAGTAGAACGCGACCGCCGCATCATTGAGGGAGATCGACCCACCCGCGGCCGGGGTGTTGCTCAGTGTCGCCTGGACGAGCCCCTGGGCCACGGCCGCCGTCTCACCGTACTGGAACGCCTTCGCGCCCGGAGCATCCGCAAACGCGCCCAGGCCGCTCACGGAGTCCCACAGGAACGCCCGCGTTCCCTGCGACAGGATCCTGTCGTTGGCGAGATCGCCGCCCACGTTCAGGTCGGTGTACGCGCCGATGCGGATCTTCGCGCCGGTGGCGAGGCGATTGATGAACTTCACGCTCGCGGTCAGGGTCGCGTTGTTCGGCGTCGCGCCGTCGGTAAGCGTGTAGCTCCACACGCCGTCCACGGCCTCGCCCGCGTTGGAGGGAACGATGTTGTTGATGCGGATCTGGCGCGAGTTGCCCGAGCCGGTGATCTGCGCGCCGTTGGCGAGGTTCAGCACCGTGCCGAAGTCGCTCAGCGTCGTCGTGAAGCCGGGGGTGCGGGGCGTGCCGTAGAGCCAGCCGTTTCGCGGCATCCAGTTCGCGCCGCCCGTGTCAGGAATCAGCGACGACGCGAATCCCGCGTTCGTCGGGCTGGTGTCCCAGATGCCCAGCGCGCCGCCGGGGAAGACGGTCGTCGTCTGGTTCCAGGAAGCGTTCCCGCTGGTGACGGGGAACTGGGCGTTGGCGGCAGAAGTGACCAGCGCCGCCGACGCAACCGCGAGCACGAGAGAAAGACGCGTGTTCATGAGACCCTCTCAATTTCCTGAGGACTGGTGTGGCCTACCGGCGATCGCAGCCCTCGATGCGAACGCCCCGGGCAGGCTGCAGCGCCACGCGCACGACACGTCGCGAACGGACCCTTGTCCGCCCGACGCTCATCGCCGCAGAGCAACCGCCGGCCTGCCGCCGTCGAGTTGTGTTCACACGGGCACGCTGCCCGCATCAGTGATCGCGCCTCGTCCCACGATGCGCGTCACTGCTCAAAGGTGTACCACAACTTTCCAGAAACACCAATCGAGGGAGAAATAACCGAGTCAAAAGAGTCTCGGGTCAACTCGGCGCGCGGGACTGGGAAATCTGCGGCGTTTGGGGAGGGACCGAGGCGATCCTGCAGCTCGCTCTCATGCTCGACCGGGCGACGTGTGCTACGCGGCGCGTTCGAAGCGGGTCGGCACATTCATGCGACGCGACAGACGCACAAACCCGATCGCACCCGCCACGCATGTGAGCACGCTGATCGCGAACACCCAGTGCTCCCAGCCGCGATCGAAACGCTTGAGCCACTCGTAGCCCGCGACCGCGACCATCGGCCCCAGCAGCCCGCGGACGCCGTTGAGAGTGACGTGCACGCCCATGTACCGGCTTGCCAGATGCGGCGGGGCGAAGTCCAGGTGACCCAGGTTCCACGCGAGCGCGCCGCCCGCATAGCCGATGCCCTGCATGAGCATCCCGACATAGAGCAGGGGCATCTGCTCGAGCACGGCGCCGAGCAGGACGACGCTCTGGCTCGCGACGAATGCCCACGAGTGGATCGCGCGGAACGCCACGACGTGGCGATCCACGAGCACCCGGGTCCAGAACGGGACCACGAAGGGCACGACGATCGTCGGCGCGCCGTACGTGATCGCGACGCCCTCGAGCGTGCTCACGCGGAAGTGCTCTTTCAGGAGCAGCGCCAGCGGGGCCGAGAGCATGAGATTCCCCACGCCCAGCACGTTCATCCAGACCTGGAAGCGGGCGTAATTGCCGTCGCGCTGCAGGACCTGGGCCAGCGCGAGCGGGCTCCATCGCGGGCGCTCGGCGCTGGACAGCTCCTGCTTGAGCAGCAGGCGGTGGCGACGCAGGCGGATGCGTCCGTAGGACCAGACGCCGACGCTGCCCACGGCGCACGCCACCAGCAGCAGCACGCGGAACGCGTCATCTCCCAGGTCGCGCCCCGCGCCCACGAGCATCGCGATCGCCGCGAGCACCAGGGCCTGGACCATCGCGAAACGCCCCGTGGCCCGGGCCCGCTCGGCCCGCGAGTAGTTCATGCTCCACACCGTCGCGCGAAGCGTGAAGACGCCCGCCATCGCGCCCCGGGCGGTCGCCATCGCGAGC
Source organism: uncultured Phycisphaeraceae bacterium (assembly GCA_964399625.1). Classification (GTDB taxonomy): domain Bacteria; phylum Planctomycetota; class Phycisphaerae; order Phycisphaerales; family UBA1924; genus CAYNSB01. The sequence goes on from CAYNSB010000007.1 coordinate 35,859, forward strand.
ACCAGCATCCCGAGCCCGACCTCGGTACGCGGCGCGATCGCCACGATCGCGACCATCAGGATCACCACCGCCTGCAGGAGATTGATCAGTCGCACCTTGTCGCGCCCGTGCCCGATCGCGGCCCACAGGAAGCTGGTGATGTTGGCCAGCTCGGGCATCGCGGTGAGGAGCCCGACCACGATGTTGAGCGTGAGCTCCGGCACGACCGGGGCAAACGCACCCTTGACGATGACGGCGATGACGACGCCCTCGACCGCCGCCAGCGCAACCGGGAAGAACAGGGCGGAGACGAGCTCCCGCCGGTAGTTGCGCCGCGACACGGCGGGGACCGCCCGCGGATGGAACGCGCCCAGGGTTCGGATCACCATCGCGCGTCCATCATCGGTGCGCCCGGCGCGCGGCGATCATGCTCGCCAGCACCGCCACCACCAGCAGCCCCAGCACGACCAGCAAGGACACGGTCGTGTCGATCTTGATCGCCCTGACGGGCTCCATCTTCATGCCCAGCGCATCGGCGACGCGGTGCAGGTACGGCGGGGCGCTCAGCAGCAGAAGCTTCACGCCGACGAAGGCCAGGATCACGATGAGCGCCGGCTTGAGGTACTTGAACTTCTGGATCATCGCGGCGAGGCAGAAGTACAGGCTCCGGAGCCCCAGGATCGCGAAGATGTTGCTGGTGAAGACGATGAACGGGTCGGGCGTGATCGCGAAGATCGCGGGGATCGAGTCCACCGCGAACACGAGGTCGGTGATCTCCACCATGATCAGGGCCAGCAGCAGCGGCGTGATCGAGCGCCGTCCGAGCGTGCCCGCGGGCGGCGGGTCCTGCCTGGGCTTGCCCGTCTTCGGGTCCGGGCTGTACGTGGGCGCGACGGTGCGGCGCGTAAAGAACTTCTGCCCGTCGTAGAACGTCGTGACGGGATAGAACTTTTTCACGAGGCGCACGACGGGGTTCTTGCCCGGGTCGGAGTGGCTCTGGATCAGGGCCATCTTCGCGCTCGTGAGGATGAGGAAGAATCCGAAGACGATCAGGAGCCAGGTGTAGCGGAGGACGAGCTCGGCGCCGGCGAGGATCATGACGCCGCGCATGAGGAGCGCGCCCATGATGCCCCAGAAGAGCACGCGGTGTTGGTACTTCGCGGGGATCGCAAAGTACGAGAAGATGAGCGCGATCACGAAGATGTTGTCCATCGAGAGCGACTTCTCGACGACGTACCCCGTGAGATACTGCTGGGCGGCCTCGGCGCCGGCCACGGTTCCGCGGACGATCGTGGGCGCGTGCGGGTCCGTCTTGAGCGCCGGGTTGTACATGGGCACGTCCAGCCCCATGTCGAGCCAGTGGTTCTGGTACGCCAGGTAGACGACCCCCGAGAAGGCGACGCCGACCGTCACCCACACGATGCTCCACCCCACCGCTTCCTTCATCGAGACCTCGTGCGCCTCCCGGTGGAACACGCCCAGATCGAGCAGCAGCACGACGAACACGAGGGCGACGAAGACCCCATAGGCGACCAGCTTCATCGGGTGGTCGGGAGTGGCGCCGGTCGCGTCCAGGTCGGCCAGCAAGTGCAGTGTGTGCATCGAGCGCTCCACGAGAGTCGCACGCAGCGACTAAGAAACGGGCACGAGTATAGGAGAATCCACGAAGGGCCAGCGCGGCTCACGCGCGACTTTGGTGGCGTTCCTGCTCGCGGATCAGGGCCTGCTCTTCGATCCCGAGTATCCGAAATCGGAGCATGGCAAGCGCGAGCCTCGCGGACCACTCACGCACGGACGCCCGGTCCGGGCCCAAGAGGAATCGGCGCACGTCCAGAGCCGTCGAGCGGGGCTCGCGCGAGGCGAGGGCAATCCAGACCGTCCCCACCGGCTTTCCGGGGGTGCCGCCGTCCGGCCCGGCGATGCCCGTGATCCCGATCGCGTGGTGCGTTCGGGTGCGCTCCAGGCAGCCAAGCGCCATCGCTCGAGCACACTCCAAGGAGACCGCCCCCGGCCCGCCGGGAGCGAATAGCGCCTTGGGCACGCCGAGCAGCTCGGCCTTCTGTGCGTTGCTGTAGGTGATGAATCCTCCTTCGAACGCGGCGGAGGAGCCCGGAACCTCGGTGAGGAGCGTGCCGAGCATGCCGCCCGTGCACGACTCCGCGACGGACAGCGACTCGCCACGATCGCGGAGCAAGCGGACAGCGATGCTCTGGATCGTCTCTCCGGCTTCGGAGATGAGGAATGGCCCCAGGGCGTCGCGGACGCGATCGATCGTCGCCGCGATCGCCCGCTCCGCGTCCGAACGACTCGACTCGCCGCTCCGCGATTCGAAGCGGACTCGGCACGCCACGTGCCCTCCGCTCGCCGTGGTGCCAACGAGAGGCTTGCGATCGCGGTGCATCAGACAGCCCAGGCGCTGCCCGATGTCCGACTCGCCGAGCCCGAACGTCATGAGGGTTCGGGTGATCACGAGGCGGTCGTCCGGCGGGCGGAGCGCGGGGGCGACGTGGGCCTCGAACATCGGCACCATCTCGCGGGGCGGGCCCGGCAGGCAGAAGATGTCCGCGGGCGGGGAGGAAAGGCGTGCCGCGAGCCCCGGGGCCGTGCCGTGCGCGTTGGCCAGCGATCGCGCCGAGCGCGGGCGCAGCGCTTGCACGCGGTTGATCGCTGGCATCGGGCGTCCTCGGCCCGCGAACCACGACTCGATCTGGACGCGTGCCTGCTCGTCCTCGATCAGTTCTTCGCCCAGGGCCCGTGCGAGCGCGTGGCGGGTGAGATCGTCGGCGGTCGGCCCTAGCCCGCCCGTGCACACGATCAACTGGCGCGAGCCCGAGTCGGTCCCATCGCCGCGAGCAAGGCGGGGCAGAGCGTCCGCGATCGCGCCCTGGTCGTCGGGCACCGTTGCGTGCTCCACGGGCACGATGCCGCGGGCGAGGAGCTCGCGAGAGAGCCACTGAGAATTCGTATCGAGCGCCTGCCCCAGCGTCAGCTCGTCCCCGATGGACAGTATTGCGGCCCGCATGTGCGTGAGCATGCACGAGAATAAGGCGGCTGTGTCGTGCCGGTTCGCGAGATCCGCGCGACGTCAACTCTTGTGCGCACGGTACCCGCCGTTGGGATCGCCGACGTAAAGAGTGGCGATGGAGTTGGTCGCCTTGGGCACGCCCAGCGGCTTGCCCGCGAGCAGCAGCACGGGCTGGCCCTGCTCGATCCAGCCCCGATCGAGCATGTCCCGCTCGGCGATGGACGTGAAATCGCCCAGCCCGCCGGAAGCCGGCGGATCGCGCCAGATGGGCGTGACGTTTCTGAGCAGCGCCATGCGTCGGGCGACGCTCTCGCTGCTCGTATAGGCGACGATGGGGACGCGGAAGCCCTGCTGCGAGAGGTAGCGGGCCGTGCCGCCGTGCTGCGACCAGCACACGACCAGGCGAGCGCCGATGTCACGGGCGATGTGCCAGGCTCCGTGCGCAAGGGCGGCGGTGCCGTAGCCGGACTCGATCCACTTGGCCGGAGCGATGTCCGTCGGCGCGTCCTGGTCACTGGCTCGTTCGGCCGAGGCGATAATGCGGCGCATGGTGTCGGCGACGAGGGCGGGGTGACGCCCGACCGCGGTCTCGCCCGAGAGCATGACCGCGTCGGCGCCATCAAAGACGGCGTGCCCCACGTCGGAGGCCTCGGCGCGCGTTGGCGAGGGCGCGTCGATCATGGATTCGAGCATCTGCGTCGCCACGATGCACGGGCGCCCGTGGGCCGCGCACGCCCGAAGGATCTGTCGCTGCGCGACGGGCACGTGCGCGATGTCCATCTCGACGCCCAGATCGCCGCGCGCCACCATCACGGCGTCGGCGGCGTCGATGATCGACTCGAGGTTGGTCAGGGCCTGGGGCTTCTCGATCTTGGCAATGACGGGAATTCCCGCGCCGGCAAGATCACCCAGGGCGTCCGCTCGCGCGCCCGCGGCTGGCCCGCCACGCGGGACCAGGCGCGAGATGCGCTCCTTCAGGTGCGCGACCTCGTGCGCCGTTCGCACGAACGAGAGGGCCAGGAAGTCCAGCCGGTGGTCCACGGCCCACGCGACGCACTCCCAGTCTCGTTCCGTGATCGCGGGCACGGAGAGCGAAGAGTCCGGGAGGTTGATGCCCTTGCCCGTTGTGACGAGCCCGCCCTGCGTGACGCGGCAGCGGAGTTGGTGGGGAACGCCGTTGCCCCCGTCGCGCCCCATCGCGAGCAGGCGCACCGCGCCGTCGTTGATCAGCACGCGATGCCCGGCCTGGACCTCGTCGATCATCGCTGGGTAGGTCGTGGGCAGGATGGTCGTCCTCGAATCGTGCGCGGCGGCACGCACCGTTTCGACCCGGGCCTCGCTCACATCCGCGCGAAAGACGACTTCCTCCCCGCGGACGAGTTCCACTCCCTTCGCGCCTCCGATCGCGGGCACGGTCCCCACGCGGATCTTCGGGCCGCACAGATCGCCCATCACGGCGATGGGACGGGAAAGCTCGCGTGCCACGCCACGGACGGTGTTCAGGCGTGCGGCGTGCGCGTCCAGATCGCCGTGCGAGAAGTTCAGGCGGAAGACCGACACGCCCGCCTCGATGAGCTTGCGGACCATCTCCGGGCTCTCGGAGGCGGGGCCGAGCGTCGCGACGATTTTGACGCGCGTGGGAAGTACGGCTCGCCCCGGGTGCGCGGGCGCTGTGCTGATCTCGCGCATCTTCAGACGCCCCCTTCGCCTCGTTCGAGCGCCACGACCTCGCGGTAACGATCTCGGAAGAACTGGGTGTACTCGATCTTCAGGCGGGCCATGCGATCGGCATCTCGCCAGGAATCGCGGATGAGCCTGAAGTTGTCCGGAGTGAACTCAAGGTCACGCTCTGGAGTGCCGGGCACCCGCGTCGTCGGCCACGCGTAGAACGCACGCTCCATCGCCGCCAGGCGATCCTTGGGAAACGACGACGTGGCTCGCGCGCGATTCAGCGCCGCCCACGCGGCACGCTGCTCGTCGGCGATGTCGATCGCGAAGCAGCCCATCATGGGAGCGATCGCGGATCGCCACCCGCGGGACTTAGTCTCGCTCGCCAGCACGAAGGGATCGACCTTGTCGGCGAAGTGGGCCATGCGCTCTGGTGTGTACATCGCGCGTCGCACGGGCATGCGGCGCAAGGGGTAGCGTTCCGGTCCCCAGTCCTCGGGCTTGCCCGTCGCGCTCTGCGTGCCGCGTGCGGGATACTGCCAGAGCGCCTGGGCTTCCTCCGTCAAGCAGAACTCGATGAACTTCCGTGCCAGTTCCGGGTGCGGCGCGCCGCGCAGGAGCGTGATCGGGTCCGCATCGATGTACACCGCGCCCTTGGGGTCCGAGTAGCCCACGCGATCTCCCCCCACCGCTTGAGCCTGCCCACGTCCGTAGAAATCGATCGCCAGGCCCGCGGCCGCGTCGCCCGCGGAGACGTCCAGCGGCGGCTTTGGGGCGCTGTTGGTGAAGTAGCGGGTGTTCGCGCTCATCTCCCGCAGGATGCGCCAGCCTTCGTCCCACCCGTACGCGTTCATGATGGACTCGAGCGTCGTCGTCACGGAGCCCGACTGGCGCGGGTCCGCCAGGGCGATCCACCCCGCGTAGCGCGGATCGGCAAGATCCTTGAACGATGTGGGCTCGCTGACGTTGAGTCTTTTGACGACATCGCGGTTGTACACGATGCCGAAGGAAGACAGCGCCGTGCCAATCCAGTACTGCTCGGGGTCGTACAGTGGCTGGTTTCCGACGAGGTTCTTGCCGAACCACTCGTCGAGCTTCGCCTGTGGGAAGCCGGCGGGCTCGGACATTGGCACCTGGACGTTCCTGGGCTTTCCGTCAGGTCCTGCGATCGAGAACGGGACGCCGGTCTTGAGGCGCGTGTGGTCGAACGAGCCGCCGCCGAACATCAGGTCGTAGCCCACGGTGCCGGGCTTCATAGCGAACTCAGGCTTCTCCGGCGTGCCCTTGAGTTCGTACTGGCCCTTCTTGAGCGCGGAGAGGTACTGGGCCTCGAGCTGCTTGACGATCTCGCTTGTGCCGCCGGGCGCGCGCCAGTCCACGAGCGCGGGCGTGCCGAACTGCCGCTGGTGCCAGCGCTCGAAGGCACGCCCAAACTCGTACTGGATCTGCTGGATGTGGGGCGTGACGATGACCAGGCGCTGGGCCTGGCTCTCGGCGGTGCGACGCTCCGGGGCCGGGCGGAGCGCGAAGGGCACGCCCAGGATCACGACGAGCGCCAGGAAGATGAGCCAGCGGGTCCACTGCATCGGGCGCAGTGTACCGCCGCGCAGCGCCGGTCCGGTGCGGCCCTCCACCTATACTCCGCGTCCCACGGACGGAGCGACCCATGCTGATCCGAACCCACACCTGCGGCGAGCTGCGAGAATCCCACATCGGACAGAGCGTCCGTCTGAACGGATGGGTGAACGCCTATCGCGATCACGGCAATCTCATCTTCATCGATGTGCGGGACCGGTTCGGCATCACGCAGCTCGTGTTCGACCCCGAGAAGGGCGGGGCGGGCATCTCGGGAGTCGCGGACAAGCTGCGCAACGAGGACGTGATCGCTGTCGAGGGGCACGTGCGATCGCGCGAGGGCGGCGAGAACCCCAAGCTCGCGACGGGCAAGATCGAGATCGTCTGCACGAAACTCGAGCTGCTCAACAAAACCGACCAGCTGCCGTTCCTGCCCGATGACAGCGGCGCGGGCGGCAAGCTCGCGAACGAGGACGTGCGCGGCAAGTACCGGTACATCGACCTGCGTCGCCCGAGCATGCAGCGCGTGCTGGCGCTGCGCCACAAGCTCTACCAGGTGACACGCCGGTACTTCGATGAGAACGGCTTCCTGGAGATCGAGACGCCGATCCTGTACAAGAGCACGCCCGAGGGCGCGCGCGAGTTCCTCGTGCCGTCGCGCCATCTGCCGGGCAACTGGTTCGCGCTCCCGCAGAGCCCGCAGCTTTTCAAGCAGATCCTGATGGTGGCGGGGTGCGATCGGTACATGCAGATCTGCCGATGCTTCCGCGACGAGGACCCTCGCGCGGACCGCCAGGCGGAGTTCACGCAGATCGACCTTGAGATGGCGTTCGTGCGCCGCGATCAGGTCGTTGCGATGATGGAGGGGTTCGTTCGCCGGCTGTGGAAGGAGATGGCGGGGTACGACGTTCCCGCCATTCCGCGCATGGGTTATCGCGAGGCGATGGAGCGCTTCGGGATCGATCGCCCCGACACTCGCTACGGGCTGGAGATCGTCGACGTCTCCGAGATCGCGGCGAAAACCGAGCTCGGGTTCTTCAAGGAGACTGTCGCAAAGGGATCGGACCGCCCTCGCTTCAACAGCAAGCGCGGCGTGGTGAAGGCGATCCGCGTGCCCGGCGCTGGTGGCGGCGCAGAGAAGCTGACGCGCAAGATCACCGACGGGTACACGGAGTTCGTCAAGGGATTCGGCGCGGGCGGCGTGGCGGTCGTGAAGATGAATGCGCAGGGCGCTTTCGAGACCGGCATCGCCAAGTTCCTTGAGCCCGTGAAGGACGAATTGGTGCGTGCGCTGGGGCTGCAGGCGGGCGACACGGCGCTCTTCGTCGCGGACACCTATTCCGTGTGCACCAAGGCGCTGGGCGAGCTGCGCCAGAAGGTTGCACGCGACATCGGCATCGTGCCCAAGAGCGGGGCCGAGGGCGGCCCGTGGAACTTCCTGATCGTGCTCGATTTCCCGATGTTCGAGAAGAACAAGGAGACGGGCAAGTGGGTGGCGATGCACCACCCGTTCACCGCGCCCAACGACGACCAGGTCGAGGCCTTCCTCAAGGCCGGCGTGGACGACGAGAACACGATCGAGTCGATCGTTTCCGCGGGCTACGACATCGTGCTCAACGGGCAGGAGGTCGCGGGCGGGTCGATCCGCATCCACGATCGCGCGGTGCAGAGCAAGGTCTTCCAGCTGCTGGGCCTGACTCCCGAGCAGGCGAAGGAGAAGTTCAGCTTCCTGCTTGAGGCGCTCTCCTACGGCGCGCCGCCGCACGGCGGGATCGCCTTCGGGCTTGACCGGCTCGTCATGAACTTTGTGGGCACGAGCAACATCCGCGATGTGATCCCGTTCCCCAAGACTCAGTTGGGGCAGGACCTCATGACCGGTGCGCCCGGGCCGGTGGGCGATGAGCAGCTCAAGGACGTGCACGCCAAGCGGTTGATGCCCGCGGAGAAGCCCAAGGCGTGAGCGTCAGTCCGCCGCCACGGTGATCGTCTGACCGCTTTGCCCATCACGGCTGCCGTGGAGACACTCGACGATCACGCGCGCGACGTCCTCGGGCGCAAGCGTCTTCTCGCGCGGGATCACGCTCTGGGGAATGATCGCTCGGAGCATGTCCGTCTCTACGGCGCCGGGGGCGACGGCGAAGGCCCGCACTCCGATCGGCGCCCCCTCCTTTGCGCAGGACATGGCCATCAGGTTCACGCTCGCCTTGCTCGCGGCGTAGGCGAAGAAACCAGCGAACGGGTCGAGCGTCCCCAGAGTCGAGACGTTCACGATGTACCCGCGGCAGGCCGCGCCGCGCGCGTGCTGGGCCTGGAAGACGGGCCACAGTCGCGCGATGAGCCGGGCCGGGGCGAGCGCGTTCGTCTCGTACACGTCGCGGATGATCTCGGGCGTGTGCTCTTCGATGGGAAGCATGGGTGCTCGCCCGGCGTTGTTGACGAGGGCGTCGATGCGCCCAAACTGATCGAGCGTGCCCTTGATGATCCGCTCCGCGGCGTGCTCCCGCGCGATGTCGGCCTCGATCGCGAGTGACCGGCCCTGCCCGCAGAGGTGGGCGGTCTCGCGCAGTTCCTTCCCGCGGCGGCCCACGAGCGCGAGCGACCAGCCCTCGCGCGCGAGCATGATCGCGGTTGCTCGCCCGATCCCCGAGCCCGCACCGGTGATGATCGCAACGCGCTCGGGCATGGCCTACTTCTTTCGCTCGTCCCAGCGCTTCACGAAGGCGTCGTACTGCTCGGGCGTGTCGATGCCGGGGCGCGTCGATCCGTGGTAGATCGCCACGGCGATGGCGTGTCCGTGGTGCAGGATGCGGAGTTGCTCGAGCATCTCGATGCGCTCGATCTGCGTCGGTTCGAGCTGGAGGTACCGATCGAGAAATGAGCGTCGGTAGACGTACAGCCCGACATGGCGGAGCGGGCGTGCGTGCGGCGTGGACGTTGCATCGCGGACGAACGGGATCGGCGCGCGAGAGAAGTACATCGCGCATCCATCGCTCCGCACGACGACCTTCACGATGTTCGGATCATCGATCCGCTCGTCGTCGCCCATGGGGGTCGCGGCCGTGGCCGCGGGGGCGCTCGAGCGCACCAACGCGCCGACCGCCGCATCGATGATGGCCGGCTCCAGCTCCGGCTCATCGCCCTGCGCGTTAACGATGATCTCGTCGGGCCCCAGCCCCAGTGCGCGCGCGGCCTCGGCCAGCCGGCTCGTGCCGTTGGGATGATCGGGCGAGGTCATCACGGCCTCGCCGCCGAAGGCCTTCACTGCATCCATTACGCGCTGGTCATCGGTCGCGACCACAACGCGAGAGGCGCATCGCGCCCCACGCGCCGCCTCGTAGACGTGGCGGATCAGCGGCCAGCCCGTGCGATCGGCGAGCACCTTGCCCGGGAAGCGCGTCGAGCCGAGTCTGGCGGGGATGATGATCGTCGCGCGCGGGTCGCTCATGCGCCCTGATGGTTCGCAACGAAATCGCCCCGGGCGAGGGCCCGGGGCGCGAGTTCGGAGGCAGGCGGACCGATTGTCGGCGAACCGTCGCGGGCCGTTCGCTTACGGGCATCCGGCGCGGAAGGCGCTCAGGAAGCACGAGAAGTCCGCGGCGCTGAGCAGCGGCACGCCCGTGCTGCCATCGCAGTTGGCGTACGTGTCGCCCGCACGGAACTTGTTCAGGAAGCACGAGAAGTCCGCGGCGCTGAGCACCGGCACGTCCGTGCTGCCATCGCAGTTGGCGTAGCAGGGGGCGACGACGGGGCACGTCAGCCCGACGATCTTGAACGCGTCGATGCCCGCCTCGGTCACCGAGTCGCTCGGGTTGTCGCTCACCGTGAAGCGGACGCGGAACTGGTTCGTGAGCGGGACGAAGTCCTGGATGTTGAACGTCGCGGTCTTCCAGCCCGTGGAGGGCGGCACCGTCTCCAGCGGCACCCACGTGGTGCCGTTGTTGCTCGAGACCTCAACCACCATGCTGTCCACGTTGCCGTTGATGCTGGCGATCCAGCGGGAGTAGGAAAGGGTCGCCGCGGCGTAGCCGCTGACGTTGTACGCGGCGGTGGTGAGCACGGTGGGTCCGCCGTCCACGTCGAAGCTGCCGATGCCCGTGCCCTGGCGATTGTCCGTGACCCAGCAGAAGCCTGAGCCATCCGCGTCCGTGGGCGGAGCGAGCGTGGGATCAACGGGCACAGAGGGCGTGGCGCGCTCCCACGCGCCCGTCGAGATCGCCGTGTTCGTCACGGTCCAGCCCGGGTCGGCGTTCATGTTGAGGTCGACGACGGTCGTGGGTGTTCCGCCCGCAATCGCCGAAGTGCTGTAGAGCGTTGTGGGCGCACCCACGGGGTCGACGGTCGTCGCCGCGCTGGTGTTCTGGGCCGAGACGTAGTACTGGATGGTTTGGCCGCACGCCGCCGCGGGGAGCGTGGCGGTGTACTGGTTGGGCGAGCCCTGCGTCATCGAGACCGTGGTGAAGGCGCCGCTCGTGCCCAAGCGATACGAGAGCGTGCCCGTGCCCGGCTGGGGAACGCCGGCCGCGCCGGTGACATTCACCGGGAACGAGAATGTCTGGTTGGGCGTGACCTGGGCGGGGCGACCGCTTGGGTAGGAGAACGCGAGCTGCTGCACCGCGGGGCACGCGATGGAGTGCGAGGCGAAGGCCGCGCAGATCTGCGAGTAGTCGGGCGTGCCGTTGTTGAGGTTGCCGTCGGTGTCGTCCACGGTGAGCACCTCGATGGCGGTGCTTGGGCCCGCGGAGTTGGAGGCGCTCGGTCCGCCCGTGGTGATCAGCGACCAGGCAACCTCGAGCTGGCGGGCCTTGTCGAGCCCGGGCGCGGAGCCCAGAGCCGTGCCCAGGTTCGTGCGGATGCGCCACCAGGCGCCCGCGACGATCTGCCCGCAGCAGTGGATCTCCAGGCTCGCGCACTGGCCCGCGGCGCATGGGTACTGGATGTTGGCGGTGATCGGATCACGCACGTAGTTGGGAGTCTGGTTCGCGCGGAACCCGCGGCCCGTCACGCCGTCGTCCCAGATCATGGACGCGTTCGTGTCGCCGTACCCCTCGCCGAACGCGTTCTGCGCCAGCCCAAGGCTCTGGACGATGAAGTGCCCGTACTCGTGGGAGATCACGGTCGAGAACGACGTGTTCGCGCACGTCAGGGCGGGATTGGAGGCGCTCACGCCCGAGTTGTAGAAGTTGATCGACGCGCCATCGAAGAACGCGTTGCACGTGCCGGTCACGCCCGTGTTGGCGGGCATCACGATGTCGAGCCCCGTGAACCCTGGCGCGCGATCCTTGAAGTAGTTGTGGGTGATCGTGGTGCACACGAAGGCGTTGACCTGCGCCGTCAGACGCTCGCTGGGCGAGGTGTTGAAGGTGAGCGTTCCGGGGCCGGGGGGCGTGATGCTCGCCGACGCGGTGAGGGCCACAGAGCCGTCCTGCGGCACGACGTTGACCCATCGACCGCCGAAGCCGCCCGCGGTGCCCAGCGACGAATTGACCGTCACGGCGCTGGTGCCGGCGTTGGGGATCGTGATCAGCCCGTTGCGGTCCGAGGTGCCGCTCGCCCCGCCGGAGATGCCCATCTTGATCTCGGGGAGATTGATGAGCACGGGGGGATTGCTGGCGCTGTCGGCGAACACGCCCTGGGTGCCGTTGCCGACGGCGTTCGCGTTCACGTCCGTGTTCAGGATCTCATCGCGGACGTGGACGACCTGCCCCGTGTTCGTGTCGACGAAGAACGTCTTGGCGGCCGCATCGGCGAGCACGGGCGAGCGCCCGGTGATCTTCCACGTCGCCACCGGCGCGATCCAGTCGCCCGCGCCCTGGAAGACGACCATCTGCGGCTCGCTCCACACGCTCAATCCCGCGTTGGCATCGACCGCCTTGACTCCGTTGAGCGCCATCTCGGCGCCGACGGGACCAACCACCAGTCCGTTCTCGGGACGGGAGGCCATCGTGGCGCCGGCGTACACAACCCGGGGCAGCGGACCGTTCAGGACGAGCACGCGGAGGTTTCCGTACTCCACGGGCAGACCGTCCATCGACTGCTGGTAGGAGAAGACGGTGAACCGCCCTTCCATCGTCGGGGTGGACCAGTTGGGCGTCACGTCCGTTCCCGACGCGCCCAGCGCGGCGATGTATTGGCTGACGAAGGTGTCGGCCGCGTCCTGCGGAGTGAGCCCGGCGGTCATCGGAACGCCGTAGAGGATCCGGGGACGATCCTGCTCGGTGTGCAACCGAGCACCGGGGAACTCGGCCTGCAGCGCGGTGAGGGTGCCGCCGGCCTCCCCGTTCACGTGGATCGCCGCGCCCAGAGCTGTTGCCGCCAGCCCGCACGCCGCCGTCAATGCATACGCCGAAACCCCGAACTTCGCGCTCCGCATGCTCATCTCCTGAATGACCTACCCCTCGAGCCTCCACCCGCGGTACGGCGGTGTGGAGCGTCGCAGTGTAAATGGACAACGAGGTCGGCACAACCCGTGAGCCGACGGAAGCAGAAGGACTCGAGAATGCGGGATACCGCGCGCGACCACTCGCCGCGAGTTACCGGACACTCCCGATGAGGCGACTCGGCGGCGTGTCAGGATGCCTGACGAAGCTCGCTCAGGAGCTTCTTGATCTGGTCCCGGCGCTGGCGGATGTCGCGGTAATTGAACTGCTGGATGGCGATCGCGCTGGCGAGCTTGTCGGCCTCCATCGCCGAGGGAAGATCGCGGTCCTTCGTCGCCTTGGTCTCGAGCGCGCACATGAGCCCGTAGCTGAGGCCCATGCCCCGCTCGTCCGTGGCGACCTTGTGGTTCTCGAGGGAGCGGCGGAACGCATCGATCGCCTCGTCCGTGTACCCGATCTTGAGGAATGCTTCGCCGAGCATCTGGAGCGCCTCGGTGCGGAGCTTGGCGTCGCTGGCGGCCTGCTGGAAAAGCGGGATCGAGCCGTCCACATCTCCCAGCGCGAAGGCCCGCTTGGCGACCTCGAACTTCCATCGAGTCTCGGTCGGGTACGCCTCGACGCGCAGGCGGTACTCCTTCAGTTCGAGCTCCGTGAACTGACGCTGCGCCTCGCGGAGCACCTCGGCGGCCTTGGTGTCCTCGGGGTTCTTGTTCGCCTGATCGCGATAGACCGCCAGGCGCCGTGAGGCGCGGCGGATCTGGATCTCCCCTACCGTCTCGCGGAAGCGGAACTCCTTGGTCTGCTCGAACGCTTTCATCGCGATGTCCCGCGCGGTGCGTTCGTCCTCGTCCTTGCCACGCTCGAGGAGGCGCTTGATGTACAGCGTGATCGCGGGGATGTCGGTGGGGCGACGCTCGTAGTCGGCCTTGGCCTCGGCGACCAGGCGGTCCGCCGCCTCGACGCTCTTGACGATGCGATCGCCCTCGTCGAGCTGGCGCTGCTTCTCAAGATCGCGGATGTTCTGGCGGAACCCGCCCGCCTGCCCCGTCTGGTCGTACCCGCCCTTGGACATGGTGCTCTGGGCGGCGAGGTTCTTGACGTCGGCCGCGAGCGACCCATCGCCCGGGTCCATGCGGACGGCGAACTCGCCCGCCTCGACCGCCTTGTCGAGCGCGCCGACCTTGCGGAACGCTTCCATCAGTTTCAGGGCGTGGTCCTTCTTTGCCTTCTTGTCCTGGCGGAGCGCGTTGAGCGCCGCGTTGCCGATGTAGTGCGTCGCTTCGGGGATGCCCAGCTTTGCCGCCGACTCCGCGGCACGAACCGCGCGGGCCGATTCGAACGGCGCGGTGCCCCACTCCAGAAGGGCCGAGAGGAACCGATCCATGTCGGAGCGGCCCTCGAACATCTTGATCGTGTCCTTGCTCGGGCCCTTGGAGTTCTCGGCCATCAGCGAGGCCATGGACTTGAAGAAGCCCTCCAGCCCCAGCATGCTCTGGGCGTCCCATCGGAGCCCGTTGAGCCACATCTGCACGGCGTACTCGTAGTTGGTGGAGTCGTGCACGGTGCGGGCGCGCTCGAAGAACTTCGCCGCCTTCTCGGGCGAGTACTTGATCTTGTCGTCATCGCCCGTGCCGCCGGCCTTGCCCGACGGCGGCTCTCCCCCGCCCGAGCCGCCCTGACCGGACGATCCGTCGTCTTTCTTTTTTCCGAAGAACGAGAGCGCCATGCCGCGTGAGTTCCGTATGGGAGCCCGAGCCGGCCCCGGCCAGTGGTCCGCTTGCGGTCGCCCGCCAGCGGCGACGTGGGGCCCATTCTAACCCCACTTCAGGATGGGGCCTAACGAGGCGGACCCGTCCCGCTTGATACGATGACCCGATGCCCGCTGATCCGTCCAATCCGACGTCGCTGACGATCGTGTGCTACCCGGCGCGGGAGTTGCGCCAGAAGGCCCGCCCCGTGGGCGAGATCACGCCGCAGGTGCGGGGCGTCGCCCTTCGGATGATCGAGCTGATGAAGCAGGCCGAGGGCGTTGGGCTGGCCGCTCCCCAGGTCGGGCTTTCCTGGCGTCTGTTCGTTGCGGACGTACCCGAGAGTGACGAGCGCTCCGCGTCTGCAACTCCGCCGACGGCCACGCGCGGGGCGGTCGTGTACATCGACCCCGTGCTGTCCGCGCCCTCGGGCCCCCTGGAGCCGTATGAGGAAGGGTGCCTGAGCCTGCCCGACATCCGGGGCGACGTGTACCGGCCGGCGGTGATCACCATCGAGGCGAGCGACCTGGAGGGACGGCGCTTCACCCAGACCGCCGGAGGGCTGCTGGCCCGCTGCTGGCAGCACGAGGTGGACCACCTCGACGGCGTGCTGATCCTCGATCGCATGACGCAGATGTCGCGCTTGAAGAACAGGTCGCTGGTGCGCGAACTGGAGCGGGACGCCGAGAACTGAGGCGCTTCGAACACGGACGGATGGCCACGCGTTGACCCAGCCCTCTCTCAACCTCGTGTTCTTCGGCTCGGGCGCGTTCGGCGTGCCCACGCTCGCGCACCTGATGAACGCGCACCAGGTGGCCGCGGTGGTGACCCAGCCCGATCGCCCCGCGGGGCGCGGCTCGACGCTCACGCCCACGCCCATCGCGGCGTGGTGCGCCCAGCACGCGCCATCAACGCCCGTGCTCAAGCCCGAGCGGGCGAGCGCCGCCCACGAGTTGGAACGCATCCGGGCGCTGCCCGCGGACGCATGGGTCGTGATCGCCTTTGGCCAGAAACTGTCGAAGGCGTTTCTAGAAGATCGCTTCGCGATCAACCTTCACGCGTCGATCCTGCCCCGTTGGCGCGGCGCGGCTCCGATCCACGCCGCCCTGCTCGCGGGGGACCCGCAGATCGGCAACTCGGTGATCACGCTCGCCGATCGCATGGACGCGGGGCTGGTCCTGGCCCAATCACGCCACCCCGCCGACCCAGCGCGCACGTGTGGCGAGTGGCACGATGTGCTCTCGGGCGAGGGGCCCGCGCTCGTCGAGCATGTGCTCCGAGCGAGAATCGATGGCACGCTCCGCCCCGAGGCGCAGGACGAGGCGAGCGTGACGATCGCGCCCAAGCTTTCCAGGGCCGACGCGTGGATCGATTTCAATGAGAGCGCGGACGCATGCCGGCGTCGGATCCACGCGCTCACGCCCTGGCCCGGCATCGCGGTCGTCGTGAAGGACCTTGAGCTCAAGCTGTTGCGGGTGGATGCGGTGCGCATGGAGCGTGCCGCGGCGGACCCGAGAACGACCACGGGCGGGGCGCTCATCGATCCTCTGGGTGGTCTGGTCCGCTGCGGGCACGATTCGGCGCTGCGCGTGCTCGAGGTGCAACCGGCGGGCAAGAAGCCGATGGACTGGACCGCGTTCGCGCGGGGCACGCGCTGGCCCGTGGGCGAGTTGCTGGCATCAAAGGTCGCGCCGCCAGCGGGAGCAACGCCGTGATCTGGGCTCGCACGCTGTGGGACTTGATCACGCGCCCCGAAGCGCCAGCGCCTCCCAAAGCGCCGCGCCGAGCACCGACCAAGCGGGCACGCGCGGAGCCGGCCACAGGCGGGGCGATGCAGGCCCGCTACGAGCGGGTCGCGCAGGAGATGCTCGCCAAGTACGGTGTGCGCGTGCGCCGGTGGCGGACGAGCATGTCCGGGGTCGCGTGGGAGGTGCAGTATCGCGACGGCACGCGCACCCGCCTGATCGAGGCGCCGCGACCACGGGGGCCGATGTCGGCCGCGGTTTTCCTCCACGAGATCGGTCATCACGCGATAGGTCTGGGGGTGTACCGCCCTCGATGCCTGGAGGAATACCACGCGTGGGCGTTCTCGCTCGCGCAGATGGAGGCCCACGGGCTGAACGTGACGGACGCGGTGCGACGGCGCATGCACGATTCGCTCCACTACGCGGTGGCGAAGGCGAGCAGGCGCGGGCTGCAGGCGCTTCCCCGGGAACTCGAGCCTTATGTGCGTCCCCTGCCGCGCACCCGCCGAGGATCGCGCTGACGGTCCGAATCGCTAGGGCTCCGCAAGGCGCACGCGCTCAATCAGCGTCGCCGAACCAATGACCCGAGCTGGATCGACGCGGAGCAGCGCCGCCTCGCCCGTCCGCAGCTCGGCCAGGTCCCCCGTACCCACGCCGGGCTGCCCGCGAACCAGAGCGGTCAAGAGTTCAGAGAGTTGGAAGTTGTGCCCGACAAGCATCGCGGACGTGTGTCGGCGTGCGGCCTCGATGACGGTGATCGCATCGGACACGGGTCGCTCGGTTTCAAGCTGGGCCGACCACATCAGCGGGGATTCGAGTTCCCGGGAGATCAGGCGCGCGGTCTGGGCGGCCCGCGTGACCGGGCTGGCGATCACGATCTCGGCGCGTTCGTCGCGGGCGGCGACTGTCTGTCCGACAAACCGTGCCTGCCTCTCGCCGCGCGCCACAAGGCGACGGACCCAATCCTCGACGCCCCCTTCGGCGCTCTCGGCCTTTCCGTGCCTGACGATCCAGACGTGCAACGTTCACAACTCCTGTACGTTTGCTGACGCGGGAGTCATCGTAACGCCACACCCACTCCGGCAGGTGTCGGCGGGAAGACCCGCCTGTCGATACGGTGTCCGTTCATGGCTAGCATCGTCCATGCGCCCACCGCTCCAGGCGCGCCCCCCCTCGACGCGGGTCGCAGCTCTCCATCCGATACCGCTCGCCGCGCGAAGTCAGGTGTGGCTCGACTTCGACGGGACGCTGACGCGCACCGATCTGCTCGATGAGCTGATCTCGCGATACTCGCGCAACGACTCTTGGAAGATCGTGGAGGAGCGGTGGCGGGCCGGGCTCATCGGGTCGCGCCAGTGCCTGGAGGAGGAGTTCGCGCTGCTCGACCTTACCCCGGGCGAGCTGGCGCACGAGCTTGGTCGCGTGCAGTTGGATGAAGGGGCGGCGGACCTGCTCGCGCTGATCCGCGAGCGGAACGTCCCCGTGGCCATCCTCAGCGACGGGATCGACGAGTTCATCAAGGGCATCCTCCGGGCCAACGGCGTGCCCGTGCCGGTCGTTCGAGCCAACGCTGCGACGCATGACGGCCGCTCGCTGTCGCTGCGATGCCCCCACCACTCCGTGGAGTGTTCCTCGCGATCGGCCCACTGCAAGTGCGCCTCGGCCCGCGCGCTCGCAGAGCCCATGCGCGAATCGATCTACGTGGGAGATGGACGGAGCGATCTGTGCGCGGCCCGGCACGCGGAGGTGGTGTTCGCCAAGGGAGCACTCGCGCGGGCGCTCAGCGCCGAGGGCGTCGCGTTCCGTCCGTTCCAGACGCTGCACGACGTGCGCCGTGAGTTGCTCGCGGCGTGGGACGCGGCGCCGCACCTCGCGGAGAAGCCGGGGTGACGCACGCACCGGGGCGGACGCTCCGCGAAGCACACCCCGAGGCCCTCGGCGTGATCGACGCGAGCGCGGCGAGGATGAGGACGCTGCTCCGCGAGTGGATCGCGATCCCCAGCGTGAGCGGTGAGGAGAGGCGCGTTGTCGAGCGGATCGCCAGCGATGCCCGCGCGATGGGTCTCGAGGTGGATCTCTGGACCACCAGCGATCGCGAGCTCGCCGACCACGCGGGAGAGCTCCCGCCCCACCGTCCGTTCGTGGATCGTCCGACGCTGGTGATCACCCTGCGTGGCGGCGCGCGGGGCCGATCGCTCATCTTCAATGCGCACTCGGACGTCGTGGCGAGTGGGGACCGATCGGCGTGGACGTGCGACCCGTGGGCCGGGGATGATCGGAACGGCGACATCGTGGGGCGCGGCGCGTGCGACGACAAGGGGCCGCTCGCCGCCGCGCTCTGGGCGATGCTCGCATTGAAGGAGTCCGGGCGCACGCTCGCGGGAGATGTGCGCCTGGAAGTCGTGCCGGGGGAAGAGGACTGCGTGGGACTCGGAACGCTGTCGAGCGTGCTGCGCGGGCACCGGAGCGACGCGGCGATCATCCTCGAACCGACGCAGGGCATCCCGCGGTGCGCCTCGCGGGGCGGCGTGCGATTCCGGATTGGTCTGCGCGGTCGGGCCGTTCACGGCACGATGAAGTGGCTGGGCGTGGACGCGATCAAGTTCGCTCGCATCGCTCTGGACGAGTGTGATGCGCTCCAGGATCGCTGGAACACACGTGCTGCGGACCCGCTCTTCGCCGAGTACCCCTACGCCCGTCCGGTCACGGTCGACTCCATCGCTGGGGGTCAATGGCAGGGGATGGTGTGCGATCGGTGCGATATCGCCGGATACCTCGAGCTGCTGCCCGATGATGATCTGGACCAGTGGTGCGCACGGTTCAGGGATGAGCTCGGCGAGCGCCTCGCTGGGCGGGGCATCGGCGCCGACCGCGTGCAGATCGAGTTCGTCGAGCAATACCTGGGACACCGCACGGATCCCGAGTCGTCTCTTTGCCGCGAGATTGCGTCGTCCCTTGCGGCCTGCGACTCGGTTTCATCGCTCGCGCCGATCCGCTGGACGGGCTTTAATTCGGGGTGCGAGGCGGGCGTGCGTGCCGCGTTGCACCGAACGCCGACGGTTGTCTGGGGACCCGGATCGCTCGAGCACGCGCACGCCCCGGATGAGCGCGTGCGGTTCGAGGATGTGCGGGCGTGCGCGGCCGCGTTCACGATCGTGGCCCGCGCCTGGTGCGATGGAAAGGACTCCGCGTGATCCGCTCCGATAGCCTGCGTGTCTCTCCCGCCGCCCCGATCGTCGTGCACGCGCCCAGCGATGCGCCCTCGAGCGCCCAATGGTTCGAGAGGGCCAAGCGCGTGCTCGCCGGCGGGATCAGCAGCTCGGCGCGGGCGACCTCGGCGGGCCGCCTGCCCCACCCGCTGTACATGGCGCACGCGTCGGGCTCGCGCATCGTGGACGCGGACGGCGTGTCGTACATCGACTACCTGATGAGCTACGGCAGCGTGATCCTCGGGCACGCCAATCCCATCGTGTCCACGGCGCTGCGCGAGCAGCTGGAGCTGGGCACGATGTTCGGCACGTGCAACACGACCGAGGTCGAGCTCGCCGAGCAGATCTGCCGGATGGTGCCGTGCGCGGAGCTCGTGCGTTTCGCCAACTCGGGCTCCGAGGCGATCCAGGGAGCGATCCGGGCCGCGCGCGGATTCACGGGGCGATCCAAGGTGCTCAAGTTCGAAGGCCACTACCACGGGTGGGTGGACACGCTCGCGGTGAGCAATCGCCCGTCGAGCGAGGAGGCCGGACCACTCGCGACGCCGGCGAGCGTGCCGCACTCCAAGGGCATCCCGGGCAGCGTCGTGTCGGACGTGGTGATCGCGCCGTGGAACGAGCCCGACACGCTCCGCGCGATCCTCGACGCGCACGAGGGCGAGTTCGCGGCGATGATCGCCGAGCCCATCGTCGCTAACAACGCGTGCATCATGCCCGAGCCCGGATTCCTCGGGCTGCTCCGCGAGGAGTGCACACGCCGCGGGATCCTGCTGATCTTCGACGAGATCGTCACCGGGTTCCGGATCGCACGCGGCGGCGCGCAGGAGCACTTCGGCGTCACTCCCGATCTGGCGGTGTACAGCAAGGCGCTCGGCGGCGGGCTGCCCCTGGCCGCGTTCGCGGGGCGGCGCGACGTGCTCGCCCCGATCGCGCGAAACGTCGTCAAGCACGGCGGCACGTATAACGGCAACCCGCTCTGCGCCGCGGCGTCGCTCGCGACGCTCCGCACGCTCGATCAGCCCAGCGTGATGTCACGGCTGCAGGACGTGGGAAACGCCCTGAGCGAGAGCATCCGACGCGCGGCGCACGACTGCGGTGTCGCGTGCGTCGTACAGGGAACCGGCGCGATGTTCCAGGTCGTGTTCACGCCCGAGGGTCGTCCGCTGCGCCACTACCGCGATCTGGCGCGGGCGGACACGGGCCGCTTCGCGCGCTTCTGGCAGTCGCTGCTCGATCAGGGCGTGCACGCGAACTCTTCGGGCAGCGCGTGCTGGTTCGTGTCGGCGGCCCACACCGACGACGACATTGAGCGCACGCGGCGGGCGATCTCGCACGCGATGCGGTCCATCGCGTGAGCGGCCCGTTCGCCACATACACTTGCGATCCGCCCGACCACATGGAACCCGCTGAATGCTTGGCCCGATCGCCGATTTCACCACCAGCCGCGCCTCGCCGCGGGCCGTGGCCGCCCTGTACGCCAAGGTGCCCCACCGCCTGACCGAGGCGATCGCGATCGCCCGATTCCGCAGGACCGTTCGCTGGGCGGCGAGGCACTCCGCGTTCTACCGCGACGCGTTCCGCCAGCGCGGCATCGACCCCTCCCGCGTGCGAACCCCGGCGGACCTCGGGGACTTCTACACCACCCCCGACGACCTGGCCCAGAACCCCGAGCGATTCGTGTGCGCCAAGCCCGCGATCGTCTTTGAATCGTCGGGAACGAGCGGCGTGAACAAGCGCGTGTTCTATGGGCGCAAGGAATGGGAGCAGATCGGACGCACCGTCGCGGGCGGGTTCCGCTTGATGGGAATCACGCCGCAGGACCGCGTCGCCAACGCCTTCGACTTCTCGATCTGGATTCCGGGGCTGCTGTGCCACTACGGCCTCATGGCCAACGGCACGTTCTGCCAGGCCTTTGGCAAGGTGGACCCGATCGAGGTCTACCGGCGCCTGCGCGAGCATCGCATCAACGTCGTGATGGGTGAGCCGACGTGGCTCATCCGCCTGACGCAGATCGCCGAGCGCGAGGGCCCGCTGCCGCTGAAGGTGATCATGGGCGGCGCGGAGGAGATGCCCGTGGACGCCATCGCGTGGATGGAGCGCGTGTGGAGCCCCGCGAAGGTGAAGATGTGCTACGCCTCGGTGGAGATGGCGCTTTCGATCGGCTTCCAGCCCTGCGCCAACCAGAACGGCTATCACCTGGACACGACGGACTTTCTCCCCGAGATCATCGAGCCCGACGCGGAGGGATTCGGCGAGCTTGTGTTCACCACGCTCTCGCGCCGGGTCATGCCGCTCATCCGTTACCGCACGCGCGATGTCACGCGCCTGGACCCCGGCGGGTGCCCGTGCGGGCTGCCCACGCCCCACATCTCACGCATCCGCGGGCGGCGGGACGAGCTGGTCGTGGCCTCGGGCGGAAACCTGTATCCGCTGATGTTCGAGCGGATCCTGCGCGAGGTGCCCGGGCTCTCCTACGACTGGCAGGTCGTGTTCCGCCTCGAGGGCGTGCGCGAGATCATGGAGGTCCACGTCGAGACGACGCGCCCGGACGCGGACGAGGTGGAGCGCGAGATCCACCGACAGGCGACGATCCAGTACCCGGACCTCATGAAGAACCTGGCGCTGGGAATCTTCGAGATGCGGATCATCCAGCACGCTCCGGGCGAGGTCCGGGCGGCGCGGAAGCTCAAACGCCTGATCGACCGCCGGTTCGAGAGCGATGTGCCCGCGGCAACACTGGGTGTTCAGAGCGCGCGCTGAACGGCTTTGGCTATCGCGACGCCGGGGCCCTGGACGCGCTCCACGCCGCGGCGTTCCCACGCAGGTGCGTCTGGTAGTACGCCAAGTCCCACACGCCCACGGTGCGGTCCACGCTGCCCGTTGCAAGCCGACGCCCGTCGGGCGAGAGAGCCAGAGACATCACGATGCCCTCGTGGCCGTCGAGCTTGGCGAGCTCGCGCCCCGTGCGAACATCCCACACCTGCACGGCGGGATCGCGGCAGCAGGAGAAAAGCAGATTCCCGCTCGGGTGGTACGCGAGTCCGAACACGTGCTGCTTGACCTCCTTGATGACGCGAGTGCACACGCCGGTCCGAACGTCCCACAGGCGGATCGTCCAGTCGTCGCTGCCCGTGGCGACCTGCATCTCGTCGGGCGAGATCGCGACGGCACGCACCGCCGCGACATGCCCCACCAGGCGCGCCCGTGCCGAGCCGGACTCCACGTCCCACACGATGCCCACGCCATCCTGTCCCACGCTCACGAGCGTCCGCCCGTCCCGCGAGAACGCGCCCTCGATCACGCGGACCGTGTGCCCGGAGAACTCTCGCGTGGGCGCGTCCCGCCCCAGCCCCCGGATGTGGATGGAGAGATCGCTGCTCGCGGCCGCCAGGCTCGCACCATCCGGCGAGTATGCGATCCACGTCGTGCGATCCGAGAACCTCGCGATCTCGCCGGCCGGAGCGCCGGTGCGGGCGTCCCACGCTCGCACGGTTCCCTCCGAATCCGCGGCGGCGACGCGAGCGCCATCGCCCGACACGCACAGCGCCGTCTGGGCCAGCCCTCCGCCATCGGCGATCCACAGCGGCGTGCGATCGCGGGCCCGCCAGGCGCGAACCGTCCCGTCGGCGCACGCGGCAAAGACGCTCTCGCCATCGGCGCTGAAGCGGACGGCGTGGATCGAGTTCTGCGCTCCCTCGAGGCGCGTCAGCCACCCACGCGGACGCGACTCCCACACTTGCAGAACGCCCTGCCCATCGCACGTTGCGGCCCGGGATCCATCGGACGAGATCGCCGGCGGGCACGGCGAAGGAACGCTCTGCTCCCTCACGCCCATCAGTGCGCCCGAGCGTGCGTCCCACGTCTTGTAGGTTCTCTCGTGCCCGGAGGAGAGCAGCACGCGGGAGTCAACGCTGAACGCGAGCGAGTTGATGAACCCGCTGTGACCGCCGGACCAGATGGGCGGCGACCCGATCGATCGTCCATCGAACACGAGAACCCGATCGTTGAACCCCGCGCCCACGAGCGAGCCATCGGGGCTCAGTTGCACGAACGAGATGGCCGGACGCACCGACGAAATCCACAGATCGTCGGGCACGCTCCAGCGGGCGGCGATGCCCCCGTCCTCGGCTCTGACCACGAGAACATCCTGGCCGAGTCCGAACGTCACGTGGCGCCCGTCGCGCGAGAACGAGGCCTGGGACGAGGGAGTGAATCGCTCTCCCAATCTGGTGAGAAGCCGCAGCGGCTCGACCTGCCACAGATACCCGGGACCATCGGGCATGATGGACACGAGCCGGGTTCCTTCGGCGTTCACCGCGAGGCGGAGGGGCCCGGCAAGGCGTTCGTCCTCGAGGAAGCGCGAGCCGCCCGTGGCGAGCATGTGGACGCGAACGCCCTTGGGCTCGCTCACGACCACGCATCGCTGGTCGGCCTCGGTGTACACGCGCCCGAGGGTGTTCTCATCGCCGCCGCGCGTGCGCGTCGCGGGCGAGCCGTCGGGCAGCGCGACCGCACGCTGAGAGAGGTCCGTGCCCGTGACCAGCACCGACCCGCCGCCGCTCTCGAACCCCACGCCCACGGGCTTCACGCCCAGGGGCATGCGCGCCAGATTGGGGTGCCGACTGAAGAGCTCGTACAGGGCCCACGCGCCCTGCGTGGCCTCGGGGCTCGAGGCGAATCCGAGCTGCGGGTCCGAGGGGTCCGCGCCGCAGCGCACGAGCTCGGGCCATACCAGCTCCTCCGCACGCGCCGCGGATCCGCCGATAGCGAGCAGCCGGGCTCGCTCGATGTTGCTCGCCGAGAGCGACTCCGCGAGAAGGATCCTCTGGCGCTCGAGGCGGCGCGCCGACCACGCCATGGAGCCGGCGAGGACCGCGAGCACCACGAACGCCGCGCCCGCGATGACGAACGCGAATCGATGGCGTGCCGCCGTCTTCCGCAGCACATAGAACGTGCTGTGCTTGCGGGCGTCCACGGCCCTGCCCGCGAGCCAGTTCCGCAGGTCGTCCTTCAGTAGACCCGCCGTCTGATACCGGGTCTCGCGCGTCTTGGCGAGCGCCTTGGCGACGATGGACTCGAGCTCCGATCCCGCGGGCAGCCCGCCGGGCGAGAGCTCGCCCAGCGCCTGGGGCGCTCGATTGGTGATGTTCGCGATCGCGCCCGTGAGAGAGCCGTCCGTCTCGTACGGGCGGCGCCCCGTGAGCACCTCGTAGAGCATGACGCCCAGCGAATACACGTCCGAGCGAATGTCCACGCCCTCGTGCCCGCCGGACACCTGCTCGGGCGAGGCGTATGCGAGCGTGCCCGCGAAGGCGCCCGGACGCGTGATCGAGTCGCCCTTGGCCAGGCGTCGCGCGATACCGAAGTCCACGACACGGGGCAGCCCCCCCTCGCCCATGATCACGTTGGCGGGCTTGAGGTCGCGATGGATCACGCCGTGCAGGTGCGCGTGCTCCACGGCGTCGCACACCTGCACCATGGCGCGGACCTTGGCACGCACGGCGCCGCGGCCCAGCGCCGGGTCATCGCCCGCGCCCGCGTCGATGCTCCGGGCCCACTCGTCCAGGCGGGGGCCTTCGACGTACTCCATCGCCAGGGCGTGGCGCCCGTCGGGCAGCGGAGCGCTGTCGTAGATCGTGACGATGCTGGGGTGGCGCAGTGCCGCGGCGATCGCGGCCTCGCGCTCGATGCGGCGCTGGGCGTTGGGGCTGCCGCCCGCGGGGTCAATGACCTTGATCGCGACGCGACGCTTGGTCTCGATCTGCACGCCCTCGAGCACGGTGCCCTGCCCGCCTCGTGCGATCTCGCGCACCACCCGGTACCCGGGCAGCTCCACGCCGTCGAGCCCGCGCGGGCCCGGCGAGGGCAGGCCCAGCTTGGGCTCGCGCATCACGGCGCCCATCTCGTCCATGAACCGCAGGTTCTCGCGCACGTCGCGCTCGCGCTGGCGGCACGCGTCGCACACACCCAGGTGCTCGCGGAGCGCTCCGTCGATCGTGCCCGAGCGGAGCGCACGCTCGAGCTCGCCCACGCCCCGGCACGCCATGGACGCGGGACCGCTCATTCCCCATCGAACTCCTGCGTCATCTCCGCGACCATCTCGCGCAGGCGCTTGATCGCCCGGTTCTTCGCGACGTACACCTCCGCGACGCTCATCCCGCACTCGCCGGCGGCGGTCTCGGGCGGCACGCCGCGGATCGCGCACAGCTCGAACGCGCGCAGGGTGTGCTCGCTCATCTTCGAGTCGGTGCGCAGGCGCTGCATCGCGCGATCGAGGATGACGCGCTGGCGCGCCGCACGCCACGCCTCGTCGGGGTTCGCGAGCTCGGGCACCGCCTCCAGCGCGGAATCGCCCCGCAGGGCCGCACGCTTCTGGCGTGCACGCGCCGCGTCGATGATCCGGTTCCGCGCGATCCCGATGATCCAGGAACTCAGGCGTCCGCGCTCGCGCTGGTACCGCCCCGCCCGGTAGTCCGCCGAGAACTGCGTCAGCGTGACCTGCGCGACCTCCGCGGCGTCTTCCTCGCTGAGCCCCTGGTCGATCGCGAACGCGCGGATGACGGGGCGGTACCGATCGTCGAATTGGCACCACAGCTCGTCATTCGACGAGTCGCGCAGCGATTCCAGCAGCTGGGTTGTGGTTCGAGTCAACACCAGCGAGCTCTCCCAATCTCCCGCAGCGTACCAGCCAATTGCCAAACCCACAAGGGGAGGACCCGTCCGATCCTTCGTTCTCTCGGGAATTCCGAAAAAACCGCTCGCCGAGCCCCTCAATCGCTTCACGGCCTGCAAGAAACGCGTGCTCGCGACGCAATCTGGGTGTCGAGCCGACCACGGAACACGACCCGCCCCCAGCCCCTTCGCACCGGGCCAGAGGGGATCCAAGGGAAGCGTGGAGCCGAGCCGGCGCGACGGTCTCTCTCTCAGCTAGGTTCGCCGGGGCCCGATCCTTGACTGGATCGGGCTCTGGTTTTTGGGGGTCATCGTTGCGACACTCACGCGGCGGCCACGGCGAGCTCGCGGGCGGGTTCCTCGCCGTGCTCGTGGGCGTGTTCGCCGCGCGTGTGCCGCGCCGCGAGCAGCATGTAGACCGAGGGCACGACGAAGAGCGTGAACAAGGTCCCGATGAGCATGCCCGTCACCAGCACGATGCCGATCGAGTTGCGGGCCATGGCCCCGGGGCCGGTGACGAACACCAGGGGCATGTGCCCGAACACCGTCGCCGCGGAGGTCATGAGGATGGGACGCAGGCGGGTCATCGCCGCCTCGCGCACCGCCTCGAGCTTGCTCTTGCCCTCGCGCTGAAGGTGGTTCGCCCATTCCACGATCAGGATGCCGTTCTTGGCGATCAGCCCGACCAGCGTGATCAGCCCCACCTGCGAGTAGATGTTGATCGTCGTGAAGCCAAGGAACGTGAAGACCAGCGCGCCCGAGAGCGCCAGCGGCACCGAGCCCAGCAGCACCACGAGCGGATCGCGGAAGCTGGAGAACTGGGCCGCGAGCACGAGGTAGATCAGCGCGATCGCGAATCCCAGGGTCACCGCGAGCTTGCTCCCCTCGGTCTTGATCTGGCGCGATTCGCCCGCGTAATCGATCGAGTATCCGGGCGGGAGCGTGTCCCGCGCGTGCTTCTCAAGGGCGTCCAGCGCCTGGGCCTTGGTCACGCCGGGCGGCACGCCGCCGTAGATCTTCACGGAGTTCTTCTGCTGGAAGCGGTTGAGCGCCCGCGGGCCGGTCTCGCTCTGCAGGGACGCGAACGTGGAGACGGGGACCATCTCGCCGTTGCGGGCCGCGACCTTCAGGTCCAGTAGCTTCTCGACGGACCCCTGGAACTCGTCGTCGATCTGCGGGATCACCTTGTACGAGCGTCCCTCGTAGTTGAACCGGTTGGTGTAGTTGCCCGCGAGGTACACGGCCATCTCACCGCCCGCGCGTGCAAGATCGAGCCCGAGGTCCGCGACCTTCTCGCGATCCACCATCACACGCACCTGCGGCATGTCGAGCTTGAGATCGCTGTCGATGTACATGAACATGCCCGACGTGAAGCCCCATCCGACAAGGCCCCCCGCCACCTCGACCATCCGCTCTGGTGGATCGAAGGACGAGACGATCATCTCAACATCGAACTGCCCCGCCCCCGGGAGCGACGCGGGCGTGATGGGGAACGCCCGAAGCCCGGGGATCGCCATCAACTGCGGGAAGACCTCCGCGTTGAGCGTCGCCGTGTTCTTCGTCCGCTCCTTCCAGTCCTTGGTGATCATGCCGCCAAACCCGCCCGAGGGGTTCACGAGCTGGAAGACGAACTTGCACTCGGGCATGCTGTTGAAGGCCCTGATCACGTCCACCCCGTAGCGCTCCGTGTACTTGAGCGACGAGTCGGGCGCCGATTCCAGAGCCGTGAAGATGAACCCCTGGTCCTCGATCGGTGCGAGCTCCTTCGCGGACATCATGTAGAGCGGAAAGCCGATCAGCACCAGCAGCACGCCACCAGCGATCACGGCCGGCCGGACCGACAGCGTCACGTCGAGCATCCATCCGTACGCGCGCCTGACGCTGTCGAACCGACGGTTCACCCAGTCCGCGAACGTGCCGCGGAAGATGGGCCTGACCACGTACATGTCGATCGCGTGGAAGGGGAAGAAGACGATGCGCGCAAGCCATCCGGGCTGCGCGTGCGATCTCGGATCGTGCACCATCCACGCCGACATGATCGGCGAGAGCGTCACCGCGACGACCCCCGACACGATCACGGCCGCCGCGAGCGTGAACGCGAACTCCTTGAAGAGCACGCCCGTCAGCCCGCCCTGGAACCCGATGGGCGCGTACACCGTGGCAAGCGTGATGGTCATGGCGATGATCGGCGTCAGCAGCTCGCGCGCCGCGACGAGCGCCGCCTCGATCCGCCCCTTGCCCTCGCGGACGTGGCGCTCCACGTTCTCCACGACGACGATCGCGTCGTCCACCACGAGGCCCACCGACAGCACGATCGCCAGCAGCGTCAGCAGATTGAGCGAGAAGCCAAGCCCGATCATGAAGATCGTCGCGCCCAGCAACGACACGGGCATCGCGATCAGCGGCACCAGCGCCGTTCGGAACGAGCCCATGAACAGCACGACGACGATCGCCACGATGCCGATCGTCTCGCTGAGCGTTTTGCCGATCTCCCGGATCGAGTTCCGCATGTACATCGTGGCGTCGAACGCCATGGACATGTGCACGCCCGCGGGAAGCGTGGGCTCGAGCCGCTTCATCGCCTCGGTGAGGCGATCGGCCACGTCGATCTCGTTCACGCCGGGGAGGGGCCAGATGGAGACGAACACCGCCTCCCGCCCGTCCTTCTTTGTCGTCTGCGTCGCCTCTTCCGAACCAAGCTCGATCCGCGCGATGTCCCCCAGACGCACGATGGAGCCGCCCTGCTCACGGACGATCAGGCGTTCGAACTCCTCGGTGCTCCGCAGGTCGGTGTCCGCGAGCAGGTCGAGCTGCGTCGTGGCCCCCTTGGTCCGCCCCACCGCGGCGAGGAAGTTGTTCCGCTGCATCGCGGACTGCACGTCCTGGGGCGCGATGCCCAGCGCGGCCATCCGGTCCGGATTCAGCCACACGCGCATCGCCATGAGGCGCGGGCCCTCGAGCCCGGCCCGCTGAACGCCCTGGAGCGTGCCCAGCTCGGGCTGGATCACGCGCGACAGGTACTCCGTGAGCTGCGTGGGCGTGAGCGTCTCGCTTACGAAGCTGATGTAAAAGCTCGCGTACGGGCGGTCGGTACGCTTGACCTCGATCACGGGCGCCTCGGCCTCGCGCGGC
The DNA here is from genome assembly GCA_964399625.1 of uncultured Phycisphaeraceae bacterium. Lineage (GTDB taxonomy): Bacteria > Planctomycetota > Phycisphaerae > Phycisphaerales > UBA1924 > CAYNSB01. The sequence goes on from CAYNSB010000007.1 coordinate 64,989, forward strand.
AGCTCCGAGCGCACCTCGCCTAGGCGCGCGCTGATCTCCGCGAGCGCGTCCGTGCTGCGATGGTTCAGTCGCAGGTGCACGGTCACCTTGCTCACGCTCGGCACGCTCTGCGATTCGACGTAGTCCACGCCCGCGATCGCCGAAACGGCGCGCTCGATCGGCGTGGTGATGAAGCCGCGAATGCTCTCGGCGCTCGCTCCGACGTACGCCGTCGTCACCTCGATGGACGACGACTCGATCTGCGGGTACTGCTGCACGCCCAGAGTGCCCGCCGCGCGCACGCCGATGAGCAGGATGATCAGATTGACCACCATCGCCACCACCGGCTTCTTGATGAACAGGTCCGTGATCGCTCGCATTGGTTGCCCTACCCCATCCCCCGTGCGCTGACCGTGCCGCACGTCATTCCGCCGTCCGCGTCTGCTCCTTCGACCCGGGCGCCCCCGGCGGAGCACCGGCCGGCGCCTGCGCGGGCGGCGGCTCCATCACACGGACGCCCTCTCGGAGCTTGAACGACCCATCCCCCGCGATGCGCTCGCCCGCCTTGAGACCGTCGGTGATGATCACGTCCTGCCCCATCGACCCGCCCACTTTCACGAAGCGCTGGTGCGCCCGGAGCGTGGCGTTGCCCTGCGCGTCCTTCTCGCCATCGGTGATCACGAACACGAAGTCGCCGAACGGCGCCCGACGCACCGACGTCGTGGGAACCTTGACCACTTCCTCGGCCGCGCCCAGCGGGATGCGCACATCCACGAACATGCCGGGCACGAGGCGGTTGTCGAACGAGGGCATCGTCGCGCGAACGCGCGCATTGCGTGTCGCCAGGTCGATCTGGGCATCGACGGCGCTCACCGTCGCGGTAAGCTCGTGCCCCGCGACGTGGACGCCCACCTGCGCGCCGACCGGCGTCGCCGCGGCGCGCGCCTGGGGCATCGAGAAGTCAACGTACACCTGCTCGTCGAGCCCCTGCAGGGTCGTGATCCGCGTGCCCTCGGCGAGGTACTGACCGGGGTGCGTGTCACGCAAGCCCACCCGCCCCCTGAAGGGCGCCTTGATCTGCTTCTTCTCGATGATCGCATTGAGCTGCTCCACCCGAGCCATCGTCTGGTCGAGTTCGGCCCTGGCCTTGTCCAACTCCTGCTTGCTCCCCGCGTTGCTCTCCATCGCCTGAGTCCAGCGCTCGTAGCTCGTGCGCGCCAGCGCCGCCTGAGCCTGTGCGGCTTTGAGGTCCGCCCGTTCCGTCGCGCTGTCGAGCTGGATCAGCACATGGCCCCGCTCCACGATCTGGCCAGAGTCGAAGGAGACGTCCGCGACCTTGCCCGCAACCTCGTTGGCGATCGTGATGTGGCGAATCGCCTGCACCGAGCCCACCGCCGTCATGGTGCGCTGGAACGGGCCGACGCTCGCGGTCTCGATCCGCACGAACTCCGTGGGCTCGAAGCCGCCGCCGGCGGACTTTCCGCCGTGCATCTGGAGGTACTTCCAGGCTCCCAGCCCCAGCGCCACGGCGACGACCGCGCCGACGATGCCGAATCCGGCGATAAACGTCTTCGGAGTCATAATGGTGTTCTTGTGTTCCGCGTGCCCGGTTCGATGGGCCTTCGACAACCGCCCCGCATGCTCGCTGGGGCTTCACATGCACTGATGATACGCAGGTCCGCTCGTGTTTCCCGCCGAAGAACGGTCGTTCGCCGCCGAAGGAACGCGCCTCGACGGCTATCCTCATTCCTCACGAGCGCCCCGGCGCGATCCGGAATCCGCCCTCTCCCATGCCCGACCCACGCGACACGCCCGCGATGCGCCAGTACGCCCGCTTCAAGCAGCGGCATCCGGACTGCATTCTGCTGTTCCGGATGGGCGACTTCTACGAGACGTTCGACGATGACGCCGTGACGGTCCACAAGGCCCTTGGGCTCACGCTTACGAAGCGCACCGAGGGCATCCCCATGGCCGGGATCCCCTACCACCAGCTCGACAACTATGTCCGGCGCCTGATCGCTCAGGACTTCCGCGTTGCCATCGCCGACCAGATCCAGGACCCCAAGGACGCCAAGGGCATCGTCGAGCGCGCGGTGACCCGCGTGCTCACGCCCGGCACGCTCGTGGACGAGGCTCTTCTGGACGACGCCCGCACCGCCACCCTCGCCGCGGTCGCGCCCGTCGATCTCCGCGCCGCGATCTCCGGATCACCATCGCTGGGCGTTGCGATCGTTGAGCTTTCCACCGGCGTTCTGACCGTCCTGGAGTGCGATGCGTCCCGCCTTGGCGACGAACTCGCATCGCACGGCGTGCGCGAGCTTCTCCACCCGGAGCTCTCCCCGGGCGCCCCGCTGCCTCCTGCGATCGCGCACGCCGCCCAAGCACTTGAACTCTCGTGCACGCCGCGCCCCGCGTGGCACTTTCGCAAGAGCGAGGCGCTGCAGGCGTTGCTCGAGCAGTACCAGGTGCGCACGCTCCGCGGCTTTGGGCTCCGCGACGACGAGCCCGCGGCGATCGCGGCGGGCGCCCTTGTTCGATACCTCCGCGAGACACAGGCTCCCACGGATGAGGCGGGCGGCGCGCCCGCCGCGAATGTCGGCTCCAGCCGAGCCGCGGTGCTAGCGCGCCGGCCCACGCTCGCCCACCTCCGCCCGCCGCGTCGCGTCGATCCCGCGGGCGTGCTCGTGCTCGACGCGGTCAGCCTTCGAGCCCTGGAGGTCGAGCGGACGCTGCGGGCGCGGGAGTCCTTCGAGGGGCGGGGCGATGGCTCGCTCGTCTCGCTTTTCCATGGGGCACACGGGTGCGTCACGCCCATGGGCAAGCGACTCGTGCGCGACTGGCTCTGTCGCCCCCTCGCCGATCTGGACGGGATCCGCGCCCGCCATCGGTGCGTGGGCGCGCTCGTGAGCGATCGCACGCTCGCCGAGAAGCTTCGCGAATCGATCGACGGCGTGCAGGACGTGTCGCGCATCGCCGGGCGCATCGCGCTGGGGCGTGCCACGCCCCGGGACGTGGTCGCCCTGGGCCACTCGCTCTCTCGCATCGATGCCGTCGCGCGCGTGCTCGAGGGCTCTGCCCCATTCGCCGAGGCCCGCGCCGATCTTGTCGCGATCCATGAGTCCCTCGCGGCGCTCGCCGGCGCCATCCTCGCCCAGTGCGTGGAGGCCCCGCCGGCGCACCTGCGCGAGGGAGGCTTGTTCAAGGATGGATTCGACGGCGAGCTTGACGAGGCCCGCACGCTGCAGAAGGACGCGGGCGCGTGGCTCGCGCAGTACCAGGCGCGCCTGCTCGCCGAGCACGCCCTGCCCGGGCTCAAGGTCGGGTACAACTCGGTCTTCGGGTACTACATCGAGCTCACCGCGTCCCAGGCGCGTTCGGCGCCTCCCGTCTTCGCCCGCAAGCAGACGCTCAAGAACGCCGAACGCTACACGACGCCCGAGCTCAAGGAGTTCGAGCACAAGGTGACCACCGCCCAGGCCCGAGCGGTGGCGCGCGAACTGTCCCTGTTCGACGCGTTGTGCGCCCGCGCCAGCCAGCATCTGGACACGATGACGCGATTCGCCGATCGGATCGCGTCGCTCGACGTCCTGCTGTGCTTCTCTCGTCGGGCGCACAGGAAGGGCTGGTGCGCGCCCGAGATGTCCGAGCACGCGGTGCTCGACATCGAGCAGGGACGCCACCCCGTTCTCGAAGAGGGGCTCGCCGATCGATTCGTCCCCAACGATCTCGCCCTTGGCGTGGCGGGCGCGGGCGACGACGGCAGGAGCGAAGCGAGGGCGCGTCTGGCCCTGATCACCGGCCCGAACATGGCCGGCAAGAGCACATTCATCCGCCAGAACGCCCTGCTCGTCCTCCTGGCCCACGCGGGCTCGTTTGTCCCCGCGGCCCGTGCGACCATCGGGCTCACGGACCGCATCTTCACACGCGTCGGCGCCGACGATGCGCTCCACAGCGGGCAGTCCACCTTCATGGTGGAGATGACCGAGACCGCCACGATCCTCAACAACGCGACCTCGCGCAGCCTCATCATCCTGGACGAGATCGGACGCGGCACGTCAACCCTCGACGGGCTCTCGCTCGCCTGGGCCATCGCCGAGTTCCTCGCCAAGGGAAGAGACGAGCAGAGGAAGAAGCCTCGCGAGGCGGACGCGCCGCACGAGAACAACGGCCCCCCCGCTTCGCCCGCTCCGCGTTCGGACTCATTGTCGCCCCCGCGCACGCTCTTTGCCACGCACTACCACGAATTGACCGACCTCGAGGAACTCCTCCCCGGGCGCGTGCGCAACCTCCACGTCTCGGTCCGCGAGTGGGGCGAGCAGATCGTCTTCCTGCATCGCATCCTTCCCGGACGCACGAGCCAGAGCTACGGCGTGCACGTCGCCAAGCTCGCGGGCATTCCGGCTCCCGTCATCAATCGCGCACGCGAGGTTCTGGGGGCGCTCTCGGTGCAGCACGCGGGGCACGCGCCGTCCGCGATCCAGACCGCCGGCAAGAAGAAGCCCAAGGACACGCCCGCCGACGGCACGGGATCGCTCTTCGCGACGCCCGATCACCCTGTCATTCAGGAGCTGCGCGAGCTCAAGCTTGAGTCCCTCTCGCCGCTGGACGCGTTCGATGCGCTGCGCCGCCTGCGCGAGCGCACTCGCACGCCCTGACCGCCCGCACTTCCAATGCGCGCTGCCCTCAAGGACATCCCGCGCGGAACGCCGCAAGAAAGCACACAAAGTCCGCGGCGCTGAGCGTGGGCGAGCCCGTGCTCCCATCGCAGTTCGCGCCCGACTCGCCCGCGCGGAACTTCGCGAGAAAGCACACGAAATCCGCGGCGCTGAGCGCCGGTGTGCCGGTGCTTCCGTCGCAGTTCGCGTAGCAGGAGAGCGGGTGGTAGTACACGCGCCCGACAAACGCCCGCCCGGGCGTTGTCGTGCCCGAGAACGCCGGCGCGGCCTTGTCGCAGTTGGACGAGAGCAACAGATCCGCGTTCGAGAGCGTGCGCGGGCCCGCGAGCGATCGCATCGTGCCCCCGGACTCCACGGACACGTACAACCCGTAGGTCTGCCCGCCCACCAGGCGCAGGCCACGCACGCGCACGGGTGCGGCGTTACCCGCACCGGGCGACACCACCGCGACGTCCGTGCCCGCCACGCTCCATCCAGCGCTCGTGGACTCGAAGCCCACGCTCGAGCCCACGCGATACCGAAGCGTCACGACGTTGCCCGCCCCCGCGCTCGCCAGAACCACGTCCACGCCGTCGAACTCGATGTCCCTCGCCGGTGTGAGGTCGAACATCGTCCCGCTCGCTCCCCCATCGCTCGCGAGCGAAGCGTCGAGACAGCGCACGCTCGCGCCGGGCGCCACGAGCACGGCTCCGTTCCACAATCGCCCCGCAAACACGCTCGAGAACGCCGGGCTGCCCTGCCCCGTGCCCCCGACGATCTGCAGCCCGTGCGCGCCGTACGTGCCGCCGCCGGGCGTGGTCTGAAGGAACGTCGTGCCCGTGAAACTCGCCAGATCGATGTAGATGCCCACGTTCTGCCCGGGCGCAAGCTCGAGTCCGCCCACGCGCACGCGCGTCGGCTGATTGAGCCCGGCGCTCACGACGTTGGGATCGATGCCCAGCAGCGTCCAGGCGCCGGGCGTTGATTCGAAGCCAACCGCCGTGCCCGGGCGCTGGTACACCGCGATCGTCTGGCGCGAGCCGAGGTTGTCGAGGTTCACGTCGAAGCCCGTGATCGTCAGCGCGTCGCTCGCCTTCACGTCGAACGTCACGCCGCGGCTGCTCAGGAGCCCGAAGTATGTGGTGCTCTCGGGCACGCACGAGGCGGTGGGCTTGTACGCCACGCGTCCGTTCCACATCACCCCGGGCGTGCTTGATGAGAACGCCGGCGAGCCCTGCGCGGAGTTGGGCGTGAGCGTGAGATCCGCGTTGGCGAAGGGCGTCGTCCCGGGCGTGGCGCCCAGGATGTTGCCGCTCCCCGCCGAGGACGACGCGACATCCAGGTAGAACCCGGGCGAGCTTCCCGGCGCAAGCTCGACACCGGCGAAACGAGCACGCGACGCCAGCCCCGCCCCAGAGGAAAGAACGCCCGAGTCCGTTCCGAGCGACAGCCACGCGGCCGGATTCGTCTCCTGACCACCGATGCCCGCGGGCCTGTAGTAGCACGCGATGGCGTTCGTGCTCCCGACGGCAGCGATGTTCAGATCGAATCCCACGAGCGTGATCGGACGCTGCGCCGAGAGCGTGAACGTGTTCCCGGCGACACTCTGCCCGCCGGCAAACGTTGTCGTGAGCGTCTGGGCGCCCGCGAGCGAGGCGAGCACGCCCATCGTCGCTCCTGACCACATCGCCCGCTCCGTCGCTCGCATTGCGCCCTCTTTGCTCGCGGACTTGTCGCCTCGCCGCCGCGTCGGCCCCACGTGGAACACGGGAGTGTAGAGCCGCTGAATGGGACCGCCCCCGTGCACGATGCCGCGTGCATGCTCGGCGTGGAAGCTGGCCTTGGTGGTGGTCGGAGGACCGGGTCACCCCTCGCGCTTGACATCATCATACCATCTGGTATATTAAACCATATGGTACGACAACAGTCGCCAGAACTGGACCTCGTCTTTCACGCGCTAGCCCATCCCGCGCGACGCTCGATCATTCTTCAACTCTCCGATGGCGAGCGCAACCTCAGCGCGCTCGCCTCGCCCCTGAAGATGACCTTTCCGGCCGCGAGCAAGCACGTGCGTGTGCTCGAGCGCGCACGCCTTGTGCGCCGACGCATCGTCGGGCGCGAGCACGTGTGCCGCCTCCACGCCACCCCTCTGAAGGAAGCGACGCGATGGACGGAGCAGTTCCGCCGACTCTGGGAGGAACGCTTCCAGGCACTCGACACGCTGCTTGAAGAGATGAAATCAGAGGAAGCACGGGCAGAGGAGCGCCCGCGCTCCCGCCGCCGCTGAACGCCGACGATCACACCGCTCTGTCACCCGCACACAGGATCACACGATGAACGCCCCCTCCACGGGACTGCAGATCACGACCCCCACGGACACCACCATCGTCCTCAGCCGCACGTTCAACGCACCCCGCCGGCTCGTGTGGGAGGCGATGTCCACTCCGGACCGGATGCGGCGCTGGATGCTTCCGCCTCCAGGGTGGACTCTGAAGGTTTGCGAGTGCGACCCGCGCGTTGCCGGCGTCCTTCGCCTGGCGTGGAAGAGCCCGGAAGCCGATCCGGTCGTCACGCTGTACGGCGTCTTCACGGAGGCACGCCTGCACGAACGCCTCGTCCACACCGAGACGATGGTGCTCGGATCGGGCGAGCTCATCGGCTCGCAGGTGGAGACGCACGAGTTTGCCGAAAGGAACGGCGTCACCACCCTGCGCATCACGCAGGTCTACGTCACGAAGGAGGCGAGAGACGGTGCGCTCTCCTCGGGCATGGATCAGGGGATGGAGGCCGGGTTCAAGCAGCTCGACGCCTTGCTGGCGCAGTCCGCGTAAGTACGGCCTTTCGACGTTCGCAGCACGCGTCCACTCTGTAGCAAGCGCCATTCCACGACCGCGTTTGCAATCGGCGTGGTGTTGATCCCACTCCTTGACCCTTACCGGAGACCTACGCCATGAGCCCATCACCGCGAAGCGCTCCACACCAGTCCGCGGCAGAACGACGCGCGGCCGAGGCTCAGACTCGCACGCTGATCGCCAGATTCGCCCCTCGCCAGGCCCGCCGCGTGGCCGCTCTACGGCGTCGGCTACATAGCCCACTGCCCACCGCCCATGAACTGGTGTACGAGTATCGCTCGTGGTTTGTCATCAGCTACTCGCCCAGCGAAAGGGGGTACGAGGGTGTGCTGGCCATCCGCGGCGATGCGGAGGGCGTGAAGCTCTACTTCGCTTAGGGCAAGGACCTGCCCGATCCCGAGAACCTGTTGGGCGGGTCCGCACAGGCGCGATTCGTGGGCGTGGAAACGGCGTCCGCGCTCGCTCGCCCGGCCGTCGCGAGCCTCATCGAAGAAGCCATCGCACGACACCCCGTGCCCTTCGCGCGTGCGGGCCGCGGATCAGTGGTAGTCCGCTCCGCGTCACCAAAGAAGGTCGCCCGAAGCGGTCGATCGAAGAAGGCTCGCGTTTCTTGACGCGGGTCTGCTGTGACGCCCGCACGAGCGCGTCGATAGGGCCGCAACTTTGGAACATGCCATTCAGGCCTTTGCCGTCGGATGCGTGCCCCGGCATTCGACCGATCGGGCGTGCCCTTCCAGATTCTCGATGCGCGCCAAAGCGATCGCATCGGCCCGAACCGCGTGCGCCGCGGACACATCGTCAACTCGGAGCCAGCTCCGCGCCCGGATGAACGAGAAGACCGAGAGCCCGGCCCTGAAGCGCGATGTGCTCCCCGTCGGCAGAACGTGATTCGGCCCCGCGCCATAGTCGCCCAAAGCCTCCGGGGTTCGGGCGCCCAGGAACACGGCACCGGCGTTGCAAACGCCGCGCGCGACGGCCTGCGGGTCAGCGGTGATGATCTCAAGGTGCTCGGGCCCAATGCGATTCGCAAGAAGGAGTGCCCCGTCGAGCGTCGCCGCGACGATCGCGAAGCCGTTGCGCAACGACGTCCGTGCGATGCTCGCTGTTGGAAGCGTCGCGAGCTGGGATTGGAGTTCTTGTTCCACCCGCGCCACGAGCGCCGCGCTGGTGGTCACGAGCATGGGCACGGCATCTTCATCGTGCTCCGCTTGCGCCAGCAGATCCGCCGCGATGAGCGTCGGATCGGCAGTGTCGTCGGCGAGAATCAGCAGTTCCGAAGGACCGGCGAGCATGTCGATCCCAACCTCGCCGGAAACCAGTTGCTTGGCCGCGGTGACCCAGCGATTGCCCGGCCCGACGATCATGTCGCAGCGGGGCACGCCGAGCAGGCCCAGCGCCATAGCACCGATCGCCTGAACGCCGCCGATAGCAAGCAGTCCGTCGGCTCCGGCAATGGCAGCGGCGGCGAGCGTGGCGTCCGTGGGTCGGGGCGAGGCCACCCAGACCTCTCCCACACCCGCGGCACGGGCGGTCACTGCCGTCATCAGCACAGACGAAGGCAGCGGAAATCGCCCGCCCGGCGCGTAGCACCCGGCGCTTCCAACCGCGGCGAGCGTGTGCCCGGCCTCGCCCCCCGGGATGCGAAAGGTCAGATCCCGAAGGCACGCACGCTGCGCTTCCGCAAAGGCACGGATGCGGCCCGCCGTCCGCTCCAATACTTCACGCTGGGCACGAGGCAGGCGCTCGCGCGCGCGTGCAAGATCCGCGGGCGAGTGCAGGTGCGGCTCGCCCAGGCGGATGTCGCCCAGGCGACGCGCGTGCTCCAGCGCGGCAGCATCCCCCCGCGCCTCCAGATCTTCCAGGATGGTTCGCGCGGCGCTCAGCGTCAGGTCGTCCACCGCCCGCACGCGACGGCGCGACAGTTCGTCGTCGCGGAGAACTCGCAGAATGGGTTCGCTCATTGCGGCAGACTCCCTTCGGGCTTGGCGTTTCCGGGGCGTCGTGTCACGCGGAGGGCGCGCCGGTCGAGCTCGCGCGCGACGTCCGCGAGGCCCACTCCGGCCCGCCGCATCGTGACGAGCGTGAAGTACATCAGGTCCGCCGCCTCACGCGCGACATGGTCCGCACTTTCGGCGGAGCTGAGCTCCGAGGCTTCCTCGGCCAGTTTGCTTCGTAGCAAGGCCGGATCGGCGAGCAGGCGCGCCGAGTACGAACCGGGCACGGCGTTCCCAACCTGCGTCCCGATGCGATCGGCAAGCGCGGAAAGTCCGTGACCGACGCCCCAGCACGTGCGCGTGCCCTTGTGACAGAATCCCTTCCCCGACTGTCGCACGGTGAAGCGAAGCGCGTCGCGATCGCAGTCCAGATCGACCCGGAGGAGTTCTTGCGTATCGCCCGAGGACTCGCCCTTGACCCACAGGCCGCGCCGTCGGGAGTGATACACGCCCCGCCGCGATCGCACCGCCTCGCGGAGGCTCTCGGCGTTCGAATAGGCCAGCCCGAGCGCGATGCCCAGTTCATCGACGACGACCGTGGGCCACAGACCATCCGCGCGATCGGACACCAGCGGCGCCGCGAGCGCATCGGCAAGGTCCAGGCGGTCCGTGTAGAGCGCCATCCCGACCTGCGCGTCAGCGCCCATCGCGTCGAGCGTCGCCACATCCTTTGCTGTGGTCACCCCGCCGGCGATAGTGACGCGGGCTTCACCCGCCGCTCTGACAAGCTCGGGCACGAGGTCCATGTTGGTGCCGCCGAGGCGCCCCTCTCGCTCGACGAACGTGACCAGGAAGCCACACACAAGCCCTTCGAGCCTGCGCATGCGATCGAGAATGGACTCGCCCGTGCCCTCCCGCCACCCCTTGACGACCACCTCGCCGTCGCGAGCGTCGAGAGCGGCAATCACGCGCTGCGTGGGCAACTCGCGGAGCACGTCCGGCGTTGCGGCCGTTCCGAGAACGACTCTCGCCGCGCCGGCGTCGAGCCACTGGATCGCCGTGCGCACGTCACGAATGCCCCCGCCCACGCGGCACGGCGCGATGGCCAGAAGATCGTGGATCAGCTCAGCGTTCGAGCCCGTTCCCATCGCGGCGTCGAGATCCACGACCGCGACGTCGCCCGCGAGCGCGAACCGCTTCGCGATCGGGCGGGGGTCGCCCGCGTCCAGCGCGTGCTCCTTGCCGCCGACGAGTTGGACCGTTTGCCCGCCCATGAGGTCGATCGATGGAATGATCATGCCCGGATCTCCACGCCGCGCGCGGCGAGATAGCGCTTGATGCTCGCGATGGTGCACTCCCCATCGTGAAAGATGCTCGCGGCCAGAACGGCGTCCGCGCCCGCCGCGAGCGCCTGGATGAGGTCCTCGGGGCCGGCGGCGCCGCCGGACGCGACAACGGGGATGCCCACCGCCTCGGACACGGCCCGGGTGAGCGCGAGGTCATACCCGCTGCGCGTGCCGTCACGGTCCCAGCTCGTGAGCAGCACCTCTCCCGCGCCGAGCTCGGCGGCCCGGCGTGCCCACGCGACGGCGTCCATCGTCGTTGCGCTCGTCCCCGAGCGCACCTTCACCACCCAGCGTCCGCGAGCCTCCGTCGACTCTGCCGCGTCGATCGCGATGACCATGCACTGCGCTCCGAAGCGATTCGCGCACGAGGTGATGAGGTCTGGTTGAGCCACCGCCGCGGTGTTCACGCCGACCTTGTCGGCTCCCGAGTCGAGCAGTCGCGCAACATCCGCAACCTCGCGAACACCGCCGCCCACCGTCAGAGGTATGGAGAGGACTCGACGGACCTGGGCGACGGTCTGCGCCGCCGCGCCCCGACCCTCGGGCGTCGCGGACACGTCGAGCAGCGTGATCTCGTCCGCTCCTTCGGCCTCGTAGCGTGCCGCGAGTTCCGCAGGGTCGCCAGTGTCCCGCAGATTCTGGAAGCGAACGCCCTTGACGACGCGCCCGTCGCGGACATCCAGGCACGGGATGATTCTGCGGCTCAGCACGGCAGCGACTCCTTCGCCGCGGCGAGGGAGAGCCATCGCCTGATCAGCGATAGCCCGGCCGCGCCCGAGAGTTCCGGGTGAAACTGGCACGCAAGCAGCGACCCTCGCTCCAGAGCCGACGCGAACTCACCTCCGTGATCCGTGCGTGCGCCTTCCCAACCATCGGGAACGCGCGCCAGCCGGTAGGAGTTGGCGAAGTACATCCACTCCGAGCGGAGCAGGGCGGCGGCAGCGGTGGGCGAGATCGTGTTCCAACCCATCTGAGGGACTCGCAACGGCGGTGCGAACCGGGTGATCCGCGCGGGCACGATGCCCAGCCCCTCCGCGCCCGGCGATTCATCGCTCGCCTCGCACAACACCTGCATCCCGAGGCAGATCGCCAGCAACGGGCGATCGCTTGCGATGCGATCGCGGAGCGCGGCGTCGAGGCCTCGTTCGCGAAGATGCACCATGGCCGCGCCGAACGAGCCGACGCCCGGCAGAACGACGATCGGAGCCCCGGCGACGAGCGCGGCATCGTCGGTGATGCGGGGCACCGCACCCAGCCGCTCGAACGCGGACGACACGGACGCGAGATTCGCGCTCCCCGTGCGGATGATGACGACCTCACGCGAGCAGGGAGTCATAGCACTCCCTTGGTGCTGGGCACGCCCGCGTCATCGGTGCGAGCGATCGCGGCACGGAGCGCCAGGGCCAACGCCTTGAACGCGGCCTCGGCGCGGTGGTGATCGTTCTCCCCGCGCAGCACATCGACATGGACGGCGCCGCGGACCGCGACCGCAAAGGAAGCGAGCACGTGCGGAATGTTCTCGCACGAGAGGCCGCCGACGGCGTCACGCCTCAAGCCAAGATCAATGACCGAGCACGGACGCCCGGAAAGGTCCACGACCGCGCGGGCCAGCGCCTCGTCCAGCGGCGCGTAGGCGCTCCCGAAGCGAGCAAAGCCCCGGCGCTCTCCCAGAGCCTTATCGATCGCCGCGCCCAGCGCCAGGGCGCAGTCCTCGGCGGTGTGATGGTCGTCCACGTGCAGGTCGCCGGTGCACGCGAGCGTCAGACCTATTCGGGAGTGGCGGGCGAGCGCGATGAGCAGATGGTCAAGGAACCCGATCCCCGTGCGGACATCGATCGCCGCTCCCCCACTTCCCGGGTCGCCCGGTCCGTCCAGGTTGACGCTCACGGACACGCTGGTCTCGTTCGTGGAGCGCGAGATGGTTGCGATGCGAGGGTTCATGGCAGGAGCGACTCCAGTTCGGTAAGGGACTCGAGCACGCGGGCGGCGCCGGCGCGCGTGAGCGCCACGCGCGTCGTGCCGTCGGGCGCGATGGCTGGGGGAGGAATGCCGATGGGCACGACACCGGCCGAGCGCGCCGCGCTGATGTCGTCGGGCGTGTCGCCGATCATCCAGGCCGAGTTGATGCCGAGCGCGTTGAGCGCAAGACGGACGGGCGCCGGATCGGGCTTGAGCGGCGCGTCCTCCATGCACACCACCGCACGGAAGAGGTCTCGCAATCCAAACCGCTCGAGGAACCGATCACAATCGGCCCGAGGACGGCCAGTGACGAGCGCGAGCGGCAGGCGCGCCGCGAGCCGCTCCAGCAGGTCCCGCCCGGGGATCAATCGCTCCGACTCGCACAGCCCCGGCGTGCCTTCAGTCCCGTGATACAGCGACTCGAAGCGAGCGGTAACCTCCGACAGCGAGGCGCGCACCCCGCGACGATCGAGCAGGCGATGCGTCAGCACCCAGTCGTTGTTCGCGTTGCCCTCGGCCTTGGCGCCCTCGATATCTTTGGGCGTAAGGCGTACGCCGAAGGATTCGCCCGTCAGAACGATCGCCCGCCTGTACGAGCCGGACACGTCCGCAAGCACTCCGTCCACGTCAAAGAGCAGGCCCTGCGGTCTGAGCGCCGATCGCAGGCCCTTGCACAGCCTGTCAAAGGACGAAGCGTCGCCCGGGCACGTGATGCGCAGCGAGCGGTCCAGCCCGGCCCCGGGCTTGAATCTCCGAACGCCGATGCCCTGGCTCCCGAGCGCGCGCCACGCCCACTCGGCATCAGCAAAGTCGGCGAGCACGAAGTTTCCCTGGGACGCGTACGCGTTGGACCCAAGCGAGCGCAGCACGTTGCAGAGCGCGGCGCGTTCATCGCGCACGCGCGAGACAACGCCCGGCAGAACCGCGGACTCCAGGCGAAGCGCCTCGGTCGCGGCGGCCAGGCTCAGCGCCGACACCGGAAAGGGCGACCCCGACGCACGCAGAACGCCCACGTTCGGCGCGGAGCCCACGGCGTATCCGACGCGGAGTCCGGCAAGCCCGAAGGCCTTGGAAAAAGTCCGTATGGCGATGGCGTTGGGAATCTCGATCGCGGCCGCAGTCAGGTCCTCATCCGCGAACTCCGCATAGGCCACATCGACCAGGAGAATGGCCCCCGGCGCCGCGCTCGCGAGCCGCTTCAGGTCGCTCGCGCTCGCCACGGCTCCCGTGGGGTTGTTCGGCGAGACGACCGCAATCATCGCCGTGCGTTCGTTCACCAGATCGAGCACCGCGTCGATCGGATAGGCGCCTCTCCCTCCCTCCAGCCAGGGCGTTGTACGGATCGTTGCGCCCGCGAGCGAGGCATATCTCGCGATCATCTCAAACGTGGGCGTGGGGAGGATGAGCTCGCGCCCGGGCGCCAGGAACGCCCTGCACGCTCGATCGATCGCCTCGTCACCGCCGGCGGTGACGACGACCCTCGATGGACCGATGCCCCAGCGGACGGCCAACGCCCGCTCCAGATCGGCCGCGTCAGGATACGTGCGCGTCGTGCCCGCCCCCATCCGCGCAACCAGCGCGGCCAGATCCACGCCGGCGACCGGCCCTTCGTTGGCGTCCAGTGCAAGGTCGATCCTCAGCCCGCTCGCGGGGGGCTCGTACACCACCGAGACGTCGGGAAGCGCGCCGCTGGATGGTGAGTAGGTTGTGCTCATGGGACGATCTGCGAGAGTTGGGTGACCACGATGTCGGTGCCGCCGCGGGCCTTGATCTCCGGGATGAGCGTCGGAAGGTCCGCGCGGGGCACCGCCGACTTCACGGCGTATCCCGCCTCCCCGTGCAGTGTTGAGACGGTCGGTTCTCGCATGCACGGCAGCACGGCGATGACACTCTCAAGCGCCGCACGCCCCACGTTCACCTCCAGCATCACGCGCCGCCGTGCCTCCAGCACCGATCCCAGGAGCATGGCGAGGCGATCGATGGCGGCCCGCTTCGCGCGGTCGTTCCACGCTCCACGGCTCGCGTACAGCCGAGTAGAGGAGTTCATCAGCTCCGCAAACACCACGAGGTTCTGCGCCCGCAGCGTGTCCCCACTGGCCGCGATGTCCACGATGCAATCCGCGTCCTCAGGGGGGAAGACTTCGGTCGCTCCGTACGAGCGAACGAACCGGGCGTCGTACCCGCTCGAGTTCATCCATTCCCGCGTGATCCGTTCGTACTCCGAGGCGATCACCAGCGTGCGGCGCGGCGGCCTTCCATCCACGAGCATCCCCGCCGGCGCCGCCGCCACAAGTCGGACCTTGTCCAGCCCCGTGTCGAGCACCTCAACCACGTCCGCGCCCAACTCGCGGACCCAGTCCGCCCCGGCAAAGCCGACGTCGCGCGAGCCCGCGCCGAGCATCTCGACGACGTTCTGCGGCTTGAGGATCTTGGTGTCGATGCCCGCCAGGGACACCTGCGGGCGATACCCGCGACTGCCGACCCGCACGTGAATGCCCGCGTCTGCAAGGAGCGCGAAGATGCCCTCCTGCATGCGTCCCTTGGGAAGGGCCAAGCGCAGCAGTTCTGGCGCTCGTGGCGGCGAGACGATGGGTGGACTGGATGCTCGATCGTTCGACATGGTTGCTCCCATGCCGGAGCCGCCCGTCGCTCGTGCTCGCTTCAAAAGCACAAGACGCCGGCACGGGGCCGGCGTCTCTGGTATGGCTCGAGTCTACTCGCAGCGCACCATCAACCGGCCATGCACGTGGCGTGATGATGGTGGTGATGATGGATCTTGGCCGCGGTCATCGTTGCAAAAAGGATACCCGGGACATGGCCCAAGGCAAATCGTGCACCGACGGATCCGAGCGCGTTCCGTGCGGTGCGCCGATTGACGCGAGCGGGACCGCATGACGCTCGCCGATCGAAGCGATCCCAGATTCGGAGTGATCGTGTGGCCGCACTCTCGACGTGGCACGAGGCGCTCGCTCGGCCCCAGAACGCTGATGGCCCCGGCATATGCCGAGGCCATGAAGTCTGCAAAGTCGAGGTGACAGGACACCAATCGAACTTTTCTTGGAGGGCAGTCGGCTGCGGGCGGTCAGCAAACGCCGCTTGCTGACCTCGGAATCGTCGGGAAGGGACCCGTCACCCTTCTATTCCGTACACTTCTCCCTCGTGCACCCATCCACCATTGGTCCATTCCAGATTGAACGTGAACTCGGCCGTGGCGGCATGGGGGTGGTCTGCCTCGCCACCGATACCAGACTCGATCGCCAAGTCGCCATCAAGGCCCTACCCGCCGATCTCGCTGCGGACCCGGATCGCCTCGCCCGGTTCCAACGCGAAGCCAAGGTGCTCGCCTCGCTCAACCACCCAAATGTCGGCGGCATCCACGGGCTCGAACAGTCTGAAGGCCAACAGTTCTTGATCCTCGAGTACATCGACGGCGAGACGCTCGCCGATCGTCTGGCCGCTGGACCGGTCCCGGTCGCCGATGCGCTGACGCTGGCCAAGCAGATCGCCGAGGCCCTCGAAGCCGCCCACGAGAAGGGCGTCATCCACCGCGACCTCAAGCCGGGCAACGTGATGGTCACGCCTGAGGGTGTGGTAAAGGTATTGGACTTCGGGCTCGCACGCACCGCCGAGGGCTCACCGTCCTCGATCGCGAATCCCGCCGCGATGGCCGACTCGCCGACAATGACTTCGCCCGCGCGATTCGCGCGCAGCCCGACCATCCCCGGCGTCATCATGGGCACGGCCGGCTACATGAGCCCCGAGCAGGCGCGCGGCAAACCGGTCGACAAACGCTCGGACATATTCTCCTTCGGCTGCGTGCTCTTTGAGATGCTGACCGGCGCATGCCCGTTCCCCGGCGAAACAGTCACCGATTCTCTCGGCGCGATCCTGCACCGCGAGCCCAACTGGTCGATGCTGTCGCTCGCCACGCCGACGCGAGTGCGCGATCTGCTCACCAACTGCCTTGCCAAGGACCGCAAGCAACGACTGCACGACATCGGGGACGCTCGGCTCGAACTCGAACGTGCGATCGCCGAGCCGCGAGAGCAGGGCCAGGATCCCGCCTCCTCGCGGCCGCGGTGGCTGTCGGCGGGCGTGCTTGCCACAGCCTCCCTGATCGCGCTCGCGGTGGTGGCTTCGGCGATGCTGCTGCGACCTAGTCGCGACTCGACCGCGCGAGAGCAAAGGGTGCTTCGTGCGGCGCTGGCTCTTCCCAAGGGGATGACGCTGTTGGAGAACCTGCGGGCGGTGGCCGTTTCGCCGGATGGGACGCAGGTGGTGCTCTCGCTCGTGTCGAAGGATGGGACGACGCCGCCTTCTCTGTTCCTGCGCGACCTCTCGCGCCTTGAGTTTCGCACGCTCTCTGGCACGGACGGGGCGTCATTCCCGTTCTGGTCGCCCGACAGCAGGTCCATCGCGTTCATCGCCAGCGGCAAGCTGAAACGGCTGGACCTCGCCGACGGCATCGTGCGTGTGCTCTGCGATGCACCGGTTGGCCGCGGCGGGGCGTGGGGAAGCCAGGGCACCATCGTCTTTGCCCCCAGCGCGGGCGGGGGCCTCTCCATCGTAAGCGACGCCGGCGGGACGCCAACGCCGATCACCACTTCCAAGACGCTCGGGGAATCGCATCGCGTGCCCCACATGCTTCCCGATGGGGAGCGGTTTCTGTACGTCATTAACAACAGCGCAACGCCGGGCGTGTACGCGTTTGACCCCTCGACCAAGCAATCGCGGCTGATCATCGCGGGCGAAGGGGCGACGGAGGCAAGCTTTGTCGAGCCGGGGATGCTGGTCTTCGCCCGCGACGAGAACCTGATGGTGCAGCCGTTCGATGTCCGGCGTCTGGAACTGACAGGCACTGCACGGCCCATCGCCGCGGACGTGCAGTATGACAAACGGCGCGCGTTCATCAGCGCGGGGGTGTCATCGCGCGGCACGTTGATCTATCAGGTCGTCAATCCACCAACCCGCTGCAAGCTGGCGTGGATGGACCGCAAGGGTGAGCGCACTCCGCTCTCTGTGGAACCGACCGCCATGCGCTCCGGGAATACCTCGCTTTCGAAGGACGGTCGGCGCGCGGTTTTCGAACTCGCGGGGAATCGCGGCGAGTCATTCGTGTCGATCTTTGATCTCGAACGGGGCATCAAGGTGCCGATCGGTGATCCCAAGTCCATGTTCAGCTATGGCGGGTTGTGGGCGCCAGGAGAGCAGAGCGTCATTGTCAGTTCTGACACAAGCCCTGGGATTCAGTCGCTGGTCAGTTTCCCGATGAGCGGCGGGCCCGGCGTCCCGGTCGTCGAAGGCGAGTACGGGTTCGAGTACGGGGCGACGTCGATCTCACCGGACGGCAAGACGTTGTTGTTCAACCAAAGCTCGGTGACCGACAAGCTCGCCGACATCATGACACGGGGCCTTGACACGAACCAGCCCGCCAAACGATTCATGCAGACGCCGGAGGCGGAATGGAACGCACGCTTCTCGCCCGCCGGTGAGTTCGTCGCGTACACCGTCTCGGGGGAAGAGGACACGATTGCGGCGTTGAAGGTGGTCGCCTATCCGACACCTTCGGCACCGGTACAGGTGTCAGCCACACCCGTCCTCTTGAACTCGGGCCTTTGGATCGGCCCGGGCGAGTTGTCGTGGGTGGATACGGGGCGACGGATGTGGAGTGCGACGGTCACTTCCAAGGATGGGCGCATCGAGATTGGCGTGCCCAACCCCATGCTCAATGGACAGCCGCTGGACAAGCAGGTCGGCGTGCTCGATTATGACATGGCACGCGAGAGGTTCCTTGTCGCGATAGAGGCCGAGCCGCGAGATGACCCGCGGATTGTGATCGTGAGCGACTGGACACAAGCGTCGATCGGCTCAGCGCCAAACGCAAAGTAGGCTTTCGCGTGCGGAAGCGTTGCAGCCTCGGTCAACACGGACGCCCGCGAGCCTTGTCTCGCGGGCGTTTAGATCGTCAATCGGGGTGATAGGATTTGAACCTACGACCTCTTCGTCCCGAACGAAGCGCGCTACCAAACTGCGCTACACCCCGGAAACTCGCTCCCACGATCGCTCGCGGAAGAGACCAAGTCTAGCACCGCCGAGGCCCCGCGTCCCTCACTTCTTCGCCGGAAACGTCGGCTGCGTCACGTACACGTTGTCGTCCGTGGTGGATGGATCGCTGTCCGCGCCAGCGGAGTAGAAGTACGGGCGGTCGCCCTTGGGAACGCCGCAGTCCGCGTCCTGCAGAAGCCCGCCGGTCGCCGCCGCCGATTGCGCGCCGCGACGGATCGTCGCGATGCCGTACTTCTTGCCGCCGGCGGCCTTGCCGATGACCTTCTCGACGTCCACGCCCGCCGCGGGATTCGATCCTGCATAGGTCTTGTCTGTGATCACGCCCTTGAACGCGGGATGCACGAACCGGATCGGGTTGCCCCAGCCATCCAGGATCGTCGGCAGCGTGGGCTGGAGCTTCTCGTCCGTGTTGGTGCCGTCGGGAGATGTCTCCTTGTAGAACTTGCTCGTCGAAGCAATCTGGGAAAGCGCCGCGCTCGCACCCGCCGAGGCCTTTGCCTGGAGCATGAACAGCCCAACGGAGTTGATCGTCGTGCCCGGCGTGCCGCCCGTCATGTTGATGCCATCGACGATGGGAATGAGATTCGCCTTGAGCGACGCGGGCGCCGCGGCATCGTTCCCCCGCGGGTCCGCGACGAACGCCGGGGGGTTGGACCCCTTCTCCGCAATGTACGCGGTCAGCGCAGCGTCGAGCGAGCGCAGCACCTGCTCCGTCGCCTTCTGCTTGCCCGAGCCGACCACCTTCGTGCCCACCACCACCGAGATGCCCACGAGCAGCGCGATGATCGCGATGACGATGAGGAGCTCGATCAACGTGAAGGCGGATCGGATCGTGCGCATGCGCTGGTCCCTTGCGTGCCGCTGCAGTGACGTCGCGAAAACCTGATTCGCGCCGCCACGGTTCGCCCAAAGGATACGGACGCACCCGGGGCGCGCACGTCCATACGCCCCAAACGCGGCGTCTGATCCGTCACCACCCGGTTCGAGCGTCCTTGCTCGTCAGGCCGACCTGGGTCCGTCCGTTGGCGGAGGCGTCTGCGTGGGAAGATCAAAGCCCCCCGGCGCAGGAGCCTTGGGCGCAAAGCCCGGCACGGGAGGCGGAGCCTGCGGCGCAAACCCGGGCACCGGCGGTGGTGCCTGCGGCGCAAAGCCCGGCACTGGCGGTGGAGCCTGCGTGGCGAGACCCGGGATCGGTGGCGGCGCTTGCGGCGCCAGCCCCGGCACCGACGGCGGAGCCTGCAGCGAGGGAATCGCCGCCGACTGCGCGAACACCGGGGCCGAAGGCGTCGGAGGCGAGTAGTACGCGTCGCCCGAGGGCGCGCGCGGCGCCGGAGCCGCCGGCGGCGGCGCGACGTTCAGCTGGGGCACCAGACGGACCTTGAAGATGTCGTCGGTGATCCGGTCCCGCACGCCGTCGAGCATGTCCCCGAACATGCGCGATCCCTCGCGCTTGTACTCGATCCGCGGGTCCTGCTGGCTGTACGCCCGGAAGTTGATCACGTCGCGCAGCTGGTCCATCGCGTACAGGTGGCCCTTCCACGAGTCGTCGAGCGTGTGCAGCAGCACCTGCTGCTCGAACTGCACGAGCTCGGCTCTCAGCGCCGACTCCACGCGAGCGCGGATCGCGTCCTGCCGCTCCTGCCCCTCGAGGTACCGCATCCAGTCGGGCAGGTCGATGTCCAGGTCCTGGTTGAAATGACGCTCGAGATCCGCGTCCGTCTTGCACGCCTGGGCCGCGTTCACCGCGTGCTCCAGCTTGCCCGACTCGTACCACGCCTTGGACGCCGCGAGCAGCTCCTCGCGCACCTTCCCGGGCGGCGTTCGCATCAGCTTGTCGGACGTCCAGTCGAGCCCCAGCCGGCGCTTGGCCCACGACACCAGCATCTCCGCCGCGCCAGCAGGGTTCTGACGCATGAGCAGCCCCGTCAGGTCCATCTGGAACTGCACGGGGTACTCGACCTCGCGCGCGTCGTACACCGCGCGCGTCTTGGACATGATCTTCTCCAGAGGCGGCTCGCTCTTGCTCTCCTGGCTCGCGATGAGCTCCTGCGCGTCCACTTCGATATCGAACTTGTTCCTGCACCACGACACGAGCTGGTGCGCCCCATAGTGCGGCACGAGGAACTGCTGGATCCCCGAGAGGTCCGTCTCGTCGATGCGACGCTCCGCCGCCTCGACCAGCACCGTCCGCACGTGACGCCGAGCGCTCACACCATCGCCCGACTCCAGCTCGCCCGGCGTGAGCTCCACCCCGAACCGGTCCCGCGCCCACTTGATCAATCCCTGGGCGTCGAAATCAACCTTCACTTCCGACTCCTCGTCGGGGATGTACTCGCCCAGCGTGATGTCGATCATTGAGCGGGCCTCGGCCTTGGCCTCCTCGCGGATCGCCTTCTCGATGTCGTGCTCCTCAAGACCCCGCAGGCGCTCGTGCGCGATGGGCGTGTCGATCTTCTGACGCGCGAACTCCGCGATGCACGCCAGGTGGTAGTCCCGGCCCAGGTACTCCCCCACCGCGTCGCGCACCGAGTCCTGGATGTAGTCCAGCACGAGGCCCTTGGTGTCTCGCCCCTCGAGCACGCGCTGACGCAGCCCGTAGAAGTGCTGGCGCTGGTGCTCCATCACCTCGTCGTACTCGAGGATGTTCTTGCGCACCTGGAAGTTCCGCTCCTCGACCTTCCGCTGCGCACGCTCCACGCTCTTGGAGAGCCACGGGTGCTCGATCGAGTCGCCCTCCTTCATGCCCAGGCGCGCCAGCACCTTCATCTGCGTCTCGCCCGCGAACATCTTCATCAGGTCGTCCTCGAGGCTCACGAAGAACCGCGACGACCCGCGATCGCCCTGACGACCCGAGCGCCCGCGGAGCTGGTTGTCGATGCGCCGCGCCTCGTGACGCTCCGTGCCGATCACGTGCAGCCCGCCCAGCTCCTCGATCGTCGAGAACCACCGCACGCGGTGCAGCAGGTACCGACCCGAGGCGTCCAGCGCCTCGCGCAGCTGCTCGGCGCTCATGGACGACACCTTGCCGCCGATGAACGTGTGCTTCTCCGCCCAGTGACGCAGGAGCTCCATCTCCAGCTCCGCGAAGGGAACGCTCTCCAGGTCCCGCTTCTGCGCGCCCAGCTCCTTGGGCGCGATCTTGCGGTAGATCTGCTCACGCACCTGCTCGTCGCTCATCTCCACCGTCAGGGTGCGCGGCGCGATGCCCCGGCGCAGCCAGTGGTCCAGCAGCGCCTCGCGCGAGATCTTCCCGAGCTTGATGTCCGTGCCGCGCCCGGCCATGTTCGTCGCGATCATCACCGCGCCCAGGTGCCCGGCGTTCTCCACGATGTGCGCCTCGCGCTCGTGCTGCTTGGCGTTGAGCACCTCGTGCTTGATCCCGTGCTTGCTCGCGAGCATCTTTGCCAGCGTCTCGCTCTTCTCCACGCTCGTCGTGCCCACCAACACCGGGCGGCCCGCGTCGTGGAACCCGCGGACCTCCTCGACGATCGCCTCCCACTTGTCCTTGGCGCGCAGGAACATCAGGTCGTCGAAGTCCGCGCGGATCACCGGCTTGTTCGTCGGGATCGCCACCACGTCCAGCTTGTAGATGTCGTGGAACTCCTGCGCCTCGGTGTCCGCCGTGCCCGTCATGCCCGCCAGACGCTTGTACATCTTGAAGAAGTTCTGGATGGTGATCGTCGCGACGGTCTGCGTCTCCTGCTTGATCGGGACGCGTTCCTTGCACTCCACCGCCTGGTGGAGACCGTCGGACCACTGACGCCCGACCATCGGGCGGCCCGTGTTCACATCGACGATGACGATCGAGGGCAAGCGCCGGCCCGTCATCGGGTCCTGCGCCTCCATGATGATGTAGTCCTTGTCCTTCTCGTAGACGGCGTGGGCGCGCAGGGACTGCTCCAGGAGGTGCGGGAGGTCGATGTTCTCGTCGACGTAGAACGAGCCGATCCCCGCGACACGCTGGGCCTCGGCGACGCCCTCGTGGGAGACGTGCACCTGCTTGCGCTCGAGCTTGACCTCGTAGTACTGGGTGTATTTGGCGCGGGCCGACTCGAGCTCGGGGAGCTGGGCCTTGGCGTTCTTGAGCGCCTCGTTCAGCTCGGGGATCTTCTCCCGCTCGCGGATCTGGCGGATGTCGCCCTCGATGCCCTTGATGCGCAGCTTGCACTTCTCGACCTCGTCGTCGGCCTGTTGCCAGGGGCGCTGCTTGTCCACCAGGTGACGGGCCAGGCGGTCGGCCAGCTCGTAGCGCGGCTGGTCCTCGTGCGCGGGCCCCGAGATGATGAGCGGCGTGCGGGCCTCGTCGATCAGGATGCTGTCCACCTCGTCCACGATCGCGAAGTGGCGCTTGCGCTGCACCTGCTCCTCGGCCTTGCGCTTCATGTTGTCGCGGAGGTAGTCGAACCCGAACTCGCTCGTCGTCCCGTAGA
>CAYNSB010000008.1:0-88151 GCA_964399625.1 uncultured Phycisphaeraceae bacterium
TGGGGCGCCCTGCAGATGGTGATCGACGCGCGCCCGCACATCATCAACCACAACCTCGAGACGGTGCGCCGCATGTACCCCGCCGTGCGCCCAAGCGCCAAGTTCGATCGCTCCATCGAGCTCCTGCGGCGCGTCAAGGAGCAGGGCCTGGTCGCCAAGACGGGCATCATGGTCGGCATCGGCGAGCGCGACGAAGAAGTGGTGGGGCTCATCGCCGAGGTGCTGGCCGGCACCAGCACGCGCCGCTCGCTATCCGGCAATGGGCGCTCGGGTCACGCCGCGACAGCGGGCCCCGACGCGAACGCCGATTCCCGATTCCCGATTCCCGACGCCTGCGACATCCTCACGATCGGGCAGTACCTCCAGCCCACGCGGAACCATCTTCCGATCGATCGCTGGGTCACGCCCGAGCAGTTCGCGGCGTTCAAGGGCGAGGCGCTGCGGCGCGGATTCAAGGTCGTGGAGTCCGGCCCGCTCGTGCGCTCAAGCTACCACGCGGACCATCAGGCGGACGTGCTGACGGACGTGGCGCTCGCTCGCGACGAGCGCTGACCCGCGGAACATGACTTTCCTCCGTCGCATCCTCGGCAAGACCGACCTGCCCATGTCTCTGGGCGAAGTCGGGATGCTCTACGGCAGCATCTTCTTCACGTTCGCCGGCGCCGGCTGGATGCTCGCCATCATGTCCCGCCCCCTCTACGGCTGGGGTGGGGGCCTCTACTACGCCTTCGTCGGCGGGTTCAGTTCCTGCCTCTGGGCCCATTGCTTCATCGTCAAGCGGTACTGGCTCCTGCCCTTCGCCCTGCTCTGGCAACTGCTCGGTCCAACACACCTGGCCCAGCCCATCCAGAGCGCGTTCCACCTCTTCGAGTGGGGCAACGACGCGGGCGAGCACCGCAAGACGGTGGTGCACGGCATGTGCGCCATCGCGTCGATCGTCGTCGGATACGTCTGCACCGTTCGCCTGTCGCGAGCCCTTGAGAAGCGAAGCGTTCGCGCGCAAGCGGAGCTGGACGTCGCTCGTCGCGTGCACGAGTCGCTGGTCCCGCCCATCCGCCTGCAAGCCGAGCGGATCGAGGTCCTGGGCGTCTCTCGCGCCAGCGCCGAGATGGGCGGCGATCTCATCGACGTCATCCAGACACGCGGGTGCACCGACATCATCCTCGCCGACGTCTCCGGGCACGGCGTGGGCGCGGGCATCGTCATGGGAATGCTCAAGAGTGCGGCGCGCACGCTCCTCCGCCGCGAGATGCCGCTGCCCGAGCTGCTCGCGGAGCTCAACGCCGTGCTCGCGGAACTGGTCTCGCCGGGCATGTTCGCCACCGCGTGCGTCGTCCGTGTCCGCGCGACAGGGGCAATCGAGTACGCGCTGGCGGGGCATCTCCCGATCCTGCTCGTCAACGCCACGTCGGGCGAGGTGCGCGAGCTTCCCAACGAATCGCTTCCGCTCGCCGTGGACGGCGGCGAACGCTTCCACGCGGGCAGCATCGCCGCGCAGGCCGGCGACACGCTGCTGCTGTTCACCGACGGGCTGACCGAGGTCCTCGACGAGCGTGGAAGGCAGCTGGGCATCCGCGCGTTCCGCGACGCGTTTGCGGCTTCGGCGGGCGGATCGCTCGACGCGCTCGCCGAGTCGCTCTTTGCCAGGAGCGCCGCCCACGGCCCCCGCGGGGACGACCAGAGCCTCATCCTGCTGCGCGTGCGATGACCGATCAGCGGATGGGCGCGGGGCTGCGGCCCTGGCCCGCCCGCGGCGGCAGCACCGTCTCGATCATCGAGCGCCGCACGACGTCGCGTGCCTCGTCGGCGCGGGGGCCATTGCTCGCGACCACCACGCACGCCTCCTCCTCCGGGTACCACGCCACGATGCACGCGAAGCCCCGATCGTCCTCGCTCCACGCGGCCCGCACCGAGGAGCCCCGCATCGATTGCCCCATGAACCATCCCAGCCCCTCGACGCCCTGCGCTCGCCCCAGCAATCGCCCGCTGGGCGCGTGACCCGTGAACATCAGATCTCGATGCGCCGCATCGAGCACCGCGTCGCCCCCAAGAGCCTTCACCCAGGCCAGCAGATCACCAACGCTCGCGAGAATGCCCTCCGAACCCTTCCGGCTCCAGGGCGTCGAGCGCCACGCGCGCGGGTCCTCGGGCAGGTCGGGCGCGCCGTACCCGATGGCGATCGCCATCTCACGCCCGATCGCCTCTCCGGCAAACCGCGTGGAGCGCAGGCCGGCGGGTGCGAGCACGCGCGCTCGCACCGCATCCTCGAAGGACTGACCCGTTGCCCGCTCGATGAGAACGCACGCGAGCGCGTCGTTGGCCCGCGACCATCGGGCCGAGGAGCCGGGATCGAACGCCAGCGGGTTCGACAGAATCTTGCGCAGCACAAGGTCCCGCGAGGCCTCGTCGGTCCCAATCGGCGCCTCCTCCGCGCGGGCCAAGCCAAGGTCAAGCCCCGAGGAGTGCGTGAGCACCTGCAGAATCGTGATGGACGACTTGTCCTGGGGCGCCTCGGGGATCAGTCTCGCGATGGGGTCGTCAACGCGAAGCAGCCCATCCTGATCCAGGCGGAGCATGGTCGCGGCGACGAACGAGCGGGTGATCGATCCGATCGGGAACAGCGTCTCGCTGGTCATCGCCACACCCGCGGCGCGATCCGCCAACCCGTACCCCTTGCGGATCAGCACCCTCGACCGGCGTACTGCGCCGACGCTCCCCGAGAATGCGGCCTGCACGCCCACGCCCACCACGCTGCGGTCGAGCGATTCTCCGACATCCGCGTCGAGCAGCGCTCCCGGATCGCCCGGGCCAGCGGTGGGGCCCTCCCGGGCGTCGGGCTTGCTCCCAGCGTCCACCCACGCCTCGAAGCGCGGATCGCCAAAGAGATACGCAAGGCTGGGGTCGCGCGACGCCTCCACATGCCGACGGAATCCCGCCAGAGAGGCCCGGCTCAGGGTCTCGAGCGCACCGGCCTTGTCGCCCGACAGAGCACGCACCCCAGCGAGTTCGTAGAGCGCGTCCGCTCTGAGCCCGCGGAACCCGGTCGCGCGCTCGTACCACTCCGCCGCCTTCTCCCACTCCCGCTGCGCTCGCCACGTGCGGGCCAGGCTCAGGATCACCTCCGCGTTGTCCGGGTCTCGCTGGGCTTCCTCTTCCAGCAGGCTCGCCGCCTCGGGCGCACGCCCCTGCTGGGACAGCGTCTCGGCCCGCTGCACCACGCCGCTCGTCGCGAGCGGGCCGTCGCGCCGATCCCGACGCATCGGCTGGGCCCACGCCGGCGCGAGCGCCAGCGCCGCCCCGATGATGATCCCGATGCGTGACTCCCCGGGCATGAGCGACCTCCTGTGCAGACCACCATCGTTGGGCGTGCGCACGCGCGACGCCAGTGCCCACTACAGTCAAGTGTGAGCCCCGACCTCGTTTCCGCGCTGGTCCACACGATCGAACTCAAGGACCAATCCACCGCGGCCCACACCTGGCGCGTCGTCCTCTACACACGGGCGCTGGCCGAGCACGCGGGCCTGCCCCACGAACGGATCGCCCGCCTCACCACCGCCGCCGCGCTGCACGACGTGGGCAAGATCGACGTGCCCGACGGCGTCCTGCAGAAGCCCGGCCCCCTCACCCCCGACGAACGTGCGATCATGGAGATGCACGCCGCGCTCGGGCACGAGCGGATGCTCCGCATGGGCGAAGAGGACCCGGACGTGCTCGCGCTCGTTCGCTCGCACCACGAGCGCCTGGACGGCATGGGCTACCCCGATGGTCTTCGTGGCGAAGCCATCCCTCTTCCGGCGCGATACTTCGCCGTCATCGACAGCTTCGACGCGATGACCAGCATCCGCCCATACCGAGCGGCCACGGGCGTGCGCGCGGCCGAGCACGCGATCGCTGAACTCCACGCCGGCGCGGGCACGCGCTACTTCCCCGAGGGCGTCCAATTGCTCGATGGCCTGTACCGCCAAGGTCGCTTGGCGTGGATCCTCGATTACTTCAACGACACGTGCCCTGTGAACTTCGAGCACGATGGGCTCGACGCCGTGCTGCGATCGCTCAAGAAGTAGCGCCCGAGGCGATGGCGCCGTCACGCGCCCGTCAGACGCTCAAGGATCGCCGAAATCTCCGCGGGAACGGGCACGACGCTCAGCCGTCCTTGCTTCACGAGCGCCCAAGAGGACAGTCGCTTGTCGTCCTTGATCGCCGCGAGCGACAGGGGCCGCGGCACGCGGGCCATCGCCTTGAGGCGGACGACGGGTCTCAACGGCAGTCCGTCGCGATTCACTCCCGGTTGCTCGGGGTCTTCGTATGGATCGCTGGTGATCCGGACGACGCCGACAATCGCGCGCTCCGTGCCCGTGTGGTAGAGGTACGCGCGATCTCCCTTGCGGGCGCGCCGCAGATGCGCAACGGCCGCCGGCGAAGAGATCCCGCTCCACACCGTCTCGCCCTCGCGCGTGAGGTCCTCGAAGGAGTACTCGCCGGGCTCGGTCTTGAGGACCCATTTCACCATGCGCCAAGTGTAACCGCGGCGCGGACCCGCCCATCGAGCTCGCCCCGCCGACTATCGGTCGTGCGCCGTTCCTGCCGAACCTCGCGCGCGTGCCCCTTGCGCATCCGGGTTCAGCCCTTGCGCCCCGCGACCGATAGGCACCAAGCGGGCTAGGGTCCGGTGCGGGAGCCCCGGCGCCGCGGGCCCGCGCCGATGCGGGGGAAGGACACGATGAGCGCCGAGGTCAACCAGAACGCGCGTCGCGCCGCCGACGGAACCACAGAGAGCGATCAGCTGCTGCACGTCATCTCCGACGTCGAGAAGCAGCTGGTGCTGCTCCGCACCCTCAAGGAGGAGCGCGAGGCCAATCGCCAGCGTCTGGCGGCGATGCAGGCCGAGGTCGGCGAGCGCGAGCAGCGCCTGTCCGATCGCCAGCGCGCCCTGCAGGAGGGCGAGGAGAAGCTCCGCGCCAGCATCGACGAGCTCGCCGAGCAGCAGAAGCACCACGAGAACCGGGCCGCCCAGTTCGAACGCGACGCGCAGGAGCGCTCCGCGCGCTTCGAGCGCGACTCCCGCGCACGCGCCGAGCAGCTCGAGCGCGAGTCCCAGGAGCTGCAGCGCCGCGCCGCCGAGCTCGATCGGGCCGCACGCTCCCTCCAGGAGCGCCACGCGGACTTCGAACGCCAGTCGGCGCGCCTGGCGCAGGATCGCGCCGAGCTCGAAGCCCTCGCCGAGGACCTCCGCCGCCGCGAGGCGAGCGTTGCCCAGGCTCAGCAGGAGGGCGAGGCGCTGCGTCGGCGCGCAGCCGAACTCCAGGCCGAGCTCCAGCGCGCCCAGGCCGATCTGAGCGAGTCCGCTCGCCGGGCCCAGAACGCCCAGACGCTCGCGGCCCAGGTCGAAGAGCTCCGCGCCGCGCTCGAAGGGCGGACCACCGAACTGCAACTCCAGCAGGCCGAAGCCGCTCGCCTCAACCAGATCGTGACTGACCTTCGCCGGGACGCCGAGACGCAGGCCAAGGACATCGCCGCGCTCCGGCGTGCCGAGGGCTCGCTCGCCACGCAGTTGCAGGAGCAGCAGGCCCTCGCCAACCAGCGCTCGGCCGAGCTCGAGCGCCTCGCACGCCAGGAGCGTGCGCTCTCGGAGGAACTCGCGTCGGTCCGGCGTTCCGCCGACGAGTCCGCCCGCGAGCTCCGCGAGCACCAGGCCCGCGCCTCCGAACTCGCCTCGCTGCGCTCACGCCTCGAGGAAGAACTCGCGGAGAAGTCTCGCCTGCTCGATGAGGCGCGCCTCGCCGTCGAGGAGTCGCGCGTGACGGCCCAGGCGGTCTCGGCCGGCGCCGCCTCGTCCGACGCGACGATCAGCGACCTCCGCCGGCAGCTCGTGGAGCGGGACGCGCGGATCCAGTTCCTCTCCCAGCGCATCACGACCATCCTCGCCGAACGCGACCAGCAGCTGGGCGAACTCCGCAAGGCCGCCGCGGGCGCGGGCAACGGCGCCGCGGCGCAGTCCCAGCTCGAGGAGCACGCCCGCCGCGTCGCGGAGCTCGAGGGCGCGGTCTCGGCCCGCGATCGCCGCATCGAGGAGCTCGCCTCTTCGCTCCAGACCGCCGGCGCGGGCACGCCCGATCTCAAGGCGGCCCGCTCGCGCATCGCCGACCTCGAGAACGCCCTGGCAACCCGCGAGAGCCGGATCCAGGACCTCGCCCAGACCCTCGCCGCCCGCACCGGCGAGATCGCGGATCTCAACCAGCTCCCGGAACGCATCCGCGAGCTCGAGCGGGCCCTCGCCTCGCGCGAGCAGCAGATCCAGACCCTCGCCGCGGCGCGCGACGCCGCGTCCTCCCAGGGCGCGGAGCTCTCCGTGCTCAACGCGCGGGTCGCCGAGCTCTCCGAGACGCTCGAGGCCCGCGATCGCCAGATCGCCGAGCTCTCCCGCGCCGTGCAGTCGCGCTCCGACGCCGGCGATTCGGAGCTCGCCAATCTCCGCCAGGCCATCCTCACCCACCAGGCGAGCGAGCGCGAGCAGCACGCCAAGCTGAACCAGCTCCAGGCCCGCCTGGACGAGGCGGTCAGCTCCAAGGAGCTCGAGCTCGCGGCCCTTCGCGCCCGCATCGACACGCTCTCCGCGGGCGGCGCCGGGCTCGACGAGCTCCAGGTCCAGCTCTCCGAGGCCCAGCGCCAGACGGGCGAGCTCGCGCAGCGCCTCGATAGCGCGCGGGCCGACAACCGCGACCTGCGCCGCAAGCTCAAGGAGCGTCAGTCCGCCGTCGAGGGCTCGGTCCCCGCGCACATCGGCGAGGCGATCGCGACCCGCCGTCGTCGCCTGCGCCTGCTCCGCGAGCTGCTGGCCGATCAGAGCGCCAAGCTCTCCAAGGCGAGCGACGCCGTGCGCCAGCGGTTCGAGCAGTGCGAGCAGATCCTCGCGCAGCGCGAGTCGCTCGTCGCGGCCCGGGCCTCGCTCGCCGAGGCGCGGCGCAAGGTCGATCGCCTCGCGTTCAAGTACGCCAGCGTCCGCACGCTCGCGGGTCTCTTCTACGCCACCGCGATCGCGCTCGTGCTCGCCGGGGCGTCGTGGCTCATCGCCGGCGCGGTGTATGAGCCCGTCGTGATCGCACGCACCGCGATCGAGCAGGACAGCACGTCCGAGGGCGCCGACGCCTTCGCCACGCCCCTGGCACGCCAGGAATGGCAGAAGTACGTCGAGGGCCTGCCCAACGACGCCGCCTTCCTCGACTACGCGTCCGATCGCCTCATGCGCGCCGGAGTTCCCTTCGTGGGCACCCCCACCAAGCTCCAGGCGCGTCTCGCCAGCGACTTCCGCATGGAATCGCCCCAGCCCGGACGCTTCGTCATGACGCTCAAGGGAGCGGGCGACGGCACGCGCCGCACGATGGAGCACCTCGCCAGCGCGATGATCGCCCAGATCAACACGACCAAGGAGCGCCGCGCCGATGGGCTGGGCGCCATCATGCCCAAGGACGACGAGACCAAGCTCGACCCCAAGCCCCTCGAGGACCAGCGCCCCCTCTACGCCGCGGGCATCTTCCTCATCGGCTTCGGCGTGATGAGCCTCATCGGCATGGCGATCTTCCGCCGACTCTCGGCGGAGAAAGCCAAGTTCGAGGAGGAGACGCACGTGGACTCGGCCCTGGACGCGGCCGCGTGGCGATCGCTGGCCAGCGCGGGCGTGCCGGGCGCGGGGCCCGTCAAGCCGCTGGTGCCGTCCAAGTCCTGATCGTCGAGGTCAGTTTCCGCCGCCGCCCTTGCCGCCCTGCGACGACCCGCCCGCGGTCGCGGACACGGGCTGCTGGGCAAAGCCCTGGAGCGTGCTGATCGCCGAATCGGCGGTGAGCGCGACATAACGCCGCCCATCAACCATGGACACGCGCGTCGCGCTCTGCGGCCAGTACTTGTACCCGTCCAGCGCACGGTGCATGTAGTCGGGCGCGTTGATGATCACCGCGTTGCCGTGGATCTGCATCGAGCCGCCCGTGCCCCCGTTGTCCAGCCACTGCTCGGGCTCGACGACGTCCTTGATGAGCCTGGTCAGCTCGTCCAGCCGGGCCTTGCGGTTGGACTCGCGCTGAACGTTGTCGTTGGTGTTGTCGCGGAAGGGGCTCTGCCCGCCGCCGCCGCCGCGCTGGCTCGCCTGCAGCGCCTGCTGCAGATCGATCTTGGGCCCATCGCGGAAGTCGGGCACCTCGGTGATGAGGTCGGAGAAGTCGTAGATCTCCAGGCGCTTGTCCTTGTTCAGGCGCGCCTTGGTGCTCAGCTGCATCGACCCCGAGGCGGTCATCTGCCACGTCGCCTGGGTCGAGCCGTCGCCGCATTTCTCCAGCACCTTCTCGATCAACGCGAGCACGCTCACGTTCTCGACCTTGACCGAGACGATGCGCTCCTTCTCGAGGCCCTGATCGTTCTGGGCGTCGGTCCACAGCGGCTCAAGGTCCGCGCCAGAGAAATCCCTGATGAACGTAATCACGTCCTCAAGCCGCTTCTCCTGGAAGTCCGCGGTGATCTTCTGCCCAGTGACCTTGAGCAGCGTGTCCCGCTGCGGAATCCCGGTCCGCGCGATCACGCTCGATGTTCCAGTCGGGGCCGCGGGCGCTTGGGCCATCACCGTTCCGGCGCACGCCAGAGCGAGCAGGGCTGTCGCAACGCCGATCCGATCGGCACGCCAAACCGCGAAAGTCGCCATGATGACGCTCCTTCGAAGACGCTCCCGGCTCCGAACAGTATCCGCACGGAGCCTTGCGAGCCACGCGTCCGCTGTACGCCGTGCTCAGCGCTTCGGCTGTCTACTGGGACGTACTGCACATCGGCAGGGCGGGTTGCACCCCGCCGCGGAATCGGGAGCGGAATTCGCCCGGTCGACAGCGATTCTGCCCCGAGAACCGGCTCCTGGGCTGGGCCAGCACCCTTGCGCGGTCCTGCACGTCAGGAGGTGAACCGGTACACGATCTCGCCCAAGCGCCGCTTGATCCTTCGGGGCAGCGAATACTCGCGCCAGGTGCCCTGCGTGTGGTGGATGCCGTACGCGACGCCCTCCTTGAGGATCGCGCGATACTGCCGCGGCCCGCGCGGCGTGAACGGATTGAAGATCGGGCGGGCCGGCGCGTACAGGTCCATGCCCTGCTTGCGCGCACGCTGGTAGATCTTCGTGATGAAGCCCGGCCCCGTCGTCGCCTCGACGTCCACGTCCGGCGCCAGCGGCGGGTTGGCCTTGAGGTCGTCGATCATCATCTTCCAGAACGGATGCCCGGGGCGCGATGCGAAAAAGGAATTGCAGATCTTCGCCGTGGGCGCCTCGCTCTGGTCGTCCGTCTCCCACGGGAGCACGATCTCCCGATCGAGCATGTCGAACGGCTTGAGCATCTCGTAATCGGTGTCCATGTACAGCCCGCCCAGGCGGTACATGAGCAAGTACCGGATCACGTCCGCGCGCATGATGTTCCGCGGGAGGGCCTTGTACGTCTCGAGAAAGTCGGGGAACTCGCTCGTGACGAACGCGAGGTTGTCCGCGTCGAGCCACAGGCGGTACGTCCAGCCCGGGTGCAGCCGCTGCAGCTTGATCGGGTACGACGCGATCGCGCGAGGCAGCTCGGGCGACTTGGCGGTTTGGTGGAGCAGCTTGGGAATCATGGCAGGTGCACGCGAAAGGCGGGCATGGTAGGCCCTGGCGATTTCGCCTGGTGTTCCATGCGGTGCACCGCAAGCGTCCGCCGCCAGACACTCCCCCCGGGGGCGATCCCGCGCGCAAAGCCACCTCGGGGATTTGAACCCCGGACCTACGCTTTACGAAAGCGTCGCTCTACCACTGAGCTAAGGTGGCGTTCACCCGCGTGCCGTCACGGCGGGCAAAGCCGGGAAGTATCGGCTAGCGACCCACGCTTGTCCACCCCGCCACCCACACAACCCTGAATCAGCCCCGAGGGCTCGAGCGTCTACTCCGCGGGCGTGACGGTCATCCTGGCCCCCATGGACCGGAGCTGATCCAGCTGGCGCCGCCCGATCCGGGCCTCGAGCGTCACGCTGGTCGTGTCATAGTCGCGGGAGAGCACCTGCCCGCGGTTCTCGATCGTGTGGATCGTCTTGCCATCGGAAAGGGGCACGACGATCCGCACGTGCTCGATCTGCCCCATCGCGGCCGCGCGCACGCGCTGCCGCAGTTCCTCCAGGCCCCGATTCGTCGGATCGCGTGCGCTGATCGCGATCGCGCCGGGCGAGCGCCCGCTCCACGCAAGCACCTCCCGATTGTCGCGAAGGCGATCGACCTTGTTGAGCAGCAGCACGACCTCCGGCCGGCGCCACGCCTGCCCCTCGCTCGCCTCGCGCTGGGCAACCTCCTCGAAGAGCTCCTCGAGCGTCTTGACGACCGTGTCGTGGTGCAGGCCCGCGGCAGGGTCCGCGACGTCCAGCACGATCAGCAGCACGTCCGCGTGCGTCGCCTCCTCCAGCGTGGCGCGGAAGCTCGCGATCAGGTTTGTGGGCAGGTCGCGCACGAACCCGACGGTGTCCGAGAGCATCACGTTGAGGCCCCCGCCCAGGTCCCACTCGCGCGTGCGGCTGATCAGCGTCGCGAACACGCGATCGTCCGCGTACGCCCCGCCCGCCGTCAACGTGTTGAACAGCGTGCTCTTGCCCGCGTTGGTGTACCCAACCAGGCCCACCGTGAAGAAGTCCAGCTTCCGCTCGCGGACCTCGCGCCGCTTGCGCGCCTGGATCTCCTCAAGGCGTGCCTGCAGGTCGAGCTTCTTGCGCTGCACGAGCCGCCGGTCGATCTCGAGCTGCTGCTCGCCCGGCCCGCGCGTGCCGATCCCGGTGAGCCCGCCGCCGCCCACGATGCGCTCCAGGTGGTCCCACATCGCGCGCAGCCGCGGAAACGTGTACTCCAACTGCGCAAGCTCGACCTGCAGCTTCGCCTCGGCGCTCGTCGCGCGGCTGGCGAAGATGTCCAGGATCAGCTCGCTGCGATCGACGATCTTCCGAAGGGTCACTTCCTCGATCGACGCGATCTGCTTGGGAGAAAGGTCGTGATCGAAGATCACCGTCGTCGCGTCCAGCGCGTCGCACAGATTCTTCAGCTCGTCAACCTTCCCCTTGCCCATGTACGTCCCGGCGACGGGACGCTCCATGTTCTGCGTCAGCTCGCCCACGATCGTCGCGCCGGCCTGCTCGGCGAGCGCCCGCAGCTCGCCGAAGGGGTCCACGCGGTCATAGTTCGAGTCGGGCAAGCGCACCGCCGCGAGGACCGCCCGCTCGGACTGCAGCTTGATGTCGGTTCGTTCCTTCGGTGCTGGCATCGCTGGACGTTAGGCCGACGCTCCGACCAATCG
Organism: uncultured Phycisphaeraceae bacterium; assembly: GCA_964399625.1. Classification (GTDB taxonomy): domain Bacteria; phylum Planctomycetota; class Phycisphaerae; order Phycisphaerales; family UBA1924; genus CAYNSB01. The sequence continues at coordinate 11,325 of CAYNSB010000008.1, forward strand.
CGCCGCGCATTCGCGTGGCTCGGGCGCGACCTCCGCGATCAGTTGGCCTTCTTGCTCGGGTCGTCGGCCTTGGGCGTCGAGGGCGTGTCGAGGTTCGTGGAGTCGAGCTTGAGCGACTTGAGCACGGACTCGGTCAGATCGTCGCCGGTGGGCCCGAGCATCATGGGACGAGCGAGCATCTCCTGGAGCGTCGCGCCCACGGTCGTCGTCATGATCGGGCGCGAGGACGGACGCGTCGTGAACACGTGGGTGTACCCGCCCTTGGAGGCCAGCTCCTTGACGGCCTCCACCACCCGCTGATGGCAGGAGATGAGCTGGCTGGAATTGAGCTTCTCGATCTCCTGGTCGCGCTGACCAACAGACTGCTGGTAGTCCTGCTGCTTCTGCTGGGCCTTCTTCGCCAGCTCCTGGTACTTGGGATCGTTCTGCGTGAGCAGGGCGATCTGCTTGTCGATGTCGGCGAAGTCCGTCTCGATCGCGCGAAGCTTCGCGACCCAGTCGTTGCTCAGGGTCTCGCGGGCCTTCTTCAGCTCGTCCGTGCCCATCAGGCGCTCCGTGACGATGTACGCATCGACCGAGGCGATGCGGGCGTTGGCGGGCTGCCCGCCCTGAAGGGCGAGCGCCGGCGTGCCCGCGTTGCGGGAGCCGAGCGCCAACAGAATCGCGACCGCGATCGCGGAGTAGATGGCAAGACGTTCGCTGGGACGCATGGAGTGCTCCTCGTGGGAGGGAAGGTTCAGGGGGCAAGTCTAGCCGGGCGGTGCCGGCAATCTCCGCGGCCGCAGGGCGGGCTACCCTCCCGCCTCTCTCGGGGCGGGCCCGCGCGACGGAGAAATTGCATGCGCGATCCGCGTTTGGACAAGCTTGCCGATGTGTTGGTTCGCTACTCGACGCGCGTCAAAAAGGGCGACCTGGTCTGCATCGCCGCGGAGCCCTCGGCGATGCCCCTGATCGAGGCGACGTTCGAGGCGGTGCTCAAGGCGGGGGGCAACCCCTTCTGGGCGCCGCGCAGCGAGTCGCTGCAGGAACTGCTCCTGGCCCACGGGAGCGACGAGCAGATCAAGCATCTGTCCCCGATCGAGATGCATCGCGTCTCGACGATCGACGTGCAGATCGCCTTCTGGGCCGAGCAGAACACGAAGTTCCTCGGACGCATGGATCCCAAGCGCGTCGCCCTCTCCCAGAGCGCACGCAAGCCGGTCTTCAAGGTCTTCATGGAGCGAGCGGCCAAGTCCAAGGACCCCGGCGGGCTCCGCTGGTGCGGCACGCTGTACCCCACGCAGGCCTCCGCGCAAGACGCGGAGATGAGCCTGACCCAGTACGAGGACTTCGTGTTCCGCGCAGGGCTGCTGCACCTGGCCGACCCCGTCGCCGCGTGGCAGAAGGTCCACGACCGCCAGGCCCGCGTCTGCGAGTTCCTGCAGAAGAAGAAAGTGCTCCGGTTCCGTGCGCCCGGGTGGAAGGGCAGCAGCGGCGGGCACGATGGCACCGACCTCGTCGTCGATGTTGACCCGAGCAAGTCCACTTGGATCAACTGCGGCGGACACGAGAACTTCCCCGATGGCGAAGTCTTCACCGGGCCCCAGGGCGTGGACGGACACGTGAACTACACCTTCCCCGCGGTCTACCAGGGACGCGCCGTCGAGGGTGTGCGACTGAAGTTCAAGGGCGGCCGCGTCGTTGACGCGAGCGCCACCAAGAACGAGGAGTTTCTGATCCAGATGCTCGATCAGGACGCAGGCGCTCGCACCCTCGGTGAGATCGCCATCGGCACGAACTACGGCATCACGAACTTCTCGTGCAACACGCTCTTCGATGAGAAGATCGGCGGCACCTTCCACGCGGCGTGCGGCGCGGGCTACCCCGAGAGCGGCAACGCCAACGAGAGCGGGCTCCACTGGGACATGGTCTGCGACCTGCGCCCGGACGCTAAGCGCGGCATCGCCGGCGGCACGATCGAGGCCGATGGCGAGGTCTTCCACCGAGACGGAAAGTTCGTGACCAAGGGTTGGCCGGGGAACGACTGACCGCGTTCCAGCAACGAATCGGCGGAGCGAGCCACGAGCCCGCCCCGCCGCTCTTCGGACTCATCCATGCGGAGGGATCACGCGACCAGGCGTGCCCGCCCCCCTACCCCGCGAGAACGAACCCCCAGTCAACCCGGCGTCAATCCCAGATCGACGTGAACGAACCGGGATCGGGGCCTGCCTTCGTGAAGATGCCCAGGAACCGGTTGAGGCGCTTTTCGGCGTCGCCCTCGTCCGATTCGTCATGGAAGAGCACATCGCGTCGATTCACGCCGTCCTTGGTGGTGTAGGCGAGGCTGTCGGGCGCGACCGACATCAGAAACTCGACGTGGTTGTCGTTGAACGCCATGTTCCCTTCCCACGTGCTGCGCGCGCCGTGGATGAGGTTGGTGATGCTGTTCGTGCCGAGCACGAACGTGGGCGTCGGCACGCCCTTCTTGTCGTACGAGATGGACTTCACCTCCGGCCCGCGATCGCCCACGATCGGGTCTGCGGCTCCGCAGGAGTTGGTCCACTGCTTCTCAAGGCGAGCCCCGGACGGAAGTATGTGCGCGTAGCTGTTGTTGCCGGTGCGCTTGTTGGTGAAGTCGACCGCGAACGCCGGGTCCCAAAGCGCCTTGCTTGGCGTGACCGCGGCCTTGGGGTTGTCGAACTCGTAGGTGTCGTGGACTTTGATCGCGCCGTTCGCCTCGGCCGGGTTGATGAACATCTCCGCGCTGACTTGCCCGCTGAAGATGAGGATGGAGAAGATGTTCGCCGTCGTGTCCTTGGCCGTGCCCTTGTCAGCGACGGTGGCGTCGTCCTTGTCATACACGGACGGAAGCGGGTAGCGGTCGTTGTTGCTCTGGGCGAAGACGACCAGGGCTTGGTGAATCCCGCGAACTTGGGTGGAGTCGCGCAGCTGGCGGCTGCTTCCTCCGCGCCCGTGAGCCGGCCAAAAGATGCCGATGAGGCACGTTCCCACGAGAATCACAACGACGATTGTCGCGATCAATTCGGCCAGCGTAAACCCTGCGTACCCGAATCTTCGATTCATACGTTGGTCCTTTCAAGATGTCGGAATCACTGCATCAGGAATGAATGAGTCCGCGATGCGCTACGGGGCACGCGCAAGCGCGGTTCCCAGCCCCTTCGGGCATCACCCACCCGCCCGAGCCACGCCGACCTAGCGGCGCGAGATCGAAAGGAACATGAGCGTCAGCAGCGCGAGCAGCCCGCCCACGAACGCGGCGCTGAAGTAGCTGCCCTGGAGGGTCGCTTCAAAGGCGATCGCGAACAGCACGATCGCGATCACGATCGGAGGGCCCAAGCGCGAGAGGCGTGTCTCGCCCTTGGGCGGCTTGATCGCCTTCGCCGACGGTGCGTCCGGGTGCCCCTCGATCGCGGCCCGTTCGAGCTCGTCGGGATCGATGTCCACCGAGTCCGAACGGATCTGCTTCAAGATCTCCCGAGCCGACGCCACGTCCCGCCTTCGGACCGCGATGCGGATCGGCTGCGTCGCCGCGATGTCCCACTGCAGCGTGTTGGCGGCGAGCGCGAACGATGCGGCGGGCACCCCGCGCGCCTGCAACGCCTGCACCATCACTTCGGCCTCGAACTCGGTGCGGGCCGTTGTCAGATCAACAAGGATGTCCGGATCGGGCTGTCTCAAGGGCTTCGTCCCGGCATTGTTGGGTGACCATGGCCTGCGATTCCGCGTGCGCCCCGCGGCATCGATCTCGGTAGGCTTTGGGCGTGGAACCCACCCTCGCTCATGTGCCCGTGCTGCTCGAGAAAGTGGTGGGCGTGCTCGCACCGAAGCCGGGCGAGGTGTACCTGGATTGCACCGCAGGTCTCGGAGGGCATGCCTCGGCCATCGCGGCGCGTGTCGGCCCCGCCGGGGCCATCGTGCTCAACGATGTGGACGCCTCAAACCTGACCGTCGCGAGGGCCCGAGTGCGCGATGTCGTTCGGGAGATGGAAGGAGGTTCGGCGCGGGGGGAAGGTCCGAGCGAGCCCGAGCCCGCCGGACCGAGGATCATCTCCCTTCACGGCAACTTCGCCGAAGCCCCTCGCAAGCTCGCCGAACTCCGCCTGCGTGCGGACTTGGTGCTGGCGGACCTGGGCTTCTCATCGAACCAGGTGGACGACCCGGATCGAGGGCTGTCCTTCATGCGAGACGGGCCGCTCGACATGCGTCTGGACCCGTCTCAGGGGGTCTCCGCGGCGGAGCTCGTCCGATCGCTCCCCGAGGGCGAACTCGCCCGGATCATCCGCGAATATGGCGAGGATCGGGCGGCTTCCGCGATCGCGCGGAAGATTGTTCGCGCGCGCGAGGAGTCGCCGATAACGACCACGGCTCGGCTCTCGGAGATCGTGCGATCGGCGTATGGCGCGGCGGCGGATCGGCACCCGATCCACCCCGCCACGCGGACGTTCCAGGCGCTTCGGATCGCGGTCAACGACGAGCTGGGCAGCCTCGAGGCGCTCCTGCACGCGATCGCTCTCGGGTGCGCGGGCCCGGGCGCGTGGCTGGCGGGCGGTGCGAGGGTCGCGATCATCTCGTTCCACTCGCTGGAGGATCGGATCGTCAAGCGGGCGTTCGCCGGACTGGTCGCGGAGGGAAAGGCCGAACATCTGGGCAAGGGCCCGATCGAGGCCGACGAGTCGGAGGTGCGGATCAACGTCCGGGCCAGATCAGCGAAGATGCGGGTCATCCGGATTGTGGATAGGTCATGAGTCGTCGGCACGGCTGGCAGGCCGTGCGGGGCGCTTGGTAGGATGGAGCCGCGGACGCCAAGGCCGGCGACCGCAGAACATCCCGGTGTGTCGGTAAGCAAGGAAGCTGAACCGTGACGCGTGAACACAAGCTGGCGTTGATTGTCGGTTTTTCTCTATTGCTCCTCGTGGGCGTGCTGATCAGCGACCATGTGTCGTCGTCGCGCCGCCCGCCGATCAACCAGGTCGCGAGCAGCGAGCAGTCGGTCACGCGGACCACGATCCCCGCGGGAGTCGATCCGACCCGCCTCGTCATGGGCGATCAGGCTCGCTCCTCGAGCGCGTCGCCCGCCGCTGGCGGATCCGCCACGGCGCAGCCGCCCCTCGTCACGCCCCCCAACGTCGGCGCGACGCTCGTGTCGGCTCCCAAGCCGAGCGAGTCGAGCATGCCCACGGACATGATCGCGAACGTCACTCCGGCGGGCGTGCGTTCGAGCGTGCCCGCGGCTTCCGAGAAGCGACTGGGCGGCACGAGCGATCGCATCGCCAGCGAGTTCGGCTCGCTCACCGAAGCCGTGAAGACCAACGGCGGCAAGGTCGTCGTGGATTCCAGCGGCAACGGAACGATCCATCTGCCGCCGGTGAAAGACCCCATCGCCAGCAAGACCGCGCCGCGAGCCATCGACTCAACGCCCGTCCGCACCCACACCGTGGGCAAGGGCGACACGCTCGCAGGCATCGCCAGCAAGTACTACGGCGAGAGCGGCGCCTGGCGCAAGCTCGCCGAGTTCAACTCCCTCAAGGACGGCACCGTCCGTCTGGGGCAGGCGATCAAGGTGCCAAGCAAGGACGTCCTCCTCGGCCGCGCCGTCGCGCAGGGCTCGACGCCCTCGGCCCCTGCCGATGCTTCCAAGGCGAGCAAGACGCAGCCCGCGGAGAAGCCCGGCGTCAAGGGCAAGCCCGCCCCCAAGGCCGGCGAAGCAACGCCGCGCATCGAGCTCGCGACCTACACCGTCCGTCGCGGCGACACGCTGGGCACGATCGCCCAGCGCACGATGGGGAGTGCCAAGAAGTGGCGTGAGCTCGCCGAGTTCAACAAGCTCGACGACGAGGACGCCGTGAGCGCGGGCATGGTCCTGAAGATCCCGCACACGCGTGGCTGAAACGGGGAGTCGTCCGTCGAGCGCCGACGCGGGCGTCGGCCGCACCAGGAGCGCGTGCGTGTTCGCGAAGGTCGTTGTGGTGATCGTCGGCATCGGCGCCTGCGCGTGCGGGGTGCTCGCGGTCCGCCAGATGCGGACCCAGGCGGCCCACGAGCTCGCCGAGGCCCGGCTCCGCATCATGCAACGGGACAACGAGCTCTGGCGACTGCGCTCGCGCATCGCCCAGAACGTGACGCCCGCGCGCGTGCACGAGATGGCCGCCAAGCTCGGATCGCTACAGGCGCTCACGCCCGAACTCGCGCAGGGAAGGGCGACGCTCACGCCCGACCCGGACGCACGCCTCGCCGGGGCTGCCGTATCGGGGGAGGCACGCCGATGATCTCGGGCGCGGGATCGACAAGGACCGATGGAACGCCCCGTGCGGATCGCGTCGCGCGCGTGGCGGTTTCTCTCATGTCGCTCGCGCTGCTCGCGATGCTCGTGCGTGTGATCCAGCTGCAGATCTCGCCGAGCGCGCGACTCGCCGAGCACATGCAGTCGCGTGTGACCTCGCGCGGTGTCCCCTCGGCTCGCGGCGACATCCTCGATCGCCGATACCGCTACGTCGCGACGACCCAGTTCGGATACCGGGCCGTCGTCGATCCCGTCGAGTTCCCCGATCCGCCCGACGAGGCGATCCTCGCGCTCGCCGAAGCAACCGGCGAGGACCCCGGCGTGCTGGGGCCCAAGATCATCTCCCGCATGCTCGTAAATCGTGAGCGCGCCCGGGCCCGCGCCGAACTCGCCGGCGCCCGCCCGGCGCCGGGCCCGATGGCGATGCTCCGCCAGATGGTCGGGCTCTCGGACGAAAGGCCCATCCGCCCCAGCGGGGCCGCGGCGCCCAGCGCCTCGGGCGTGGTTCGCGTGGTCAATGAGCAGACCGGCGTCGAGGCCCGCTGGACGCCCGAGGACAGCGACGTCGATCCAAACGACACCGCGGAGACCGGGGCCCTGCCCGCGATCCGCTATGTCGTCGTGTCCGACGTGCTGTCCGATCAACAGGTCGAACTCATCAAGGACCTCAAGTCCCGCCGCGGCAAGGGAACGACCGTCGGGCTGCTGCGCGGCGTGCACCTCGAGCAGCGCCCCCAACGCCACTACCCCGCCCGAGACCTGATCGCTCCCATCGTGGGGCGCCTCGGCTCCACCGAGAAGGAAACCACCGGCGTCGAGCACCTGGAGGACGAAGACCTGTCCGGCGATGGCGGCACGATCCGCTATGTGCGCGATGCGATGGGCCGTCCGCTCTGGATGGGGCCCGACGCCTTCGAGCCCGCGACCCGCGGCAAGGACGTGCGCCTCTCGATCGATCTCGAGGTCCAGCGCATCGCGCACGAGGAACTGACGCGACGCGTGGAGGAGTGCGACGCGGCCGGCGGTCGCTGCGTCGTCATCGATCCTCTCACGGGCGAGATCCTCGCCATGGACGACGTCATCCGCCCCGTGCCCGACGCCAAGCCCTTCCCCTGGCCCGACGCCCACCCGCGCGACGCGAAGCGCCCAAGCGGGCTCCTCTACGACCCCCCGGCTCAGATTCCCAGCGGGCGATACATCGTCATCAATCCAGACCCCCTGCGCCGCACGCACCCGGAACTGGCGCGGAACCGTTGCATCGAGGACGTCTACGAGCCGGGCTCTACCTTCAAGTCGTTCGTCTGGGCCTCCGCGACCGAGCTGGGCGTGTTCAAGACGACCGACACCCTCGACACGGGCAGCGGCAACTGGACCACGCCCTACGGCCGCGCGATCCACGACGTGCACAAGCACGCGAGGCTGTCGTGGCTCGAGGTGCTCATCGAGTCGAGCAACATCGGCATGAGCCAGGCCGCGGACCGGATGTCCTTCGACCAGATGTACAAGGCAATCCGCCGCTTCGGCTTCGGTGGCAAGACCGGCGTCGGCCTCTCGGGCGAGACGCGGGGCCTCGTCACCCCGCGGAAGCTCTGGAGCAAGTACACCCAGACCTCTGTGAGTTTCGGGCAGGAGGTCGCCGTGACTCCCGTGCAGATGGCCCAGGCCTTCTGCAACTTCGCACGCTCGGGAGATCTCGCCGGCACCATGCCGCGGGCGCGATTGACGGCCCTGGAAGCGGAGGACCCGGAGCGGTCGGTCTACACGCGCGTCCTACGCTCCGATATCGCGACGCTCACCCGGAACACGCTCGTCCACGTCGCCGCGAAGGTGGACGAGACGATGGGCAAGAGCAAGGACAAGACCGACCCGCCGCCGCGGTACAACCTCTTTGGCAAGTCCGGGACGGCCCAGATCCCCCTGGGCAAGCCGCCGCCGGGCAAAGCCAAGCCCCGCGGCATGGGCTTCTTCGAGCGCCAGTACAACTCGAGCTTCATCGCGGGCGGACCGCTCGAAGACCCCAAGCTCGTCGTCCTGGTCGTGATCGACGATCCGGGGCCTGAACTCAGGCGCAAGCTCCAGCACTACGGCAGCACCACCGCCGGCCCGTGCGTGCGCCGCATCATGGAGCGCTCGCTCGCGTACCTGGGCGTGCCTCCCTCGCCCGCTCTGGATTCCAGCGCGATCCGCGCCCCCAGCAGCAACGCCGATTGAGCGACGTCACTCACGCGTCAGCGGCGACTCGCCTCGCGCCACCCGCTCCATCGCCCCCGGTGCCAGCACATCCGCGATGAACGACGCGTAGCGAACACCCATCTCATCCAGGTTGGAAGCCAGGCACGCGCGCGCCACGCCCGCTCCCGTGCGCCGGTCCCGCCAGCGGCGAACCTCATCGGGCGTCGCGCCCTGCGTCACGCGTGCCGCAAGGCTTCCCCGGCTCGCGTCGTTGAGAATCGACCACAACTGCGCCCTGTGCGTCTGGGCCAGAAACAGCGTCAGCGCCCACACCTGCGCGTAGTACGCCAGCGCCCTGTCTTGCGGCATCGCGAGCAGTTCCTCGGGCGAAACGTCCACGAGGCGCGACAACGGCAGCAGCAGCGAGCGATCGCTCGCCGCGCGCAACGCCGAGAATCGCTCAACATTCGCCCACGGGCCCGCGGCGATGATCCGGTCCGCCAGCGGATCGAGGCGGAGCCCCTCGAAGTACGTCGCGAGCCCCTCGTCGAGCCACAGCGGCAGCGCATCGCGGAACGTGCGCTGCGTGTACTGGTGCCAGCCCTCGTGCGCCGCAAGGGCGAGCGTGTCCCGCAGCCCGATGTTCCACAGCAGGCTGCGCCCGCCCGACGAGAACCCGCCGCGAGGGATCGACTCAAAGGGCGGCGCGTCGCCGCCCATCACGCGCCGCGTCAGCGAGGCCCATTGCTCCCGATCGCGCAGAACGAACACGTCCAGCTTCAGCGATGGCGCGGGAAGCTCGCCGGGCGGCGCGATCAACTCCGTGCGATAGCGCGCGAGCGTGCGTTCGAGAAACGAAGGAAGCACATCGAGCAGCACGGGGTCCCGATCGGTCGTGAAGAGCCGGTAATGCGGCGTCCGAACCAGGTGCCCGGCACTGCCATCGAGCGTCCATGGCTCGGAGCTGAACTCCGGCGCAAATGTCTCGGGCGTCGCCCGCGGCGCGCACGCCGCGACCATCGCGCACGCGCCCAGCGCGACCGCCCAATGGACCGCACGCGTGCTCATCCCAGCCTGCCCAGCGCGGCCCGCGCGGCGTCACGATCCGCGATCGCACGCGCCAGCTGGTCCTTGGTCTGCTGGACCATGTGCGCTGGCGCCTTGTCCGCGTACCCCGGGTTCGCGAGCCGCCCCTCCAGCGTCTTGATCGTCCGTTCGCTGTCGACGATCGCCTTCTCAAGGCGAGCCCGCTCGGCCCCCGAATCCAAGCTCTGCGCATCGGCAAGATCGCTCAACTGGCACTCCACGGACTCGAACGTGAACGCGACGGCGCCCGCGGCCGGCGCACCAATCACGCCAATCCCCGAGAGCCCCGCGAGCGTCGCCAGCAGCGTGGCGTGGGGCGCGAATTCGGCATGAAGGCGTGCGGGCAGGTGCAGCGCGATCTTCCGCTTGGGCGGCACCGTGTGCTGCGAGCGCACCTCGCGGATCGCGCTGATCAGCGAGCGCAAACGCTCGAACTCGCGCTCCGCCCCCTCGTCCCGCCACGCCGCGCTCACCTCGGGCCAGCCCGCGGTGCACAGCAGGTTCTCGCGGCGCGAGGGCGCCAGCGTGACGCCCTCGATCGTCGGCGCCGCCACATCGCGCAGCCGCTCCCAGATCGCTTCCGTCACGAACGGCGCGATCGGGTGCAGCAGACGCACAATCGTGTGCAGCGCGTTGGCGAGCACCGCCCGCTGGTTCGCGTCGCTCGCCACCGTCGGCTTGATCGCCTCGAGGTACCAGTCGCAGAAGTCTCGCCACAGAAGGTCGTACAGCCCCTGCGCGTACTCGGAGAACTGGTACTGCGCGAGCGCCGCATTCGCCTCGGCGACGCCCGCCGCCACCCGCGAGAGCAGCCAGCGATCGGGCAGAGAGAGCGACGCCGCTGCAGCCGGACGGATCGCAGCGCTCGCGCCGCTCACCTCGCCCTGATTCAGAATGCCCATCGCGTACCGCGCCGCGTTCCACAGCTTGTTGCACAGGTTCCGCCCAAGATCGAACTTCGGGCTCGTGTTCGTGCCCGTCTTGGGGTCCTTCACCACGGGCAGACGCACGTCCTGCGTCTGCGTCGTCATCTGGCACAGCGTGAATCGCATCGCGTCCGCGCCGTGGCTGGAGATGATGTCCAGCGGGTCCACGCCGTTGCCCGCGGACTTGCTCATGCGCTTGCCGTGCCCATCCTGCACGACCGCGTGGATGAACACATCGCGGAAGGGCACGGGCCCGTCGCCGTTGCCCGCGCCATGGAGGTAGCGATTGAACATGACCATCCGCGAGACCCACAGCGTGATGATCTCACGAGCGGTCGAGAGGAGCGAGGACGGATTGAACGCGCGAAGCAGATCGGTGTCTTCGGGCCAGGCGAGCGTGGAAAGAGGCCACAGAGCCGATGAAAACCATGTGTCGAGGACGTCGGGGTCGCGTTGCCAACCTTCACTCTCAAGGGCTTTGGACGTCTCTCGATTGTTTGCAGGACCGCGCTCATGGCGCAGTGTGACATACACGCGCGTAGGACGCTCAAAGCCGTGATTGAACTCCGTTAGCGTCGGCACGAAGCGAGCACCGCTCGCGGCATCGACAAAGTGGACTGCGCAATCGGCGCCATTGCCATCGAGGACATCTTCAAGAGCGTCCGGGAGGATCACGTCGAGTTCATGGAAAGCGTTGTCCACATCTCCTGCTTGGCAGGTCTTCGACCACACCGGAATCTGGTGTCCCCACCACAACTGCCGGCTGATGCACCAATCACGGATGTTCTCGTGCCACTGCTCATACGTCTTGGCGTAGCGCGCGGGGTAGAAGCGAAGCGAACTGTCCCCTCCCCCCTGGGGGGAGGGTCGGGGAGGCGTTGGACCAACCGTTCCCTTGCCTTCTCCTGAAGGAGCGGCCGTCCGCTGCTCAGGCACCAGCGCCGCGTTCGCGCTCGCCGCCAGCCGAGGGTCCGTCACCTTCACGTACCACTGGTCGCTCAGGTACGGCTCGACGATTGCCTTGCTGCGATCGGAATGCTTCACCGAGTGCCGGTGGGGCTTGCTGCCCTCGAACAGCCCGAGCCGCTTGAACTCCTCCACGACCAGCTTGCGGGCCTCCTCTCGCTTCTTGCCCACGAAAGGCCGCGCATCGTTCACATCGCTCCACCCGTGCTTGTCGCTGATCGTCGCGTCGGGGGCGAAGATGTTGATGAGCACGGGATTGCCCGCCGCCTCGATCGCGTCCTTGTGCCGCTGCCCGAGCTCGTAGTCGTTCTGATCGTGCGCCGGCGTCACCTTGAGGAACCCCGTCGCCATCTTCGCCTTGGGGTCGTTCCTCTCCTCGTCGCTCGTCGCCAGCGCCTCGGGGAGCACGACATAGTCGTCCGCGATGATCGGGATCACGCGCCCCACCAGCGGCAGCCGCACGCTCTTGCCCACGAGCGCCCCCGCGCGCGGGTCCTTGGGATTCACCGCGACCGCCGTGTCCCCCAGGTACGTCTCGGGGCGCGTCGTCGCGACGGTGATGTGATCCACGCGCGTGCCATCGGCGAGGGTCACCGCCTCGACCAGCGGGTATCGCAGGTAGTAGAACGAGCCGTCGATCTCCTCGTCGTAGCACTCATCGTCCGCCACCGCCGTCTGCAGCGCGGGGTCCCAGTTCACCAGGCGCTTGCCCCGATAGATGAGCCCATCCTTGAACAGGCGGAAGAACGCCTCGTACACCGCCCGCGCGCACTGCTCGTCCATCGTGAAGCGCTGGCGCGCGAAGTCGCACGAGCATCCCATCGCCTTGAGCTGCCCCGTGATGCGGGCCTCGTACTCGTCCTTCCACACGCGGACCTGCGCGACGAACGTCTCGCGCGTCCACCCGCCGTTCCGCTCCGCGTCGCGCAGCGGGCCCCTGAGCTTGCCCTCCTGGCGAAGCCGCCGCTCAACAACGGCCTGGGTCGCGATGCCCGCGTGGTCCGTGCCGGGCATCCACAGCGTCTCGAAGCCCATCATGCGGTGCGCCCGCGCAAGCATGTCCTGCAGCGTGTTGTTCAGCGCGTGCCCCAGGTGCAGCGCGCCCGTCACGTTGGGCGGCGGGATGAAAATGCAGTAGGGCTTGGCCTGCCCGGAGAGCACCCGTGCGGGGTCCGCATGAAACGCGCCCGAGGACTCCCAACGGGCGCGAATGCGTCCCTCGTGCTCGGCGGGCACGTACGCCTTGGGCAGCTCGTGGGGGTCCGGGGACGCCTGGGCCGAAGTGGATGGGTGGGCGGTGCTCAAGAGGGGTCGATCCGGGGGCGCGGGCGGTGCGGATGGGGAACTGTGGCCCCGCGAGACGTGGCAATTCCCAAGGGGCGGCAAGTGTATTCGCACCCCAGATGAGCCGATAATCCTCCGCGATGAGCGAGAAGCGCCCCAAGACCATGGCGGATATCCCCGCGGACTGGAAGCCCACGATGCGCCGCGTCGTCATCGAGGAGGTCCAGGTCAAGCAGCGCGGGCCATGGCTCGTGTGGCTCGTGGGCCTGATCGCCGTGGGAACGCTCATCGGGTTCGTCGTCGTCTGGAAGACCAGCGGCACCGCGCCCGCCGCGGCCAACGGCGCCAGCCCCGCCGCGCCCCCTGCAAGCGCCACGAGCATCGCCGCCGCGCTCGACAGCGGACGCACGCTGTCGCGCCAGGGCGAGTGGGGCAAGGCCGAGGCCGTGCTCCGCGCCGCGGCGCAACGCGCCCCCGAAGACCAGGAAATCCGGGTCGCGCTCGCCGAGGCATGCCTGGGCTTGAAGCGATACCCCGAGAGCTATGAGCAGTACGAGAAGGCCCTGGCGATCGGCCCGCGCGACTCGAAGCTGGAGTTCGCCGCAGGGCAGGTCGCGAGCCAGGCCGGGATGAACGACCGCGCGATCGAGCACTACTCCATGGCGCAGGCGAGCGACCCGAAGAACCCGTCGATCCCGCTCATGCTGGGCCTGGCGCAGCGCAAGGCCGGAACCATCGACGCGGCCAAGGCGAGCCTCCTCCGCGCGGCGAACCTCGACCCGAGCAACGCGTACGCGTGGGGATCGATGGCGGACATCGCCCTCAACGAAAACAACCTGGAACTCGCCTCCCAGCACATCGCCAAGGCGCGTCAGCTCCAGCCCGAGAGCAAGGAGTGGCGCCTCATCGAGGCCCGCGTCCTCGCCCGCAAGGGCGATCCGGAGCGGGCGCTCATGGGCCTGCTGCCCATGGACCCATCCCAGAAGCGCGAGGCGCAGGTCGCCCGGCTCATCGCCCAGTGCTACGGGATGCTCAACCGCCCGCGAGACGCCGCCGCCACGCTCGCCGATGCGGCCGAGTCAGACCCGAAGAACGCGGACCTCGCGTTCGAGGCGGGCACCGCGATGCTCCACGCGGGCGACAAGCCCAAGGCCCGCGAGTTTGCCCTCCGCGCCAAGGAGCTGGGGCACCAGGGCGCAGACGACCTTCTGACCAAGCTCGCGCGCGACTGAGCCGCAATCACCGGCGCCCTCGCGATGCTCAGGACAACCAGCGACCGCCATCGACACGGACGATCTCGCCCGTGATGTACGTCGCGTCCATCGCCAGCCAGCGCACGACCTCGGCCGCGTCCTCGGGCGTCCCCGATCGCCCCAGCGGCACGCGCGAGATGTACTTGGCCTGGAACTCCGCGCTCGATTCTCCGCCCGATTCCGGGAAGGCGACCACGCCCGGCGCAACGCCATTGACGCGCACCCGCGGCGCAAGCTCGCGCGCGAGAACCTGCACGATCTCCACCAGCGCGGCCTTGCTCATCGAGTACGCCACAAGATCGCGCCGCGGACGCCCAAGCACGTGCATGTCCGCCATCGCGATGATCGACCCACCCCCGGGCAGGGGCGATGCTCCAAGCAAAGGCGCCAGCCGACGCGACAGCAGCAGCGGCGCCAACGCGTTGACCCGGAAGTGCCGCAGCGCGTCCTCAGGAGTCACCTCGCCCAGCGGCGTCGCCTCGTAGATCGAAGCATTGTGCACCAGAACATCCAGGCGAGACGACGAGCGAAGGATCGCCTGCGCGAACGCCTCCACGCTCTGCGGGTCGTCAAGATCAAGACGCTCCGAGGCGGCCGACCCTCCCGCGTGCCGAAGCGCGCTCAGCGCGTCCGTCACTTCCCTGGCGCTGCTCTGGTTGTACGTGACGATCGTGTGGAACCCGCGCGACGCAAACGCCCGCGCGATCGCCAGCCCCACACGCTTGACGCCCCCGGTGATAAGGACAACGGGGCGATCCCCCGAGCCGCGCGCCGCGCCCGACACGCTCAAATGCGCCGCGGGCGGCTGCGCCGTGCGGGGCTCGTCGGGCCCGGCATCATCGTCCTGGCCGGAAGCTTCGCCCGCCGGCCCCTCGCCGGGAGCGTTGGACGGGTTCATATGGACAGTTTCAGGCTCGGCGCGACGCCCGGCCTCCTGCCACGCGGACTCAAGCGACGTCCGCGCGCGATCGCGCGGGCGCGTGTTCAGCAGGTGCCGGCGCGCCCGCCGAAGGACAACCCAGGCGCCCAGCAGCAGCACCAGCCCGAGCAGCGCCAGCGCGACCCACAGCGCGAGCACGCCGCGCAGGGCGCTCGCGCCCGACGTGCCCGCCTCCGCCAGCAGGTGCGTCACCATGCGGGCACTATACCCGCTCGCCCCGCGTCTACACTTGCCCCCGCGCGTGCGCCCGCACGCGCGAGCGATGGAGCCCCGCATGCACTTCGACGCGCACCAGCCCGTCATCGACACCCTCGAGGCGCGGATCGTGACAATCCGCGACTCTCTTTAACTTCGAGGCCAAGCAGCTCCGCCTCAAGGAACTCGAGGCGCAGATGGGGCAGCCCGATTTCTGGAACTCCCAGAGCGCGGCCAAGAAAGTGGTGGGGGAGATCAAATCCCTCAAGGCCCAGGTCGAGCCCCTGAGAAAGGTCATGGGCTCCTTCGAGGACGCCAAGGTCGCCTACGCCATGTCCAAGGAAGCGGGCGACAAGGACCTGCTCGCCGAGGCCGACGAGCAGCTCTTCCGCCTCAACGCGGACATGGAAAAGGTTGAGCTCCAATCGCTGCTCTCGGGCAAGCACGACCACCGCAACTGCTTCCTCACCATCCAGGCCGGGGTCGGCGGCACCGAAGCCAACGACTGGGCGGACATGCTCCTGCGCATGTACATCTTCTACTGCGAGAAGATGGGCTTCGCGCTCGAGGAGGTCGACAAGGGATACGGCGCCGAGGTCGGCATCGACAACGTCACCCTCCACGTGAAGGGGCCATACGCCTTCGGCTACCTCGCCTGCGAGCGCGGCACGCACCGACTCGCGCGCGTCTCCCCCTTCAACGCCCAGGCCAAACGCCAGACCAGCTTCGCGACCGTGGATGTGACGCCCGAGTTCGAGGAGAACACGATCGAGATCCCCGAGAAGGACCTCAAGATCGAGGCCTTCGTGCGGGCGCGGGGCCCGGGCGGGCAGAACGTGAATAAGGTCGCGACCGCCATTCGCCTCCTCCACATCCCCACCGGCATCCAGGTCGTTGCGAGCACCTACCGCGATCAACCCCAGAACCGCGCCCAGGCCCTCGCCGTGCTGCAGGCCAAGCTCGAGCAGATCGAGGAAGAGCGCCGCGAGAAGGAAATCGCCGCGGCCTCCGGCGGCGCGATCGATCGTGGCTGGGGCACGCAGATCCGCAGTTATGTCTTCTACGACAACCGCGTGAAGGACCACCGCACCAACCACGAGCGCAGCGACTACGAGGCCGTCCTCCGCGGCGATATCCAGGACTTCATCGACGCCGAGTTGCAGCGCAAGCGCGCGGACCGGGAAAAGAAGTAAGGTGCCTTTTTCGCCGGCCGTCCCGAAATGAATTACGCCGACGATGCCGGGGAACCTGCGGTTCCCCCGGCACCCCCTCCCTCTCCGCACTCAGGGCAGCGAGCACCAGACGCGAGTCCAGCGCGGTCGTAGCCGCAAGAAAGGCATTGGCCGTTAGTCGCTCTCTGCGCAATCGTATCTCGTCTCCAAGTCCAGATTGCGAGGAGACCGATCGGGACCAAGAGAATCCAAAGCGGGAGCGATACAAAGCAGAAGTTGGTTCCCCCTGCCGTGTGCTTTGGCAGCCAATACCACTTTGCGCTGTGCAAGGAAAACGGAGCGAGAAGCGCTGGTTTGCCGGCGAGTGTTCCGGCTGGCAGGGCCGCTCGGAAGTAATACAGGCATCCACCGGACAAGCCTGCCGTCGTCAGCCTTTCCTCCGTGCCCGCAACACGCCAGTATCCGATGGGCGTGATCTGCACCCAACCGCTCACGATCCAGATCGCGAACAGAAACATCGCGAGGATCGCGAAGACCCACTTCGCTCGCGTCGATCTTTGCTGATTTTTTGACATGCGTCCCTCAGCATATAGGACTTCTCATCCCCCTGGGTCTCTGCGATGTGTCACCCCGCCCGCTGGCTCCACTCGAACTCCAGCGGCTCGAGCTCCTCAAGCAACTTCTGCCGCTCGGCCCCCAGCTTCTGAGCCTTGCCCGAGTTTCCGTACACGTCCGGATCCATGAACAGCCCGTCGATCTCCTTCACGCGCGCCTGGATCTTCTCGATGCGTGACTCGAGCTGCTCCGTCTTGAGCCGCGACAGCGCGTTCACGCTCGGGCCCTTCGCGGCGCTCGCCTGCCTCTTCTCCTCCTCGGCCTTGCGCTTGTCCCGCTCCCGCTGTTCCTCGCGACGCTTGCGCTCGCCCTCCTCGGCCGCACGCTCCCGCCGGCGGGCCACCTCGCGCTCGTGCCAATCCGTGTAGTTGCCGTGCACGACCTCGGCGTTGCCGTTCCCATCGAGCGCCAGCACGTGCTCGCACGTCGCATCGAGGAACGCGCGATCGTGCGAGATCAGGATCAGCGTGCCCTCGAACCCGCCCTCTGTCGAGAGCGCCGCCTCCAGCCGCTCGGCGCTGGGAATGTCCAGGTGGTTCGTCGGCTCGTCGAGCACGAGCACGTTCTTCGCGGACGCGAGCAGACCCGCCAGCACCGCCCGCGATCGCTCCCCGCCCGACAGCGAGCCAAGCTCGCGCTCCTGCTCATCGCCCGAAAACAGGAACGCGCCCGCGAGGTTCCGCGCCTGCTGCTCGCTGAACTGCACGCCCGGCACCTCCTTCGCGATGATGCCCTGCAGGTAGCGGATGATCGTCTGGTCCTGGCGCAGCCCGTCGTGCGTTTGCCGGTAGTACCCGATCTTGACGTTCGACCCGAGCCGCACCGTCCCCGCGTCAGGCGCGAGCTCGCCCAGAAGCGCCTTCACGAGCGTGCTCTTGCCCGCGCCGTTGGGCCCGATGATGCCCCAACGCTCGCCCCGCGAGATCTGAATGTCCAGGTCCTTGAACAGCACCTTGCGCGTCCCGTCCTGGTTCGGGTACGACTTGGAGACCTGCCGCGCCGAGACGACCATGTCCCCCGTGCGCTCAGCCTTGGGCAGCTGCAGGTTCATCACCGCAAGCTCGGCGGGCCGCTCAAGGGTGGACTCGCTCCGGGCCCGCTCCAGCCGCGTCGCCCGCCCCCGCGCCTGCTTGGCACGCTGACCCGCCTTGTACCGCAGGATGAACTCCTGCTCATGGCGGAACTTCGTCTGCTGGTTCTCGTACGCGCGGGCCATCGCCTCGCGCCGCTCGGCCCGCAACTCGCGGAACGTCTCGTAGTTCCCCGGATAATCGATCAGGCGCGACTGCTCGACCTCGACGATCCGCGTCACCACGTTGTCGAGCAGGTAGCGATCGTGGCTGATCATCACCACCGCGCCGCGGAACTCGTCCTTCAGAAAGCTCTCGAGCCACAGGCGACCGTCGATGTCCAGGTGGTTCGTGGGCTCGTCCAGCAGCAGCACGTCGGGGCTCTCGAGCAGCAGGCGCGCCAGCGCCACCCGCCCGCGCTGCCCGCCCGAAAGGTCCTTGGTCTTGATCGAGAACTGCGCGTCCGCGAAACCCAGCCCGTGCAGCACCGCGTCGATCTTGTGGTCGATGGCGTACCCGCCCGCCTCCTCCGCCTTCTGCTCCAGAACCTCCTGGCGCTTGAGCAGCTTCTCGACCTCGTCGTGATCGCCTCGCGCCGTCGCCTCGGCCATCGCGTCGAACACCTTGTGCAGCTCCCCGTGCAGCCGGTGCAACTCGTCGAACGCGCCCTCGGCCGCGTCCCGCAGCGTCTCCTCCGGGTCGAGCTCGGGGTCCTGCGTCAGGTACCCCGCTCGGCAACCCCGCGTGAGCGTCACGGAGCCCGAGTCCGCGCCGAGCTTTCCACCCATGATCTTCAGCAGCGTGCTCTTGCCCGCCCCGTTCCGACCCACGATCCCGATGCGCTCGCCGGGCTCAAGAGACATCGAGACGTTCTCGAGGATGATCGAGTCGCCATACGTCAGCGTGATATTGGTCGCGGCGAGCAGGGGCATGAGCCCGGATTCTAAGCGTGGTGCCGACCCGTGCCCGAGTGCCCCGCCTCGCTTCGAGCTTCCGGGCGGAGCTCGATCTGGGCCGCGGGCAGCGCCAGCCGATCCGCCAGGCGCCGGGCGTGCACGCGGAGCTCGGGCACCGCCGTCGTCTCCCAGCGCAGCGGACGGGCCATCGGGCCCAGCAGGAACAGGTTGGGCCAGGCGCGCCCGTCTCCAGCCACAAGCCGCCCATCGTCGGTGCTCTCTAGCCCCAGCCCCAGCGGGTCCGCACGCACGGTCCCCCGGGAGAGCGCATCGCGAAGCAGAGGATCGTCAATCCGGCGCGGATCGGTCTCCGGGCCCGTGCAATTCACCACGTGGGCGATGTCAAGTTCGAGCGTTCCGCTCTCTCCGCGTGGGCGCAGCGTCGCGCGAACGCCCCGCGGCGTGGCGTGCAACGCGACAAGACGCGCCGCGTGAATGGCCAGCCCACCGCTCGCAATCAGCGCCTCAACGCCGGCCCACGTCTGCGGGGCGGCCCGGTGCCGATGGATGTCCCAGTACGGACGCAGATGCCTCAGGAACTGCGCCTGCCCGCGCGCACCCAGGCGCCGCCAGAGCGCCGGCGTGTCCGCGCGCAGCGACGTCACGACCTCGCGCCAGTCCACACCCTTGCCCGCAGCCTCCTGCACCGCGCGCCGCAAACGGCGCAGCATCCCGTGCGGCGTGTTGGGCCACAGGTCAAGGTCCCCCGGCCGATCGCGGTGATACGCGCGGGGCGCAGCCCGATGCGGCAGCGACACGAGCCCCCGCCGCGAGATCGCATGGATCGGCGCGTGGTGCCCCCGGTGCCGGAGCTCCATCACCACGTCCATCATCGTGAGCCCGGTGCCGATCAGGAGCACCGGCGCCCCAGTGTCGATCCGATCGAGCCCCAGCCCGGACCACGGGTCGCGCGTGTACCGCTCGCTCGCGTAGAACCCCGGATCAGGCAGGGGCGGGTCGGCCGGAAGCGCATTGCCGATCGCCAGCACCATGCGATCGGCTCGGATCGTGCCCGTCGTCGTGCCCAACTCAACGATCGATCCATCCGTGCGCACCGAGCGCGCGTCGGCCGCGATCCGCTCGATCCGCCCGGGATGCTCGCGCTGCACATCGTCCAACAGCGAAGCGAGATACCGCCCGTACAACGCCCGCGGCACGAACGACCCGCCTTGAACACTCGCGTCGAAGCCGCGCGCCCATCGAAGGAAATGGTCCGGGTCGTCGTCCAGCGCGCTCATGCGCCCCGCGGGAACGTTCAGCAGCGCCTGCGAGTGACGGATGCCGTACGCGACCCCGGGGCCGAATCGTGCGGAGCGTTCGATGAGCGTGACGCGTGCGCCCCCGCCGGGCTGGCGGAGGAGGTTCACCGCGAGCAGCGTTCCCGAGAATCCCGCGCCCACAATCGCGATCGACGTCATGCCTTCGAGTTCCTTCCCATCCCACGAGTTGACCCGCGCGCTCCCACGTAGAGGTGGGGCCAGGCCGCGAGCAATCGGGGGCATTATCGCCGCGATGCGCGGCTCCCGCGCGAATCTTGGCGGCCTTTCCTCGGGCTGCGCCTATCATAATGCTCAAGCCGGCCGTCCCACGCAGTCCGTTGCATGAACCGTGTGTTCATTGCAGATCGTCCTGGGAATCGTTCGGCGGCGCCCGTTCCGCGAAGTGCGGCCCGGGCGCTCCACGACCGTACGGCCGCCCCTGTCCCAACGTCGAGGCACGGAACGCCCGAACCCACGCGATCGCGGGCCGCGCCGACGCTGTTGGGATGAATCGCGCGATCGCAGGAGTTGCGACTTTGCCTCATCGTTCTACGTCCGTTCCTTCCCCAACGCACTCGGATCCGCGCCACGCGCCTCACAAGGCGCACGCGGGTGCGCGAGCAGCCGTGGAGGGCAAGCCACACGCGCCCTCGCCCCGCTTTGCCGATCTGAACCTCGCCGAGGCGCTGCTGCACGCGCTGCGCGACGAGGGGTACGAGACACCCACGCCGATCCAAGCGCAAGCGATCCCGCCGATCCTCCAGGGGCGCGATGTGCTCGGGTGCGCGCAGACGGGCACGGGCAAGACGGCGGCGTTCGCGTTGCCGATCCTGCACCGGTTGGTCTCGACGCCGCCGGATCTCGCGCGGCGCGGGGCGGCCCTGCCGCGCGTGCTCATCCTCTCGCCCACGCGGGAGCTGTCGTCGCAGATCGGCGAGAGCTTCGCGACGTACGGGCGGCACACGTCGCTCACGCACGCGGTGATCTTCGGGGGCGTCAGCCAGTTCCATCAGGTTCGGGCGCTGCACCGCGGGGTGGACATTCTCGTCGCGACGCCAGGGCGGCTGATCGACCTGATGGAGCAGCGGCTGACGAACTTCAGCGCCGTGGAGATGCTGGTGCTGGATGAAGCCGACCGGATGCTGGACATGGGGTTCATCAATCCGATTCGCAAGATCGTTGCGGCGCTGCCCTCGCCGCGCCAGACGCTCCTGTTCTCGGCGACGATGCCGCGCGAGATCCAGCACCTGGCGGACTCGCTGCTGCGCGATCCGGTGCGGGTGACGGTCGCGCCGGTGGCATCGACCGCGGCGTTGATCGAGCAGAGCGTGTACCTGGTGGGTCGCGGACAGAAGCCCGCCCTGCTCCAGCACCTGATCGAGGTTGGAAAGATCGATCGCGCGGTCGTGTTCACACGGACCAAACACGGGGCCGACAAGGTCGCCAAGCGCCTGAACTTCGCGGGCATTCGAGCGGTGGCGATCCACGGGAACAAGGCCCAGAACCAGCGTCAGCGGGCGCTGGATGCGTTCCGCACGGGGCGCTGCCGGGTGCTCGTGGCTACGGATGTGGCGGCGCGCGGGCTCGATGTGGACGGCATCACGCACGTCTTCAACTTCGACCTGCCAAACGAGCCCGAGGCGTACGTGCACCGCATCGGGCGCACAGGGCGAGCGGGTGCGACGGGCTCGGCGATCAGTTTCTGCGACCACGAGGAGCGGCTGTACCTGCGAGACATCGAGAGGCTGTTCGCGAAGAAGATCCCCGCGATGGAGACGCCGGCAGCGCTGCCCGAGGCACCCGCCCATGCGCCGGCGCACCGGGCGACCCATGAGGGCTCAGCGGCTTCTGCGCACGAGCAGGGTCATGGGCATCCCACGAATCGCTCGCGCCCCCCGCGAGGCGACGACGGGCCGCGCCGTGATGGGCACGCACCGCGGGCAGGTGGGCACGCACCGCGGGCACATGGGAACGCGCACGGGGCCGGCCACCCAGCACGCACAGGAGAACGCGCGGGGCACTCGGGTGGGCATGGTGGCGGCGGAAGCCATCGCGACGCACGAGCGGGATCACACACGGGCTCGGGTTCGCACGAGCGCCGGCCGACGCGGCCAACGGGTGAGCACCCGCGCGGCGGGCGCGGGCATGCCGACAGGCGTTCGCAGCCGGGCGGGCATCGTGGAGGTGGCCAACAGGGCGGGGACCAGCACGGTGGGGGTCACGGCGGTGGGGGAGCGCGCGGCATCAACAATCGTGGCAAGGGCCGCGGGCCGAGGCGCGGAGGGCGGTAGCGGCCGTAAGGCAGTGACTGGGATATAGGCAGTTTGATGTAGCCGCCCACGCTGTCCCTGCGCACATTGGCATGGTGATCGCAAAGCATCTTTGGTACGATGTGCTCATGGATTCGTGCGAGCGAGACCTTCGGCTGGCGGGCGCTTTGGCGGTTGTAGCGCTGGTGCTTTCCGCTGCCGGTCTCACCATCACACTCATCGCCGCGGCGTATCCGCCGGTTTCTCAGTACCTCTCGGATGCCCAGAATGCAGGCGAACTTCAGCGGGTAAGTTGGATGCGAATCTCTCCAGCATTTATGCTTTGCTTTGCACTGTGGTCGATCGCTGAAATCATCTGTCGCCGTCCGCTGTCTCTCTCCGCCGGGCGAGCGCGTCAGTGGACGGACCAGCCTCCCAGGTCCATGACCGCGATGGTCATCCTCACCGCATTCATAGCTGCGGCGTGCGTTCTCGGAGGCAGGGCTGCGATCCAGTCCATCGCGTTGGGGATCAATCGCCCCATCACGGACAATGCCGCGTTTTCTGGACTGGGCCTTGGCCTCGGACTGATGGCATTTCCGTTCCTGATGCTTGGTTCGGTTTTCTTCCACCGTTGGTGGTGGGGCGTTCGCGCTCAGCACGAGCGTGGGGTCGTTCAGGCGGTGTAGTCGATCGGAGAGGAGCCTCTAACTCCCCATGCGATCCTGGTCCGCCTTCGCCGATTCCTTCACGTGGGGCAGGCTGAGATCGGGGATGTTCGAGAACGCGATCCTTGCCGGAGCGCTCTTCCGCGCACCGTGCATCGACGCGGGATAGATCGCCGCGCGCCCCGCCTTCGCGTTGATCCGATCAATCGCGCTCGACAGACGATCCCGCTTCTGCGCATCGGAAAACAGCGGGCGGGTCGCCCCCGATCCGTACGAAAGATCGCTCAGCGTCACGCCCACCATCAGGATCGACCCGCCCAGCGGGCGCCGCTCCCACAACCGCAGCATCTCGTGCAGCAGCGTCGTCGTGTCGTTGCATTCGGGAAACGTCGCCGAAGAATCCCAGTCCGACGCGCGCCAACCCGTCCGAACCTGCGTGCCCGCGGGCTTCTCCCCGGCGTACCGGATGGAGATGCCCAATCGCCGCACCCACAAAGCGCGTCGCGCTGTCCCCGCCGGCGCATCCTCGCCCGGTGCATCGCCCGCTCGCGCCCGCGCCGCGGCCTTGTCCAGCAAACGGATCAGCACCGCCCGCGCAGCCTCGGGATTGCGTTTCTCCGGCGAAAGCACGTGCTGGTGCCCGATCGAGCGCCGCGTCGTCTTCCGCTCGAGCATGTCCTCGCCGCGCAACGCGTGGTAATAGAACGAGCCGTTGATCGATCCCCACAGCTCGAGCATCTGCCTCTCGTCCCGCGCGAGCAATTGCTCGACGCTGTACACGCCGCCCCGGTTGAGCCGACGCTCCATCCGTGGCCCCACACCGGGCAGATCACGGAGCGTCAGCGATAAGAGCCGTCTCGGCAGGTCCTCGTCGTTGAGAACGACGAGCCCATCGGGCTTCTGCATGTCGCTCCCGATCTTGGCCAGGAACCGATTGCCCGCGAGCCCGATGGAACTGGTGAGGCACTCGCCCACGCGCGACGTGATCGCCCGCTTGAGATCGCGTGCGATCGCGATCGCACGCTCCGGTCGGCGCTCGTCGCCGATGAGCCTGCACGAGAACTCGTCAATGGAGTGAACGCGATGGATCGGCGCGACGCTCGCCGCGACCTTGAGGATGCGATGGTGGAAGTCGATGTACCGCGCGTGCCCGCCCCAAACACAGATGAGCCCGGGGCACATCCGCTTAGCCTCGCCGACGCGCGTGCCGGTCTTCACGCCGAACTTCTTCGCCGGGTAGCTCGCCGCGATCACCGACGTGTGGTCCGTGTCCGAAGGGACGACCGCCACGGGCCGACCGCGCAACGCAGGATTGAGCTGCTGCTCAACGCTCGCGAAGAAGGAGTTCAGGTCGATGAAGATCGATCGAAGGGGCATCCGAACGGAATCCTAGCACAATCACTCGGATCCAGGAATCGCTCCTCCGCCGCCACCCTCCGCTCCGCGAGGGCATCACAAACGGTCGATACTCTGCACGAACCCAAGCACGGAGGCCCCATGGAACTCTACATCGACACCGCGAACCTCGACGAGATCAAGCAGGCCCACGAGATGGGCGTGCTCGACGGCGTCACCACGAATCCCTCGCTCATCGCCAAGGAGAAGATCCCCTACGCCAAGCGACTCGCGGAGATCTGCGAGATCGTCAAGGGCCCGGTCTCGGCCGAGGTCATCGCGCTGGACTACGAGGGCATGCTCCGCGAGGGACGCGAGCACGCCAAGATCGCGCCCAACATCGTCGTCAAGCTCCCGAGCACCGTCGAGGGTCTTCGCGCGTGCAAGACGCTCGCGGGCGAGGGCAAACGCACCAACATGACGCTCTGCTTCCAGCCCATGCAGGCGATGCTCGTCGCCAAGGCCGGCGCCTTCCTCGTCTCGCCCTTTGTCGGACGCCTGGACGATGTCTCCGAGGACGGCATGGTCCTCATCCAGCAGATCCGCCAGATCTACGACAACTACGGGTACAAGACCAAGCTGCTCGCGGCGTCGATTCGCCACCCCAAGCACATGGTCGATTGCGCGCTCGCCGGCGCCGACGTCGCGACGCTGCCCTTCAACGTCATCAAGCAATTGATGCAGCACCCGCTGACCGACTCGGGGATCAAGAAGTTCCTCGAGGACTACAAGAAGGCGTTCGGCGGCTGAGCCCGCGATCGGGCGCGACACCCGCGCGTGCTAGTCACCCAGGTAGCGCTCCTTGTCGGAGAACAACTCGAACAGAACCTCGACCTCGACGCACGCGTTGAGGGGCAGCGCAATGCTGCCCACGGCCGCGCGCGCATGCCGTCCCGTCGTTCCAAACGCCGACTGGAAGAGGTCGCTCGCGCCGTTGGCGATCTTGGGCTGATCGCCGAAGCCCGCCTCCGAGCACACAAAGACCCCAACGCGCACGACGCCCTTGATCTCGCGAAGATTGGACACCGCTGCCTTCGCGCACGCCAGCGCATTGAGCGCCGCCTGCCGGGCGCACTCCGTCGCCAGTTCCACGCTCACCCGCCCCGGCACGCTTCCCGTCGCGATCAGAGCGCCGTCGCGGAACGGCAACTGTCCCGAGATGAACAGCAGGCTCCCCGCCTGCCGTGCGGGCACATAGCTGGCCACCGGTCTTGGTGCTTCGGGCAGCCGAAAGCCAAGCCGGGCGAGATTCGATTCGGGGTCGGTGGTATTCATGCGAGGTTCCCTGCGTGGATGCTACCGGGGGATCGCGGTGCGCTGCATTCCCCGCTTGTTCGGTTATTGATCTGTATCTTCGATCTTCGGCACGGCGGTCGATGTCGCCCGCTCCGTGAAACTGGGGAGATTGCCGCAACCCCCGGGCGTTGAAAAGCGGATGATCCATGGTAGAGTGATGACGTCCCACATCTTGGTGGCGGTGCCTGCGAGGAATGTGTCCGATCTCGCAATGCTCTGATGGGTGACCAAGGTCACCGGCTGATTTCAGCCCTTTCAGGGACCGCCGACATCACGGTTCGCCCCGTTCGCCTTCGGGTCATTCGTGCGCCCGTCGAGGCTGTGTTCGGGGAAGTGAGTCGGCTACCACATCAGCGTGGAGCTTGCTTCGTCGGCACTGCTCGTCCGGCGGAGCGCGGCCTCGCACCTCGCGAGCCCGGCATGTGGTCCTTCGAGCGCACGCGGTGTGCGAATCTCACCGCCATCGGCAAAAGGGGAATCGGTCGAAGAGCCCGCAGGGGCCGATGGACCACGGGATTCGCAAGCCCGCCCCGTGTTCGAATCAAGATTTGGTGTGTTGGAGAATCGCCCGCGGGTGCGCCCGCGGGCCCGGAGTAAGGAACCCATGAAGACGAATCGCAAGGCCTTTACGCTGATCGAGCTGCTCGTCGTGATCGCGATCATCGCGCTGCTCATCGGCATCCTTCTGCCCGCACTGGGCAAGGCGCGCGCCTCGGCCCGCCAGCTGAAGGACTCGACTCAGGTCCGCGGCATCCACCAGGCGCTGGTGGTCTTCGCCCAGAGCCAGGAGGACAACTACCCCCTCCCCAGCCGTCTGGACAAGAGCAACCAGACCATCAACGCCACGACCGCCCAGGAGCAGAAGCAGAAGGACACCACCCGCAACATCTTCTCGATCCTGATCTTCGGCGGGCAGGTCTCGGCTGAAATGTTCATCAACCCCGCCGAGGCCAACGGCTCGGTCAAGGTCAACGACAAGTACGACTTCGATCAGCCCACCGCCACCAACAGCCCCTCCCAGGCCCAGTGGGACCCCAAGTTCCGCGGCACCATGCTCGATGAGGTCGCCAAGGGCGCTCCCGCGAACACCGATCCGGGTCCGGGCACGAGCAACAACTCCTACGCCCACACGATCCCCTTCGGCTCCCGTTCCTCCAAGTGGAACAACTCCTTCGGCGCGACCGACGCCATCGTCGCCGACCGTGGCCCCGTCTTCCAGGAGGTCACCGGCGCCGGCACGAACGCCAGCCCCCGCGTCTGGAACCTCAAGGCCGGTGATGCGGGCGATCAGTCCATCACCCTCCTCATCCACGGCGCCCGCAACAAGTGGGAGGGCAACGTGGTGTTCAACGACAACCACGTCGAGTTCCTCCAGAAGGCCGATCCGGACAACCTGACCTACTCCTTCACCAACATCAACCCCAAGACCCAGCCCGACAACATCTTCGTCAACGAGAACATCGACGACGGCAAGCAGGGCACCATCAGCACCAGCTCCGCGTCCGGCACCTTCAAGATCACCGACACCAAGCTCAACGACTCCAAGTACGCCTCGCAGTACCTCCGCCCCATCTCCAAGCTCACCGCGGCGGCGGACGGCACGATCAGCAGCGCCGACCTCTGGGTCGACTGAGTTCTGATCGAGTTTCGTGATAAGAAACGAGAGCCGGCCCGAAAGGGTCGGCTCTCTGCTTTTTGACGCTCCGACGATCTCGCCCCGCCCAGGACCCGCTCAGTCCACGCGCAGGTTCCGCAGGTACTCCGTCAGCTCGTTCTGCTGCTTGACGAGCGTCGCCTGCTCCTGCGCCCGCTGCGTGCGGATCTGCTCGAGCTTGTTCTCCTGGTCGTTGAGCGTGGAGACATACCGCCGGTACAGGTCCGTGTCCCGCCCCACGGAGTTCATGTTCTGCCGGATGCGCGCCTGGTCCTGGTCGATGCCCGCGCGATCGCTATCGAGCGAGGCGATCCTCTTCTGCGTGTCGTCCGCCGCGCCGCGCAGCGCCGCCGCCTTCTTGAACGCGTCGATCACGCCCTGCGACACCTTCCCGTCCTTGGCGTACCCCATCAGCGTCTCGAGCGTGTAGTTCGTGAACTCGACGCGCTGCCCGCTGACGCGCTCGAAGCTAAGGGCCAGCGTGCCCTTCTTCCCCGCCTCAACGGGCACCTCGAAGCGGTACAGCGACTGCGTCTCCTCCTTGGGCTTGGCCCCGCCGGCGAGCGTCCAGTCGCTGGGCATCTTCGCGTGCTCGACGAGGACCGTCCGCGCACGCTTCGCGTCCTTGTTGGAGAAGGCGTACGTCACGCTCGTCTTCTCCTCGAACGAGGTCTCGATCAGCCCGTCGATGATCCGGATCTTCCGCACGCTGGACGTCGATTCATCCTTCACGAGCCCGCGCACGTCCAGGTCCACCGCGTAGGAGATCAGGCGCGAATCCCCCGCCGACACGTGCCCCACCTGCGCATCGCCCGCGTACGCCGAGCCGTCGAACACCGAGATCGGCCCCGGCATGAGCTGCAGCCCCGACGTGTTCTTGAACTGAACGCCGCGCATCGCGTACTCGGAGTTGTCGCCCCGATTGAAGATGGAAACACGCCGCCCCTCGATCGCGCTGGAAAGGATCGGGAGCATCGCCGAACGCTGCCGGGCGAGCGACACCGGCTCCTTCAGTTGGTACTGGAAGACCTCGCCGATCTCGACCGCGGACGCCGCGGCGTTGGGCGTGGACATTGAGGCGATCGAGTCTTCAGACCCGGAAAATGTCGTGGCAGCGGACGGGAATGCGGGCGACAGCCCGCTCACATTGTCGCGGAACGGAGATTGCCCGCCGCCTGCGGCCTTTCGGGCAGTTCGCGACCATGCCATGCGACCCTGTTCCGCCTTGGCGGCTTCTTGAAGGTCCTTGGTCTGCGCAAACTGCTCCCCGCCCTGATAAATCTTCGGCATCACGCCCGGCACCGTGGGCACCGGCAGGAACGAGCGGGCGACATACAGCGGCTCGTACAGATCCATCTGAAAACTCACGGGCCGACCCGCGACCAGCGAGAGCCTCACGTCCTTCCAGTCCTCGTCCGTCGTGTTCTCCACGAGGGCCCACCCTTGAATAGTGGGGGAGCCGCCCTCGGACTTGTCCGTCGGCTCGGGCAGCACGAGGCGATAGCTCGTCTTCCACATGGGCATCTCGTGCACGTACGCGATCATCGCCGGGAACGCCCCCTGCCCCGCGAAGGACACGTCCACCGTCTTCACGCGGTCCGCCCGATGCTCCGCGATCGCCCCCAGCGCCTTGTTCAATTCCGTGTCGAGCCCCTTATCAAGGATCCGGAACCCCAGCACCTGCGTCAGGTTGATCGAACGCACACCCGATTCCGTCACGAGGTTGATCCACGGGAGTTTCGCGACCGTCTGCCCGCCGTTGTTGGGTGCCGTGAGCACCGTGAGCCGTTCTTCCACGTTCATGATCGTCCCGGAGACATCGCCCTCACTCGTCTTGAGCGCGACGCCCGTTCCGCGCAGGCGAGAAAGAAGCTCCCCCGCCGGCGGGTTGTCCGCGATGTTGATGCCGAACGCCTCGAGACGCTTGGACAGCGGGTCCTTCGAGCCATAACCCACCGTGCTCACGTGCCCCTTCGCGGCGTCCACCATGATGACCATGGACTTGAGAATGTCATTGACCTGATCCGTCGCGAATCGCAACTGGACCGTGCGATCCCCATCCACGAGACCCCGGCGCTCGAAGCACCCAACGCCCGAGCGGTACAGCGTGATGCTCTTGATCGGCAGGTCGGCGGCACGCGCATTCTCATCCTGCCCTTGCGCAAGCGCCGCGATCGGCAGCGCCAACCCCGCCCCCGCGGCGAGCATGCCCGCCGACACGGGAAGCGTGCCCAGGGCAAGCGCGACAAGGCGTGCGCGGGCGGGTCGAAACGACTGAGCGAGCGGGTTCACGGTAATTCTCCTTCGCGTTCGTGGGTGGAGGCCCGACGGCCGGGACAATGTACATCCGATGGACGGTTGTCCGCGAACACGGTTCGAGCGCTCAAGGCCCCGTTACAGGCCGGTGACACCCGCCCGGCGAACACGCTCGGCAAAGCCCGCGCCCCGAGCCATCGCAGGGTCTACCCCCGCACAGCCGATACAGTTGCACACGCATGTCGCTGCTGCCCGTTCTTGATTCGTCCGCACTCCGTTCGCCCCCGCCACGAGCGCCGCTGAGCGAGCTGGAGCGACGCGTCATCTCGCGCGACCTGGCGAACGCGATCGAGGGCGAGGTCCGCTTCTCCCTCCACGATCGCATGCTGTACGCGACGGACGCCTCGCTCTACCAGGTCGAGCCGCTGGGCGTCCTCATTCCCGCCAGCATCGAGGACGCCGTCCGTGCCGCGGGCTTCTGCGCCGACCGCGAACTGCCGATCCTGCCTCGCGGCGGTGGCACAAGCCTCGCCGGCCAGTGCACGAACCGTGCGATCGTCATCGACTTCTCGCCCAACTGCCGAGCCCTCCGGGCCCTGGACGCCAACGCCCGATCCTGCGACGTCGAGCCCGGGATCACCGTCGACGACCTCAACGATGAGCTGGCGCGCCGAGGAGCCGGGCTGTTCTTCGCGCCCGATCCCGCGACGAGCCGCCAGTGCAACATCGGCGGCTGCATCGGGAACAACGCCGCCGGTGGCCGCTCGGTGGTCTACGGGCGCACGAGCGAGAGCGTCCTCGCGATCGACGCGGGGCTCGTCTCGCACGCAGCATCGGGGATCACGCGTACGCGCCTCGAAAGGGGCGCGGCGTCGCACGATCCATTCCTCCGCGACCTGACGATGCGCATCGCCAAGGTCGTGCAGCAGAACGAACGACTGATCCGCGAACGCTTCCCCAAGACCATCCGCCGCAACGCCGGCTACGGGCTGGACATGGTCCTCGCCCAGATGGACGCCGCCGGCCCCCGCGCCGATGCGGACGAGATTCTCAATTCCATCAATCTCGCGTCGCTCCTGTGCGGCAGCGAGGGAACGCTCGCCCTCACCCTCGGCGCAACGCTCAGGCTCCACCCAGTTCCAAAGGCCAAGGGCCTCGCGGTCATCGGCTTCGCCTCCCTCGACGAGGCGATCGCCTGCGTGCCCGCGATTCTCACCACGGGCCCCTCCGCCGTGGAGATGCTCGACGACACGATCATCAACCTTGCCCGGGCCAACGCCGAGTACCGTGCGTACGTCGAGCTCATGCCCGCGCCCACGGCCGGCACGCTCGCCGCGATCCTCTACGTCGAGTACTTCGCCTTCGCGGCAGAGAATGCGAGCAATCCCGCCGACGAACTGCGCCAGAAGTTCGCATCGCTCCGCGCCATCGTGACGCGATCCGCGCCGACCGCAAAGATGAGCGAGTACACCGACGCGCGCTCCATGCTCCAGGCGTGGAAACTGCGCAAGGCCGGCGAGCCGCTGCTCCACGGCATGCCCGGCGAGCGCAAGCCGCTCACGTTCGTGGAGGACAACGCGGTGCCCGTGGAGCGCCTCTCGGAGTTCGTGACGCGATTCCGCCAGATCGTCAGGAATAAGGGCACGGACGCCGCGTTCTGGGCCCACGCGTCGGTCGGCGTTCTGCACGTGCGTCCGTTCCTGTCCATTCGCGACGAACGCGACCGCGCGATCCTCCAGGAGATCGCCGTGGAAGTCGCGGACCTCGCCCGCTCACTGGGCGGCGTGATGTCCGGCGAGCACGGCGACGGCAGGGTCCGCGGACCATTGCTCGAGCGTTTCTACGGGCCGGAGCTCATGCGCGCCTTCCGCGAGGTCAAGGCGATCTTCGATCCACGAAACCTGCTCAACCCCGGCAACATCGTCGACCCGGGCCCCGTCGCGAGCATCGTGGAGACCGTCCGCGTCAAGCCCGAAGCAGCGTTCGTCGACACGCCCCAGACACCCACGTACTTCGACTACGAGGATCAGCACGGCTTCCGCGGCGCCGTCGAGATGTGCAACGGCGCGGGCGTCTGCCGCAAGAAGTCCGGCGGCACCATGTGCCCCTCGTACATGGGCACGCTC
This sequence comes from uncultured Phycisphaeraceae bacterium, assembly GCA_964399625.1. Classification (GTDB taxonomy): domain Bacteria; phylum Planctomycetota; class Phycisphaerae; order Phycisphaerales; family UBA1924; genus CAYNSB01. Next base: position 43,143 of record CAYNSB010000008.1, read on the forward strand.
GACGAGCGACACTCCACGCGCGGTCGCGGCAACGCCCTGCGCCTGGCGATCACTGGGCAGATCGGGCGCGATTCGTCAGGACAGGGCGATCGCCCCGCGATCGACGGACCCGCATGGAGCGACCCCGCCACCATCCAGACCCTGGACCTGTGTCTCTCGTGCAAAGCGTGCAAGAGCGAATGCCCCAGCAACGTGGACATCGCGCGTCTCAAGGCCGAGTACACCGCCCAGCGCTACCGCGAGGCCGGGCGTGCGCCCCTCAAGGCCCGCGTCTTTGGGCACGTGCGAACCCTGAATCGCCTGGGCTCGCTCCTCCCGGGCGTGGCCAACTGGATCAACCGCCAATGGCCGACGCGCGTCGTCCTCAACCGTGCGCTGGGCCTCGCGTCGCGCCGATCGCTCCCGGAGTTCGCCCGCCCGCTGGATCGTGCATTCCGTGAACTCCCGCGAGCGCACGCTTCGAGCACGGTCCGCTCGGAACGCCCCGTCGTCGCCCTGTACATGGACTGCTTCACGGGCTACAACGAGCCCCGCATCGGGCTCGCGAGCAAGCGCGTGCTCGAAAGACTCGGGTACGACGTGCGCCTCGTGAATCCCGGCTGCTGCGGCCGCGCGATGATCTCCACCGGACTGCTCGAAGACGCCATCGAAACGGCCGACGCGACGCTCGAGAAACTCCGCCGCGAGATCCTCGACCCCCGCGTCCGCGCGATCGTGGTGTGCGAGCCGTCATGCCTCTCCGCCTGGAAGGACGATTGGCTGCAACTGAAGCTCCGCACGCCGATGGACCTGCGCCGGAAACTCGCCTCCAAGAGCTTCCTGCCCGAGGAATTCGTCGAGCGGTTCTGGAATGAGCACCCCCTTTGCCCGGATGCGGCCGCGATCAAGCACGCCGCGACCGGGAGCGGGCACGTGCTCCTGCACGGGCATTGCCATCAAAAGGCGCTGTGGGGCGTCGAGTCCTCGGCCGCGTTGCTCCGCCGATTCGTGGGCGATCGCCTGCGCGTTCTCGATACCGGCTGCTGCGGCATGGCCGGCTCGTTCGGCTTCGACGCAAAGAAGTTCGATCTCTCGATGAAGATCGCGGATCTATCGCTGCTGCCGGCCGTTCGCGGCGCGCCGCAAGGCGCCGTGCTCGTTGCCCCCGGCACGTCCTGCCGCCACCAGGTCCTCGATGGCGCCGACTCGCACGCCCTGCACCCCATCGAGCTCGTGGATCAGATCATGTCGGCCCGCTGAACAGGTGCGCTACGTCCGCTCCCGCGGGGCATCGTCCGCCTGCGTGCGAATCACCTGCTTCGACGTCGCGTCGTACGTGTACAACGTCCCCGTCTGCTCCGCGGGGCAGCACGTCTTGTGCGTCTGATCGCAATACGGCATCTTGTTCGAAAGCCCACACCCGCAGATCCAGATGGACTTGCCATCGGGAGGGAAGTCCTTGGGCTCGATCTTGTAAGGGACGGAGCGATCAATCCGGATCATGCGGGCCATGGTGTGTCCTCGTGGCAGGGAGTTGGCGGGGAAACAGCCGCGTGCCGACCGCTCACGCCGGGCTGGGGATCGACTCCATGATCGACCGCAGCACGCGCGACGCCGAGTCCCCGTGCCCGTTGTGCGCGTAGCTCTTGGGAATCACGCGGTGCGCGCCCACCGCCAGCACGTTCCGCGTGATGTCCTCGGGCACCACATAGTCACGCCCGGCCAGCGCGGCCGTCGCCCGCGCCGCCTGCGCCAGCGCCAGCGAGCCCCGCGGAGACAAGCCAACCTGCAGTTCCGGAGAGGTGCGCGTCGCCCCGGCGATCGCGATGATGTAGTCCACCAGCGAGCGCTCGATCCGCACCGCGTCCACTTGCCGCTGCAGCTCCAGCACGTCGTGCTTGTGCAGCACGGGCTCCAGCTGCGGCAGCGTGCTCGACGCGGGGCGAAGGTCCAGCACCCTCGCCTCCTCGCTCGCGCTGGGGTACCCGAGGCTGATCCGCATCAGGAACCGATCGAGCTGGTTCTCGGGAAGCAGGTACGTCCCCTCGAACTCGTACGGATTCTGCGTCGCGACGACCATGAACGGCTGCTCGAGCACGTGCACGCGCCCGTCGATCGAAACCGTCGCCTCGTTCATCGCCTCCAGCAACGCCGACTGCGTGCGTGGCGTGGTCCGGTTGATCTCATCCGCAAGGATGATGTTCGCGAAGATCGGCCCCCGCTTGAGCACGAACTCGCCCGTGGCGCGATCCAGCACGCTCACGCCCAGAACATCGCTAGGCAGCATGTCGGGGGTGAGCTGCACGCGCGAGAACGAGCAATCGATGCTGCGGGCCACCGCCGTCGCCAGCACCGTCTTGCCCACCCCGGGAACGTCCTCGATCAGCACGTGCCCGCGGGCCAGCAGGCAGCACAGCACGCGGTCCACGGCCTCGGGATTGCCAAGGAACACTCGGGAGATGCTCTCACGCAGTCGGACAAAGGCAGGATTCACAGGGCGTCCTTGCTGGGCATGGCGGGCGATCCGAAAGTCCGAGAGCCGAAGAGGGCCGATCGGCGCGGGATTCGATCGGCAGTATAGTGTCCGCGATCGCACGTCCTTCCCCTGCCCATTCGCGTCCCGGGACGCGTCGGCTTCACGACCCGGGGCGGATTTCTCCAGCGATCGCGCGGAGGCTCTGGCGGAGATGTCCACGGACCCCGAGACATCACCCTCTCTTCACCCGCCGGACGTCCCGCCACGCGCCGCCGCGGACGTCGAGCGGGAACTCAAGGGCGATCTCCCCTGCGTCCGCTGCAGGTACAACCTGCGCGGGATCTCGGTCCGAGGAAACTGCCCCGAGTGCGGCACGCCGATCCGGGTCACCATCCTCGCGCGCGTCGATCCCTACGCCCCCGTGCTCCGCCCCATCACCCTGCCCCGGGCGACCGCCGCCGGCGTGCTCATCTGGTGCGGCGGCGCTGCAGCCGCGGCCCTCATCACGTGGATGCTCCGCATCGAGGACATCGTCCGCCACTCGGCGCCGTCCGAGATCGCCCAGCACCTCCCCCCGACGCACTCGCTCGCCTCGGCCAGCGTCTTTGCGATCCTCTGCTCGTGCGTGGGCGCGCTCGCCCTCGTGCGCCCCCACGCCGGTCTGCCCGCACGAAACCGCGCCCTGGCCGTCGTCGGCGTGCTCGCCATCGCCGCCGTCGCCCTCGTGCACTCGTGCGTGCAGATCGATTTCGACGAGTCGCACACCCGCCCGTACGCCGCGCTCGAAGTCCCGCTGATGGAACGCACGCTCTGGCGACTGGCCCAAGGCGCGCTCATCGCGATCGCCCTCGCGGCCCTCCGCCCCAACGCCAGGCTGCTCGCCGCACGCTCGCTGCTGCTCCGCCTGGGCAAGGTGGACCGCCAGACGATGCTCGCCATGCTCGGATCCCTGCTCATCGCGGGCGTCGGCGATGGGCTGCACCTGCTCGCGCGCCCGATGGGCGAGGGCACCACGGCCCAGGTCATGGGCATGATCGGCACCCTGCTTATCGCCGTGGGATCGATGCTCTTCACGATCGGCCTCTTCGGCACGCTGGTCGATTCCATCCGCGTCGCCTCGGCCGTCGCCCGCCCGCCGCTGGCCATCGGCACTCTGCTGGACAAGGATCGCCCGACGTGAGCACGCCGTGGACCGACGAAGCGCGGGATCGGTTCGACCGCATCGTCGAGGATGCGATCGAAGGGCTGCCCCCGCACTACGCCGCCCTCCTCGACGAGATCTCCGTCGTCGTCCTTGACGAGCCAACGCCCCAGATGCTCCGCGACCTGGGCCTGGACCCCGCCCAACCGGGCATCGCCGACGAACTGTGCGGCTTGCACACCGGAACCGCCATCACCGAGCGTTCCGTCGAGCACCACGCCGAACTGCCCACCCAGGTCCACCTCTTCCGGCGCGGCATCGTCGAACTCGCCGGCGGCTGGGAGCGCCGAACGATCACGGAGGACGGCCAAACCTTCCAGGTCGGCGGCGAAGAGGACATCTACGAAGAGATCCGTATCACGCTGCTCCACGAACTCGGCCACCATTTCGGACTTGACGAGGACGATTTGGGCAGACTCGGATACGACTGATTCGAAACCAGATCATTTGCCACCGCCGCAAAGAGCCGAGCGGATGTTGACTCGGCAAAACTCATCGTGATCTGCGGCCACGGTGCCCTTGACCACCAGTGGGTGAAAGGAATCCATCGGTTCTTGGCATGCGCTCGTGACGTCGAGCGAGTAATTTGGTTCCACTGCCGCCAGAATCCGCTCACGGTCCGTCGGCCAGCGCAAAGTGCCGAACTCGCTTGCATAGCCATCGAAGCACTTTGAGTCGGTGGGGTAGGCGTGATGCTCCTGCCAATAGCGGATCGTCAGGTCCGTGACGATGTAGCACGCGTGAAGATTGGTCTCATGCTCCATGATCTGGCGATATGCCGAGCGCAGACCGGACACCAAGTAGATGCATCCAGCAATCACCGACAGCGCAAACGCCACGCAGCCGATGGTCAGCAGCCGGCGCCGCACCCGCCCGATTCGCGCCTTGTTATGCTCACGGGTCATGGTTGGGAACTACCATCCAAAGTCCACACACACCTCCATCGCAATTTCTTCTCCCGATTCGTGAAATCCACCTCTCGGTTCACCCAACGACCTCCCATCGGGGCCTCGGTCGGCCCCCGTTGTCCATTTGCAAGGAGTTCCGCATGCGTCGTGCGTCGCGTCTGATCGGGTCGTTCGCAGCCGCCTCCCTCGCGGTCCTCCCCGCCCTCGCCCAGAACAAGATCGGAATGCTCGAGATCAAGGGCTCTCCCAAGGAGCGCCCGGCCGAACTCGCCTGGATGTTCGGCTCCTCCGAGCCCACGCTCCGCCAGCTTGTCGGCTCCATCAAGGACGCCGGCACCAACGACGAGCTCGGATCGATCATCATCCGCATCAAGGACGCCGAGCTGAACCGCACCCAGGTCGAGGAGCTGGGCCAGGCCATCACCCAGGCCCGCGCCAAGGGCAAGAAGGTCGCCGTCTTCGCCGAGAACATGGGCCCCACGGAGATCCTGCTCGGGTCCTACGCCGACCAGTCCCTCGTGCAGTCGGGCGGCTCCGTCATGCTGCCCGGCCTCTACATGGAGGAAATGTTCCTCGCCGACACGCTCTCGTGGATCGGCGTCAAGGCCGACATGGTCCAGATCGGCGACTACAAGGGCGCCAACGAGATGTTCGTCAACGCCAAGCCCTCCGAGCCCTGGAGCCAGAACCTCAACCAACTCCTCGACAGCCTCTACGCGAACATGCGCAAGGAGATCAAGTCCGGACGCAAGCTCGACGACGCCCAGCTCGACGACGCCATGAAGGTCGCGTGGATGGCCGAGGCCGACGACGCGGTCAAGGCAAAGCTCGTGGACGCCGCCGTGGACCTGCCGCAGCTCGGGCAGACGGTCAGCGGCAGCAAGTCCCCCTCGTGGGAAACGCTCGACGCCTCGGGCAAGCCCGACTTCAAGATCGACGAGGGCAACCCCTTCGCCGCGATGTCGCAGATGATGGGCATGTTCTCCAAGAAGCCGCCCACCAAGGCCAAGGGCCCGACCATCGCGATCCTCCACATCGACGGCGAGATCATCGACGGCGACAGCAAGCAGGGCGGATTCTCCGGCGGCACGAGCGTCGGCTCACGCACCATCCGCAACGCCATCGAGGACATCCGCGACCAGAACCTCATCAAGGGCGTCGTCGTCCGCATCAACTCGCCCGGCGGCTCCGCCATCGCCAGCGAGATCATGTGGCAGGGCCTCCGCCGTCTCGCCGAGAAGAAGCCCGTCTGGGTCAGCGTCGGCAGCATGGCCGCCAGCGGCGGGTACTACCTCGCCGTCGCCGGGGACAAGATCTACGTCAATCCCTCCAGCATCGTCGGCTCCATCGGCGTCGTCGGCGGCAAGTTCTCCATGGCCGGGCTCTACGACAAGGTGAAGCTCCGCGTCACGCCGCACGCGCGCGGCCCGATGGCGGGCATGTTCAACTCCGCCGAGCCCTGGAACCCCGAGCAGCTCGACCTCGTCAAGAAGAAGATGAAGCAGACCTACGACCTCTTCACCAAGCGCGTCGCCGCCGGCCGAAAGGGCATCGACCTCTCGCAGACCGCCGAGGGCCGACTCTTCACGGGCGACAAGGCGATCTCCGTGAAAATGGCCGACAAGGTCGGCACGTTCGACGACGCGATCAAGGACCTCGCCAAGTCGCTCGACATGGAGGACTACGGCGTGATGGACTTCCCCGCGCCGCGCCCGCTGGGCGAGATCGTCGAGGAGATGTTCAAGGGCTTCGGCGCCGCCGCCCCGATCAGCGGAGCGATCAGGAGCAGCGCCGCGCCCGCCGAGCTCGTGGCAACCCTCCGCGCGATCGTGGGCGAGAAGAACTGGCCGACCGTTTCCCGCTCGCTCGACGCGATGATGGTGCTGCGCGATGAGCCCGTCGCGCTCACGCTGCCCAGCGCGCTGGTGATCCGGTAGGAAGACGCGACGATCGGTGCTCCATGAGTACGGAACCCCCATCACGCCCACGTCCGGCAACACTTCCGCCGGGTTTGTCGCCAGACTCTCTCACACAATACATCTATCGGCACTTTAGAGAATTGCTAACTGAGGAGGAACTGGCCGCTGAGCGCGTCAGGATTGGACGCGCGAAGCAATCGCGCTCGTCGGATCCAGGAGGAAGCGGTTCGCTTGAGTTTTTCAAGGTGCCAGAGGTCCAAGCCTTGTACCCAGAACTCATGCGCAGGATCGACGAGCACGGAATTGAGAGCGTGATGCGGACCGCAGCCGAGCGTGTGCTCCGCGACAATCCGTGGAAGAAGATTCTGAACACATGTATGAAATGCGGCTCGCTCTGCCGCACGCCAAGAGCACACCAGTGCTTTGCCTGCGGGTTTGATTGGCATCCGAGCGCGAACGAGTGATCCTGGGCCGCTAAGGGAGGGGTGCCCGGGGGAACCGCAGGTTCCCCGGCATGAGGGGCCGTTCCAGATCTCGCCCTACAACTGCGTGATCTCCTTGGACTTCACCTCGATCAACTGATCCGACTCCTTCTCGAACTTCTTGAGAAGGTCATCGATCTCCGTCTTGAGCTGCTTGATCTCATCCTCCGACACGTGCCCGCCGCCCTTGAGCTGGTCGGCGTGCTTGTTCCCGTCGCGCCGCGCGTTCCGCAGCACGATCTTCGTGTCCTCCCCGAACTTCTTCGCCTTCGCCACAAGCTGCTGCCGCCGATCGCCCGACAGCGCCGGCACGTTGATCCGCAACTGCTTGCCCTCGGAGATCGGGTTGAACCCGAGCCCCGCGGCCTCGATCGCCTTCTTGATCTCCCCCAGCGCGCCCACGTCGAACGGTTTGATCAGCAATTGCGTCGGCTCGGGCACCGTGATCGACGCGAGGGACTTGATGTCCGACTGCGACCCGTAGTAATCCACCTTCACCATCTCAACCATCGCGGGCGAGGCCCGCCCCGTCCGCAGCCCCTTGAGCTCGTGCTTGAGGTGCTCGATGCCCTTGAGCATCGCCTCTTCCGTCTGAAGAAGGATCGTGTCCGGGTCGCTCATCGTCGTGCTCCTGACAGAGGCGGGCGAACTTCGGCCCGCGGGGGCCATTCTACCCGCCCCTTCCGCGCCGTTGGGCGTGCCCTCACTGCTGGCGGATCAGCGTGCCGATCGCCTCGCCCTGGATCACCCGCCGGATGTTCCCCGCCCGCTTGAAGTCGAACACCAGCACCGGCAGCGAGTTCTCCTGGCACATCGTCAACGCCGTCATGTCCATCACCTTCAGGTTCTTCTCGATCGCCTCCGCGAACGTCAGCTGCTCGTACCGCGTCGCCTTGGGGTCCTTCTTCGGGTCGGCCGTGTACACGCCATCGACCTTGGTCGCCTTCAGCACCACCTGGCACTCAAGCTCCGTCGCACGCAGCGCCGCGCACGTGTCCGTGGAGAAGAACGGATTCCCCGTCCCCGCACCCAGGATCACCACCCGCCCCTTCTCAAGGTGCCGCACCGCGCGCCCGCGGATGAACGGCTCGGCCACGGACCGGATCTCCAGCGCGGACATTACCCGGGAGTCGATCCCGATCGACGTGAGCTTCTCCTTCAAGGCCAGCGCGTTGATGATCGTCCCGAGCATGCCCATGTAGTCCGCGGTCGCGCGATGGATGTGCCCCGCCTCCGCGAGCTGCGCCCCGCGGATGATGTTCCCGCCGCCCACCACAACCGCGAGCTGCGCGCCCGTCTGCGCTCCCGCCTTCACCTCGCTCGCGATCACGTCGAGCTCGTGCCCATCCACACCAAACCCGCCCGCGGCACAGAACGCCTCGCCGCTCAGTTTCAGCAGCACCCGCGAGAATCGCGGGCGCTCGGTATTTGTGCGGGCCTTGGGTGCGCTGGCGGGTGTGCTCGGGGTCGGCATCGTTGGAGTTCCCATGAGGCGCACGGACCCGGCGCTCAAAGACGCCCGGCCCATCCGGTCCGCGATTGAAGCGGCTCCGGACGCTCCCGTCCACCGCCCATGGCGATCTCATTCATCACGATCGCGACCTCCCGCACGCCTCGGGTGCAACTCTTCATCGCCCCGCCAGTACAGACCAATACAGAGGTCGACCGAAGGTCAGGCAGTGCGCGCGACCGCGCCGCGGATCGACCCAGCCCCAGAAGGCCCGCGCGCTCTCCCGATCTCGCGACACACGTCGTTCCATCGGTACCATGCCACGGATGTCCCAATCGCCCGTCCACGAATGGCCCCCGCTCGCGACGGCGGCCGCACGCGCCGTGGACCTCGAGCAGTCCGAGTCACTGCCCGCGTGGTACCGCGCTCTCCCGCCGCGACTGCGCCGCCTCGCGCCCCCGCTCACCCTCGCCGGCCTCGCCATCTCCCTGCTCGTCCATCTCGCGTTCCTGCTGCTCGCCGCGATCTGGCTCGTCGGCGGTGGGGGAGGCGGCGGCGACGCGGGCGGGTCCGGAGGCTCGGGCGGCATCGTCGGCGTCGCAACGATGACAGAGCAGGAACTCGCCTCCGTCGCCGGCGGGGCCCTGGAAGATGTCGCCCCCTCCGTCGCGGACACCTCCGCCGGAGCCGTCAACACGGGCCCGGCCGAGTTGCCCGTCGAGACCGCGTCCATCGGCGGCGTGAGCTCGCTCTCAGGCGCGTCGGGCGAAGGGCTGGGCGGCCTTGGCGAGGGCTACGGCGCGGGCGACATCGGCTCGGGACAAGGCATCGGCACGGGCGGCTCGGGCGGCGGCGGCGCCAGCTTCTTCGGCGTCGAGGCCCGCGGCAACCGCTTCGCCTACATCTGCGATGTCTCGGGCTCCATGGACCTGGGCGTGGGAGGCGACGGACAAACCCGCCGCATCGATCTTCTCAAGGCCGAACTCGATCGATCCATCCGCGGCCTGCTGGAGGCGAGCCGCTTCAACGTGGTCTTCTTCAGCACCGGGTCGGTCGCCATGGGCGATCGCCGCGATTGGATGAACGCGACAGACCCCAACAAGAAGTGGGCGCGGGAGATGATCCAGAAGATCCGCGCCGATGGCGCCACCGAACCCCTGCCCGCCTTCAAGCTCGTCTTCACGCTCCGCCCGCGCCCCGACGCGATCTACTTCATGACCGACGGCGAGTTCGACGAAGCGAACATCGCCGAGATCGCCCGCCTCAACGCCGAGTACCGCATCCCCATCCATTGCATCTCGCTCATCTCGCGCGAGGGCGAGCCACTCCTCAAGAAGATCGCCGATCAGTCGGGCGGCTCGTACAAGCACTTCGCGGGGCCCGGCGGATGATCCCCCTCGCGCTCATCTCCGCCATCCTCTCAGCCCCGGACCCCGTGCTGCGACTTCGCGGGGGCGAGGACGTGCCGTCGGGACTTGTCGCCGTCGCCGTGGGCGATGCGGGTGTCCTGCTCGGCCCCAGCGAGCAGAACGACCCCGCCGAAATCGGCAAAGGACGCCAGCCGGTCGTGAAGAACGTGCTCACCTGGGACCGCGTCGCTCGTGTCTCGGGCTGGCTGGAGGACCCCGCCAAGCCGTACACGCACAACGCGGAACAGGCCTGGCGCGCCCGCACGCGCCTGGAGCGCGGCGACTGGGTCTCCGCCGAACCATTGCTCGACGCGCTCTTCGAGAGCGCCCGCCGCAAGCCCGGGCCCAGCGCCGCCGTCATCGACGAAGCCCTCGCCCGCGCCCGCGTCCGCCGGGGGGCGCACGTGCTCGCGGTGGAACCCTTCCTCGCCTTCCTCCAAAGCTCATCGACCTCCGCCCCGCCCGCAATGCACGCGAATTGGGCGAGCGAGGCGGGCCTGGGCGTCCTCGTCGATCCCACCACGCAGCTCGCCCCCGCGCTGCCGCCCATCTGGGTGCGCCTGCCCGCAGTGGAAGCAATGGCCAGCGCCGGCACGCTCGCCGCAGGCTGGGACTCCGCCACGACGGGCGCGCCCCTCTCGCGCGTCACCATGCTCGCGATGCTGTACCTGGAGAGCGCCAAGTTCGAGGCGGACATGCCCGCCTCGCTCCCGCCCATCAAGCCCGCGGACCCGGGCGTGCAGCTCATGCACGAGGTCGTCGCCGCGCGCATCGGAACATCCGAGCAGCGCGCCGCCGCGCGAAAGCTCCTCCGCGATCGCATCCGCGCCGCCGAATCAACGCCCGCCCCATCCCAGAATTCCGAGGACGCCGCTCCGATCATCCCCCCGTGGACCGAGGCCTGGGCCCGTGTCGCGCTCGGGCGATCGCTCGTGCGCGAGCCGGGCCTCGACGATCGCCAGGCGGGGATCCTGCAACTGCTGCACGTGCCCGCCCGCTTCGCGCGCTCCCAGCCCTACCTCGCCGGTCTCGCGCTCGCCGAGGCGTCGCTCGCGCTTCGCTCCATGGGCGATGCCGCCGGCGCCGATGAGCTCGCCCGCGAGCTCGTCCGCCAGTTCCCCTCCCATCCGATCCTCGATTGGCCGCCGATCCGCGACACCATCCCCGCCAATCCACCCCCATCGTCGTCGCCCACGCCGGCCAACGATGCTCCCGCTCCACAGACTCCCTGAAAGGCTCACGCCGATGCCCATCGATCCGTTGCTGACCCTGGCCCAGGCCGCCGGCGCTGCGCCAGCCGCGAGCCCAAGCAAAGCGCTCCCGTCACTCAGCCTTCTCGACTACATCCAGCAGGGCGGCATCATCAGCTACGTCCTCGTGCTGATCTCCTTCATCGCCGTCGGAATCATGATCCGCAACATGCTGCTCTTCAGGCGTCAGCGACTCGCCCCGCCCGACACCGTCATCCGTCTCAGCGAGCTCCTCGGCGAGAACGACCTCGCCGGCGCCGCGGCCTATTGCAACGCCCAGGCGAACTCCAGCTTCCTCACCCGAGTCTTCTCCGCAGCTCTCCAGCGTTGCGCCCGCTCCCCGTTCGGCTTCCTCGAAGTCCGCACGGCCCTGGAAGAAGCCGGTGCCCGCGAGGCCGATCGACTCCACCGCGCCAACGACCCGCTGGGCATCATCGCCGCCATCGGACCCATGCTCGGGCTGCTGGGCACCGTCATCGGCATGATCGGCGCCTTCATGACCATCGGCACGCTCGAAGGCTCCGCCCGCTCGGCCAAGCTCGCCGAGTTCATGTCGCTCGCCCTCGTCAACACCGCCGAGGGCCTCATCGTCGCCATCCCGTGCACCATCGCGTTCTCGCTCTTCCGCCGGCGCGTGGACGCCCTCCTCACGGACATGGGCGAACTGATCGAGGACCTGGCCAACCGCCTGCAGCACAGCTCCGAGGCCGACCGCACCAAACGCCCGCAGCCCGCCGCACCCGCCGCCCCCCGCGCCCCAGCCCGGACCGCCTGAATCGCCATGAAGTTCGGCCGATCCCGCCAACCCCACGAGGCCTCGTTCGATCTCACCCCGATGATCGACGTCGTCCTCCTGCTCATCATCTTCTTCACGATGACCTCGCAGTTCGCACGCACCGAGCAGAAGATGCTCGACCTGCCCAAGCAGCCGGGCGATCCCACGCGTGCGGCCCTGCCCGCCGCCCTCTTCATCGATGTCGACGCCCAGGGCGGGCTCTCGGTGCTGGGCGTGAGCAAGTCGCTCACGGAGATGACCAAGCTCGCCTCGGACGAGGCCCTCCGCCTGGGCGATGGGCTGGATGTCGTCGTGCGTGCCGACCGCGCGTGCGCCGCCAGGCACGTCAACGCCCTCGCCAGCGCGCTGGCCAACGTCGGCATCCGCCACTGGAAGCTCGCCACCGCCGTCGATGGCCGCTCGCCCTCGGAAGGGAGGGCGCCATGAAACTCGTCCGCGCCGAGGACACGCGCTTCCAGCTCGACAAGGTCCGCCTCCCGCTGGTCGCCCTCATCGATGTCGTGCTCTTCCTCCTCATGTACTTCGTCATCGCCGGCACCCTCGCCGCCGAGGAGTCGCAGCTCGCCACATCGCTCAAGACCGATCGCAAGAGCGCCTCGCAAGGCTCGGACCTGCAGCCGCTCGTGCTCAACGTCGAAGCCGCGGGCGCGTCCCATCGCTTCCGTCTGGGCGAACGCTCCGTCACCGATCAAGCCTCGCTCACCGCGCTGCTCAAGCAACTGCCCAAGCAGGAGGGCATCGTCGTTCGCGTGTCCGACGCCGTGTCGATGGACGCCGTCGCCAGCGCCCACCAGGCAATCAACGACGCGGGCTTCTCCAAGGTGAGCTATGTGCCGAGCAAGTGAGCGCGCCATCGCGCTGATCGCGCTCGTGTGCGCGGCAGGCCTCGCCCACGCCCAGCCGCCCGAGCCGACGCCAACCCCCACGGGCAAAGCCTCGCAGGAGTCCGGCCCTCCAGCCCAAGCCGCGCTGGAGCAGTACCTCGCCGAACACGGGCTCAAGCGCCTGCTCGCGGCGCACCTCGCCGGGCAGCTCAAGACCGCCGATCCCGTCGAGCGCGCCCGCCTCGCCGATCGTCTCTCGCGCGTGCAGGTCCAGCTCTTCGACGAGGCCAAGACCCCCGAGCAGGAGGCCCAGTGGGAGCGCCGCTCCCAGGAAATCCTCGCGCTGATGCCCGAGTCCGACACGATCGAGCTCCGCCTCAGCCTCGCCAAGGTCCGCTACCGCCGCGCCGAGGCGATCGCCGAGCGTCACCTGCTCCGCCTCGCGACCCCCGAGGAACGCCAGAAGGCCGAGGGAGAACTCCGCCAGCTCGCGGGCGTCTTCGCCGAGATCGGGACCAAGTCCGCCCGCTCCGCCGAATCGCTCAGCAAGCGCGAAGAGTCCGCGCGCGATGAGGACCTCAACGCCGTTCGCGCGCTGCGGGATCAGGCGTACCAGGCCCGATCCGCGGGCATGTACTTCGCCGGATGGTCCAGCCTCTACGTCGCGCTCCTCACCGGGCAGAAGGCCGCCTGCGAAGAAGCCCTCGTCCATTTCGGCTGGGTGCTCAACGCGCCGCCCAACCGCCCCGCGACCGTCGATCGTGTCTCGGAGGAACTCCTCAAGTTCGATCACGTCGCGCGCGCGGCCCTGGCCTGCGCGCTCGCCGAAGCGACCCGCGGCCGCGACGACGCCGCGATCCGATGGCTCGACCTCGTCCAATCCTCCCCGGACCTCTCCGCCGAAGTCGGCGCGCAGGTCTGGCCACGCCGGATGATGGTCCTCGCCGCGTCCAAGCGCTGGGCCGACCTGGAGTTCCTGCTCAATCGCAAGCGCGAGATCACGGGCAAGCGTGCCGCCAAGCCGTTGCCGGTCCTCGAGGCCCGCCTCCTCGCCGTCCTCACGCTCGAGGCCCTGCAGGACCCGAAGATCGCGCCGCAGGCGCGCCCCCTCGTGCAGTCCCTCGCCGATGTGGCCCTCGCCGATCTCATCTCCGCGGGCGAACTCCGCCACGTCACGGACCTCGTCTCCCGCTACGGCGCGATCTCGCTCCCGGGCGATGGGTTCCTCCCGCACTACGTCAAGGGTCTGCAGTCCTACGAGCAGTGCCGCGCCGCCCACGCCCAGAGCAAAGCGCCCGTGGAGGACCCCACGCCCGACGGAACGCTCGCCAACAAGTACCGCGACGCCGCCATCGCTCTCCGTCTCGCCGCCGATGCGAGCGACGCCGAGCGATTCCCGTCGGAACGCTCCAACGCAGCGCTCACCGCCGGGCTCGCCCTGTACTTCGCCGGCGACCTCGAGGCCGCCGCCGACCGACTCGAACGCGCCCACCTCGACGCCGCCCAGGGCAAGCAGGGCGAGGACGCGCTCTGGATGGCAGTCGTCGCCCTGGACAAAGCCGTCCGCGCCGGCAAAACCGCCCAGAAGGACCGCATGGTCCGCCTCGCGACGCTCTTCCTCCAGAACTATCCGCGCACGGACCGCGCCGTGAACCTGCTCCTCTCACAGTCCGCCGGCGGCGCCGTGAGCGAAGACAAGGCCGTCGAGATCCTCCTCGCCATCGAGCCCACCTCCCCCCTGCGGGAGCGCGCCCGACGCCACGCCGCCAACATCCTCTACTCGCTCTTTACAAGGGCGCGCGATCCGGCCACCAGGGATGCGCCCCAGGTGAGCGCCCGCGAGTTTGCCGCCTCCCGCTTCCTGGGCGTCGCCGACGAGGTCCTCCAGATCGAGCGGCGCCTCGCCACCGAGGGCAAGAGCGAGCAGAGCGCCGAGGCCCTGGGCGCCGCTGTCGTCCGCCTCCGCCAGATCCTGGATGCCTCGCTCGCGCTGCCCGCCCCGGACACGGAGCGCGCCGCACGCGCGCTCGACGTGATCGACGGCCTCGCCCGCTCGGGCAGCGTCGACCTGCGAAACGTCGAGGGAGAGATCGCCTTCCGCCGCGTGCAGCTCGCCCTCGCCAAGAACGACGCACAGGCCCTCACCAAGGCGCTCGATCGTCTCCGTGCCGCGGGAGGTCCGTACGCCCAGCGCGTCGATCGCCTGATGTACAACCGCGCGATCGCGGCGTGCAATCAACCCAATCCGCCCGAGGCGTCACTCCGCGATGTCGTCGCCTTCGGCTCCCGACTCATCGACCAGGCCGGCGCCGACGGCACCCCCGCGAGCGACCCCCGCGTCCTCCCCATCGCCAACGCCGTCGCGGACGCCGCCGCCCGTCTCTGGGCCAGCACCAGCGACACCGCCATGCGCGACCGAGCGTTGGACATCGATCGAAAGCTCGTCGCGCTCGAAGCTCCCCCCGCCGTCGCGCTCCGCAGGTTCGCCGAACTCGCAGAGCCCGCGGGCGATGCCAAGGGCGCGCTCGACGCCTGGCGACGCTTGATGGCCGCCTCCGATCCGGCCTCCGCTTCCTGGCTCGAGGCCCGCTACCACACCATCCGCCTTCTGGCCCGCACGGACCCGGCCCGCGCGCGCGAGGCCATGAACCAGTTCAAGCTCCTCCGCCCCGACTTCGGGCCCAAGCCCTGGGGCGATCGGCTCCGCGAACTCGACAAGCAACTCGGCCCGTCCCCGTCGGAGCCACCCCGGTGACGTCCCCCAGCGCCCCAAACTCAGGCCCCATCGAGCGCTTCCTGGGCCGCGCCGAGGCCAGCGGCGGTCCCTTCGCGCTCCTCCAGCTTGCCCCCGCCGCGCTCGACGATGACACCATCCTCGCGGCCCTGGACCGCCAGATCGAGCGTGTCGCCCTCCACCCCGAGCGCGACACGCCCGAGGCCGACGAGGTCCGCCTCGCGCTCCACGCCGCCGCTGCGCAGCTCCTCGATCCCCTCGTTCGCAAGCATCTCATCGCGCGCTGGGGCGTCGTCTCCGCGTCCACCGCCGAGGTCCCTCCGCGTCCGCCGCCCCCGCCGCGAATCTCTCCTCCTCCGCCATCGCACCCACCAGCGCGCGCGGCAACCGCAGTGGGGGCCTCGCCTCCTCCTCCCCTTCGATCCGCCGAAGCCGCACGCCGCCCGCTCGAGCGCGACGCCATGCTCGTCCTGGGCATGTCCGGCGGGTGGAATTCGCACGCCCTCCGACGCCTCATCGCCATGGCCCACGCCCGCGGGCTCACGAGCGAGGATGTGGTCCACGTTCTCTCGTCGATGGCCGGCCGCGCCGCCAACCCCGGGCTTCGCAAGTCCGCGGCGCAATCCGCACCGCGCGAGGTTCCCGCGCCGCAGCCCGACCCCGCCGAGCGCGCGCTCCGAAGGACGCTCGCGCTGGGCTGCTTCGGCGTCGCGCTACTTGTGGCGTCCGCGACCGGGATCATCTGGCTCGCCCGCCGAACGCTGGATCGACCGACCCCACCGGACCCCGCGCCGACCCGCATCATCGACGCAACGCCAGCGAGCAAATCCACCACGAGCGCCACGCCCGCGCCGCCGTCGCCCGCCCCCCGCCCCAGCCCCGAGCGCGAGGCCAACTCCGAGCTCGCGGGGATCGCTGGCCTGGCCCGCGAGATCCGCGGCGCGACCGACGATGCGAGCATCGACGCCCAAGCGGGCCTCCGCCGATTCGTCCACGCGATCGACGAGCTCGCCCGTTCCTGGCCCCGCATCCCGCGCGACCAGCTCATCGCCGCCAACGACGCGGTCGTGGAGTACCTCTACCGCACGTCGTCCGATGCAAGTGTCTTCTCCAGCGCGATGGAGACCGTCGCCGCGCCCGCCGACGTGCTCCGCGGCACGGACCCGCCCGCCGCCGCAACCATCCTCCCCGCGATCTGGTCCAACGGCCTCCTCGCGCGGCTCTCCCGCGAGAGCGATCTGCCCTCGGCCGCGCGCGAGCGCCTCCGCGCGAGCCCCCTCTTCCAGTCTCCCACCGCGCCCATCGATCCCACCTTCGACGCCGGCCGCCTCGCCGCCATGGGCTCGCTCCCCGCCCGAATGATCGCCCGTTCCCCCGCGGACTCAACGCCCAGCGTCGCGCCGCTCGACGCGTGGCGCGCGTGGATGCTCGCCGTGGACGGCGTCGGCGTGGACGAGCCCCCCGGGCGCGCACGCTTCATCCTCAACGCGATCGAGTCCATCCTCGTGGACGCGCGCGAGCCAGACCGCGATCGCTCCGTGCTCGCCGCCGTCGTCGAGCTCGTCTCCCGGCTCTCGTGGCGCGCCGACGAGGGCTCCCGCCCCGTCCTCGTCCGATGGCTCTCCGACCGCCGGATCTCCGCGGCCGACCTGCGCGTCGTCACCGGCGCTCTCGCCTCGCGCACCGGCGCCGAGGGCGTGGACCCGACGATGGTCCTCTCCAGCGGCGCGGACCAGGCCGACCGCGAGGCGCTCCGCGAACGCTTCGCGACCGTCTGGGGCATCGCCGAGGCCGTTTCCCGCGACCAGACCCGCCGCGCGTGGGCCGACGCCGCGCGCGACGCCCTCCAGGGCGCCGAAGCCGCACGCTCCGACGAGGAACTCATGCTCGCGCTCGCACGCCTCAGCGCGATCCACGAGGCGGCCTCATGGATCTATCGCGGCGACAGCACCGAGGCGTCCCGCGTGCTCGCCGTCATCCCCACGAGCGCCCCCGCGCCCCAGCCCCCTCCGCCGGATCCCTCGCTCTCCGACGGCGCCTGGGCCGAGCGATACTTCGCCTCGCGCCCCGCCACCAAGGAGCGGCGCGACCTGCTCACCCAGCTCCTCGCGCCCAACGTCGTTCTCGGCCCCATCGACGCCGAAGTGATCGTGGGCGAGTGGGGCACGACCGCCTCGGCCGAGGTCCGCACCCTCACCACGCAGATCATCCGCCAATGCTCGGGCCAGGAGAGCATCGCCAACGCGCTCCTCGAGCGCCTTCCACGCATTCCCATCGCTCAGTCGTCGCAGTCCATCCTGGAGCTCGTCAGCGCCCGCTCGCTGCCCTCGGTCCGCGACCCCGCCTGGCGTCCCGCGGCCCGACGCGCCCTCGTCGAGCGCCTGCTCGATCTGAAGGGTTCGCTCGACGGGCGCGCGATCATCGATCGTTTGAGTGACTCCGTCGCCCGCTCGTATCGCGGCATCGCCGCCCCCGCGCCCCTCACGCCCGACCAGCGTCTCGCGTCGGTCCAGCCCACCGCGGCGGAGTCCGCGGGCCTGGGCGTCGCGCAGCTGCGCCAGCAGATCGACCGCATGATCCCCGCCTCGCCCGCGCCGCTCACTCCAACCCAGATCGATCGCCTGCGCGTCTCACGCATGGCGCAGGCCCGCGGACCGATCCAGCAGTTCGCCGCCCAGCAGGCGTCCCTCGCCGAGCTGCTCGCCTACGCCGCGCACACCGAGCAGCCCGCGCGCGTCGCCGAGACGCGCGCCGCGTTCGACCGGATGCACGCCGCCCGCCGCGACGCCAAGCACATCTTCCAGCAACTGACCCACACCGAGGCCGCCATCGTCCGCTTCTGGACCATCCGTCTGGGGGAGGACGCCCCATGATCGCACGAATTTCTCCCGCCATCTCCAGCCTCGCCGCCTCCTTGATGCTCGCCCTCGCCACCCTCGCGCAGACGCCCCAGGAGCCACCCGCGCCCAGCGCCGAGTTTGCCTCGCGCCTCGCGGCCCTCTCCCCCGATCGTCCGGCCGAGTACATGCTCCTTGCCGAGGAAGTCGCCGACGCACGCCCGGAAGACCCCACCCTCGCGCGCACCCTTTTCGTCCTCGCCTTCCACCTGCAGCGCGATCCGGCCCAGATCGACGCCGCCCCCGTCATCGCGCTCGCCTCCATGGAGCGACACGAGCCCACGCGCCGATGGCTGCTCGCGCTCGCGGGATCCGTCGATCGACGCTACACCCAGTTCGATTGGTCCGTCGCCGGCGGCCAGCCCATCTCCGACGATCTCGCCTACAAGGCCGCGACCGTCCTGGGCCTCGCCCGCGCGGGCGATGGTCGCGAGGCACGACGCCTCCTGGGCGAGCCAGGCGTCAAGGACCTGCTCACCCGCTACGAGCGGGCCATTCCAACCTCCGGCCAGCCCGGCGCGCTCACCGCGCTCGAGCAAACCATCGCGCTCTGGCCCTGCCCCGAGTGCGGGAACACGCGCTACGTCTCCAAGTCCGGCCCGCGTGGGCTCGAGGTCCGCCTGTGCCCCACATGCCGCGGCAACCCCGGGCCCCAGCTCGCGCGAACCGAACTCATCGACCAACTCCGATTCGAAGCCATCCTCCTCAACGGCATCCAGCGCTCGTGGGCCGCGCAGGCGCTCATCGACCAGGGCGCGCCCCTCCGCGATCCCGACCCCGCGGACCTTCCCGCGCTCTACGCCGTCGATCCGGACAAGCCCCTCTGGCGCGACGGGCAATGGGTCAGCGCCGCCAAGGAATCCAAACCAAAGCCCCCGCCCCGCGACGCATCACCCCCCGCCACGCCCGCCCCCAAGACGAATACAGTCCCCGCCCCGCGCCCGCCCGCCAAGACCGAGTGACGCGCGCCCTGCCGAGGACAGACCCATGACCGAGCCCGCCAAGACCCCAGCCCCCGAGTCTCCATCCCAGCCCAAGCCACAGATCACCTTCGACGAGTTCGCGAAGGTGGACCTGCGCGTCGCGCGGGTCCTGCAGGCGGAGAACCACCCCTCGGCCGATCGCCTCTTCAAGCTCCAGCTCGACGACGGCTCGGGCACGCCGCGACAGATCTGCGCCGGCATCCGCGGCGCCTACACCGCCGAGCAACTCACCGGGCGCCTCATCATCATCGTCGCCAACCTCGCGCCCCGCGTCATCCGCGGCGAGGAATCGCGCGGCATGCTCCTCGCCGCCTCCGATGCGCCCAAGGACGCCACCACGCCGCGGCGCGTCGTGGTCCTCGCGCCCGAGACCGACATCGCGCCCGGCTCGATCGTCTCCTGAGAATCAGCGAGCGTCAGTCTTTCTTGTCGGGCCCGCGTTCGTCCGCGGGCGGGCGGTCCCCCCGCCGGTTCTTCTCGCGCTCCATGCGCTCCTTCACGCGCGCGAGCATCTCGTCCACGCGCTCCTGAACGAACTTCTCCTTGCCCGAGCCCGCCGCCCTCCCCGCCTCCTCGCGGAGCTGCGCGAGCCGGCGCTCAAGGCGGGCGATGTCCGCCGCGTGCAGCTTCACCTGCAGGTCGTACCGCTCCGCAAAGAGCCCGCGAATCTCACTCGTCTTGGCGTCGATCTCGCTCGCCGGTGCGCCCCGACGCATCGCCTCGTGCAACTCGCGAACCTTCCCGAGCGTCGACCACCCATTCTTCATCTCCGCGATGCGCACCTCCTGCAGCGCGGGGTCGTTCTCCACGATCAATTCACGGATCCCAGGTTCCAATTGCTGCCAGACGCGCTCCGCGCTGCGCGGATTGTCCCGCTCCAGCCCGCGCAACATGCGTGCAAACTCAGGGTTGTGCTTCTCGATCAGCTCCATGATCCGTGGGCGATCCATCAGCGGGGGACGTCCGCCGGGCCCGCCGCCCTCGGGCCCGCCTTGGGGCCCACCATCGGGCCCGCGGCGCATGGCCTGCCCCTCGCCGCGCGGCCCGTCGGGTCGTGCACCATCCTGCTGACGGAATCGATTGCCTTCACCGCCCCCGGGTCGACGAAGCCCCTCTCCTCCCGGGCGCCCACCGAGCATCTCCCGCGCTTCGCGACGCAGCCCCTCGCGCACCTGCTCCGGAGGCGTGCCGCCGTCCAGCTGCTTCAGCGCCGACTCAAGACGCTCCTGCATCCGCTTCGTGTCCTCAAGCCGACGAGACAGGCGCTCGCGCAGCACGTCGCGGCTCTCGCCCGGTCCGCCCATGTCGCCCGGCGGCGGTGCGCGCATCTCATCGCGACCCCCACCCTCGGGCGGTGGGGGAGGCTGCGCGATCGCAAGCCCCGCCACCGACACCATCCCCGCAAGCCATGCACGCCAGAGGTTCCGGTTCACAGGGTCCCCTCCTCGAGAGCGCTCTTGGTCCAGTCCGTGCTCGATCCGCGCGCGTTCAGCGTTTCGGCGTCCGTGGACAGCAGGTCCAGGTCCGTCGAGAGCGAGTCCCACGCGGCATCGGGCGTGCGGATCGCGTACAGCAACTCCAGATCATCCTTCAACGCCGCCTCAGCCACGCTCGTCGGCTCCGTGCCGATCGCCACGGCCCCGCGCCCCGCGGACCGACCGTTCATCGTGCTCCACACCATCACGCCCGCACCCACGAACAGCAGCGCCGCCGCCGCCCGCACGACGTTCGATTGCCACCACGCACGCGCGCGGATCCGCACGCGCACCGGCCCCTCGCCCGCCAGCGTCAGCCCGGGCCGACCCGCCGCCGCGCGCATCGCACCGATCAGCCGCTGATCCATCCCCGCCGGGGCGCTCGCGCGCTCCGCCGCGCCCAGGCGATCCACCCGCGACGCGATCTCGCGCACGTCCTCGGGGATCGCCCCTTCCGCGTCCGTCCTCGACCAGTCCTCGTCCCCACGCCGGATCATGATCCACTCCCTTCGTCGTGCTCGAGGATCGACTTCAACTTCCGCAACGCCCGATGGTGCCTCGCCAGCAGCGTGCCCATCGGTTCATCCAGCAACTCCGCCATCGCCTTGAAGCTCATCTCGCCATGATGCCTCAGCTCGATGACCTCTCGATCCGCCTCGGGCAATTCCTCCATCGCCAACCGCAGCCTCGCAAGCATCCGATCGTCCCGATCCGCCTCGCCCCTCGCGTCCGCGACGCTCGCCAGCGCCTCCGGGTCCGTGCTCGCCGCCTGCCGCTTGGTCCGCCGCGCATGGTCCCGGATGCGATTCATCGCGATCCGGAACAGCCACGACTCGAACCGCCCACGCTCGCTGTACCCGCCCGATCCCAGCGTCCGGGCCACCGTCGCGAACACCGATTGCGTCACTTCCTCCGCAAGCTCGGCACTCCCGCACCGGCTCTTCGCGAGCGCGAACAACCGACGCCCGTACAGACCCACGATCCGCGTCCACGCGCCCTCGTCCCCGCGCGTCGCGGCCTCCAGAATTGACGCCACATCCGCGCCGATCGGGGCGGGGTCTTCCGAACCGCCCGGGGCTGGCGAGCGCGGCGCCAAATCCATCCTCCTGAACAACGTGACTGCGGGCACTGTATTGCTCCGGTCACCTACCCTTTTCCGGCCATGCCCGAGTACGCGTACATCGTTATCGCCACCTTGCCCGACGAATCTACAGCGTCCGAGTACCTCCACTGGCTCGTCTCAGAGCACCTCGACGATGTTCGTCGCGCCGGCGCTCGCTCCGCGCGGGCGGTCAGGCTTCGTGATCCGTCGTCCCCCATCCAAATCGAGGCCCAGTACACGTTCGGGAGTCGTTCAGACTACGACGCGTACATCGCCTCGGCGGCGCCCGCCTTGCGCGCCAAGGGCCTGGAGCGATTCCCGCCCGCCCGTGGCATCACGTTCGTGCGCCGGGCCGGAGATCTCCACAGCCCCGCCCACGCGTAGCCCCTCTCGCCCCGCCGAGACACCCCAACTTCCGATAGATTTGCCTTCCCCGCGTGCCCACTCGCTCCGACGAACAACTCCTGGCCTCCTATCGCGATGGCGAACCCGACGCCTTGCGACAACTTATCCTCAGGTACCAGGACGACCTCTACCGCTTCCTCTACCGCCTCACCGGCGAGAAGTCCGCCGCGGAGGACGCATTCCAGGAAACGTTCCTCCAAGTCCACATTTCGGCCGACACCTTCGACGTCTCCCGCAGATTCAAACCGTGGCTTTTTACGATTGCCGCGAACAAGGCCCGGGACCTGCTCCGTAAGAAGTCTCGCCGACAGGAGGTCGATCTGTCGGCCCCGCTTGCCGCCAGCAGCGACGGCTCGAGCGGCTCGCTCATCGACCTGATGGAGATCTCGGTCGCCCCACCGGGCCAGGCACTTGAGGATCGCGAGCGCGATCGCCTGGTGCAGGCAGCGGTGGACGCGATGCCCCAGCCCCTCAAGGAGATCCTGCTGCTGGCGTACTTCAACCGCTTGAGCTACGCCCAGATCGCCGAGGAACTCGATATCCCCCTGGGAACCGTGAAGTCCCGCCTCCACTCGGCGGTCGCCTCCTTCGCCCACCAGTGGAAACTCAAGACCCAGCGCGACCCCAATCGTTCCTGAGACTCATGCAAAGCCCCGAGCAGAACTCCTATCCCGCGGACACGCACGCGCCCCTGACCGCGTCCGACGCGCACGCCGTCGATCGCTGGATCGACGCCCGCGCGCGGGGCGCCGACGTCGGCACGTCCGACGCGCACGCCGCCCACGTGAACGCGCTCCTCTCCCTGCTCGCCAGCGACGCTCGCGCCGATCGCGCGCTGCCCGACGTCACGCTCGCGCGCGTCTTCCGCGCTCGCGCCGCTGGCGCGCAGCGCGAGCCCGTGCTCTCCAACGCGGACCTCGAGGCGCTCGACGCGCTCGCCCTCGCCGACCACGACGTGGCCCGAGTTCCCGCTCCGTTGCGGGCCCGCGCCCAGCGCCTCAGCGATCTTGGAGCAATCCTCGCCGAGCGGCCGCAGTCCGCCCAGGCTCCCGATCTCGTCTCACGCACGCTCGCCCGCATCCAATCGCACACGCAGGCCCAGCGCGAGTCGATGCAATTCGAGTCCCGCCCCCGGGCCACCCCGCGCCTCCGCTGGGCGGACCTTGTGTCCGTCGCCGCGATGGTCGCGATCGGCTCGGCCGTCATCATGCCCATCGTCGCCGCCGCGCGCGATCGAAACCAACGCACCATCTGCAACGCCAACCTCGGGCAGACCGCGCTCGCCCTCTCCACCTACGCCGGCGCCAATCGCGATGCACTCCCCATGGCCGTCGCCGGCCTTGGCTCCACGCCATGGTGGGATGTGCAGCCCGATCAGGCCCACTCCAACTCCGCCAACCTCTACACCCTCGCCCGCGAGGGCTACCTCCGTCTCGCGTCACTCGCCTGCCCGGGCAATCCCGTCGCCCCGATGCGCTCGCCCTCCACCGAAGCCCAGGACTGGCGCCGCCTCGAGGAGGTCTCGTACTCGTACCAGATCATGTTCGCCCCCTCGCGTCCCTCGTGGAACTCGTCCCAGCGCACCGTCGTCCTCGCCGACCGCTCCCCGGTCATCCTCGCCGCCGTCCGCCACGAAATCATCGACCCACTCTCCAACGCCCCGAACCACCGCTACACCGGGCAGCACATGCTCTGGAACGACGGCTCCGTGCAGTGGACCACCACGCCCGTCCTCAACAACGGCGACAACATCTGGCTCCCGCGCCCCATCGAGCGCGTGCTGGAATCCCTCGCCGGCAAGCCCATGCCCCTCGAAGGCCGGGAGATGCCCGCTCCCAACGACGTCTTCCTCGGGCCCTGACGTCCCGGTCGCTCCGAACACTTGCTGCCCGCCCCTGCCCCGCCTACCGTTCGGGTCCTGCCCCATCCGCGCCCGTTTCGGGCTCTGATCGGTGCGGCCTGTCGGAGCGCTTCAATGCCCAAGAACAAGACCCACAAGGGCCTGCTCAAGCGGACCCGTATCTCCAAGACCGGCAAGGTCCGCCACCGCACCGCGGGGCACAAGCACTTGCGATCCGGCAAGGGCGGCAAGCGCCTCCGCCAGATGCGCAAGGACCCCTACATGGCCAGCGCCGACGTCAAGCGCCTCGAGAAGCTCCTGTTCCGTCGCCTCCGCGGGCGCACCCAGCCCCGCACCGCGATGCGCAAGAGCCCCTCGCCCGCCCAGCGCCGCGCCAAGCTCGCCGCCAAGAAGGCGGGTTGATCCACGATCCCGGTCCGGCGATCCACGCCGGTCCCTTCTCGCCGCTCGCGTGAGCGCCGAGCACGCACCGCCCGTCGGGACCTAAGCCAAGACTCGATCACAACTCGATCTTGCCCCGCCGGACACTGTTGGAGTTCTTCCCATGCCCCGAGTTCGCAAAGGCGCCGCCCGCGCTCAGGCCCGCAAGCGCATCCTCCGCAAGGCCCGCGGCTACTTCGGAGTCCGCTCCAAGCACAAGTACCAGGCCGAGATCACGCTCGTCCGCGCTGGCGCGTACCAGTTCCGCGACCGCCGCAATCGCAAGCGCGACATGCGCCGCCTCTGGATCACCCGCATCACCGCCGCCTGCCAGATGCGCGCCACCCGCTACTCCCTCTTCATGAACGGGCTCAAGAACTCCGGCATCACCCTCAACCGCAAGATGCTCAGCGTCATCGCGATCGAGGACCCCAAGACGTTCGACTCGCTCGTGCAGACCGCGATCAAGGCCTCCAAGGCGACCCCCGCCAAGGCCGCCTGATCCCTCGATCACGATCCCACAGCTCGACCCACCCGCTCGCCCGATCACACGATCGGGCGAGTTTGTCTATGGGGCGAACCGATTCCACTACACTGCGCCCACGCATGCTGTGGAATCGCCCATGAATAGCTGGTGGGTCATCGATCAATGGAACGTGCATCCGATCCTCCCGATCGCCACCGCGATCTGGGTCATCGGATCGATCGTGCTGCACGAGCTCGCGCACGGCTGGGCCGCCCTCCGCTGCGGCGACCCCACGCCCCGTGAGAGCGGGCACATGACCCTCAACCCGCTCGTCCACATGGGCCAGATGAGCCTCATCATGTTCGCGCTCGTGGGCATCGCCTGGGGCGCCATGCCCATCAACCCCTCGCGCATGCGCCGGGGGGGCCGCTACGCCCCGGTCCTCGTCGCCCTCGCCGGGCCCATGATGAACGTCCTGCTCTTCCTCGTCGCCGTCGCGCTCACCGCCGTATGGATCGGCCTCCGAAACGGAGCCTGGGGCACCACGCCCCTGCAAGACCCACTGGGACAGAATGTCTACATCTTCCTCAAGACCGGGGTCATGCTCAACATCGTCCTCGCCATCTTCAACATGCTCCCCGTCCCGCCGCTCGACGGCTTCCGCATTCTGTCCGGCCTGGTCCCCGCCGTCGATCGTCTCTGGCGGACCGAAGCCGCCCAGACCGGCGCCGCCCTCCTCTTCGTCATCGTCTTCTTCTTCGCGGGCGACCTCATCTGGCCCGTGGGCAGCCGCGCCGCCAGAGAGTGCATCTCGTTCGCCGTGGGGCTCATCGGCGCACGCGCCTCCACCCCGTAACGCACCCCGCGCTCGCCCCTCGCATCCAACCTGTACAATGACCCCACATCCCACTCGCGCACGGAGGCACGAATGACCACCGCTCTCTGCGACATCGCCATGGCAGGCCTGGGCGTCATGGGCAAGAACCTCGCCCTCAACATGGCCGACCACGGCTTCTCCGTCGTCGTCAACGATTACAATCCCGCCCTCGCCCCCGCCTTCGTCGCCGAGCACCCCGTCGGCTCCTTCGGCGCGCTGGGGGGCTCGCTCCGCGCCGCCGCGGACTACCCCGCCCTCGTCGCCGCCCTCAAGCGCCCGCGCAAGATCATGATCATGGTCCCCGCCGGCGGGCCCACCGATTCCGTCATCAACAACCTCATCCCGCTCCTCGAGCGCGGCGACATCATCATCGATGGCGGCAACGCCGACTGGAACGACACCATCCGCCGCGAGAAGCTCCTCAAGGAAAGAGGCCTCCGCTTCGTCGGCTCGGGCGTCTCGGGCGGCGAGATTGGCGCACGCTTCGGCCCCTCGCTCATGCCGGGCGGCGATCCCGAGAGCTGGAACGAGATCAAGCCCATCTGGACCGCCATCGCCGCCAAGGTCGACCCCAAGTCCGGCAAGCCCATCCCCGGCGCTGCCCCGGGCAAGCCCGTCAACGCGCAGGGAGCCGACGCCTGCGCCGCCTACATGGGCGCCAACGGCGCGGGCCACTACGTGAAGATGGTCCACAACGGCATCGAGTACGCCGACATGCAGCTCATCGCCGAGGCCTACCACCTCCTCCGCGAGGTGCTCGCCCTCGCGCCCGACAAGATCGGCGACATCTTCGCCCAGTGGAACACCGGCGAGCTCGACTCCTTCCTCATCGAGATCACCGCCGATGTCCTCCGCCAGAAGGATCCCATCACCAGCAAGCCCTTCGTGGACATCGTCCTCGATGCCGCGGGCCAGAAGGGCACCGGCCAATGGACCAGCACCAGCGCGCTCAATCTGGGCGTGCCCGCCGCGACCATGGCCGAGGCCGTCTTCGCCCGCAACATCAGCGCACTCAAGGAGCAGCGCGTCGCCGCGAGCAAGCTGCTCAAGGGCCCGGATCGCAAGCCAAAGGTCGAAGAGCCCCAACGATTCATCGACGCCGTCGGGCACGCGCTCTACTGCTCGAAGATCTGCTGCTACGCGCAGGGCTTCCAGCTCCTCGCCGCCGCCGCCGCGCCCGACAAGTTCAACTGGAACCTCGACTACCGCGCCATGGCGATGATCTGGCGCGGCGGGTGCATCATCCGCGCCCGCTTCCTCCAAAAGATCAAGGAGGCCTACGACAAGGACGCACGCCTCGCCAACCTCCTCCTCGATCCCTTCTTCGCCGGCGTCGTTCAGCAGCGCCAGCACGACTGGCGATGGGTCATCGCCACCGCCATCGGCGCGGGGCTCCCCGTGCCCGCCTTCTCCTCGGCGCTCTCGTACTACGACAGCTACCGCACCGCCGTCCTCCCCGCCAACCTCATCCAGGCCCAGCGCGACTGCTTCGGCGCCCATACCTACGAGCGCACCGACCAGCCCCGCGGGCAGTTCTTCCACCTCGAGTGGACCAACCGCGAACGCACCCAGTCATCAATCAAGAAGCCCGCGGCCCACTGACCCGTCTTTCAGCGGCCCCGTCTTTCCGAGGACCAAGCGGAAGCGCAAGGCGGGTGCCACGCCCCGAGTCGCTTTGGACCGGGGCGTGCCGATGGAACCCGCGCCCACTCACTCTTCTTTGCGCTTCGCGTCATCGCCCTTCGCGTTGTCCGCTCCCTCGCCACCGGGCGCCCTCGTTCCCAGCTTCTCAAACGTCCCATCCGTCGACACGCGCAACTGCCCCGTCTGGCGCAGGTAGTCCAGCACCGCGTTGCGCAGCGTCGTCCGCGCCCGATCGCGCTCGTTCTCCGAATCCTGCAACTGGTTCGCCGCGTCAACTTTGAACTGCGTCTCCACCTCGTCGGACTTCAGTTCCGTCTCCAGCACGCGGCGCTTGTTGATCTCGACCTGCTGCTGGGCGAGCGTGAGCTGGAACCGCGCCAGGTCGATCTGCCGCACGCTCTGGCGAACGTTCACCGCGAGCTGGTCGCGGAACACGTCGTAGTCGCGCACCGCCCGCGCCAGCGAGATCGTCTGCTGCCGCAGGTTCAACCGCTCCTGCTCGCGATTGAGCGGCAGCCCGAACGTGATACCCGCCTGGTACGTCAGGTCCTCGGGCTGGAAGAGCAGCCCGCCCACGCGCCGGCTCGGGTCCGTCGGCACGCTCACGCTCGCGTCCAGGTTCAGGTCCGGCAGCAGCGCGTTCTTCGCGTTCGCCACCGCCCGCCTCGAATCGTCCAGCTGATCCCGACGGTTCTGCAGGTCCAGCCGCAGGTCCATCGCCGTCGTCACCGCCACGTCCAGCGTCGTGTCCGGCTCGGGAAGGTCAAGCTCCTGCTCGACCAGATCGACCGCGGTGGTGGAGGCAAGCCCAAGGCGGATCTTGAATTGCTCGACCTGAACGATGAACGACTCGCGCTGCCCGGCGAGCGCCGCCCTCGCCGCGAGCAAGTTCGACTGCGCCACGTTCTTGCGGAACTCGGCAATCCGCCCCGCCTCGTACCGCGCCGTCTCGCCCGCCGTGATCCCCTCGAGCGTCTTGACGCGCTGCTCCTGGTTCCGCAGCCCGCTCTGCGCCTGCAGCAACTGGTAGTACTCCCGCGCGATATCCACGAAGAACCGCCGACGGAAGTCCTCGAACGTCCGCGCCTGGTACACCAGGTTCCGCTCCGCCTGGATTAGGCTCTCCTGCGCGACCAGCCCCGCCCCGCGGAGCAACGGCACGCTCCCGCTGAGCACCAGCGTCGAGCTCTGCGTGTACCGACCCGTCGCCTGCTGGCGCAGCTGCTCCGTCGCCTGCCACAGCCACTGCGCCTGCACGTTCCCGCCGTAGGGCAGGCGCTGCGTCACCCGCAGATCGTTGAGCACCTTCACCGCGGATTGAAAGTTCCCGTTCGTGCCCGTGCCCGAGATCGTCGCGGACGTGTCGTTGAAGAGCTGCGGCCCCCACAGGTGCCGCTCGACCAACAGCCGGATCGCGGCGAAGATGTAATCCTCTTCCGACGCGAGGTACTCCGGCGCCGAACGCTGTGCCGACCGAAGCGCCTCGGTCAGATCGAGTCTGAGCGTGTTCGCGCCGGGGCCCGGCGTCGCGCCCGACTCGTACGCGTTGAGCCGCGCCGCCACATCGCGCGCCTCGTCCGCGACGGAGTACCCAAGCTCGCTCGCGCCCGGATTTTTCGTCCCGGGCTTCTTGTCCCGCTCCCGAGCGCCGACACGCCCGTCCTCGCCCGTGAACGACCGCTCCGGCGCGCTCGCCCCGCCCGCGATCCGCGCCGACGTCTCTCGCAGCGCCTTCTGCGTTCGCGCATCGATGTCGGTCAGCCCGCGATGGCACCCGCTCACGCCCACCGCAAGGGGAACCAAACACAAGCCGATCAGGCCGCGCGATCGCCACTCCACAAGCTCCGATCGACGCACGCAGAAACCGGATCGTTCGAACATTTTCGCCCCTGAACTGCCGCGACTATACCGAAGTACGCCCCGCCGCGTTGCATGCCACGCATCGCACACCTATCGTCCGGGTCCCCGAAATCGGCGCACCACCACCGCACCGAAGTCGAACGCTTCCGATCCTTCCCCGGGGTTGGTCCCCGGCCTCAAGTCCCGCCCCCGCCGCGTGCGCTCAGAGGGGCAACACCCGCTCGGGAGACCATCGGACGATGCCTTCACTGACCTACGACGGGCGCTCCTTCCAAATCGATGGGCGACGCATCTGGATCGTGAGTGGATCGCTCCACTACACGCGCATCCCCCGCGAACACTGGGAGGACCGCATCCACCTCGCCAAGCAGGCGGGGCTGAACACCATTGATGTTCCGGTGTTCTGGAACCGTCACGAACCGCGCCCGGGACACTTCGACTTCTCAGGCGACAACGACCTCCGCCACTTCGTCCAGCTCATCGCTCAGGCGGGGCTCTACTGCATCCTTCGCCCCGGTCCCTACGTCGGGGAGGACTGGGATTTCGGCGGCCTGCCCGTCTGGGTCAACACGCTCAAGGAAGTCCGCCTCCGCGCCGCATCCAACTCCTTCCTCGAGGCCTGCTCCAGATACTTCAACGCCGTCGCGGACAAGGTGCGCGACCTGCAAGTCACGAGCCCGGGCAAGGCCGGCCCAGGCGGCATCGGCGGCGGGCCCATCATCCTCGTCCAGAGCGAGTCGCAGTGGACCTGCGGCGACGATCGCCAGGCCGAGTCCTACCTCACCGAGCTCAATCGCTACCTTCGCGAGGCGGGGTTCACCGTCCCCATCATCAACGCGAACAATCTCTGGCAGGGCGCCGAGGGAGAGATCGAGTGCTGGTCCGGCGCGGGAGACCTCCTCTCCACCGTCCGCCAGCTCGCCTCCGTCCGCTCCGACCGCCCGCGCCTCGTCATCGATTTCGACGTCGCGCAGCAGGCGACCTGGGGCGAGCAACTGCCCCCGCCCACACCGCCCGCCGCGCTCGAGCAGCGCCTCGCCCAGATCATCGCCGGCGGCGCGCAGTTCAACATCCACCCATTCCACGGCGGATCGAACTTCGGCTTCTGGGGCGGGCGCGTCCACGATGCGATCAGCTCGTCGGGCGGCTTCGCCACATCCTCGCGCGATGACGGCGCACCCCTCACCGAGTCCGGCACGCCCGGGCCCACGTACGCCGCCGTGCGGCGCGTCTGCACGTTCGCCTCGCGCTTCGCGCGCGTGCTTTCGAACCTCGATCCCGCCTACCGCCCCGTCGTCGCGGCGCCCAACACCACCGCCGCCATCACCGACAAGACGCCACGCCCCCGAAAGGGACAGCCCGCCGCCGCCGACGCGCCCGCGCCCACCGTCCTCCACGCCACCGGCCCCCAGGGCAGCGTCGCCTTCGTCTTTGGCGAGCCCGCGCAGGGCGATGAGCCCGGACGCACCGTCGATCTGCTCCTGGCCCACGGCACCACCATCCCCGTCGAGGTCGGGTCCGACGGCGTCACCTGGTGCGTCTTCGATGCCTTCCTCGGCGGGCGCGCCACGCTGGACTACTGCAACCTCTCCGCCTTCGCCGCGGTGGGCAAGGTCCTCGTCGTCTACGGACGACCCGGCGCCCAGGTCCGTCTCTCCATCAATGGCTCTCCCATGGAGAGCGAGGTCCCCAAGGGCAAGGCCACGCACCCCAGCATCGTGCAGCACGAGGGCTGCACGATCATCATCGCCACCCGCGAGCAGCTCGACACCATCCACCTCACCGACGACGCGGTCTACCTCGGCGTCGCCGGGCTCACCACCGCGCTCCAGCCCATCGCGCTCCCGGGCTCCAAGACCTGCACCCGCATCAGCTCCGAGGGCGAGACGTCCGTCATCTCCGCAGGGCACGGGCACCACGGCAAACGCGCGCACGAGCGCGTCACCATCGCCGACTGGTCGCACGCCCCCGCCAGCGACTACGCCGACGGTTCCTCCGCGCGATTCGCCGCCATCGAGGAGCCCAAGGACCTGGGCGCGTTGGGATGCCCCTACGGCTACGGGTGGTACCGCTGCCGCATCAAGCCCTCGACCGCCGGCAAGGTCCACGCGATCTTCCCGCGCTCGGGCGATCGCCTGCACGTCTTCCTCGACGGGCACGACTCCGGCCTCGTCGGGCGTGGCCCCGGCGCCTCCGAATCGCTCACCCTCTCGCTCAAGAAGGGCCCGCAGACGCTCGTCATGCTCGCGGACAATCTCGGGCGCCTCACCGGCGGCATGGGCCTGGGCGAGCTCAAGGGCCTCTACGGCGAAGTCTGGGACGCCGAGCCCATCAAGGGCGCCAAGGCGTCCCTCAAGGTCGGCGAGCCGCTGGACGTCCTCGCCTTCCGCACGCCCATCTGGGGCGTGCAGTCGGGCGATCTCACCCTGCACGAGCGCGTCACCTGGAACATCCCCCACAAGAAGAAGCACCCGCTCATCCTCGCGCTGGGCGCCTTCCCAGGGCGCGGCCTACTGCTCGCCAACGACAAGCCCATCGCCTTCCTCGAGCGCGGCGGGCTCGAGCAGATCCTCATCCTGCCCGAGCAGCTCAAGGGCGGCATGAACACGCTGCAGGTCGCCCTCCTGGCGGAGCACGACGGCGCCCCGCCCCAGCCCGCGATCGACGCCCTCATGCATCACGCGCGCTTCTACGACTGTGCCGACCCCATCACCGCCAAGGGCGAATGGGCCTTCGCGCGCTGGGAGCCGCCGCGTGCCTCGGCCTTCCACAAGAACAAGCCCGCGGGCAAGCTCGAAGTCCCCTGCTGGTGGAAGACCCACTTCCGCTGCGCCGACGGGCACACGCCCCTCCGCCTGGATCTGACGGGCATGACCAAGGGCCAGATCTACGTGAACGGCCGCGACGCCGGGCGATACTTCGTCGCCACGCCAGATGGAAAGCCCGTCGAGCCCCGCACACGCCCGTACATCCCGCCCGCCTGGATCCGCGCCGGCGACGACAACGAACTGCTCATCTTCGATGAGCACGGCGGCAACCCCGCCAAGGTCCACCTGATCCCCGAGGTCGGGGCCCATGCCTAAGCGATCCCGCAAAGCCGACCGCTCCGACGCGATGTCGCTCATCCAGTCGGCGGCGTCCTTTGCGGCCCGATCGCACGAGAACCAGACGCGCAAGGACGGGCGCACGCCATACATCGCGCACCCCTTCCGCGTCGCGATGACCGTGCGTCACCTCTTCGGATGCGAGGACGCGATCGCGATCGCCGCCGCGATCCTGCACGACACCATCGAGGACTGCACCGTGGACTTCGACGACCTCGAGTCCCGC
The DNA here is from genome assembly GCA_964399625.1 of uncultured Phycisphaeraceae bacterium. Lineage (GTDB taxonomy): Bacteria > Planctomycetota > Phycisphaerae > Phycisphaerales > UBA1924 > CAYNSB01. The sequence continues at coordinate 75,891 of CAYNSB010000008.1, forward strand.
TTCGGGGCCACCGTCGCCCACGTCGTCGCCGCCCTCACCAAGAACATGGCCCTCCGCCAGGACGAGCGCGAAGCGGACTACGACGCACGCCTCGCCCGCGCCGACTGGCGCGCACGCCTCATCAAGCTCGCCGACGCCTACGACAACTTCGCCGACACGAGCGGCGTGTCGCGCGCCATGCACACGCGGGCCCTGGCCAGGGCCAAGCGCGCGATCGCGCTCGCCAAGCCCGACGCCGTCGCTCACCCGGAGATCGCCCGCGCCATCCTCGCCCTGCGCGAGCGAATCACGTCGCGTCGCTGACCGAAGCCGCGCGCGCCCAGAGATCCGAGTTCCTTCGCGCGGCCGTGCCGGGCACCTACGGCCTCATCTTCGCCTCGATCGCCTCGAGCCGCTTCCGATGGATCTCCCGATCCGGCTCGATCCGGGTCAGCGCCTCGATGTGCCGCTTCGCCGTCGCCAGGTCCCCCGCCCGCAGCGCGATCGTCGCCGCCAGCTCGCGCAGGCTCGCCTCGAACGGCGCCACAATCGCCGCCCGATTCGCCTTCTCAAGCGCCCGCGAGAACTCCCCCCGCGCCGCATAAGCCTTGCCCAGCTCCGCGGCGTACGTCGCCGATCCCTGCTCGCGGGCGTCCAGGAACTCAAGCTCCTCGATCGCGCGCTCATCTAGCTCGCCCGCCGCGCCCATCGCCAGTTGGATCAGCATCTGCCTGGGCAGCGGGTCCACCGGACGCGCCGCGGCGTACCGCGCCAGCAGCGGCGCCATCTCCGCCGTCGGCACGTTCTTGTTCTTCGCCAGCGCCGTCCGCACCCGTCGCTCCAGCAAATCCGGATGCTCCGGGTACCACGCGAGCCAGCGATCGATGATCTCGAGCGACCACTCGGGCACACGGCCATCCACCGCGTCGTCGTCCGCCTCGTGCGCGGCGCCGCCCGTCGTCCGCTCGCGCGCCTTCTGGCGCGCCGCCTCGCGGGCCTCGTCCGTCCCGATCGACTCCGCACGCAGGATCTCGCCCAGCGTCGGCTCTCCAGGGCGATCGCCCATGCCCCACTCCGTGAGCTTCCCCCGCGCCCACACCGCGAACTCGCGAAGGAACGCCGAGGGCTCCATCCCCATCACCGCGCGCATCGCCACGTCCTCGCGATCGCCCGCCGCGTACCGGTCCATGAGCTCCAGCGGCGTCCGCTCGCCGAAGCGCTCGATCATGAACTCGTACATCAGGTGGCCCTGCGCGTACGCCTGCTGCCGGTCCGTCGGCTTCTTGGGGCGCACGAACGCGATGTTGATCTCCTTCATGTCGAACAGCGCGTCGTTCTCGACCACCTCCCGCACGAGCCGGATCGTCCCAAAGTCACGCGGCGCGTCCTCAAGGTACACCGCCGCCGCCTCCGTGAACCAGTGGGGGATCCGGTTCTTCGTCCGCGACAGCGTCACCGTGTGCGTGAACTCGTGCCGCACCACCCGCAGCCAGTCGTACGTCCCCACGCTGTGGCCCGCGCCCACCCGCGGCGTCTCCATCGAGATGCACGGGCCCGTGCTCGCCGCCATCGTGTGGATCCGCGTCACGCCCGCGATCCGCACCGCGAACCACCGCGAATCGGGCATCAGGTCGATCGTCGTCCGCCCCGACGGCTCGTGGTCGATCCCGCCCGCACCCTTCCCCGTCACGCGCCGGTACATCCGCTCGAGCACCTCGGGCATCTCCATCGCCAGCGCCGCGTCGGGCCCGTCCTTGTACCTCACCACGAAGTGCTCACTCTCGATCCGCCGATACCCCGCCAGTTCCTCCACCAGCTTCAGCGAGTTGTTCGCGCGGACGTTGAACGGATCGAGCTCCACCGCGCGCCGCAGCGCCACGCCCGCCTCCGCGTCCCGCCCCGCCTGGATCAGCATCAGCCCGCGCTCCGCCAGCGGCTCGGCCCGGAACGGCGCCCGCTCGCTCGCCAGTCCAAGGTACCGGTCCGATTCTGCGTACTGCCGCGCGTCCGACAGCGTCTTGCCCACCTCGAACAGCGCGTCCGCCGACCCGGGCGACGTCTCGTCGAACCGGTCCAGCAGCGTCTGCGTGCCCGCCCAGTCGTACCGCAGCGCCGCGACCGCCGCCTCAACCGCCCGCAGCGAACGCGCCCTGGGGTACCGCGCGATCGCGAGCGTGATCGCGCCGCCCGCGGTGTCCGGGTCGCTCTGCCGCATCGCCGCCTTGGCCCGCAGGATCGCGCTGTACGCGTTGTTCTCGCCCGCGATCTCGTCGATCTTGCGCGCGATCCGATCGCTCTGATCGAACGCGAACCCGTCCACCGCGATCCGCCCGATCAGGTACCACGCCGCCGCGCACCGCGGATTCAGGCTCAGAGCCTGCGCCGCGGCCTCCTGTGCCTGCTCCCCGTTGTTCTTCTCGTACAGCAGCTCCCCCTCCGCGAGGCACGCACGCCAATCCAGCGAGCCCGAACGCTGACGCGCCTCGGCCAGCATCTGGTTGATCTTCTGAAAGTCCCCGCCCGCCGGCGTGTCCTGCGGGCTCACGCGCGCCCGGATCATCATCGCCCGTGCCGCCTCGATCTGCTCGCCCGCGTCGGCGAACACGCCCTCGCGCCCCAGCAGCGGCTCGATCGCGCGCGCCGCCTCCGCCGCCCGCCCCAGCGCCTCCAGCGCCTGCGCCCGCAGCCGGATCGCGCGCGGGCTTGCGTCCGCTGCCTCTGGCAGCGTCGCCAGGCAAGCCTCGAGTTCCCCCAGCGCGAGCAAGCCCTCGGCCCGATCCTCCGCTCGCACGCCCTCCTCACCCAGACTCGCGTCGTCCCAGCGGGCGCTCGCCAGCGCCGCCCCCGCACGCCGCGCCGGCGTGTCCAGATCCTCGGGAGTCCACAACCCGTGGAACACCCGCAGGTCCTTCTTCTCCTCATCCGTCAGGTACGACTGCGCCAGCAACTTCACCACGCCCTCGGCCGGCTCGACATCGTCCCGCCGGCCGCCCGGCATCCGAACCACACGCTTGGGAACAACCTGCCCCTCCGCGCGATTGCCCGGCTTCACCGCCTCGGGCTTGGGTTCGGGCTGCTCTCCGGGCGGCGCGATCTTCTCGCCCACGTCCTGCGCGCGCACGGACCCCGCCGCCAGCGCGAGCCCCGCGGCGAGCGCGATCAGCAGCGCCCGCGTTCCAACCACCCCACGCCACGCTCGATGCACATCCATGCGTCCCCGATCCACAAGGTGTCGTCCTACGGCTCGCCCGCGTCCGCGCCTTCCTTCATCTCGCCGCCCGCCTCGCGCTCCCGCCACGGATGAACGTCCTCCGCCCAGCCCTCGGGCACGCGAGCGTCCATCACCTCCGCCGGCACCGCCGCACGCTCGTTCCGCGCCGCCCCGACATCCTGCGTCTCAACGTTGATCAGCACAACGAGCGACACATCCCCCGCGCCGTTGAGCGTCCGGGCCATCAGCGGCAGCAGCCGCCCCTCCGCGACTCCCTCGCCCGCTCGCCCCCGCGCGTACCACAAGCGGATCTCCTTGAACTCCTCCTCGCCCCCGCCGGCCTTGGGCGTCAGCCGAACCTGCCACGCCCCCTCGATCAGCGAGCCAAACTCGCCCACACGCTCGCCAAGCCCTTCCCGCGCAGGCACCAGCGTCGCCTCGTACCGCTTCACGATGTCGTCGCGCTTCTGGCCGATCGGGATCGGCAGCGGGCCAGATCCAACGCGGAGCGGATCGAAATCCTTTCCCGGCGGCGCGACCTGCCAGCGTGCGACCTTCTTCTGCTCAGCGCTCCTCTCGATGAGCCATTCCCCATCGAAGATGAACGTCTGCTCCTCGGGCCTCACCACGTCGCCGACGTAGAGCGTGTCAAAGCGGATCGCGAACTTCCGCCGCGACGCGCCGGGCTTCGCCTCGTCCTCGCCGCCCGCCCCGCGTCCGCTGTCGAACCACAACTTGCCCCGGCGCACCTGCGTGTCGCCCTGCAGCCCGAACTCGCGCTCGTAGCGCACATCCGCCGTCAGCGTGCGCAGCCCGCGATCGGCCGTCTCAAGCGCCCGCAGCAACTGGTCCGCACTCTCGAAACCCGCGCCCTTCGAGCTCGGCACCGCCGCCGGCCCGTCCCGAGCAGGAGCGGGCGCCACCTGCGCGCACGCGGTCAGCGGAAGCCACGCCAGCACGCACGCCGCGCCAAGACGCACCCCACGCCGCGCAATTGGCCAGTTCCCTGCTTCCATGCTTCGCTCCCGTTCATCGGCCCTTCGTCGCCCCGCGCACAAGCGCGGGAACTCGACCAACCCAGCCCGCCTCACACTATGACGCCCCGTGTCACGTCCCTGTTCCGTTATGCCCTTCCCATCCGTCGCCCTCATCGCCGTTCAGTGGCCCAAGCGCCAGCGCAGGACGGCCTTCACGCCCGGCCGTTCGCACGATCGGCCCGCCCTCCCAGGACCGAATCCGGCTCCGGCACCGTTCCGCCCACCCAGTGTGTTCTCCCTCCGTGTCCGACGCGATCACGTCGCCTCCGTCCTTCCGAGACTGTTGAGGTAATCCTGCAGGATCACGGCCGCCGCCCGCGCGTCACGCCGCGCCTTCTTCTGGGCATGCGTTAACCCAGACCGTGCCAGGCCGTCCTCCGCCGCAGCGCTCGACAACCGCTCATCCTGGAAGCGCACCGTCCGTCCACACCGACGCGCGATGCGATCACCCCAAGCCCGAATGAGCTCAGCTCGCGGCCCCTCCGTGCCGTCCATGTTCAGCGGCAACCCAACCACGATCTCCCCGACTTCCGCTGGCTTGCCCCACGTCGAGCTCGCGCCCGGCGACTGAGCGCTCGCAGGTGCGCCAAGGTGGGCCAGCACCAGCCCCGCGATCGCGTCCAGCAGGTCCTCCCCCTGGCGCCGATCGATCGGCACTTCCAGAACCTCAACAGGCGACACCACCCCCGTCACGCGGTCGCCCACCGCCACACCCGTCCGCTTGTCGCCAAGATCGAGCGCCACATACCGCATCGCCGTAATCGTAGTGGTGCTGCCCCGCCCATCCTTTCCGCGCCCTTCAGAGGCCCAAGCGGCAGCGCCGGGCCCACGTCTCCGCTCGCATCCGCTCTCGAACTCCGCACAGCAAGCCGACTGACCCAACTTCCTCCGAGTCCTCCGCGTTCCAATTCTCTGGGCGCTGAGCATGCAGAGATCGGCACGCCACGAAGCCTCGCGACCGTTGCACGCAAGGCCCTCTTTCCCCTCTCTTGGCGCGTCCCCCGGCTCTCCTTTCCGGTCCCGAATTCCAAGCACGAATCCGCCCCTTCGCCTATACTTACGGGTTCCTGTCCGCGCTCGAAAAACACCGGCAAAATCCCGCGATTTTCGCCGATCCCAAGGCCCACGAACGCTCGCGCCGCGAAGGACCCGCCGACGCGATCAACAAGGTGCGTATGGACACGAAAAAGGCCTCCGCTTCCACGGCCCCCGCCACCCCGACCCGGCTCGAGGTCCCCACCGAGCCGCCCGTGGGCAAGGTCGATACCGATTACGGCGCCGACCAGATCAAGGTGCTCGAGGGGCTCGATGCCGTCCGCAAGCGCCCCGGCATGTACGTCGGCGGCACCGGGCTCAACGCCCTCCACCACCTCGTCTACGAGGTCGTCGACAACTCCATCGACGAGGCCATGGCCGGCCACGCCAAGCTCATCACCGTCAACATCCAGGCCGACGGCTCCCTCTCCGTCATCGACGATGGACGCGGCATCCCCGTCGATCCCATCAAGGATGAGAACCCCGCCATCAACGGCAAGCCCGCCGTCGAGATCGTCCTCACCGTCCTCCACTCCGGCGGCAAGTTCGGCGAAGAGAACTCCGCGTACAAGGTCTCGGGCGGTCTCCACGGCGTCGGCGTCTCCTGCGTCAACGCCCTCTCCGAATACCTCGAGTGCGAGATCTATCGCTCCGGAAAGGTCTACCAGATCGAGTTCGAGCGTGGCCGCGTCTCCAAGCCGCTCGCGGTGGTGGGGGACATCCCCAAGAACTCCGCCCGCGCCCGCGGCACGCGCGTCACCTTCATGCCCGATCCCACCATCTTCCCCGAGACCGACTTCAACTACGACACCCTCGAGACCCGCCTGCGCGAGCTCGCCTACCTCAACCCGGGCGTCACCATCCGCCTCACCGACGAGCGAGTCTCCGACGCCGGCAAGCCCCGCGCCGCCACCTTCCACGCCAACAACGGGCTCGTCGAGTACGTCGAGCACCTCATGTCCGGCAAGAACGCCGTCTCCTCTCCCGTCTACGTCCGCAAGGACGATCCCGCAGCCAGCCTCGTCTGCGAGGTCGCCCTCCAGTACCACGACGGATACAACGAGCTCGTCCTCTCCTTCGCCAACAACATCAACAACGTCGATGGCGGCACCCACGCCCAGGGCTTCAAGACCGCCCTCACGCGCACCGTCAACAACTACGCCCGCAAGGAAGGCATCATCAAGGAGAAGGACCCCGTCCCAACCGGCGAGGACCTCCGCGAGGGCCTCATCTCCATCGTCTCCGTCAAGCTCCCCAACCCCACCTTCAACAACCAGCCCAAGGAAAAACTCCTCAACCCCGAGATCGAGGAGTTCGTCTCCGCCGCCGTCGGCGATGCCCTCAAGACCTGGATGGAGGAGCACCCCGCCGAGGCCAAGCGCCTCTGCCTCAAGGCCATCGTCGCCGCCCAGGCACGCGAGGCCGCACGCAAGGCCCGCGAGCTCACGCGACGCAAGACCGCCCTCGACTCAGGGTCAATGCCCCACAAGCTCCGCGATTGCAAGACCAAGGACTTCGATCGCTCCGAGATGTTCATCGTCGAGGGTGACTCCGCAGGCGGCTCCGCCACCCAGGGACGCAACGTTGAGACCCAGGCCATCCTCCCGCTCCGCGGCAAGCTCCTCAACGTCGAGAAGGCCCGCCTCGACAAGGTCCTGGGCTTCGAGGAAATCCGAACCCTCATCGCCGCCCTCCGCTGCGGCATCGGCGAGGATTTCGACTACAGCAAGCTCCGCTACGGCAAGGTCATCATCATGACCGACGCCGACGTCGACGGCTCGCACATCCGCACCCTCCTCCTCACCTTCTTCTTCCGCCAGATGCCCGAGCTCATCAAGCGCGGACGCGTCTTCATCGCCCAGCCCCCGCTCTACCAGCTCACCCGCCCGGGCAGCAAGTCCGGCCGCTACGTCCTCAATGAGAAGGTCATGGGCGACACGCTCACCGAGCTCGGCCTCGAACGAGCGGCCCTCGTCGTGCGCGATCCCAACAAGCTCGACCCGCGCACGGGCGAGGCCGCCGAGGCCAAGCGCCTCGCGGGGCAGGATGTCCGCCGCGCCGTCCGCTCCCTCCGTCGCCTCCACGACCTCGTCGAGATCGCCGAGCGTCGCGGCGTCAAGTTCCCCGACCTGCTCGCCGCTCGCCACGACGATCCCGAGGGCAAGCGCCGACTCCCCACGCACCGCCTCCAGTGGCACGGCGGCGAGGGCTTCGCCTGGTCCGAGCGCCAGGCCCACGACATCCTCACCAAGAACAAGCTCGCCCTCGCCGATGCCACCGATGGCAACGCCAGCGCCGGGCCCACCGCGACGCTCCGCGAGCTCCACGAGAATCGCGAGCTCGAGCGCGTCTTCATCGATCTCGCCGCCCTCGGGCTGAGCATCGACGACTACGCCCTCGTCCAGGAAGAGTCCGTCACCGGCGAACGCCTCCCCGCGCGCTTCGCGTGGGTCACCGACGCCCCGTCCGACGCGGACAAGCCCGCCAAGGCCGCCGAACCCTCGGAAGACGAGCCCTCCACGGAAGACGCCTCGTCCAAGGCCCGCAAGCCGGGCGTGCGAAACGCGCGCATCGTCGAGGCGCCCAATCTCGGCTCCGTCCTCGATGCGCTCCACGAGATCGGACGCCGTGGCCTCGAGATCAAGCGCTTCAAGGGCCTAGGCGAGATGGACGCCGAGCAACTCTGGGACACCACCATGGACCCCTCGCGCCGCACCATGGTCCGCGTGACGTGGGATGTCGCCAGCGACGCCGACAAGCTCTTCAGCGTGCTCATGGGCGAGGAAGTCGAGTCCCGCCGAAAGTACATCGAGGAGCACGCGCTCGAGGTCAAGAATATCGACGTCTGACGTCGTCGCGCCCCGTTCGCGTTCTCGGACGCGTCACCCGCGCGCCCCCCAACTCGCGCCCAGATCGAGCGCCACCTCGCAGGCCCGCGATGCGATTCGCGCCCCCACGCGCTCGCCCCCTCACGCCGGCGCACCGATGAACCCCGGCACGCCATGCGTGCCCGGGTGCTCCCCAGGAGCGCCCCGGCTCGCCCCGCGCGCCACCCATGGGCATCCGACTCAAAACCATCTTGATCATCCTCGCCACGCTCGCCGCCATGGGGGCCATCGTGCTCGCGGGAGCCTCCGCAACCATCTCCGATGGCTTCCGCGCCGTCGAGGGCCAGCAGTCGCGCGCCGAGGCCTGCCGCGCCGCCGACGCGATCGCCGACGCGCTCGATCAGCTCAGCCTCAAACTCTCGGACTGGGCCGCGTGGGACGACACCTGCGACTTCGTCCGCGACCGCAACGAGAAGTATCGCTCGTCCAACCTCACGCCCGAGTCGCTCTCCAACCTCCGCCTCAGCGCGATCCTCTATCTGGACGAGCACGCCCAGCCCATCGAGCAGCTCGGCATCGCGCCCACCGATCCTCCCGCGCTCGTCGAGTTCCCCGCGCCCCTCGCGGACCTCGTCCGCCGCCACGACCCCATCCTCACCCACACCGCGGTGGACTCGCAGAAGACGGGCCTGCTCGTCCCGCCGAACGCCGGACCGCTGCTGATGATCGCCTCGCGACCGATCGTCTCCAGCCAGAAGTCCGGCCCGATCCTCGGCACGCTGGTCTTCGTCCAGACGCTCGACGCCCCGACGCTCGATCGCATCGCCCGCCGCCTCGGCACCACGCTCGACGTTCTCGACTCCCGATCGCCCGATCTAAGCGTCCACGACCGGACCGCGATGCAGGCCCTCCTGGGCGATCAGAGCGCCCGCGCGTTCTCCCTGCCGATCTCCAATGACGAGATCCTCGCGTACGCGATGGTCCCCGATCTGTCGGGCGCCCCGCGCTTGATGCTCCGCACGCGCGCGCCCCGTCCCGTGCACGCGCAGGAGCGAGCAAGCCTCCGCTTCACACTGCTCGCCCTCTTCGGCGCCGGCGCCGCCATGTCGATCGTCATCCTCGTCCTGCTCGAGCGTCAGGTGCTCGCGCGCCTCGCGGGACTGGTCAGCCAGCTCGACGCCCTCGACCCCGCGCACGGCCCGAGCCAGCACCTCTCGCTCAGCGGGTCCGACGAGCTCTCGCGACTCGCCTCCACCATCAACACCCTGCTCGACAACCTCCACGCCGCGAGCGACGCGACGCGACTGAGCGAGCAGAGGCTCCGCATCATGTTCGAGTCGGCCCCCGTCGCGATCGCCAAGTGCGATGAGGCGGGCCGCGTCCTCCGAACTAACACCGAGTTCGAGACCCTCGCCCGGCGCACCGCCGACCAGCTCGCGTGCTGCGCCATCCCCGATCTCATCGATGGCACGACCGCCCAGGCCCTCACCGAGATCGGGCAGATCGCTTCCGCCACCCACCGCATCGAGCCCCGCGAGAGCGCCATCCTCCGCCCCGACGCCTCGCGCGTGCCGGCGCTGCTCTCGGCCGTGCGCGTGCAGGACGTGGACGGCGCGCCCCGCCTGTGGATCTTCGCCGAGGATATCTCCGCCCGCATCGACGCCGAGGCCCGCCTCCGGCGCTACGCCGACGACCTCGAGGACGCAAAGGCGTGGCTCGAGCACCAGGCGCGCGAGCTTGAGGATCGCGCCAAGGAACTCGACGAGGCCCGCGCCCTCGCCGAGGCTGGCTCCCGCTCCAAGGGCGAGTTCCTCGCCAACATGAGCCACGAGATCCGCACCCCGATGACCGCCATCCTCGGGTACGCCGACCTGCTGCTCGACCCCCAGTGCACGCCCCAGGATCGCGAGAGCCACGTCCGCACCATCCGCGGCAACGGCGAGCACCTCCTCACCATCATCAACGACATCCTCGACCTCTCCAAGATCGAGGCCGGCCGCATGACCGTCGAGCGCGTCGCGTCCGACCCTCGACGCATCATCGAAGAGGCCGCAGAACTCCTCCGCCCACGCGCCGCGGACAAGGGCGTCCAGCTCCGCGTCCGCGTCGATGACCCGTTCCCGAGGACCATCCTCTCGGACCCCGTCCGCCTCCGCCAGATCCTCGTCAATCTCATCGGCAACGCCGTCAAGTTCACCCAGCACGGCTCCATCGATATCCACGTCGCGACGCACGCCGCCGACGACCAACGACCGACGCTCGCGATCGAAGTCCGCGACACGGGCATCGGCATGACCGCCGAGCAGCTCGCCCGCCTCTTCCAGCCCTTCACCCAGGCCGACTCGTCCACCGCGCGCCGCTTCGGCGGCACCGGCCTCGGGCTCACGATCACCCGTCGCCTCGCCCAGATGCTCGACGGAGATGTCACCGTCTCCAGCACCCCGGGAGTCGGCAGCACCTTCCGAGTCGTCGTCGGCGCCGCGCCCGCGATCGATCAGCGCGACCACGCGTCCGCGCCGCGCGACGCGCAGGCCCAGGGGCCACAGTCGCTCGCGGGGGTGCGCGTCCTGCTCGCCGAGGACGGCCCGGACAACCAGCGACTCATCTCCTTCCATCTCCGCCGCGCCGGCGCCGAGGTGACCCTCGTGCAGGACGGCCGCGCCGCCGTGAACGCCGCGCTCGACGCCGCCCAGGGGCCGGCACCCTTCGACCTCGTCCTGATGGACATGCAGATGCCCGTGATGGACGGCTACGCCGCCGCCACCGAGCTCCGCGCCCGCGGCTTCGCCGCGCCCATCATCGCGCTCACCGCCCACGCCATGTCGGGCGATCGCGACGTCTGCATCCGCGCCGGATGTAACGACTACGCCACCAAGCCCATCGACAAGGGACTGCTCATCGGCACGTGCTGGAACTGGGCACGCGGCCCAGCGCGGCGCCAACTCTCCCCCGCATGACGCCGACACGCTCGCAAGGGTGACCGACGGGGCTCGAACCCGCGACATCCAGGACCACAACCTGGCGCTCTACCAACTGAGCTACGGCCACCATCAGCGCGCTCCCGCAGGGACCGCGCTCCGCCAACACACCAAACGATAACTCCCTCATCAGCCGGGTCAATACGCCCCGACCCTCGCCCTGTGCGTGCGGAAGGGGTAGGCTATCCGTTACCCCCAGATTTGTCCCGGGGGCCACAGACCAGAGATCAGCACACAGGAGAACGAGTCGATGGCCTCCTCCAACCTCGCCGGTTTGGACCTCTCCCAACACCGCTACGCCGTAAACCTCGCCCCGGCCGAACTCATCGAGCGAGCCATCGCCGCCGGCGAAGGAAAGCTCGCCGCAAACGGCGCCCTCGTCTGCCTCACCGGCGATCGCACCGGCCGCTCACCCAACGACAAGTTCCTCGAAGAAGTCGACTCCATCAAGCCCAAGATCTGGTGGGGCAAGAACAACCAGCCCCTCTCCACCAAGGGCTTCGACCTCGCCCTCAAGATCGCCGTCGACCACCTCAACCAGCGCCCGCGCCTCTACGGCTTCGAGGGCTACGCCGGCGCCGATCCCAAGCACCGCCTCGGCGCCCGCGTCATCACCGAGCAGGCCTGGCACTCCCTCTTCGCCTCCACCCTCTTCATCAAGCAAGGCTCCGCCAGCGCCGGCGGACCCAAGGACGGCTCGGGCACCCTCCTGGGCCGCACCGACCCCAACTTCAAGGCCGACTGGCTCATCCTCAACGCCGGCCGTCGCCGACTCACCGCCGACGAGGCCAAGGCCATCGGCGTCAAGGGACCCGTCCTCATCGCCCAATCGCTAACCCGCAAGATCGTCGTCATCCTCGGCACCGAGTACGCCGGCGAAATGAAGAAGAGCATCTTCTACGCCATGAACTACGACATGCCAGAGGTCGGCGTCTTCCCCATGCACTGCTCCGCCAACGTCGACAAGAAAGACCCCACCAACGTTGCCATCTTCTTCGGCCTCTCGGGCACCGGCAAAACCACACTCTCCGCCGATCCCAACCGCGCCCTCATCGGCGACGACGAGCACGGCTGGTCCAACGACGGCGTCTTCAACTTCGAGGGCGGCTGCTACGCCAAATGCATCAAACTCTCGAAAGAAGGCGAGCCCCAGATCTGGAACGCCATCCGCTTCGGCTCCGTCCTCGAGAACA
>CAYNSB010000009.1:0-85617 GCA_964399625.1 uncultured Phycisphaeraceae bacterium
GAAGTTGCCGATGACGCGGTGGAAGATGGTGCCGTCATAGTGCTTGCCGTCGACGTACTTGAGGAAGTTCTCGACGGACTTGGGCGCCTTGTCCTGGTTGAGCTCAAGGACGATGTCGCCCTGGGAGGTCTTGAGGGTCACGTACACGAGTTGCTCCTTGGCGGGTGCTTCGGTGGGCTTGGCGGGGGGCGCGGCGTCCGCCGGCTTGGCGGGTTGGCCCGCCGGTGTGAGCGGGGCGGGCTGCGCGGGCTTGCTGTCGGGTTTCTTGTCCTGCGCGTGCGCGAGCGCGGCGAGGGCGAGCGCGGCGGCGAACGCGAATCGGATGGGGCGTGTCATCGGCGTGTACTCCTTCACAGGTCGGCGAGCGAGTGCTCGCTCGGTCGTTGGGCGATCCATTCCCAGCCGCGATCCGTCGGGACGTGGCGGGGGGCATGGTAGCGAACGTGGCCCCGCCATGGCGCGGGCAGGGACCGGCAGCGGACCCATTGGGTTGGGGGCTCCTGGCCCCTTGGGAACTCCGTCCCAATCTGTCGTCTCGTTCGGGTAAGACGCATGAGAACGGAATCCGATCGCGCTGGTCCGGGGCCGAGAAGTCGCGGCGGCGGACCCTGCGGCTACCCGCGTGGGTGGTAGCGCTTGTGCACACTCCGGAGGCGCGAACTGTCCACGTGTGTGTAGATCTGGGTGGTCGCGATATCGGCGTGCCCGAGGAGTTCCTGGACGACGCGCAGGTCCGCCCCCCCCGCCAGCAGATGGGTCGCGAACGAGTGGCGGAGCATGTGCGGGTGGACATCCCGCAGACCGCTGGCGATCGCCCACCGGCGGACGATCTGCCACACCGCGACGCGCTCGAGCGGTCGCCCCGAGCGCGACAGGAGGAGGCGGGCGCGATCGCGCCCGTCCGGGCGGAGCAGCACGGGACGGCACTCGGACAGGTAGCGTTCGACCGCGGCGCGGGCCGGGGCCCCCACCGGAACGAGGCGCTGCTTGTCTCCCTTGCCCGTGACGCGCACGACGGCGAGCGTGGGCTGGTAGTCGCCGATCGCGATCGCGCCCACCTCCGAGGCGCGCAGCCCAGAGGCATAAAGAAGTTCGAGCATCGCGCGATCGCGGAGCCATAGCGGCGGCCCCTTCTCGTCGGGCTCGGGCTGGGGCGACTCGAGGAGGGCCTTGAGCTGCTTGGGCGAGAGGACGCCGGGCAGTCTCTTCCAGCGGTGGGGGCGTTCGAGCAGGTCCGAGGGGTTCTCCTTGACGAAGCCGCGGGCGACGAGCCATCGCGTGAAGACCTTGATCGTCGCGAGATGGCGGACGATGGAGGACCCCTCCATGTGCCGGTCTGTCTTGAGGCGCGCGAGATGCTCGGAGAGGTGGCGAGGGGCGATGAGGCCCGGATCGCCAACGCCGTGGGCGACGAGGTCGCACAGGAGCTGGTCGAGATCGCGCGTGTAGGCCTCGATCGAGTTGGGCAGGAGTCCACACTCGACACGGATGAACTGGAGGAACTGGGCGCGGACGGGCGCGAACGCGCCGACGTCGGGCGGCGCGACGCGGCGGCGGGCGCTCGAGGGGCGGGCGATGGCGGGGCTCGACCTCATGCCGGGGTCTGCATCGACGAGGCGGAGCCGCGGGCGAAAAAGAAACCGCCCCGACGCGGGGCGTCGGGGCGGAGAGGTTCGCTACTGCGTTCGCTGCTGTGTCAGCGATTACCGACCGAGGAGCTGGAGGACGGCCTGCGGCGCCTGGTTGGCGAGCGACAGGACGTTCGTCGAGGCGTTGACCAGGATCTGCGAGCGGGTGAGGCCCGCGGTCTCGGTCGCGAAGTCCGCGTCGCGGATGACGCTCTCGGCGGCGGCTGTGTTCTCGTTGGCGATGTTGAGCGAGCGGATCGTGGCGCCCACCACGTTCTTCTGGAAGGCGCCCAGTCGCCCGCGGAGGCCGGTGATCTGCTCGATCGCCGCGGACACGACGGTCTGGGCGTTGGTGTAGTTGCCCGTGATGACGTTGTTGGTGTTGCCCGAGCCGAGCGTGGCGAGGTAGCCGACCGCGGCGTTGCCGAGCTTGCGGGTGGCGATGTCGGTGATGCCCAGGGAGACCTTGCCCGCGATGTCGACCTTGCCCGCGAGCTGGAAGTCCGCGCCGCCGCCGACGATCTGCAGGGCGGGGGCCGAGCCGTTCACCGCGCCCAGGGTCTGGGCGGTGGTGTCGCTGAGGGTGAGCTGCACATCGAGGAAGTCGGTGTTGATGCGAGCGGTCTTGCCGTTGGAAGTGGCCTGGATGCCGTTGATGGTGGCGCCGACGTCCTTGCCGTCATCGCGGAGGCCGTTGTTGGCGTTGGCGAAGGTGGACTTGATGGACGTGCTGGCGGCGTTGAAGTTGTTGCCCTGGAGGTCGTAGAAGCCGATGCTCGACCCGGAGCCGATGCCGCCCGAATCGACGACCTTGACCGAGACGTAGTTCTGGGAGCCGAAGTCGCTGGAGTAGAGCTTCAGGCCCGTGCCCGAGACCTTCGCCTGCACGCCCGTGACATCCTTGAAGGAGTTGATCGACGCGGCGACGGAGGCGATGGTCGAGCCCGAGGCGAAGGTGAACTGGCGAGCGCCCAGCGATCCGCCGACCTCAAAGGTGAACGAGGAGGTGGGCCCGCCCAGGTCGAGCGCGGAGCCGGCGAAGGACAGGAAGAACCCGCCCTGCTGCGCGGACTGGGTGACGAGCACGTTGACGTCGAGGGCGCCGTTGTTGTACTTGGCGCCGTTGATCTTGTAGTCCGAGACGCCCGCGGCGAGCCCGGAGACCTTGTAGTCGTAGTTGCCGTTGAGCAGCTTCGCGCCCTGGAAGGACGTGGCGCTGGCGATGCGGTCGATGGTCTGCAGGATCGAGTCGATCTGCAGCTGGTTCGCCTGCTTCTCCGAAGAGGCGAGCCCGGCCGAGGAAGCGGAGGCCGTGATGAGCCCCTGCAGCTCGGTCAGGAGTCCTGAGACTTCCTGCAGGCCGCCCTCGGCGATGTTGACCACCTGGTCGGCGCGCTCGGCGTTGCTGATCGCCGCGTTGGTGGACTTGAGCTCGGCGCGGAGGTTCTCGGAGGCGATGAGCCCCGCGGGATCGTCCTTGCCGCGGTTGATCCGCAGGCCGGTGCTCAGGTGCTCCAGCGAGTCGCGGAGCGTGTTCTGGTTCTGCCCGAGCACGCGCTGGGCGATGAGCGATTGGACGTTCGTATTGATTCGGCTCATGGCTTGATCCGTCCTTGCGTTCGACCCGCTCGGCCCATCGGAGCCCGCGGCTTCCGCTGTGGGTCCGTCGTCCGTGACGGTCCGATCACAGCGGTCGCCGGGCTTATCGGCGGGGGATCAACGTCCCTGAATCTGTCGTCCCGGAACTTGTGATTTTTTTTCGCGAGATCCATCGTTTTTTGGGTCCCGGTCGCCCGACCCAAAAACGAAACCGCCCCGATCGAGGGATCGGGGCGGCGTGTGGAACCCTACTTAGGACCGCTCAGGGCCTGGAATTAGCCCAGGAGCTGGAGCACGGACTGGGGCGACTGGTTCGCCAGAGACAGCACGTTGGTCGAAGCGCTGACGAGGATCTGCGAACGGGTGAGGTTCGCGGTCTCGGCGGCGAAGTCCGCGTCCTGGATGACGCTCTGGGCCGCCGCGGTGTTCTCGTTCGCGATGTTGAGGCTGCGGATGGTCGCACCGATCGTGTTCTTCTGGAACGCGCCGAGGCGGCCACGGAGGCTGGAGATCTGATCGATCGCGGCGGAGACGACCTTCTGAGCGGCGGTCGCGTCGCCGTCGATCACGTTGTTGGCGTTGCCCGAGGCGAGGCTCGAGAGGAACCCGGCCGAGGACGTGCCCAGCTTGCGGGTCGCGATGTCGGAGATGCCCAGCGACACCTTGCCGGCGATGTCGACCTTGCCGGCGAGCTGGAAGTCGGCGCCGCCGCCCGTGATGTTGAACGCGCCGGCGCTGCTGCCGACGGCGCCCAGCGTCTGGGAGGTCGTGTCGTTCAGCGTGATCGACACGTCGAGGAAGTCCGTGTTGATGCGGGCGGTCTTGCCCACGGCCGTGGCCTGGATGCCGTTGATCGTGGCGCCCAGGTCCACGCCCGTGTCGCGGATGCCGTTGGTCGCGCCCTGGAAGTCGGAGGTGCGCGTAGTGGAGGCGGCGTTGAAGTTCGCGGCGCTGAGGTTGTAGATACCGAGCTGGCCGGTGTCCACGCCGCCGTCATCGACGACCTTGACGGACACGAAGTTCGCGGAGCCGAAGTCCGAGGAGTAGAGCTTGATGCCGGTGCTGGAGACCTTCGCCTGCACGCCCGTCACGTCCTTGAAGGAGTTGATGGAGGCGGCGATGTCCGACAGCGCGGTGCCCGACGAGAACGTGAGCTGGCGAGCGCCCGAGGAGCCGCCGACCTCGATCGTGAACGAGGAGGTGGCGCCGCCCAGGTCGATGTTCGTCCCGCCCAGGGAGAGGTAGAGGCCGCCCTGCTGCGCGGACTGCGTGACGAGCACGTTCACGTTGAGGCTCGCGCCGTTGAACTTGGAGCCGTTGATCTTGTAGTCCGTGATGCCCGAGGCCACGCCCGAGACCTTGTAGTCGAAGTTGCCGTTGAGGAGCTTGGTGCCCTGGAAGGAGGTCGCACCGGCGATGCGGTCGACGGTCTGCAGGATCGAGTCGATCTGCAGCTGGTTCGCGCTCTTCTCAGAGGCCGAGAGACCCGCGGACGAGGCCGACGCCGTCACGAGGCCCTGCAGCTCCGTGAGCAGCCCGCCCACCTCCTGCAGACCACCCTCGGCGATGTTCACGACCTGGTCGGCGCGGTCGGCGTTGCCGATCGCGGCGTTGATGGACTTGAGCTCGGCGCCCAGGTTCTGGGAGGCGATGAGGCCCGCGGGATCGTCCTTGCCGCGGTTGATCTTCAGACCCGTGCTCAGACGCTCGAGCGAGGTGCGAAGACCGGTCTGGTTCTGGCTCAGCACGCGCTGAGCGATGAGGGCCTGAACGTTCGTGTTAATACGGCTCATTGCGATCCTCCGTGATTGGCGGCCGCGGCGTTGTTGCCTGGCCTCCCCGGATTCGTGTCGGCCGCACTACGCGGCCTTCAAGCATGCGGGGCGACCAGCCCCATCCACCGGCGTCCGTACCGGCGGTCCGGGTCGAAGGATCGGTGACGTTTCAATCGCTCATGAGGTGCGGGTCCGGTGCGCGTGCGGGAGTGGTTCCGTCTGCAACGACAACACCCCGCCTCTGCCCGAAGCGGGGTGTCCGATAGTCATTGGAACTTCACACGGACCTTGGATTCTCAGACGCGGACGCGCTCACGCCAGTCCGCTCAGAGTTACCCCTGAAGGAGCTGCAGCACCTGCTGCGAGGACTGATTCGCCAGCCCGAGCACCGTGGTGCCCGCGGACTGGAGGATCTGGGCGCGGGTGAGCGCGCTCGTTTCCTCGGCGAAGTCCGCGTCGCGGATCTTGGACTCGCTGGCGGTGAGGTTCTCGAAAGCGGCCTGGAGCGAGCGGACGTTCGTCTCGAGAACGTTCCGCTCGAACGCGCCCAGGCGCCCGCGGATCACGGAGATCTCGTCGATGCCCTGGTCGAGGATCGCGCTCGCCTGGGAATAGTCGCCGCGCTTGAAGCTCTCCGAGAGCGAGTTGATCTGGCCGCTCTTGAGCGAGTTGAGGTACTGGAGCGAGCCGTTGACGAGCGTGCCGCCGAGGTTGGACGCGGCGACGGACTGCACGCCGACGTTGGTCTGCTGCTGGGCAGTGACGGAGGGTCCGAGCTGGAAGAGCGCGCCGCCGCCGGTGATGTAGAAGGGCGTGACGGCGGAGTTGGGGTTGGTGGCGGTGGTGGAAGTAAGGATGAGCTTGAGGCTCAGGGCCTGGCTGTTGATGCCGACGGTGAGCCCATCGCCGGTGGCGAGCGTGCCGTTGATGAGCGCGGTCACGTCCTTGCCGTCGTCGCGAGAGGAAGCGGTGAACGTGCCGGCGGAGATGAGGCCGGACCAGCTGAAGCCCGGCGTGGGGGGCGCGGCGTTGCCAGCGATGGAGTAGAGCTGCCAGGGGCTGCTCGCGGGGTTGGCGGGCCCGCCCAGGCGCTCGACGGCGACGAAGTTCTTGGAGCCGTAGTCCACCGACTGGAACACGATGCCCGAGGACGCATCGCTGGCGTTGATGAGCTTGGCGGCGACGCCGGTGAGCTGGGTGATGGAGTTCACGGCCTTGGCGAGGTTGGCGTAGCTCGTGCCGGAGGTGACGGTGAGCTCGCTGACGCCGCGTGCGCCGGAGATGCGGAGCGTGGTCGTGGAGAGGACGGTGCCGTTCTGGGTGGGGGCGAAGGAGTAGTCCCCGCGCATGTAGAGGGCGCCGACCTGGGCCGATCCAAGGACCTGCACGTCCACCTGGAGCTTGCTTGAGCCGATGAAGCTCGCGCCAAAGACCTGGGCCTTGGCGATGTCCGTCGCCTGCACACCCGAGAGGGTGTAGTCCATGGAGCCGTTGAGGAGCTTGAGCCCGCCGAAGCTGGCGGTGTTGCTGATGCGGGTGATGGAGTCGATCGCCGAGTCGATCTGGAGCTGGTTGGCGTCGCGTTCCTGGGCCGAACTTGCGCCCGTGTTCGCGGCCTCAACGATCAGGGCTCGGATCGAGTTGAGCAGGTCACCCACCTCCGCGAGGGATCCCTCGGAGGTGGCGATGACGGAGCTTGCTCGCTCCGAGTTCTTGATGCCCTGGTCGTTGCCCTTGATGTCCGAGCGGAGGCGTTCGCTGATGATCAGCCCCGCGGGATCGTCGGCGCCTCGGTTGATCCTCAGGCCGGTCGAGAGGCGCTGCAGTCTGGTCTGCAGCTCGCCGCCGCTGCGCACAAGATTGGCGCGGGCGACGAGGCTCGGGACGTTGGTGTTGATTCGGGCCATGGGGCAATCCTCCGTGATTGCGTCTTGTCGTCTCCGACGGTCGAACGTGCGTTCCTGCGAGCTCCGCGTGGACTACCGAGAAGGTCCGGGCCGGCGAGGGCCGGTCGGACCGGGGTTCTCCGCAATTGCTATGCCGAGGCCTTTCCGTCACCCTGCTTGGGTGTTGCTCGGGAGGCGAGCGATGACGCCGGCGAGGCTGTTCGATTTCTGGCCGGTCCCGGGCTGATCGTGCGCTTGAGCACGTCCAGGTCCCCGGTGTGGATCCCGCGGTTGAACTGGGCGGCCTGCTCGTTCTCCTTGCGGATCGCCTCGTACACCTCCTTGCGGTGCACGGCGATGCGGGTGGGTGCGGTGATGCCGAGGCGAACCTTGTCACCCCGGATGTCGACGACCGTGATCTCGATCTCGTCGCCGATCATGATGGTCTCGTCGCGCTGACGTGAGAGGACCAGCATTCGACGGCTCCTTCCTTGCTGGCGGCTTCCAAACACATGGTGGAAGCCTGGTTCTAGCGAGTGCCTTCCGTGGCGCTGTGCGAGCGGAGTGTGGACCAGTCGCGCGGTTCCCGGGCCGCGGGATCGACGGGCCAGAGGTTGGATCGGGGCGATCCCCGTGGCCTAGGCGGTGGCCGCCTGGGCCGTCGCGCCGACCTTCATCAGGGGATGGCGCGTGGTCCAACGCTTCTCCGCGAGCACGAGCTGCTCGCCATGCTTGCTGATCGTGTTGATCACCAGCGGGCCCTGGAGGTTGCCCGTCAGTGTTCCCTCGACCTTGTTGACGATCACGAAAACCTGGGCGTCCTCCAGACGCGTGAGGCCCCAGTCGCCCATCTGCTCGGGGCGGATGGGAACCGAGAACTCGGGCACGAACAGCGACGGGTCCGTCACCACGAACGCCAGCGCCGGATCGTCCAGCGACTGGAGCCAGAAGAAGCAGGCGTCCTCGCCCGGCTCCAGCAGGCAGTACCGCTTGGAGTCGGGGAATCCGAGGAGCCCCTTGGCAAAGTTGATCACGCGATCATCGCTGATCTGGATCGTTCCGAACCGAGTCGTCCGCACGTCCATAGTGCGCTCCATCCCTGTCGGCCATCCCAGCCGGATCGATCCCCGCGCGTCCCGCACGGGCGACCTCCTGTCATGAGCGTCCACGGCCGAGGCGGACGCCCGATTCGATCAACGCGCGACTCCCGGCTCTCGCCGCGAGCGCACCGCTCTCACTACCCCAGGAAATCGAGCAGCGAACGCGACAGGATCTGGCTCGTCACCTGGTACCCCGCCTGCAACTGCGTCTGCAACTGGCTCAGTCGGATGGCGGCATCCGAGTAGTCCAGGTCCTGCAGTTGGCTCTTGGTCTTCTTGTCCAGCACGGTCAGGTCCTCTTGCGTCTTGATGCCGTCCTCGACGCGCTTGGCGAGCCCGCCGACGGTCGCCCGTGTCTGCGACACCCGGTCCACCAGGGACTCGACCTTCTCCCCCGCAAGCGTGATGCCATACGTGTCGTTGTTCTGGAGCGCCTCGCGCAGGTCGATGAGCGCGCTGAAGAGGTTGTCCACGCGCACCTTCGCCTTGTCCTCCGCGCGGAACGTGCTCGACGTCGCGTCATAACTGCCCGTCAGCAGCCCGAGCCCGTCGGCCGCTTGGGAGTTGTTCTGGGGTACCACCTTGATCGCGTTCGTGAACGTCGAATTCTGGAACAGCACGAGCCCGTTGCCCGCGTTGGACAGCCCCGCGCTGAAGTCCGTGGTCGCGATGCCCTGGGCCTGGGCCTCGGTGTTGATCCGCGCGATCACGTCGCCGACCGTCGCCATGTCCTGCGGGCGCAGGTCCACCGTGAACGAGCGCCCGTCGCCCAGCGTGATCTTCAGGTCGTTGTTCAGAGCGGTGGTCGCGGCTCCCGTGACGGGGTCCTTGGCGCCATCGATGATGTTCACGCCCTTGCCGTCGTTGAAGTCCGCCGTGCGCGTGGTCATCGTCAGCGTGCGGATGCCCAGTCGCGTCGCGGTCAGGTCCTTCGTCGAGTCGGTGTTGGGCACCTCCTCGATGGACAACGCCTGCGCCCGCCCCGCGGCGACCTCGTTCACCACATCGATGCCCGACCCGTCGGGCTTGATGTCCACGCGGAGCCCGAGCCCTGTGCCCTCGATCAGGTTTCGCACATCGCCCAGCGTCTGGGCGGTTCCCAGGTCGATCACCCGCGACTGCCCCAGGTTGTTGATCTTGATCTGCCCCAGCCCGCCCGTGCCGATACCCCGAAGCGCCGAGATGGGCGTGCGCCAGGTGAGGCGGGCGTTCAGCTCCGCACCGTCGGGCGAGCCCGCGACGAAGGTGATGGGCGTCGCCGCTCCGACGAGGCCCAGGTCCGCGCCGGTGCGTCCGCCCACCGGGTCGGCGAAGGCCAGCGTGGGATTGGGACCGCTGCTCGCGGGCGCCACGTCGATGTGCAGCGCGCCGCCGGAGATGGTCACGCCGCCCGGACCGAGGATGGTGACGCTGTTCGCTTTCTCGTAGTCCTTGAGCGCGTTGGTGATGGTCGTCGCGACATCCTGGAGCGTGTCGGCGCTCGACACGTCGATCGTCGCGGTTGGGCCGGCGTTGAACGAGAACGTGATCTTGCCCGTCTTGACGCCCACGCCGCGGGCGCCGTCGAGATCGGACAGTCGCGTGTCGGCGGTGACGCCCGAGTCCAGGTCCTTGTCGCCCTTGACGCGCACGGACGTTTCGCCGATGGGATTGGGGCCGCCGAGCGTGATCGGCACCGCCTGCCCGAGATTGATGTCGGTCACCAGACCCGATCCCTGCCCGGCGTATCGATACCCGCCCAGCAGCGACTCGATCGGCTGCTTGCCCGGCGTGCTGCCTCCGAAGATGTAGCCCGCGACCGACTGGCGATTGGCGATCTGGTACAGGCCCTGGATGAGCGAGTTGACGACGACGGCCTGCCCGGCGCGCTCCTGCGCGGAGGAGCCGACGTTGGCCTGGGTGGAGGCGATGGTGCGGGCCTCGTTGATGAGGTCGTTGGAGTCGCCCAGCGCCTGGTCCAGGGCCGAGAGCGCCGAGTCCGCGTGGTCGAGGTTGCGGGACTCCTGGGCCCTGCGCGCGAGCGCGTCGTCGAGGGAGGAGATCGTCGCGGCCTTGACGCCATCGTCGGAGAAGGAGCTGATGAGCTTCCCGCTCGACATCTGCTGGCTGATCTGCAGGAGCCCGAGCTGCGAGCGACCGATGCTGCCCGACGTGATGCGGGACATGAGCAGGTTGGGCGCTCGGGAGAGGTTGGATGGGATCGAGCTCATGGCGTGCGCTCCGTCAGACGATGCTCAGCAGCGAGGAGGTCAGGTCGTTCACGACGCTGATGAACCGCGCCGCGCCCTGGTACACCCGCTGGTAGTTGATGAGGTTGATGGACTCCTCGTCCACGCTCACGGCGCTTACTGCGTCGCGCTGCGACTGGAGAGAGTCCGCGACGACCTTCGCCGCCTGCGCCGCGCCCTTGGCCGCGTCGGACTGCAGGCCCACCTGCTGCACCGAGTCGGTCCAGAGTTGCTGCACGGAGCGCCCGCCCAGGGCGTCCACGGGCGTGTCGCGGAGCTGGGCGATGCCCAGGGCCGTGCCGTTCTCCACGAACTTGCCATCGCTCGTGCGGCCCGTGGCGAGGTCCTTGGGATCGTTGCGCAGGGACTGGCGGACGGAGATGTCCTTGGCGTCCTTGCCCGTGAAGAACGTGTTCACGCCCAGCACGGCCAGGGCGTGGCTCGTGTCATCCGAGAACCCGAAGGAGAAGCCCGGCGCGGCGGCGATCTTGAGCTTGCCATCGGGCGTGAGGCTCGCGCTCAGCCCGCTGATCGCGCCGATCTGGGAGACGATCGATTGCAGGCTCGTGTCGTCCTCAAATCCCGGCGTGCCGTCGTTCTTGCGTCCGTCCAGGTCCACGTTGATCCGAACGGACGTCTTCGCGCCCGTGGGCGAGGTGACGTTCACGAGGAACCCGCCGTTCTCGACCTTCCACGGCAGCCCCGCGAGCGTGGTGTTGCTCGGGTCGTTGAGCGCGCGCGTCTGATCCTCGAGCGGGACCGAGAGCGTGCCCGTGACATCCGTGAGTCCGGCGAGCGTCCCGCCCGTGCTGTGGAGCTTGTTGACCTCGAAGATGATCTGCTTGGAGACGCTGTCGAGGGCGTCGACGAGCTGGTTGACGCTGCCGCCGCGGTCGGCGAGGATCGCGCCGATCTGCCCGTTGGTCACGGTGAGCTTGGACGAGTCGTCGCGGGTCGCGACGAAGACATCGAGCGTGTTGTTGGGGGGCGTGCCGCGGGACTCCCGCTTGACCTGCACGCCGCGGGAGACGCTGCCCAGGACCACGGGCGTGGACCCCACGAGCACGTCGATGGCCCCGTTCTTCTGCTCGACGGTGGCGACCTCCATGTACTGCGAGAGCTTCGTGACGAGCTCGTCCCGCTGATCGCGGAGCGTGCTCGCCTCGGCCCCGGAGGTCTCGAAGTCGGAGATCTGCTGGTTGATTCCGGCGATCTGCGAGAGCAGATCGTTGGACTTGTCGACGATCGCGCCCAGCTGCAGATCGCCGTTGTCGCCCTGCTTGACGACGTCCGAACGCATCTTCTGGAGGAAGTCCGCGAGGGCGACGCCCTCCTGAACGACTACGGCGCTGGACTTGGTGAGGTTGGCACGCTCGGACCAGCTCCCGAAGAAGGTGCGGAGCTGGTTCGAGAGCGACCTGCTGCCCAGCTCGTCGAGGATCGACTCGAGCTGCCCGAGCGCGCCGCTGCTCTGGTCGGCCGCGGACTGATCGGAGATCGCCTTCCACAGGCGCTGCTGCAGCGCATCGTCCACCTGCCGGCGGACGTCCGAGACCTTCACGCCCGTGCCCACGCTGATCCGCCCGTAGTTGTCCGGGCGCAGCGGGGCGAGGTTCGCGACCTGGCGCGAGTATCCGGGAGTGGCGGCGTTGGCGAGGTTGTTGCCCGAGACCTGCAGGGCGACCTGGCTCGCGCCCAGGGCCGTCGCACCGATGTTGAGCGCACTGTTGAGTCCCATGGGCGTCTCCGTTTGGGCGGCGGTGCTCTTACCGAACGAGGTCCACACCGCAAACGACGGGCCCGCCCGGGGCGAGCGTTCCTCGGGTCGTGTAGACGCGGGCGCGGTTGAGCGTGCGGACGACCTGCTGCATCACGCCATCGACGTGGGCCAGCAGCGCCCGCGTGGCGTTCTGGACGATGCCCGTCTGGCGCTGGATGCTCGTGAGCAGGTCCCTCAGGTGCGCGGCTCTGGCAAGGGCGCGATGGCGTGCCGGTTCGGGCAATCGCCGGGCCAGGTCGCTGAGCGTGGGCTGCTGCCCCGCGAGGGTGGGGGATGGGCCCATCCGAAGCGAGAGCCTCCCACGTTCCTGGTCGAGCTCGCGGACGTGCGCCCGCAGCTCGTGCTGCCTGGCGAGGCACGCGGCGATCGCGGTCCCGTCGGCGCGAGACAAGGCCACGCGGTGCTCGCGCGTGAGCTCGAGCACGAGCTCGTGGAGCTGGATGTAGCGCTCGAGGAGCGTCTCGAGCTCGTGGGGCGGCTCGCTCGGGCGATCGGTGGGCGGGTTGACGCTCATGGATTCCTCGGGGTGATGCGGGCGGCGGTGTTGGGTTCCGTGGCCCTGCCGGCTCCGGCGAGCGCGGAGTTCTCGCGGAGCTCGCGCATCGCATCGCGCCCGGCGCCGTCCTTGGAGCCGTGCTTGATGAGGTGATCCGCGATGGCGTCCACAATGGGGAACTGCTTGGCGCTGACGATCTGCTGGGCGAGCTGGACGTCCATGAGCGAGCGGAACTGCTTCTCGGCGGGCGTGGGCGCGAAGGGCGGGGCCGCGCGGTTGCTGTCGCGGAACAGCTTGAGCATGGGCTGCACGAACGTCTGTGAGACAAGCCCCTCGGCGGCGTCGCGGGCCTGCTGCGCGGGCGAGCGCGGAACGTCGGGCGTGTCAGCGTGCTTGCCCAGCGTCTGCGCGAACGCCTGCTGAGCCGAGCGCCGTGCCGGCGCGCTCCAGGCGGCGCGTCGCATCTCCGAGCCCATGATGTCCATCGCATCGCTCATGGGTCACTCCAGGATCAGCTGGGCGTGCAGCTTGCCGGCCCGCTCGAGCATGGTGAGAATTGCGATCTGCTCGCTCACGGGCACCTTGAGCTGGTTGAACGCCTCGAGAAGGTCGTTGAGCCTGGCGCGTTCGCCCGGGCGCGCGCCCGAGGAAAGTGCCGCCCAGCGCTCGGTCTTCACGAGCGGGTTGTCCGCCGTGGGCACGGGCGTGGGGATCGTCGTGGTGATCGTCAGGTCCTTCTGCGTGATCGCGACGGGGCTGATCTCCACGTCGCCCGTCATCACGATGATGCCCGCGGACTGGTTGCAGATGACCCGGGCCGGGAGCCCAAGCAGCGAGGGATTCAGCGTGGTGCGCATCACCCCGCCGACGAACCCCGCGGGCGCGGCCCGCTCGGCGGGCGGCACCTCGACGCGAATCGTGCGATCGTCGATGACGCTGGCGATGGTGGGGAGGGACTCGCCCCCGTCGCGCGGGCGGCGTCCGTTGTACTCGTCGCGGATGCGCCCGGCGATCTCGCTGGCGCTGGCGAAGCCCGCGAACTCGGGCTTGAGGATCAGGGTGAAGCTCTCGGTCACACGCGGCGTGGTGTCGATCGAGCGGATCATCCGCGCCCCGCCCCGCACGATGCCCACGCGCGGCGCGTTCTGCGCGTCCTCGACGACGATCCGCCCCTGCGCCACGGCGAACACGCCCGCGGCCTCGCCGGAGTTGTACGGACCCTGCAGCGGCGTGAGGTACAGCTCGCCGCCGACGAGGCTCTTGGCGGCGTGCGTGGCCTGCACGGAGACGGTGATCGTGTCGTCGGTCTTGGCGCCGCCGGCGGGGATCGTGCACGTCACGTTGACGAGGGCGACGGTCTTGGCGTTCCTGAGGTCCTCGATCGCGCCCAGCGGGTTGCCGTTGTTGCGGTAGTACTCCATGAGCTCGCGGGCCAGGACGAGGTCCTTGCCCGTGTCGCCCGTCCCGTTGAGCCCGAAGACCAGCCCCTGCCCGCGGAGGATCGTCTCGCCCTGTCCCTCGAGGCGCGCGACCTGGTCAACGCTCGTGCGGTCCGACCGCGCGATCGCGGGTGCGCCGCCGGCGGGTGATTCCTGCGCCATCGCGCAAGTCGCGCCGAGCATGGCGGCCAGCGCCGTCAGCCGCCAGAGCATCGAGCCGTTGTGTCTGTGCATGGCGTGCCTCCTGCACTCCGCGCCGATCGCGAGCATCCATGCTCACGCGAATGTCGTGCCACCGCTGCCCCGCTCGCTCAGAAGGCGAACAGAGTCTCCAGGGCGCGAGGGATCCAGCCCTTCTTGCCCGCCTTGTCCACCTGGCCCTCGCTGCGCGTCACAATCGTCAGGTCCGCGAGTTGGGAGGAGAGCACGGTGTTCGCGGCGGTGATGTCGTCGCGCCGCACACGCCCCGAGAGGACCGTGAGCTGCGTCTCGCCGTTCTTGTCTAGCGTCTTCTTGGCCTCCAGCACGAGCGTGCCGTTGGGCTTGACGTCGATGATCTCGGCCTGGATCCGCAGCTGGAGCTTGTCGCTGCGCGTGTACGAGCCCTTGCCGTCGAACTTGGACTTGTTCGCGATATCCAGCAGCTTTTCCTTGCTCAGCGAGCCCGGGCGAAGCTGGAGCTCAAGGAGCAGCCACGGATCGATGAGCGCGTTCACGTCCGTCGAGTTGTTGTACGTCTTGTCGGTCTTGAGCTGCTGGTCCGCGGACTGCGTGCTCGTCTCCTCGACAATGATGGTGACCAGATCGTGGACGGTGTACGTGCGGGGTCGCGGGGGCTGCACGGCGGTCAGGCTGAACCCGGCGAGCGCGGCCGCGGGGTTCGGATCGACGTTCACCACGCCCTGCACGGGCGGCGGAGGGAGCTCGCGGAGCAGGCTCTGCGCGGCGGCAGAGGAAGCTCCGAGCGCCGCGATCGCGACGCCGATCCATGGGGAGTGCTTCATCGGATCGCCTCCTTCTTGCGAGCGCGCCTGGATTCTGGCGTGTTGGGCACGGAACCCGAGGCATCTGGTGCGTCGGCGGGCGTTTGACCCGCGACGATGAGCGCACGCCCGCGCCCGTCCATGCGCGCGAGGAACTCGCGCTTCGTGTCCAGGGCTTGCAGACGAACGAGCTCGCCCTCCCGGGCCGGGCCCATCGCGCGGGCCTTGGTCGCCAGGGCGACGCTGCCCGAGAGCACGCGCACCGCGACGACCTCGCCCTTCTGGGCCGCCAGCGGCGCGGACACGTCGTTCTCCATGATGATCTCGCCCGCGTTCAGGCGCGACTGCACGCTCGAGCCGAGCACCTGCTCGCTGGAGGCCGGACGCGCGGTGAGCGGGAGCCACTGCTCGCCCGCCTCCACGTCCCCCTCGGCGATGGTGTCGCCCTTGCGCCGGACGCTTCGCGAGGTGAGCACGCTCCGTCGGACCTGCACGCCCACCCGGATCGTCCGCTCGACGAGCGTTCGCTCGCCCTCCACGACGCGGATCGCGAGCGGCACCTTGTCGGACGTGCCCGCGGGGTTCACCTCAACGCTCCGCCCGGCCACGCTCGTATCGAGCACCTCGGCGTCGCGGGCGTCGAACGCCAGACGGAGCGCTTCGGGCTCGGCGCCCGAGAGCTGGACGATCCGCGCGAGCACCGCGCTGCGAACCGTGCCGGGCACGACGCGCCCATCGCTCTCCGGACGCGTCTTCTTTGTGGTTTCGGGCCGGGGCGCCGAATCGATCGGGGGCAACACCGCGCAGCGCGAGCCCCGCAGCAGCAGGCGTCCCCAGTTCACGTGGCGGTCCTGATCGATCGCCTGACGCACGGACTCGAGCGAGAGCGTCACCGGCGAGCCGTTGGCGTCGTGCGACGGAGCGCCGGCACGCCCGCCCGCGGGCAGAACGACGACATCGGCGAGGCCCTCAGCGTCCGGACCCTTGAGGATCGCCACGTCGCCCAGCGTCAGCGGGCGCTCGGGATCGAGGCGCGCCGAGGTGCGCAGCTCGATCGAGCCCTGCGCGAGCGCGATTCGCGCCCCTAGCAGCACGCCGAGGATGGTGATGAGGACACTTCCGCGCGTCATGGCGTCATTCCTGCGCGATCACCGCCGGAGCTGCGCGATGGCGCGCAGGGTGTCGTCGGCGGCGCGGATGGTGTTGCTGTTCATCTCGAACGCTCGCTGCGTGCGGATCATCTCGATCAGCTCGAACGTGGGGTCCACGTTCGATCCCTCGAGGATGTTCTGGCGGAGTCGCCCGCGGTTGTCCACGCCGGGATCGCCCTCCTGGGGAGCGCCCGAGGCCTCGGTCTCCACGAACAAGTTCTCGCCGATCTGCTTGAGGCCCGCGGGATTGACGAACGTCGCGAGCTGGATCTGCCCAACCTCCGTCGCCTGCGTCGCGCCCGGCTGGAGCACGGACACCTTGCCGTCGGCGCTCACCTTCAACGGGGGAATCGCGTCGGACGGGATGGTGATGTTCGGATCGAGCTTTCGCCCCTGATCGTTCGCGAGAACGATCTCGCCGTTGGCGTTGAGGGCGAAATTGCCCGCTCGCGTGTACGCGACGCCGCCCCCGAGCGAGTTCTCGACAGTGACCTTGAAGAACCCCTGGCCCTCGATCATGAGATCGAGGTCCCGATTGGTGGTGATGGGGGCGCCCTGCGAGAAGTCGTTCTGCGTGCCCGAGACCTTCACGCCCAGCCCGACATACAGGCCCGTGGGCCGCTTGTCGCCCAGTGCGTTCTCGACTCCGGGCTGCGCCCGCTCGATGTAGAGCAGGTCCTGGAAGTTGGCGCGGCTGGCCTTGAAGCCCTGCGTGTTGACGTTCGCGAGGTTGTTCGCGATGACGTCGAGCTTCGTGTTGAGCGCGCTCAGACCCGTCGCGGAGGATTGGAGGGCGATGTTCGCCATGATCGGCCTTTCGTTACGGAGGGCCTCTGGGCCCGCTCAGACCTTCGCAAGCGGCGGGCCAGCGCGGACTTACCCGCCCGAGACCCGTCCAACCGAGTTGATCGCCCGATCCATCATGCGGTCGAAGTTGGACACCATCTGAATGTTGCTCTCGGCGGCGCGCCCGGCGTCGGTGATGCCCATGAGCATCGCGATGGGGTCCGCCGCGGACTCTTCCACCGAGAACTGCGACACGACGCCCGAGCCCGCCTGCTTGCCCGACCAGGCATCAGCGGACGCCGAGAACGTGCCGTGCCCGGCCTTGGTGAGCTTGGTGCGATCGGGAACATCCGCGACCTGGAGGCGGGCGATCGTGGCGTTGCGCTGGCGGATGGTTCCGTCCGCGTTGATGGTCACCGGAGCGCTGTCGGCGATGGTGATGGAGCGGTTGTTCACGTCCATCACGGGCATGCCCGTGGTGACCGAGACGAGACGCCCCTCGTGATCGCGTGTGAAGCGCCCGTCGCGGGTCAAGCGGAAGCGGTCGGTTCCGGAGCCGGCACCATCCTGCAGCACGAAGAATCCATCGCCCTGGATCGAGACGTCCAGCGGATTGCTGGTTCGCGTGAGCGTCCCCTGCGTGAACGAGGTGATGTTCGGGGCCGAGCGAACTCCCGCGCCGAGCCTCTCGAGCAGACGCTCGGGCGGGACCTCGGCGGTGCTGGACTCCGAGCCAACGGCGTTGCGCTGGCGCACGTTCACAAGGTCGGGCTTGAATCCGATCGTGCTCGTGTTGGCGAGGTTGTTCGCGAGCACGTCCATGCGGTACAGGCTCGTGAGCACGCCCGACGCGGAGATGTTCATCCCATAGTTCATGGGCGGGACTCCGAGCGGCCCGAGCCCGCAGCGCCGGATGTCGCGTTCAGATGCGACTGGGCCGAGGCCTGCGCGTGATGGATCGCGACCGCCACACGGGCGGAGGCGAGCAACCGCTGACCCAGAGCTCCGGAGCGCATAAGTTCAATCAGGCGAGCCGCTTGCGTGCGCTCGAGGGGGACATGTTCGGATTGGGTCAGCACCATGTGAAGCACCTCGGCGTGAAGCATGAAGCGGAGGCGGATCGGCCTCCGTCACGATCTCTTCACAAGGCGAGTGCCAATGGAGCAAGGCCCGTGGCGGCGTCAGATCGACCCACTCACGAATGCCCGGCGCAAGTCCTGCGCGGGCGAACTCCTGCAGGCGTCCACGCTTGCGCCGTGGAGGTCAGGCTTCCATGTCGAGGTGCTTGGCGTTCTTCGGGCCCGAGGAGCCCGCTTGAGGGTGAGCGTGAGGGTGCTCGCGCCGGGGCGGCTGGTCCTTCTCGCGTTCCTTCTTGGACTGGATCGCCTCGAGCGTCTCGGGTTGGACGATGACTTCATCGTCGCGCCGGCGCACGCCGCCCTTGGCGGGCTCGGGCTTGCGCTCGCGCGCTTTGACCTGTTCGGCCTGCGGAGCGCCGGCGAGGGACTGAGCGATGTTCGTCGGAAGCACGCTCACGCCCCTGTCATCGAACGAACCGACGCCGCGCGATCACGGATTGTTCAAGCCCAACGGACAATCGTCCCATCCCTTGCCGGCAGATCGGCTTGCGCCCGCCTGGGGGCCCCGCGGACGCGGGATTTCGAGACGTTGGGCGATCAGATCCCGATGAGATTCACGCCGCAATCGACGTAGATCGTCTCACCGGTGACGCCCGAGGAAAGATCGGACGCGAGGTAGACGGCGGTCTTGCCCACGTCCTCTCCCTCGACGTTCCGGCGCAACGGCGATCGCTCCTCGGAGCGGTTGCCCATCGTGTCCGTCCCGCCCACCGCGGAGCTGGCGAGCGTGCGGAGATAGCCGCCCGAGATGGAGTTCACGCGGATCTTGTGCGCACCCATCTCGGACGCGAGGTACCTCGTGGAGCACTCGAGCGCGGCCTTGGCGACGCCCATGACGTTGTACCCCGGCACGACCTTCTCCGCGCCGTAGTAGCTCATGGACATGATGGACCCGCCGCCCGAGCGGGCCATGATCGGGCGGGCCCGCGCGGCCAGGGCCAGCAGCGTGTACGCGGAGATGTCGATCGCCTGCAGGTACGCGGCGCGGGGCGTGTCGGCGAACTTGCCCATCTGGAGCCACTCACGCTCGGCGAACGCGATCGAGTGCACAAGCACGTGGAGCGTGTCGAACTTCTCGCCGAACTTGGCGAAGGCGGCGTCGATGTCGGCGTCGGAGCCTGCGTCCATCGAGACGAGGAACGGGTCGGCCAGGCCCAGCTCGTCGATCGCGCGCCGCGTGCGGCGCTCGTTCTTCTCGCCGGGCAGGTGGGTGAACGCGAGGCGCGCCCCGTGCTCCTGGAGCGACTTGGCGATGAACCACGCGTACGAACGCTCGTTGGCGATCCCGACGATCAACGCCGTCTTGCCCGTCAGCAGGCCCATGTGTCACCTCCGTGCTGGAAAGGCAGTGTAGATCGGGCGCGGGCCCGGGGGCGGGGCGGCGGCGTCGGGCGAGCGCGTTTGGGCGACGAACCTATGATCCAGCGATGTCCGATCTGAACGCGCTGCCTCTTCCCGAGGTGTATCGCGCCCTGGCGGCAACGGGGCTGGTGCGGCGTTTGCTCGAATTGGCACGCGAGGAGGACCTGGGAGCGGGTCCCCACGCCGGGGACATCACCAGTTTGGTGAGCGTTCCCGCCGACCGAGCGGCGCAGGCGACGATCGTCGCGCGTGAGTCGGGGGTGATCTGCGGGCTGGCGGCGCTGCCCGAGGTCGTCTCGCTGCTGGCGCCCGACGCGACGCTCGAGGTCCACTGGCGCGACGGCGACACGACCCACGCCCACAACACCCCGCTCGCCCTCATCCGCGGGCCCGAGCGGCAGCTGCTCGCGTTCGAGCGCACGGCGCTGAACCTGCTGGGCCGATTGTCGGGCGTCGCGACGAACACCGCGCGCTTCGTGGCGGCGATGGGCACGGGCACGCGGGCGCACCTCTACGACACGCGAAAGACGACGCCGGGCCTGCGCGTGCTGGAGAAGTACGCCGTGCGCTGCGGCGGTGGTCGCTCGCACCGCCTGGCGCTGCACGACGCGGTGCTCATCAAGGACAACCACCTCGCGGGCGTGGCCCTGGGCGAGCTGGCGGGCGTGGTGGAGCGCGCGGCAAGGGACGCGCGCCGCCTGCGCCCGGAACTGGCGTTCTTCGAGGTCGAGGTCGAGTCGCTCGATCAGCTGGACCGACTGCTCGCACTGCCCGCGGGCGTGATCGATGTGATCCTGCTGGATAACATGGGTCCGGTGCAGTTGCGGAGCGCCGTGGCGCGACGCGAGCGTGCGGGCTCGCGCGTCGAGCTGGAATCGTCCGGGGGTGTGCGGTTGGATACGGTGCGACAGATCGCGGAGACGGGTGTCGAGCGCATCAGCGCCGGGGCGCTCACGCATGGGGCAACGTGGCTCGACGTGGCGATGGACATGCACGCATGACGACGCTCGACGCGCGGGGCGCGCTCCACGAGAACATGGACACATGGGCCGATCGCCTCGAGGGCGCGATGCGGACGCACGCCGTCCGCTGCGTGTCGCGGGTCGCGGTGCTCGCGAGCACGAACTCGACGCAGGACGCCGCGCGTGCGGCGGCGGGGCGCAAACCCGGGCTGACGCTCATCGCCGCCCGCCAGACGAGCGGGCGCGGACGCCTGGGTCGCACGTGGCACGACGGCTCGGGCGGGGCCCTCACCATCACGTTCGCGATCGCGCACGGGCTTCTTCCCACGCCCTCGCTCTCGCTGGCGGCGGGGCTCGCCTCGCTCCGCGCGATCGACGCGGCGCTGGAAGGCGTCGATCTCAAGGGCGCCCGGATCGGGCTCCGCTGGCCCAACGACGTGGTCGCGCTCCTGCCGGGCGTGAAGGGGGATCGAAAGCTGTCGGGAGTGCTCATCGAGCCCACGCCGGACCTTGTCCTCGTTGGCGTGGGAATCAACGTGACCCAGCGTGCCGGGGAGTTCGCGGGCCCTCTGGGCGCGCGGGCGCTGTCGCTGGCGATGCTCGGCTCGGCGTGGGATCGCATCTCCGTCGCCGAGCGCCTGATGGTCGAGCTCGATCGCGCCCTGGCGCGTGAGCCCGAGGGGCTCGCTCGGGAGTGGCAGACCAGGGACATGCTCATCGGCACGCGGCGCGGGTTCACGCACGGGCGCAAGCGCGTGGACGGCATCGTGGAGGCGATCCACCCCGCCAGCCACATCCTCGTGCGCACGGACGACGGCCAGCTCGAGGAGCTGCCCGCGCTCACGACCAACCTGGTGCACGACGCGTGACGCCGCTCAACGCCGGGCGAGCGCGGACGCGATCTTCTCCGCAAGGGCCCTGCCCGCGCTCGACTCGAGCTTCTGCGGACGCCACTGGATCGCCAGGCCCGAGCCGTCGGGGCGCGTCTCGAACCGCGGGATGATGTGGAAGTGCACGTGCATCACCGCCTGATGCGCCGCGGGCCCGTTGTTCTGCAGAACGTTGAACGCCGTTGCGTCCGTCGCCTCGAGCACGGCTCGGCAGATCCGCGGGAGCACGCGCCCGATCGCCGCGGACGATTCGTCCGAGAGCGCGTCGAGCGTGACCGCCGGCTCCTTAGGGATCACGAGCGTGTGCCCCTGGCTCAGCGGCCCGATGTCGAGGAAGGCAAACACGTGCGTGTCCTCGTAGACCTTGTGGCACGGGATCTCGCCGCGGATGATCTTCGCGAAGATGCTCTCGCTCATGCGCGCAGTGTACGTCAGCGTCCGACCATGGCGGACGCCTCGCTGGGGCCCATCGGCGGCGACACCTGATCCTCGGGCACGCCCGCCCGGACCGCGTCGATGACCCGAGAGAACAGGGCCTCGCCGCCTCGATCGAAGGCCAGCTCCAGACGCGGACGAACGATCGGGCAGGGCCAGGCGATCCGGCGTGGCGCGAGCTTGGACCAGTCCTTCTCTGTGACGATGATCGCGCCCGCGGCGCTGCTCCTGGCCATCCCGACGAGGCGCTCGACCGTCGCGGGGGCGAACGGATCGTGGTCGCGCAGTACGAGCTCGCCCGCGAGCGCGCCGCCGACGGCGGCCCGTGCTTGCGAAAGGAACGCCTCGGGATTTCCGATCGCGCACGCGACGGCGACGCGACGCCCGGCGAGCCACGACACGGGCACGCTGGCATGCGGGTCCGCGGGGCTCGGTTCGTCGGGGCCCTGCGCATCGGGCCCGCGCGCGTGGAGCGAACCACTCTCGTGCGTCAGCGTCAGCCCCGCCCATGCGTGCCGGCAGATGGCGTCCAACCCGCGCCCTCTCAGGTGTTCAACTGCGGCGTCGATCGCGCGCACCATCGAGGCCTCCACGCGCTCGGCGTGGGTCAGCACGATCACATCGGCCCGCAGGAGCGATGCGACTGGCTCGCGGAGCCAGCCCGCGGGGATCGGGCGATCGGCGAACGGATCGCGCGTCGCGTCGATCAGCACGATGTCCAGCTCGCGCCCGATCTGGCGGTGCTGGAATCCATCGTCGAGCACGATGCAGTCGGTCCGGCGCGGCGACGCGGCGTTGCCCCCGCCCTCGCCCGGCGCGGCCTGCTCGTCGTGCTCGCGAGCGAACAGCGTGATCAGCCCGTGCGTGCGATCGGGCTGCGCAACGATCGGCACATCGGCGAACGCGCGCCGGTACTCGCCCGCCTCGTCGGACTCGGTCCGTGCATCGGACCCGTAGCCCCGCATCGCGATGCACGGCGTGTGCCCCGCGTCCCGAAGGACCCGCACGATCTCGCGGACCATGGGCGTCTTGCCTGTGCCACCCACGGAGAGGTTGCCCACCGAGATCACCGGGCGATCGAACCGCACGACGCCACGCCCGCGATCGAAGCGAGCGTTCCGCGCCGCGATGGCCCGCGTGTACACGCGGGCGAGCGCCGGCCCAAGCGGGCGCAGGAGCGCGGGCAGCGGGCCGGGGCGTTCAGGCGGCGCCGCCATCGGCGCCTCCCGGCACTTCGCGGGCGGGAGCCCCTTCCTGCTCGCCCGCGCGCGGGGCGGCGAGGGTTCGGCGCAACGCCCTGGACTCGGCACGCTGCACCACAAGTGTGTGCGCCATGTCCATCATGGCCAGCACGAGCACCATCACCATGAGCGCCGCGACAAGGACCCAGGTGAGCACGAACGTCCGCGGGTCGCGGGGGCTCGTCACGCTCGCTCCGTAGACCATGAGCGGAGTCGCGAGCATGAGCAGCCCCGTCATCGCCAGGCGCAAGCGCCTGCGGCGCGGGTCCATCGACGAGTGCACGAGCATGAGCAGGTGCCCGCCGACGACCACGAGCCCGATCGCCCCCAGCGGCGCGGTGAGCCAGGCCGGGGCGATGGGGGAGGGGTCGAGCATCAGGGATCCTGGGAGTATCGGTCGAGGCGCGCCACGAGCACGCCCATGGGCAGGCCCATGATTGTTGACGGGTCGCCCTCGTAACGGATCGGCCAACCGGCGTCCAGGCGCTCGGAAAGGTTGTAGGCGCCGGCCTTGCCCTTCCATTGCCCGCTGGCGATGTACTGCTCGATCCGCTCGGTGCCGATGTCGCCGACGTGCACCGTGGCACGATCGACAAAGAGCTCGCGATCGAAGGTCTCGGGGGATCCCAGACGGACCGGGAGCAGCGCGACGCCGGTCAGCACCTCGTGCGTGCCGTTCTCCAGGGTTCGCAGGATCCGTCGGGCGTCGTCGGCGTCCTTGGGCTGCCCCAGGACGCGACCGTCCTTCACGCAGACGGTGTCGGCACCGATCACCAGAGCGGGCGTGCCATCTCCCGCGGCGCGCCCGGCACCCGCCGCGGCCTTGAGGTAGGCGAGCGCCTTGACCCATTGTTCTGGGGTCACCAGTCCCTGGGCGAGTGTGCCATCATCGACGCCCGGGTGTAGAGCCTCGTGTGCGATGCCCGCCTCGGTGAGGAGGGAGCGCCGGCGTGGCGACTGGCTTGCCAGGATGACCCGCGGAAGGCGGCGGTGCGAGCGGGCCGCGGCGTCCCCCTGTCCGCCGCGGCTGGCGCCCGTCGAATCCGCCCTTCCCCATCCCTGCGTCGTCATGATCACAGTCTACCCCCTCTCGATCCGGTTCTTTCCTTCATTCGCACGAGCGACCGAAATCGTTCGTACATTTGTGGACGATGCGCGCCCATCTGCTGCAAATGGACATCGTCTGGGAAGACCGCCCCGCCAACTTCGCCAAGGCGGAACGCCTGCTGGAGAAGGCCGATCCGAGCCCGGGCGATCTGGTCCTGCTTCCAGAGATGTTCGACACGGGCTTCTCCTTCAACACGGACAAGACCGGCGACGCCAAGGGCGAAACCTTCACATTTCTCCAGCGACTGGCGCAGGACTATGGCGTGACGGTGCAGGGAGCGCGGACCGTGCACGAGTGCCACTGCGCGCTGGCGGAGAATCGTGCGCCCGTGTTCGGGGCCGACGGCGCGCCGCTCGTCGAGTACGCCAAGATCCACCCGTTTACGTACGGGCGTGAGCCCGAGTTCTTCCAGGGCGGGCGCGATGTGGTCACGTACGCGTGGAAGGGCGGTGCGGGCGGCGAGCACGCGCTGACGGTGTGCCCCGCGATCTGCTACGACCTGCGCTTTCCGGAGTTGTTCCGGATCGGGCTCGCGCGCGGGGCGGAGGTCTTCGCGCTGGGGGCGAACTGG
The DNA here is from genome assembly GCA_964399625.1 of uncultured Phycisphaeraceae bacterium. Taxonomy (GTDB): domain Bacteria; phylum Planctomycetota; class Phycisphaerae; order Phycisphaerales; family UBA1924; genus CAYNSB01. Next base: position 24,560 of record CAYNSB010000009.1, read on the forward strand.
CCGCAGGCGCGGCAGCATCACTGGCGGGCGCTGCTGGTGGCGCGGGCGATCGAGAACCAGGCGTTCGTGCTGGGCGTCAACCGGACCGGGCGCGATCCGACGCTGACGTACGCGGGCGGATCGATCGCGCTCGATCCCAAGGGTGAGGTGCTGGGCGAACTAGGCGCGGAGGAGGGCGTGCTGAGCGTGGTGGTCGATCCCGCGGTGCTGCGCGAGTGGCGCGGGAAGTTCCCGGCGTGGCGGGATGGGAAGTTGATGAAAGGGTGAATGATGGAGAGCTCTCCTCATGTGCCAATTTTCAAGAGGTCACTTTTACCTAGCATACTTCTCGTTCTTGGACTTCTTAGCGCGGCGGTGCTGGTTGGGCTCGTATGGCTCGGCTCTCATGTGCTCGCCAGCCCGAACATCAATCCGAACAACCCGTACCCCGTCGATTCGCGAGACCCACGCAAGACGGTCGCGATCAGTTGGAAATCGCCTTCGGACGCTGCGAACACTCCTGTCTATCAGGGCTTACAGTACGGTGCTCATGTGTACACAGAGCCTAATGCGACCGGCAGCCTCGACGTTCATTGTGTAGTCTACATCGGAGAGATGACCTACATGGACGACATTGGCGTAATCGGAACAGTCACGTCCCAAGCGCAGGCTGCGAGCCAGTTCGGCACGATCCGCTGGACGGCGACAGACCTCTTGGTCGGCAATGGCTCGCCGAGCGATTTGGCCGTGCCCCGGAAGCGCATTCAAACCCACCGCTAATCCTGCACACAGTCGCTTCGTCACGGTCGCGGCTCCGCAGCGGGTCTAACGAGCGCCCCCTCCGTCGCTTGATCCTCTGGAGGATGTCGCGACATCTTGACAGTGTGGTAGACTTGCCCGATCCGGCTCGTTCCCAGCCGGGATCGTGGCGATCGGGCGCGCGAGGAGTAAGGCGTGGGCGAGCGAGGTTCTGAGGATCGATCGACGGAGCACGCGGGGGGCAGCGCGCCACGTGGAAGCCCCAAGAGCCTGCCCGAGACCGCCAGCGTCTCGTTCCGCTCGGATGACAACGGCATCCTCGAGAAGCCCGGCGAGACGATCGGCGAGTACAAACTTCTGCAGCAGATCGGCGAGGGCGGGTTCGGCGTCGTGTACATGGCGCAGCAGAGCGAGCCGATCCGGCGCAAGGTCGCGCTGAAGATCGTCAAGCCGGGCATGGACACGAAGCAGGTGATCGGGCGCTTCGAGGCGGAGCGCCAGACGCTGGCGATGATGGACCATCCGAACATCGCGCGCGTGCTCGATGCGGGCGCGACGCCGTCGGGGCGACCGTACTTCGTGATGGAGCTGGTCAAGGGCGTGCCGATCACGGAGTACTGCGATTCGGCGAAGCTGACCACGGGCGAGCGGATCAGGCTCTTCCAGAGCGTGTGCCACGCGGTGCAGCACGCGCACCAGAAGGGGATCATCCATCGGGACCTCAAGCCCAGCAACGTTCTCGTGACGCTGCACGATGGCGAGCCGGTGGTGAAGGTGATCGACTTTGGCATCGCCAAGGCGACGGGGCAGGAGCTGGCGGCGCAGACGTTCTTCACGGAGTTCCGACAGTTCATCGGCACGCCCGAGTACATGTCGCCCGAGCAGGCGGCGATGTCCGGGCTTGATGTGGACACGCGGAGCGACATCTACTCGCTGGGCGTGCTGCTGTACGAGTTGATCGCGGGTGCGACGCCGTTCGACCCCTCGCGCCTGCGCGGCGCGGGGTACGAAGAGATGCGCCGGATGATCCGCGACGACGAGCCGCCCAAGCCCAGCACGCGCTTGAGCAAGGTCGCCAAGGAGGCGGGATCGCGGGAGAGGACCGCGCGAGGGACGGGCGAGGGCGGAGGGGCGAGCGCCGGGACGACGACGGCCGACGAGATTGCGCGCCACCGCCGCACGGACGTGCAGAGCCTGCGTCGGGCGCTCTCGGGCGACCTGGACTGGATCGTGATGAAGGCGATGGAGAAGGACCGCACGCGCCGGTACGCGACGGCGGGGGCGCTCGCGGAGGACCTGCGCCGGTTCCTGGCGCACGAGCCGATCATGGCCCGCCCGCCCACGGCGCTGTATCGGGCGCGGAAGTTCGCTCGGCGGAATCGGGCGCTGCTGGGCGCGGGCGGGGCGGTGATGGTGGCGCTGCTGCTGACGGTCGCGGCGCTGGCGTACGGGCTGAGCCAGGCGAGCTATGAGCGGAACAAGACCGCCGAGCGCGAGACGGTCTCCAGGGCCGAGATCGTGCTCAGCGCGATGAACTCGGTGCGGAAGTACACGAGCAACAACGTTCGCCCCGCGCTCAAGCAGATGTACGGCGAGGGGTTCGTCAAGGAGATGATCCCCGGGTTCTCGGCGCGGACGGTCTTCGACAACTTCCGGGGCGATCCGACGTACGCCCAGTTCACCTACAAGGAGGCGTCGCCCAATCCGACGAACCGGCAGAACTTCGCGGACGACTTCGAGCGCTCGATCGTTGAGCAGTTTCGGGGCGATCGCGAGCGGAAGGAGATGAGCGGCATCCGCGATCGCAACGGCGTGCGGACGTTCTACATCGCGCGCCCGATGGTGGTGGGAGAGCGGAGCTGCCTGGATTGCCACACGACGCCGGACATCGCGCCGCCAGAGCAGGTGAAGGAGTACGGGAGCGAGGGCGGGTACGGGTGGAAGCTCAACGACGTGATCGCGGCGCAGATGGTGTACGTGCCGGTGTCCATGGCGTTCCGGAGCGAGCGGCACGATGCGCCGCTGGTGATCGGGTCCATCGCGGGCGCGCTCGTGCTGGCGGGGGTGGTGGGGGCGGTGGTGCTGAGCAGGGCGTGAAGAGGGATACGCTCTGAATCATGAGTGACCCATGGGGCCGCCGCGTGCTCCGATTGGTGTGGAGGCCGGGCGAGCTTGCCGAGGCGGCGATGGTTACGCCGACCTGGGCGTGCGCGGTGATCGGCGTCCTGTCGATCAGCATGCTGCCCCCGATATTGATTCGAGCGGTGAACACCGAGGCGCGGGACCTTGCGAGCGCGGCGCTCGAGTTCATCCAGCAATCGTTCGTCGTTGTCGGCGGATGCACGGTTCTGATCGCGATGCCCCTCTTGGTGTGCGTTGCCTTGCCGGCGACGCTGCGTGCCCGAGAGGATCCTCATTGGGCCGCGCGATCGCGTGTGCTCTTTCTTGGAGTCGTTCCGTTCGTCGTGCCTGTGTCCATGATGACCCTGTTGTTCTGGGCGAGCACCGCCTTCACGAATCGGAGCAGCGGTGGCGCGGGAGTCGAACTGGGCCGCTCATTCGTCGGAGTATCGGCGTGCGCTCTTCCCGCGATCGCGCCGCTTTACATGTGGCTCGTCATTCGTCAGGGGCGGCGCGCCGCGGCCATGGCGGAGCCGCCTCGCGACGAGTGCGCGCATTGCGGCTATCTGCGGGAGGGGCTCGCGACACCGAGATGTCCGGAGTGCGGTTTGGGGTGGAAAGCGGATCCACCCATGCTTTAGCGGTGCGCGGGCCAGCGCGGAACGGACCCACGATCGTCAGTGTGCGAGCACCTGCTTGAGATACTGCCCCGTCGAGCTGCCCTTGGTCCTGGCAACCTGCTCGGGCGTGCCCGCGGCGATGATCGTGCCGCCCTTGTCCCCGCCCTCGGGGCCCAGGTCGATGATCCAGTCGGCACGCTTGATCACGTCGAGGTTGTGCTCGATGATGACGAGGGTGTTGCCGCCATCGGCGAGGCGATCGAAGACCTCGACGAGCTTGCGGATGTCCTCGAAGTGCAGGCCGGTCGTGGGCTCGTCGAGCACGTAGAGCGTGTGCCCGTACGGGGACATGGACCGGAGCGAGCGCCCGCGCCCGGGCTCGCGGGGCGCGTCCTCCTCGGCGTCCGGGTCGGCCTCGAGGGCCGCGGCGGCCTTTGACTTCATCTTCGCGAGATCTTCGGGCGCGAGGCCCTCGGTGGGCATGTTGCGCGTGCCGCCGGACTTGCCCAGCTCGGTCGCGAGCTTGATGCGCTGGGCCTCGCCGCCCGAGAGCGTGGTGGATGGCTGCCCAAGCTCGAGGTAATCCAGGCCGACATCGTGCAGGCACTGCACGAAGCGCTTGATCTGCGGGTGGTTCTCGAAGAAGCCCAGCGCATCCTCGACGGTCATCTTGAGCACGTCGGCGATCGACTTGCCGCGATACTGCACCTCGATCGTCTCGCGGTTGTATCGCGTGCCGGCGCACACCTCGCACTCGACGTAGACATCGGGGAGGAAGTGCATCTCGATCTTCTTGACGCCCTGGCCCTGGCAGGCCTCGCAGCGCCCGCCTTTGACATTGAAGGAGAAACGCCCGGGTTCGTACCCGCGGATCTTCGCCTCCTTCGTCTGCGCGAAGACGCGCCGGATGTCGTCGAAGAAGCCGGTGTAGGTGGCTGGGTTGCTGCGCGGCGTGCGCCCGATCGGGCTCTGATCGACCTCGATGATGCGATCGACCTTGCCCAAACCCGTGATGCGATCGTGCGCGCCGGGCGTCTCGCGGATGCCCAGCAGGTGGGCCTTGGCCGCCTTGAGAAGGATGTCGTTGACGAGCGTGCTCTTGCCCGAGCCCGACACGCCCGTGACGCACACGATGCCGCCCAGCGGAATCGTTGCATCGACGTTCTTGAGGTTGTTCTGGCGAGCGCCCTTGATGGTGATGGCGGACTTCTCGGCGAGCATGCGGCGCTTGGCGGGCACCTCGATTCGCCGGCGCCCCGAGAGGTACGCGCCGGTGAGGGATTCCTTCGAGGCGCAGAGGTCGTCAACAGTGCCCTGCGCGACGACGCGCCCGCCATGCACGCCGGGGCCGGGCCCGATGTCGAGCACGTGGTCCGCGGCGCGGATCATGTCCTCGTCGTGCTCGACGACGAGGACGGAGTTGCCGATGTCCGTGAGGTGGCGGAGGGTGCGGATGAGGCGAGCGTTGTCGCGCTGGTGGAGGCCGATGGTGGGCTCATCGAGCACGTAGCACGCGCCGACGAGCCCGGAGCCCACCTGCGTCGCCAGGCGGATGCGCTGCGCCTCGCCGCCCGAGAGCGTCGCGGTCTTGCGGTCGAGCGAGAGATACTCGAGGCCCACGGAGGAGAGAAAGCGGAGGCGGTTGTTCACTTCCTTGAGGATGGGCTCGGCGATGCGGGCCTGCTCCTTGCCAAGCACGAGCCCGTTGACGAACGCGACGGCGTCGGTGATGGTGAGGCGCGAGAGCTCGGCGATGTTCAGCATGGACCCGTCGCGCCTGGTGCGACCGATCACGGCGTCGGAGAAGGCCTTCTTGGTGTCGGCACGGTGCGTGCTGGTGAGCAGGACGTGCAGGGCCTCGATCTTCAGGCGATCGCCAAAGCACGAGGGGCACTGGCGATCCGTGAGGAACTGCCCGAGCCACTCCTTGACGGTGGGATTGTCCGTGGTCTCCATCCACTGCTGGAGCTCGGGGATCACGCCCTTCCACTTATGGTTGCCGGCGGCGGCGGCCTGCTCGGCGCTCGCGCCGTAGAGGAGGACCTGGCGCTGCTCCTTGGTGAGCGTCTTGAACGGAACGTTGTAGGGCACCCTGTACGCCTTGCAGAACCGGCGCAGGGGGCGGTGGAACCAGATGCGCACCGCGACGTTCTTCTGGTACGCGCGGATCGCGTTGTCCTCCAGGCTCTTGGCCTCATCGGGGACGACGAGGCGCTCGTCGAGCTCGAGCAGCGTGCCCAGCCCGTGGCACGTGGGGCACGCGCCGAAAGGGGAGTTGAAGGAGAAGAGGCGGGGCGACAGCTCCGCGAGCGAATACTCCGGGCGCTCGGGGTCGGCGAAGCGGTCGCTGAACGCGTGATCGGTCCAGCCCGACTTGCTCTTGGAGTCCTCCTGCGCGATGACCACCGATCCCTCGGCGAGCTTGAGCGCGGCCTCAACGCTCTCGGCGAGGCGCTGGCGGGCGTCGGGCGCGAGCACCATGCGATCGATGACCGCGTCGACCGAGTGCTTCTCGTAGCGGCCGAGCTTGAGCGGATTCTCGCCCGGGGACTTGAGCACATCGCGCAGGTCGTGCAGCACGCCGTTGACGCGCGCGCGCTGCCAGCCCTTCTTCTGAAGGTCCTCGAGCGTGTCGCGGTGGAAGCCCTTCTTGCCGCGCACGACGGGCGCCAGCACCATCAGGCGGATGGGCTCGCTGGCGACGGCGCTCCAGCCCATCACGGTGTCGACGATCTGGCTGGCGCTGGTGGCGGTGATGGGCGTGCCGGCGCGCTCGAGCACCGTGCCGTCCTTCTTCGTCTTGGTCGGGGCCCAGCTCACGGGCGTGGCGCAGCGCGCGAAGAGGAGTCTGAGGTAGTCGTAGATCTCCGTGGTCGTCGCGACGGTGGACCGTGGGTTGCTGCTGGCCGAGCGCTGCTCGATGGCGATGGTGGGGGGGATGCCCTCGATCTCCTCCACGTCCGGCTTCTTGAGCTGCTCGAGGAACTGGCGGGCATACGCCGAGAGCGACTCCATGTACTTCCGCTGGCCCTCGGCGAAGATGGTGTCGAAGGCGAGGGAGCTCTTGCCCGAGCCGGAGAGGCCCGTGATGACGACCAGACGATCACGCGGGATCGTGACGTCGATGTTCTTGAGGTTGTGCTCGCGGGCGCCGCGGACCTTGATGAAGCGGTCCGGGGCGTCCTGGCGCGGCAGAGGAAGTTCGTGCGAAGCGGGCCCGGGAACGGTCGGTACGACCGCGATCGGTCTGGTGGCGGTTCGGGGTGTGGGCATGGGTTGTGGAGCCTAGCACACCCCGCACAACGCGTGGTCGGGCAGGGTCGAAAACTCTTCTGAACGGCCTCCCGGGGTCAAGGACTCTTGAATCACTGACGGATCGGGACGAAAGAGTTCTCTTGTGGGTGGCGTCAACTTTCTATAAAGTAATGGCACTGGTGCGGAGCACGGGGTTTGAGCATGCATCCACGGCGGACGAAGCGCGGTGTGGGCGGTCGATGCGCCTTCACGCTCATTGAGCTGCTGATCGTGATCTCGATCATCGCGATCCTGATCGGCACGCTGCTGCCCGCGCTGGGCTCGGCGCGCGCCGGAGCGCGTCTGGCGCGGTGCACCTCGAACCTTGGGCAGCTCGCCCGCTCGAACGTGGCGTATCAGACCGACTTCAAGGATCGGATCGCGACCTACAGCTGGGAACCGGGCAAGGCGTACAGCCAGTGGTCGGACCTGAACAACGCGCCGAGTTGGCCTCAGAGCGCGGCGAACCAGGCCGTGGACATCCTTCGTCGTCGGACGGGTCGCACGGATCTGGCTCCGCTGGGCAACAACTATCTGCCCAATCGCGCGTACAACCACCTCGTCCTGATGGAGTACATGACGACGAGCGCACCGGAGCCGACGATGGCGTGCCCGGAGGACGCGGTGCTGCAGGGCTGGCAGAAGAGCCCGGTGACTCTTGCGGACCCGATCCCGAAGGACTTCTCGCAGTCCAAGGGGAAGATCTGGGCGTACAGCTCGTCGTACCAGCCGGTGCCGGTCGTGTGGGCGCCGGACAAGCCGCCGACGGTGTGGCAGAAGCAGGACGATCACAATCTGTTCTGGATCGACATCTCGTTCATGTCCACGAGCGGGTCGCGCGGGTGGAAGCCGCGCGGCGTGTGGGAGGTGCAGTATCCGGCGCAGAAGGTGCACACGTTCGAGTTCATCTCGCGGCACTCGGGGAAGCGGCCGCTGTTCTACGCGTACAGCACGGCGCGCGTGCCGATCCAGTTCTTTGATGGGCACGTCGCGACGCGCAAGACGGGCGATGCGAACCCGGGGTTCGATCCGACGCTCGCGAATCTGAACCTCGCCACGACCTACCGCTACGACCCCACGATCCTGGGGTTTGAGCCTCCGGCGCTCGGGCTCGACGGGCTTTCGTACGACTGGGTGAAGGGGTACTACCGCTGGACGCGCGGCGGGCTCAAGGGCATCGACTTCGATGGCGGCGAGATCGCCCGATAGACGCGAGCGGGCAGGATTCTGGAAGGCGAAAGGGCGGGGGCGCGGGCGAATCTTGCTTGTGTGATGCTGTGGGGAGGGGTATTCTGGCACGATGCGCCATTCCCCGCTCTGGGCCGCGCGTCAACGCGGATTCACGCTCATCGAACTGCTGGTCGTCATCGCGATCATCGCGCTGCTGATCTCCATTCTGCTCCCGGCGCTGGGCGGGGCGCGCCGGAACGCGCGGCGCGCACGCTGCGAGGCAAACCTCCAGCAGTCGGGCGTGGCGTACGCGACGTACTCGGGCGACTTCAAGGACCGCATCGCGACGTTCAGCTGGGAGCCCGGCAAGGCGTACAGCCAGTACTCGGATCTGAACAGTTCGGCGACGTCGGTCGTGGCGGCGGCGAACCAGGCGCTGGACATCATCCGTCGCCGCACGGGGCGCACGGACCTGACGCCTTTCGCCGACCGCATGCCGCACCGGCACTACAACCACCTGGTGCTCAACGACTATCTGACGGAGCGTCTGCCCGAGCGGAGCATGGCGTGCCCGGAGGACCTGCCGCTGCTGTCGTGGCAGAAGGACCCGGTAAACCTGTTCGACCCCAAGCCCAAGGACTTCAACACGCCCTTCGGCAAGATCTGGGCGTACAGCTCGTCGTACCACGTTGCGCCGGTGGCCTATCTGCCCGATCGCTTCCCCACGTACTGGCAGTACGAGAGCGACCACAACCTCTTCTATGTCCCCACGCAGAAGGTGACGCTGCGCCCCCGCGGAATGTGGGAGGTCAGCTATCCGGGGCAGAAGGTGCACACGTTCGAGTTCATCGCGCGTCACCAGGCCAAGCCCGCCTACCACGGGCACCCCGACGCGCAGGTGCCCATGACGTTCTTCGATGGGCACGCGGCGACGAAGCTCACCAAGGACGCGAACAAGGGTTGGACCCCGGTCTCGCCCGACCAGGACATCGCCTCGGAGTACTCGTACGTTCCGAGCATCCTGGGCTTCGAGCCTCCGACTCTGAGCGGCACGATCTCGGACTCGGTGACGGGGTACTTCCGCTGGACCAGGGGCGGGTTGCACGGGATCGATTACGGCGGCAAAGAGCTCAAGCCGGACAAGTAGTCGATCGCGGCGCACGGGCGTTCGCACGGATTTGCGAGCAACGCTCTACGATTGCCGCGTGGATCGAGCATTTGAGGTCATCGTCATCGGCGGCGGGCACGCCGGCGTGGAGGCGGCGTGGGCCGCGGCGAACCTGCTGCGCACATCGGGATCGGTGGCGCTGGTCACGCTCGACGCCTCGAAGATCGGAGTGATGTCGTGCAACCCGGCGATCGGGGGCCTCGCCAAGGGGCAGCTCGTGCGCGAGATCGACGCGCTGGGCGGGTTGATGGGCCTGGCGACCGACGCGACGGGCATCCAGTTCAAGACGCTCAACACCAGCCGCGGGCCGGCGGTCCACGGGCCCCGTGCGCAATGCGACAAGCACGCGTACGCGCGCCAGGTGCGGCGCATGATCGCGGCGCGTCCGGAGATCGTGGTGATCGAGGGAAGCGTGGAGCGGCTCATCGTCGAGGCCGGACGCATCCGCGGCGTGGAGATCTCCCACGCGTCGGAGCGCGCGGCGCTGCGGGCGTCGAGCGTGGTGCTCACGACGGGCACGTTCATGCGTGGGCTCATGCACACGGGCGAGTCCCGCACGCCGGGCGGGCGCTTCGGCGAGAAGCCCGCGATGGGCATCTCGGACTCGCTCCGCGGGCTGGGGTTCGAGCTCGGGCGGCTGAAGACGGGCACTCCGCCGCGCTTGAAGCGGTCTTCGATCCGCTGGGAGGAACTGGAGGAGGCGCGGGGCGATGAGCATCCCGTGCCGTTCAGCGAGCTTTCGGCGCTCGATGGCACGGCGAGCGAGCACGACGAGCGCCGCTCTTCGTCGCTCCGTCACTCGATTGCGCCATCCATTGCTGCCTTCCCTGTCCTGCCGCAGGTTGATTGCCGACAGACGAGCACGAGCGAGCGGGTGCACGGGGTGATCCGCGCGAACCTGCATCGAGCGCCGATGTTCACGGGGCAGATCGAATCGGTCGGGCCGCGGTACTGTCCGTCGATCGAGGACAAGGTCGTGCGCTTTGCCGATCGTGAGAGCCACACCGTGTTTCTTGAGCCCGAGAGCCTGGACGCGGAGCACGCGGAGTGGGTGTACTGCAACGGGATCTCCACGAGTTTGCCCGCGGACGTGCAGGACACGATCGTGCGGGCGCTGCCGGGGTGCGAGAGGGCGGAGATCCTGCGCTACGGATACGCGGTGGAGTACGACATGGTGCGCCCGCACCAGATCCACGTCACGGGCATGAGCAAGCTCGTCGAGGGGCTCTTTCTCGCGGGACAGATCAACGGCACTAGCGGGTACGAGGAGGCGGCGGCACAGGGGCTCGTCGCGGGGGTCAACGCGGCGCTGCGGGCGCGGGGCGGCGAGCGCGGATCGAGCGAGTTCGTGCTGGGGCGCGACGAGGCGTACATCGGCGTGCTGATGGACGACCTGGTGACCAAGACGCCCGTCGAGCCGTACCGCATGTTCACGAGCCGGGCGGAACACCGGATCCTGCTCCGCCCCGACAACGCGGGCGATCGTCTGACGCCTCGGGCGAGGGAGCTCGGGCTTCTGGGCCCGGACGCGGGCGGGCTTGGGCTGGGTCCGCTGCGGGACCAATGGCACCAGTCGCGCGCCCAGGCGCTGCGGGCGCTCCACGCGATCATCGAAGGGATCAGCGTGGAGGGCGTGCCCTTGTCGCAGGTTTGCCGACGGACCGAGTTCGATGAGGACGGGCTGCGCCGAGTCGTGCGTGAGCGATTCATCGAGGCGGACTTCGCTCCAGGGGTGTGGACGACCGCGTTCGCGGATCGCAAGTACGAGCCGTACGTGGAGCGTCAGCGCGCTGAGATCAAGCGCCACGCCGAGATGGAGCGTCGTCGGGTGCCCGCGGACCTTGGCGAGGCGTCGCTGGCGGCGATGCGTCCCGAGGCGCGTCAGGCCGTGCTCCGCTTTCGTCCGGGCACGTTCGGTCAGGCGGCACGCCTGGAGGGGATGACGCCGGCCGATCTGACACTACTGGCGGTGCTCGTACGCAAGCACGCGGCTGGGGCGTGACGCGGCCCGCGGCACCGGAAGATTCGTGAGCGGGCCGGAGCGCGGGAACCTTCTACACTCTGCCCGATGCGCACGGATGCACTGTTGACGATGGCGGAGGGTTCGCTCGCGGGGGGGCGCCTGGCGCTGGACCTGTTGGCGATCCTCGCCGCGGCGGGGCTGGTGGCGGTTGTGGCGCGGAAGCTCAAGACCGCGACGATTCCGCTGTACCTCCTCGCGGGGGCGCTGATCGGGCCGCACGCGCTGGGGCTGGCGACGAGTGGGGAGGGCGGGGCGATCACGTCCCTGGCGACGGTGCTCCTGATGTTCACGATCGGTCTGCACCTGGACGTGAACTCCTTGCGGGGTGGGCTGGTGTCGATCGGTTTGCTCACGGTGATCTCAACGCTGGTGGTGTCGGTGCTGGGATGGGGCGTGGGCGCGGCGTTGGGGCTGCCAGCACCGGCGGCGCTGGTGGCGGCGATGGCGATCTCGATCTCATCCACGGCGGTGGTCCTGCGCGTGATGGAGGATCGACGCGAGCTGCACAGCGCGCAGGGACGTCTCACGCTCGGCACGCTCGTCCTGCAGGACATGCTCTCGCTCATGATGCTCGCGACGATCCCGCTCCTCGCGGGGTGGGCCAGAGCGCGCGGCGCGGAGGGGGCGGCGACCCCGCGTGCGCACGACGCCTGGGTGGGGATCGTGTCGCAAACGGGGATCTCGATCGGCGGGATCGCGGCGCTGATCGTCGCGGGCCGATGGGTGCTGCCGCGCGTCATGCGTGTGGCGGCACGCTCGGGCGAGGCGCTGCTGGTGGTGTCGGCGGCGGTGGCGCTGGCCGCGGCGATCGCGACGGCGGGGCTGAAGTTCAGCCCGGAGCTCGGCGCGTTCCTTGCGGGGTTCCTGCTCGCGTCCACCCCGTTCCGCTACCAGATCGCGGGGCAGCTCGTACCGTTGCGGGACCTGTTCCTTGCCGTGTTCTTCACGGCGATCGGGCTGGGGCTGCCGCTGTCGGAGCTCGCGCGCGACTGGTGGCTGCTGCTGATCGGTCTGGTCGCGACGATCGGGATCAAGTCGCTGGTCACCGCGAGCACGGCGTGGGCGGTGGGGGCGTCGGCGCCGGCGGCGGTGTACGCGGGCTTCGCGATGGCGCAGGGCGGCGAGTTCTCGCTGGTGATGCTGGCCGTTGCCGAGGAGAGCGGCGCGATCTCGCGCACGCACAACAACTCGGTGATCGCGGTGGTGGTGCTGTCGCTTGTCGCCACGCCGACGCTCATCGGGTGGGGCGCGCGCCTTGCGTCGAGGGCCCATCGCGTGCGTCACGCGCCCTGGATCGCGAGCTCGGCGCTGCGCGAACCCACCCCGCCCGCGAGCGAGGACGAGCCCAAGCTTCCCGAGGTTTCGCCGGCGGTCGCGGAGGCGGCGGTCGCGGGCAGCGCGCAGGGCAAGCTCGCGCTCGTGGCCGGCTTCGGGCCCGTGGGGCGTGCGGTCGTGGACAACCTCGAGAAGCGCGGCGTGATCGTGACCGTCATCGAGCTCAACCCTCGCACCGTGGAGAAGCAGCATCGCCTCGGGCGAGCGATCGTGTACGGAGATGCCAGCAACCTCGAGGTGCTCGAGCAGGCGGGGCTGGAGCGGAGCGCGGCGGTGGTGCTGACGATGCCCGATGAGGAGGCCGTGCTGCGGGCGTGCTCGGTGATCCGACAGCAGAAGCCCGATGTGTTCATCGCGGCGCGCCTGAACGTGCTGAGCAAGGGGCTGCAGGCGATGGGCCTGGGCGCCGACCACGTCGTGATCGAGGAGATGGCCACGGCCGAAGCGATGGCGGCTCAGGTGCTCATCAAGCTCGAGCAGCGCGAGGCGGGCGAGGACACGGGCCCGAAGCTGTACGAGTTCCAGAGGTGACGAGCATGAACCAGGCGATCCGTGAGAACCGGGCGGGCGCGCTCGACCAGCAGGAGGTCGATACGCCCATCGGTCGGGTTCGCCTGTTCGCCAATGCCCAAGGGATCACGGGGGTGCGCTTCGTTGACGGGATCGACGCGGAAGGGCCACGGGAGCTGGCGGGAACTGCTGAGGTGGCGGCGATCGATCGCGCGCAGCAGTGGCTCACTGCGCTCTCGCGGCAATTGGCGGAGTACTTCGGGGGATCGAGGCGGTCGTTCGATGTGCCGCTGGCGCCCTTCGGCACGCCCTTCCAGCGGCGCGCATGGGACGCGCTGACGCGAATTCCTTTCGGAACTACGCGTACATACGCGCAGATCGCGTGTGAGATCGGTTCGCCCCAGGCCGTGCGTGCCGTGGGGGCCGCCAACGGCGCCAATCGCATCGCGATCGTCATCCCTTGCCATCGGGTGATCGGCGCGGACGGGACATTGACGGGGTTTGGAGGCGGGTTGTGGCGGAAGGAATGGCTCCTGGAGCACGAAGGTGGCACGCCACGGTTGCCCATGTTCACAGCGTGATCGTGCGCGACGGCGTCCTCGAGATAAAGGATCTCCCACGACGAGCATCGGCCGGCAAGGGTGATGTCCCTAAGGCGAACTGTTTCAACGTGGCCCTTCGCCATGTAACGGTTTACAAACTGTGGCCGAGCGACTATCTTCGGAAACTGATTCGCCGGCGTTGACGCGCCGCAAGGAGAGAAGACATGCGTATCGCAATGTGTGTGGCGGTGGCTATGTGCGCCGGGGCTTCGGTCCAGGCGCAGTCAATGTACGGCATCATGTTCCGGACGGGGAGCCAGACCTCGGGGCTCAACCCGATCCTTTACGACGTGAATCCCGCGACCGGCGCGGCCACCAATCCGCGCAACGTGAACGTGAACGACTGCGTGGGCATCACGATCGACCCCGCGACGGGCGTGATGTACGGGCTGACCGACCAGTTCGGGCGCATCAACAACCAGTCCGGGCAGGGCGGCAAGAACCTGCTGTTCAGCATCAACCCGACGACCGGGGCCGCGACGGGCATCGGCCGTCTGGACCCCACGGGCGTGTTCCAGGAGTTTGAGGGCGACATCGCGTTCAACCCCGTGACCGGTGCGCTCTGGGGCGTGAGCACGAGCCAGAACGGCGCGGCGATCTACACGATCAACAAGAGCACGGGCTTGGCAACGCAGGTGTCGAGCTACCTCGCGGCGAACATCGACATCAGCGGGATGACGTTCGACGCGAACGGGAACATGTACATCCTGGACACGCGCTATCCCACCAGCCCCGGTCCGGCGATCCTGTCGCGGATCGATCCCGCGACGGGGGCGACCCTGCAGTCGTGGACGACGAGCACGCTCCTGGGCAATTGCGCGGGGCTGACGTTTGGACCCGGCGGCGTGCTGTACGTGGCCGATGGCGACACGAGCGGCACGAACAACCTCTACTCGTTCGACTTCAACACGGGCTCGCTCGTGACGATCGGCGCGACGGGCGCGGCCGGCGGCATCTATCAAGGGCTGGCGGGGCTGGCGTACGGAACGGTGCCCGCGCCCGCGAGCGTGGCGCTGCTCGGGCTGGGCGCGCTGGTGGGCGCTCGGCGGAAGCGGTCCTGATCGCGATAGGAAAGCAAGAGATTGAAGAAGACCCCGGGCATGCCCCGGGGTCTTTTCTCTTTGCTGTCGCACTTGGGTCGCAGGAGGTTTTCTCCTCGCGCGGCGCCCTAGACGCTACCCTGCACCCTCGATGTCCCGGAACGTCGTTGGCGCTTCGGGAAGGAGGTCTGTGTGCGAGGGCTCAAGCCGGGCATCGGGTTCATCTTCCTGACGTTGCTCCTGGATGTCATGGGCTTCGGGATTCTCATCCCCGTCGCGCCCAAGCTTGTGCAGCAGTTGCAGGGCGGGAGCGAGGACGCGGCGGCGCATTCCGTTGGGTTGCTCGCAGCCACGTACGCCGCGATGCAGTTCGTCTTCGCGCCCACGCTCGGAGCGCTGTCGGACCACTTCGGGCGGCGTCCCGTGCTGCTCGTTTCGATCTTCGGCTCGGGGCTCGACTACTTCGCGATGGCGTTCTCTCCGACGCTCTGGCTGCTGTTCGTGACCCGGGCGATCAACGGGATTTCCGGGGCGAGCATGACGGCCGCGAGCGCGTACATCGCCGACGTGACGCCGCCCGAGAAGCGAGCCGCGGGATTCGGGATGATCGGGGCGGCGTTCGGGCTCGGGTTCATCATCGGGCCCCTGGTCGGCGGCGTGCTGGGCAAGTACGACATCCGCCTGCCGTTCTATGTCGCGGGTAGCGTCACGCTCCTGAACTGGTTGTACGGGCTGCTCGTGCTGCCCGAGTCGCTGGCGCCCGCGAATCGGCGCACGCTGACGCTCGCCCGCGCCAACCCCCTGGGGGTGTTCCGCGGGCTCGTGCGCTACCCGTTCGTGCTGCTCATGGGCGCGGCGATGTTCTTCTTCAATCTCGCGCAGTTCGGGCTGCACGCGACCTGGGTGCTGTACACCGCGCACCGGTACGGATGGACCACCTTTGACACCGGGCTGTCGCTGGCGACGGTGGGGGTCGGCGCGGCGATCGTGCAGGGCGGGCTGGCGCGGCGGATCATCCCGGCGCTGGGCGAACGACGCTCGGCGATGGTGGGGCTCTGCATCGGAACGCTCGGGTATCTCGGGTACGCGTTCGCGCCGTACGGATGGGCGATCTACGTGGTCATCGTGTTCGCGACGTTCGGCGGCATCTGCCAGCCCGCGATCCAGGCGATGATCACTCGCGGCGTGCGCGCGGACGAGCAGGGGGCCGTGCAGGGCGCGATGACCGGGCTGCAAAGCGTGTCGGCGATCGTCGGGCCGCTCATCGGCGCGAGTGTCTTCGCGTGGTCGATCGCGCCGACGAATCGATTCGACATCCCCGGCGCGGCGTACCTCTCGAGCGCGCTGCTCGCGGCGATCGGGCTTGTGATCGCGTGGTACGCGCTGGCGCATCACCGGCGCGTCGAGGACGCGGGCAAGGCGGGGTGATCGTTCACGCTCCGTCGATCGCGCGCAAGACCTCATCGATCGTCGCGGCGCAGCGGACCGGGGCGTTGGCGTGCGTGGGCGTGATGCCCTCGAGCTGTCGCTGGTGGTACTTGGCCGTCGCGTCCGGGTCCTTGAGCACGTGCCCCGTGAGGATGCAGACGATGCGCTGGTCGGGGCGGATCGTCCCGGCGGCGATGAGCTTCTTGAGCCCCGCGAGCGTGACGCACGAGGCGGGCTCGGCCCCGATGCCCGAGGCGTCGATCATCGCCTTGGCGTCCATCGTTTCCTGGTCCGTGACCTGCTCCACGACGCCGCGTGTCTCGCGGATCGCGCGGAGGCTCTTCTTGAAACTCACGGGGTTGCCGATCTTGATCGCGGTGGAGATGGTCTGCGGGTTCTGGACGGGCGTGAGCGAGTCCGAGCCCGAAGCGAACGCGCGGTAGAGCGGGTTCGCGCCCGAGGCCTGGATCACGGCGAGGCGGGGCAGGCGGGCGAGCAGCCCCAGGCAATGCAACTCGCTGAGGCCCTTGTAGATCGCGGAGTTGTTGCCGAGGTTGCCGCCGGGAACGACGATCCAGTCGGGGGGCTGCCAATCGAGGTCCTGCAGCAGCTCGAAGCCGATCGCCTTCTGTCCTTCGAGGCGGTAGGGGTTGAGCGAGTTGAGAAGGTACACGCCCGCCCGCGCGCTGACCTCCTCGACGAGCTTCATCGCGGCGTCGAAATCGCCATCCACCTGGATCGTGCGCGCGCCGTAGGCCAGGGCCTGGCTCAGCTTTCCGAAGGCGATGTTGCCGGTGGGAATGAAGACGATCGCGCGCATTCCGGCGAGGGCGGCGTAACTGGCCATGCTCGCGCTGGTGTTGCCCGTGGAGGCGCAGGCGACGCGGGTCATGCCCAGAGCGCGGGCCATGCTCACGCCCGTGGTCATGCCGCGGTCCTTGAACGAGCCGGTGGGATTCTCGCCCTCGTGCTTGAAGAGGATGCGAGGGACCTGCGCGAAGCGTGCGGCGGGCGAATCGGGGCCAAGGTCGTAGAGGGTGGTGTTGCCCTCGCCGCGCGTGACGATGTGATGCGTGTCCAGGGGCAGCACGACCTCTCGAAAGCGCCAGACTCCCGAGCGGTCGATGGGAGCCTTGGACGACAGGCGCGCCTCGAACGTGCGCACGCCGAGCGTCTTCTTCAGGCCGGAAAGGTTGTGACGAACCTCGAGCGTGCCGCCGCAGTCGCAGCGGTAGCGAACGGCGTTCGCGCCGTACTCGCGTGCGCAGTCAAGGCAGACGAGCGACCAAGGGCGTGCGGGGCCCTCGGACGCCGCGGGCGGGCGAGCGGGTGGTGGATGGGAAGCGCTCACAGCCGGCGCGCTCCGGGGCAATCGGCGGAAGACTCGTGCGCGACGGACTCGAGCCCCGCGGCCCGGAAGGCATCCTGCATGGCATTCCTGACTTCCGCCGCATCGTGCTGTGATCGGCAGATCGAGAAGATCGATGGCCCCGATCCCGAGATGGAGCTGGCGACGGCGCCGGCGGCGAGGGCGCGGGCGATCGCATCGGCGCCGCCGGGGATCAGTTTGGCGCGGGCCTGCGTGACGAAGTCCGTGCCTGTCATCGAGCGGGCGAGCAGCCCCAGGTCGTTGGAGTGGCACGCGGAGATGAAGGCGCCGATGGCCGCGGTGCGCTTGACGAGCTCGGGGAGGGCGACCTCCTTGGGCAGGGCAGCGCGCGAGTCCTTGGTGAGCAGCTCAAACCTGGGCGAGACAACGATGAGGCGGAGGCCCTCGGGCACCGGGATTCGAACGATGTCGAGCGGGTCGAGCGAGCGGACGAGGATGAGCCCGCCCAGGATCGCGGGCGCGACGTTGTCCGCGTGACGCCCGGAGACGGCGGCCTCGGCCTCGACGCATGGGGCGATGAGCTCGGTCTTGCGCAGGGGCGAGCCCAGCAGCGCGTTCACCGCGAAGGCGGCGGCGGCGGCGCTGGCGGCGGAGGAACCGAGCCCGGAGCCGATCGGAAGGCCCTTGACGACTTCGAGATCGACGCCGACCTCGACGCCGGTGAGGTTCAGCACGGCCTGCGCCGCGACGGCGGCGGTGTTCTTCGCGGGATCGGTGGTGAGCGGGCGCTCGGACGCGTGGGCGTTGGTCGCCTTGCTCACGCGGACGCCGGGCGACTCCGTGAGCCGGGCCGTGACGGTGTCGCCGGGGCCCTGGAGGGCGAGCCCAAGGACATCGAACCCCACGCCGAGATTGGCGACGGTGGCGGGCGCATAGGCGGTGACGCGCGATTCGGTGGCGATGGGAATCACGCGCGGCCTCCCTTGAGCATGAGGAGGTCGGCGAGGATGCCCATCGCGGTGACCTCCACGCCCGCGCCCGGGCCGGCGATGACGAGCGGGCGCTGGCGGTAGCGCGCGGTGTGGAAGACGATCATGTTGTCCGTGCCACGGAGGCCGGCCAGGGGCGAATCGCTGGGGACGATCTGGGGCCCGACGGTGATCGAGTTCTGCTGCACGCGGGCAACAAAGCGGAGAGCGCCGGGCTGCGCCTTGGCCTCGGCGATGCGCGTGGCCATCGACGCGTCGAGCGTGCGCAAGCGGGCCATGAGATCGGGGAGCGCGGTGCCGGCCCACTCCGCGGGCACGAGCCCCGTGAGCGCGGGCGGCACGTCGGCGCGGACGAGGCCGGCGAACCTCGCGAGAATGACCGCCTTGCGGGCCACATCGCCGCCCGAGAGGTCGACGACGGGATCGGGCTCGGTGTACCCGGCGCGGACGGCCTCGTCGACGGCGCAGGAGAGCATCTGTCCGCGCTCCAGCGCCGTCATGAGGAACCCGAGCGTTCCCGAGAAGCAGCCCTCGATCCGTTCGACGGTGTCGCCCGTCTCCACAAGCATGCGCAGGGTGTCGACGACGGGGAGCCCCGCGCCCACGGTGGATCGCCCGCGGACCTCGCGCCCGGTGCGCTTGGCGGTCGAGAGCAGCGCCTCGAACTCGGCGTAGGGGCCCGCGAGGGGACGCTTGTTCGCGGTGACGATGCTGAAGCGACGCTGGAGCGCGGCGAGCATGACGGCGTGCGAGTCCGGCGAATCGGAGGCATCGACGAGGACGGGGCGAGCCAGCGGGTGCGTGATCGCACGCTCGAGCACGCGCACGAGCGAGTCGGCGGGCTGTGCTCCCGGGAGCGACGCGAGCGGCTGCCCGGCCGATTTGGCCCTGTCTATCGCGTCGAGCTCGCCATCGGAGAGACCGCCCGCGCGGTGGAGGAACGCGGCGCGATCGGCGACGCCCACGACGCGGAGACGCTCGTAGACATCGCCGCGAGCATTGCGCTGGCGGAGCAGCTCGATGAACTTTCGCGCGACCTTGCCCGCACCCAGGATGATCAGGTCGATGTTGTCGCGGACGCGGACCGAGGCCTCGGGCTTGTCGAGCGCGAAGCGATCGTGGATCGCGGCGATCGCGTGGTTCACCTGGGTCTGATCGACCGCGAGGGTGATGTTCAGCTCGCTCGATCCCTGTGCGATGGCGAGGATGTTCACTCCCTCGGAGCCCAGAGCGCCGAACACCTCGCCCGAGACGCCGGGCGTGTGGGCCATGCCCAGGCCGACGGCGGCGATGAGCGCGACGCCCTGGCGGACCGAGATGTCCTCGATATCGCCGCGGGCGAGGTCCGCGCGGAACTCGCGCTTGAGGGCCGTCTCGGCGGTGGGGGCGTCGTCCCGCGGAACCGCCAGGCAGACGCTCGATTCGCTGGAGCTCTGCGAGATCATGGTGACGCTGATCGAGCGAGCGGCGAGGGCGCCGAAGAGACGCGCGGAGACGCCGGGCACGCCGGACATGCCCTTGCCCTCGACGCTGATGAGCGTCTGGTCCTTGATCGCGGTGACGGCCTTGACGGGGTGCGCGCCGGGGGCGGTGCGTCCATCGACGACGGTGCCGGGAGCAGAGGGGTTGAGCGTGTTGCGCACCCACACGGGGATGCGTTTGCTCGCCACGGGGATCATCGTGCGCTGGTGGAGGACCTTCGCGCCGTAATAGGAGAGCTCTCCGGCCTCGCGGTAGTTGAGCTGCGGCACGAGCTGCGCCGCGGGCACGACGCGAGGGTCCGTGGTGAAAACGCCATCGACGTCGGTCCAGATCGTGCATTCGTCGGCATCGAGTGCGCCGGCGAGGAGGGTCGCGGTGAAATCCGACCCGCCGCGCGAGAAGGTGGTCGTGGAGCCGTCGGGCGCCCGACCCATGAAGCCGGTGACGACGAGGATCTCGCCGCTCTCGAGCCTTGGGCGGAGCGTGGCGACGATCGCGCGATCCGTGACGAAGGGGAGCGGGTTGGCGTCGGAGTAGTTCGCGTCAGTGTCCACGAAGGTGTCCGCGTCGAGGGACTGGGCTCGATGACCCATCTGGCGCAGGATGAGCGCGATGAGGCGCACCGAGAGCTTCTCGCCCGTGGCGACGATGCGATCGCGGATGCGCGGCGTGACCTCGCCCACGAGAACGGCGCCGCGAATGACATTGGCAAGGTCGTCGAGGATGCGGGTGATGTCGGTGCGCACGGGGCCGCTCGGGCCCTCGATCGTGTCCAACGCCTGTGCGTGCATGGCGCGGATCTTGTCGATGCGTGCGATGGCTCCCTGGGTGTCGCCTTCCTTGGCCGCGGCGGTCGCGGCGACGAGTTCGTTGGTCACCCCGCTCATGGCGGAGGCGACGCAGACGATCCTGGCGTTCTCGGACGCCTTGGCAACGAGCGCGGCGACGTTCCGCATGCGCTCCGCGCCGAGCACGCTGGTGCCGCCGAACTTGTGGACCTCGATTCTCATCCTTATTAAGCGCCGTGGGGTGTGGGGTTGGGAGGCGATCGGGAACCCATCTGTATCGACCCCGAGCGACGCGGGCTTGACCGCTCTGCCGGGCCGCTCAAGGGGCGCGGATCGTATTCGCGGCTCGTTCAGCGGTGGGCGACGACGTGGGGCTCGAGGACCTGCGTGCCGCGTGTGCTGGTGATCGCGTAGAAGAAGCCCGGGCGGAGCGCGCCCGCGGCGTGAGCGCCGTTCGCGCCCAGCACAAGGAGCGCGGCCTGCGGCTCGGCGCCCGTTGGGGTCGCGGAGGTGAGGCGATCGAGTGCGTGGCGAATGGCGTCCTGCGGTGAGCGTCCTGCACGGAGCGCCTCGAGGGCGAGCTGGCTCGCGCCGACGCTCGAGATGAGTTCGCCCGCGCCGGTGGCGACGACGGCGCCCAGCCCCTGCTCGCACGCAAGCCCGTGCCCGGGGATTGCCGAATCCCCTATGCGTCCGAGCGGCTTGAGCGGGGTGCCCGAGGTGCTCGTGCACGCGGCGAACTGGCCGGCGCGATCGAGCGCGACGACGCCCACCGTGTCGTGACCGGCGTTGATCGTGGCGAGGCGCGCCTCCTCCGCGGAAAGATGCAGGCGGCCGTCGTTGGTGTCGAGGATGCCGACCGGGATCTTCGCGGCGAGCGTCGGCTTCTGCGCCGGATCGTGGCGCGTGCGGAACCACTCGCGCGTGCGATCGATGAGCAGATCGCTCGTGCGGAAGCCCTCCTCGCGGGCGAAGAGTTCGGCTCCCTCGGCGGCTCGCATCGCACGACCGAACCTATCCATCAGGCGTCGGGCTATGGACGCGGGGTTCTCGTAGTTGCGCACGGAGAGGACGCTGCCCCAGCGCAGGGGCGATTCCATGATCGCGGCGTCGAGGACGACCTGTCCCGTCGCGTCGGGCATGCCGCCCTTGCCCACGGAGTCCACGCGCGGGTCGGATTCGGCGATGTTGGTGGCGCGTTCCACGGCGTCGATGGCGGAACCGCCCGCGGCGAGGGCGGGCCAGGCCGCGTCGTTGCCCCAGCGGGCGAAGGTCCACGTGCCGAGGATGATGGGTTCGGGCATGGGGGCAGTCTAACGGAAGAATTGGGGACGCACGCCGCGAAGCGCACGGAGGAATCGGGCGGGGTGCGATAGACTGTGCCCCGCGCGAAGGCGCTTGGAGTGTGCGATGGCGAAAAAGGTGAAAGCAGCGTCGTCCGGTTCGAGCGTGGTGAAGGTCGCCCTGACGCAGATGGCGTGCGGGGAGGACCCGCGCGCGAACGTGAAGCGGCAGATCGCGCTGATCGAGCGCGCGGCCAAGGGCGGGGCGCGGATCGTCTGCACGCAGGAGCTGTTCACGAGCCAGTACTTCTGCCAGGTGGAGGACCACCGGTTCTTCAAGCTTGCCGAGTCGATCCCCGGGCCGACGAGCGATGCGATGGGCAAGCTCGCGAAGAAGCACGGGATTGTGATCATCGCGAGCCTCTTCGAGAAGCGGGCGAGCGGTCTGTACCACAACACCGCGGCGGTGATCGACGCGGACGGGTCGCTGATGGGCATCTACCGCAAGATGCACATCCCCGATGACCCGCTGTTCTACGAGAAGTTCTACTTCACGCCGGGCGATACGGGGTTCAGGACGTGGAAGACGCGCCACGCGAAGATCGGCGTGCTGATCTGCTGGGACCAGTGGTTCCCCGAGGGTGCGCGGCTCACGGCGATGGGTGGGGCGGAGATCCTGTTCTACCCAACGGCGATTGGATGGCACCCTTCTGAGAAGAAGGAGTACGGCGTCGCGCAGCACGACAGCTGGGAGCTGATGATGCGCTCGCACGCCGTGGCGAACGGGTGCTATGTGTGCGCGCCCAATCGCATCGGGCACGAGCTCGTGCGCGGCGTGGACGGCAAGCCCGTGAGCCGGGATGGGCTGGAGTTCTGGGGACAGTCGTTCGTGAGCGCGCCCAATGGGCAGATCGTGAAGCGCGCGTCGGTGGGGCGGGAGGAAGTGCTGATTGCCGAGTGCGATCTGGCGCGGGTGGAGTTCAGCCGAACGCACTGGCCGTTCCTGCGGGATCGGAGGATCGATGCGTATGGCGATCTGACAAAGCGGTTTTTGGAAGGGTGATGCCGTGAAGTTGTGACGCGAGAGGGTGGTCCGATGGGTGCGACCTACGACCTGTACAACTTCACACGGCGAGAGCGCGTGGGAGGTAGTCTTCCCGTCTTCAGCGCACGAGATTTCATCTGGAACGAGGGAGCTGGGGCCGTCGTGCTGTGGTACATGTTCAAGAATCGCGGCGATCAGATCGCGTTCGTGAGCGATTACGATGTTGTTGGGCACCGTGTTGTGTTCGGCGAGCGAGTCACCGACGAACTGCTCAACTCTTTCAAGGATGTCACTGAGGAGTACATCGCGCTTGCCATTGCCGCGAAGGTCGTCACGGATCACGGCATCAAGTATCAAGACGAACACGACCCTTCGTTGTTCACGCGCGACCTACGCGTGGATCGTTCGGATGGCTCCCTTCCGAGCGATGGGCTTTGAGTTTCGCAGCACGAGCACGATGAGTCACGGATAGACACGCGATGCAGAAGAGACTTCCTTTGTCCGGCAGCCCCGCCTCGCTCGGTTTCTCGTTCCCGCCCGAATGGGCGCGGCACGCCGGCACGTGGTTCAGTTGGCCTCGCCCGGAGGGGATCAGCTTTCCCGGCAAGTACCACACGGTGCCGGGGAGCCTCGCGGCGATCATCCGCGAGATCGCACCGCGCGAGATCGTGCACATCAACGTGCCCAACGAGAACTACGAGCGGATCGTGCGTGAACAACTCATCGAGCATGGCGTGGCGAGGCGGTACTTCTCCGCGCAGACAGAGACGGGCGATAAGCCGAGCGGTTTGGGGCGGATCCGGTTTCACTACATCCCGACCAACGAGAGCTGGTGCCGGGATCATGGGCCGGCGTTCGTGGTGCGCGAGCGGCGCGGACGACGCGAGGCCGCGATCGTGGACTGGGGGTTCAACGCATGGGGCGGGAAGTACCCGCCCTATGACGGCGACGACGCGGTTCCGACGCGGATCGCGAGCGAGATCGTTGAGGGCGGGCGCGGCACGGGTGCGCGGATCGTCGCGCGCGAGCGGTTCGCGGGGCTGTTTGTGCCGCGTGTGAAGGGCGCGCCGGTGGTGATGGAGGGCGGGGCCGTCGAGTTCAACGGCGCGGGGACAATCCTGACGAGCGAGTCGTGCCTGCTGCACAAGAACCGCAATCCGCACCTTTCGAAGCGAGAGATCGAGAAGGCGCTGAAGGATTGGTACGGACAGGGGCACGTCGTGTGGGTGGGCGACGGGATCGTGGGGGATGACACCGACGGGCACATCGACGACCTGGCGCGGTTCATCGCTCCCAACGTCGTCGTCACGACCATCGAGGACGACCCGGCCGATGAGAATTACAAGATCCTGAAGGAGAACCTGCGGCGACTTCAGCTCTCGCGCGATGCGAACGGCAAACGCTTCGAGATCGTGACGATCCCCATGCCCGGCATCGTGGAGCACGAGGGGCAGCGCTTGCCCGCGACCTACGCGAATTTCTATTTCGTCAATGGCGCGGTGCTCGTGCCCACGTACCGGCACAAGAAGAACGATCGGCGCGCGATCGAGACACTCCAGCGGGCGATGGACGCGCTGCCGAAGATTCACCGATCGCGCAAAGTCATCGGCATCGATTGCACGGAGCTGATCTGGGGCCTGGGCGCGATCCACTGCCTGACGCAGCAGCAGCCGGCGGTGTGATGTTTTGCTGGGCGAGGGCGTCTCAGATACATCCGGCGCGGAACTTGGCAAGGAAGCAGGCAGAGTCCGACCCTGTCGGCGGAGGTCAGCGTCCGCGCCGAGAAGAAAATGGGCCGGCGCGAGTGTTCGTCGCGCCGGCCCGGTCACCCACGGGAGTCACCCGTGATCCGAGGGGGAGAATGGATCGCGGGCTCAGTTGCAGCCCGTGCGGAACTTCGTGAGGAAGCAGGTGAAGTCCGCGGCGGTGAGCGTGGGCACGCTCGTGCTGCCATCGCAGTTGGCGAAGGAGTCGCCCGCGCGGAAGGAGGCGAGGAACGCCGTGAAGTCCGCGGCGGTGAGGGTCGGGACCACGTTGCTGCCGTCGGCGTTGGCGTAGCACATCACGACGCGGACGCGATCGGCCATGTACACGACGCGGGCAGGCCCGCCCACGTACGAACCGAGGCCGGTGATGTTGACGGTCGTGAACTTTCCGGTCACGCCGCCCCCGCCGACGATGACGTCGAACTGATCGCCGGAGTTGGGCACATATCCTGGCTGGAAGGCGATGTTCAGCGTGCCACCGTTGATGGCGATCGCCGCGGAACCCTGCATCGAGTCGTAACCGGTGGTCGCGGGCGTGGGGGAGATCTGGACGTTGTAGGTGCAGCCGGCGCCGAAGGTGACATTGTTCTGCGGCTGGATCGAGCCGTAGATCGTGGGCGTCCCGAAGGGCTGGTCGGGCGAGATCGTGCCGTTGAGGACGACGGTCCCGAAAAGGCGGCCCGTGCCGGTGAGTGTCTGGCCCGCTCCGAGCGTGAGCGTGGCGCCGTTGCCCCAGAGGTACGCGGAGTTGTTGTTGAATCCGGTGGCCTGGAGTCGGACGGTGCCGGTGCCCGAGATCGTTGCGGGAACGCCAGTGAGGATTCGCGAGGTGTTGCCGGGCGCGCCGAGCGTCTCAACGAGGATGGTGCCGTTGTTGGTAATGCCGCCCGTGCCCAGATTGAGGGTGGAGTTGTCGTTCACCTGCACTCCCGAGCCCGGCGTGATCGTGACTCCATCGAGCGTGGCGGTGCCGGCGGTGCCGAAGAATTGGTTGGAAACGTTGGTGAGCGAGCCGCCGGAGATCGTGCAGTTCTCAAATCCACCTCCTGATGTGGTGGTGTTGCTGGAGGAGAGCGTGCCGTTGTTGGTGAGGGTGATGCCGCGGACGTACCAGAACCCGCCGTTGGAGGATGTGATCGTGGCGTTGTTGGTCTTGGGCTCGGACATCAGGAAGATGCCCTTGCTGGCGGGGCCAGCGGCGTTGGGCGAGTTGTCGGCGTTGATAGTGCCGTTGTTGATCAGGCCGACGTAGACGCGTCCGTAGCCCAGGAGCTGCTGATTGGCGCCCAGCGTGAGGATGTTCGCACTGTTGGCGTTGTTGTAGAGATAGGCCGAGTCGTTGTCGCCGATGCCGCTCTGGTTGCCCTGGAGTCGGATGGTGCCCGTACCTGAGATGGTGACCGAGGCGCCGGCGTCCAAGCGAGTGGAGTTGCCAGGGGCGGTCGGCGTGTTGATGAACCAACTGCCGTTGTTGACGAGGTTGGTGGCGAGGATGGCGCGTGAATTGTCGGTGATCTGGTGCGTGCCGTTGACGGTGAGGTTGCTCAGCGTGTTGCTCTGGTAGTACTGGAAGACGCCGGTGCCGGAGGTGGTGAACCCGCCGCCGGACATGGTGGCGTTGACCATCTGCACGGGGCTGGCGGCGTCCGTCGAGATGATCTGGGCGGCGGGGTTTCCGGTGACGGTGACGCCGCGGAACTGGACGAACCCGCCGTTGGTCGCGGTGATGGTCCCGTTGTTCGTCTTGGGCTGGTCGATGAAAAAGATGCCTCGGTTGGCGGGGCCCGGAAGCGTCGGGTTGTCGGCGGTGATGGTGCCGTTATTGATCAGGCCGACGTAGACGCGTCCGTAGCCCAGGAGCTGCTGATTGGCGCCCAGCGTGAGGATGTTCGCACTGTTGGCGTTGTTGTAGAGATAGGCCGAGTCGTTGTCGCCGATGCCGCTCTGGTTGCCCTGGAGTCGGATGGTGCCCGTACCTGAGATGGTGACCGAGGCGCCGGCGTCCAAGCGAGTGGAGTTGCCAGGGGCGGTCGGCGTGTTGATGAACCAACTGCCGTTGTTGACGAGGTTGGTGGCGAGGATGGCGCGTGAATTGTCGGTGATCTGGTGCGTGCCGTTGACGGTGAGGTTGCTCAGCGTGTTGCTCTGGTAGTACTGGAAGACGCCGGTGCCGGAGGTGGTGAACCCGCCGCCGGACATGGTGGCGTTCACCATCTGCACGGGGCTGGCGGCGTCCGACGAGATGATCTGGGCGGCGGGGTTTCCGGTGACGGTGACGCCGCGGAACTGGAGGAATCCGCCGTTGCTGGCCGTCATGGTGCCGTTGTTCGTGGCCGGCTGCTCGATAAAGAAGAGGCCCTTGCCGCTGACGTCGGCGTTGACGGTGCCGTTGTTGATGAGCCCGACGTAGATGCGCCCGTACCCCTTGATGGAGTGCGCCGGTCCGTTGGCGAGGGTGTTGGCGCCGTTGGTGTTGTGGTAGAGGTACGCGCTGTTGGAGTCCCCGTTGCTGCCGGCCGCCTGCAGGCGGATCGTGCCCGTGCCGGTGACGCTCGTGGGCGTGTCGGCGTCGATGTGCGTGCCGTTGCCCGGGGCGCCGGGCGAGCTGACCGTCCATGTGCCGTTGTTGACGACCCCAGCCGCGCCGATGTGGACGCTGGAGTTGTCGTTGATCGCGTTGAGGTTGGTGAGCGTCACGCCGTTGAGCGAATTGGTACCGAAGTACTGGATGCCCGAGCTCGTGCCCGCGCCGTCGAGCGTGCCGCCCGATGCGGAGGCGTTGACAAACTGCACCGGGCTGCTGTTGGTCGAGACGCAGACGCCGGACGAGCCTTGGTTGACGGCGACGCCGCGGAACTGCATGAATCCGCCGTTGCTCGCGGTGACCGTGGCGTTGTTCGTGAGTGGCTGCTGGATGAAGAAGAGGCCCTTGCCGTTGACGTCACCGTTCACCGTGCCGTTGTTGATGATGCCGGTGTACACGCGCCCGTATCCGGCGATGGTGTGCCCCGCGCTGTTGGTCAGGGTGTTTGTGCCGACGGCGTTGTTGTAGAGATACGCGGCGTCCGAATCGCCGTTGCCGCCCGCGGCGGCCAGGCGCAGCGTGCCGTTGCCAGAGACCGTGATGGGCCCGAGGAGGTCGAGGCGCGTGCCGTTGCCCGGAGAGGCCGGCGTGGAAATCTGGATCAATCCGCTGTTGCTGATGTTGCCCGCGACGAAGAGCGCGGCGTTATCGATGGGGTTGAGCGTTGCGTTTGCGTTGCTGACGGTGAGCGTCCCACACGAAACGTTGGCGTTCTGCAGCGAGACGGTGTAGGTGCCGGCGACGCCGATGGTGACGTTCGTGCCCGCGGCGTTGGGAACTCCCGCGGGAGTCCAGCGTGCGGCGTTGAGCCAACTGTCGCTGACGGCCGCGGCCCAGGCGGACTGCGCGTGCGCGGAGGTTGCCCCCACCGTGCAGGCGACGCCCGCGGCGGCGGCGAGCAGGTGCGGACGGAGACGACGATTCGAGAGATTCTTCATGGCGATGCTCACGGCGAACTCCTCTGTTCTCGGACTGCTTCGCCGCTACCGCTTTTGGGCGTCGCGCTCGTGTGCGGGACGTCAGGTCCGGCGAAAGTGGGTGATCCAAAGGCCCTAGCGTGGTTGTGACGCGTTCTGACAGAATCCTCATGGGATCCGTGCTTGCGGCGTCTGTACGGTGGGGTACAGTCTCCCCGCTGTGTTTGCGCAAACCACCACCCATGTCAGCCTGCTGGCCCGACTGCACGACGGCAAGGACACGGCCGCGTGGCGGGAGTTCTGCGATCGGTACGAGGAACTGATCCGGGGCTTCGCACGTCGCCAGGGTGTCGTGGGCAGCGATGCGGACGACGTGGTGCAGGACGTGATGCTGTCGCTGACCAAGGCGATGCCGGGGTTCAACTACGACGCGAGCAAGGGCAAGTTCCGCTCGTACCTCAAGACGATCGTGGTCCACGCGATTTCCGCCAGATCTCGTCAGAACCCGCGGGTCTCGGCGCTAGGGGAGGGCACGCAGACCGCTCCCGCGGCACCGGACGGGGGCGGCCAAGAGCCCTGGGAGGCGGAGTGGCGTCAGTACCACCTGAGGCAGGCGATGAAGGCGGTGCGCGCGGAGTTCAAGGCATCGGACCTGGCGGCGTTCGAGGGGTACGTCAACGCGGGGCGGGATCCGTCGAGTGTGGCGCGCGAGCTGGGAATGAGCGTGGACAGCGTCTATCAGGCCAAGTCTCGCATCCTTCGCAAGTTGAGCGAGACGATCGCGAGGCAGGTTGAGGAAGAGGGATGACTCGGGCGACGCGCGTGGCGCGTCGGAGCAACGCACCGGGAGAGCGAAGCGTCCATGGCGATCGATCGACCCTCAAGCTGGTTCGAGGACCAGGACGTGCTCGTCGCGGAGCTCCGCCGTGGGAGTGCCGTGCCGCGGGGCACGCCGGAGATCCCCGGTTACGACAATTTGCGGGAGCTGGCGCGCGGGGGCCAGGGCGTGGTGTACACCGCAACGCAGCGCTCCACGCGCCGTGCGGTGGCGATCAAGGTGCTCCTCGACGGGGCGATCTCATCGGGAGCCGCGCGCCGGCGGTTCGAGCGCGAGATCGATCTCGTCGCGGGACTGCGCCACCCCAACATCGTCTCGGTGTACGACTCGGGCGTGACGGAGGACGGACGCCTGTATCTGGTGATGGAGCTGGTCGAGGGCGTGCCGCTGGACCAGGCGATGCGAGCCGGCGATGGCGGGATGCTCCCGATCCGCGAGCAGATCGGCGTATTCGCCGAGGCGTGCGACGCCGTGCATTACGCACACCAGCGCGGCGTGATCCATCGCGACCTCAAGCCCTCCAACATCCGGGTTGATCGCGCGGGGCATCCCAAGGTGCTCGATTTCGGGCTCGCCAAGGCCGCGGGGCTCGAATCGGCGCTGACCGTGGCGCCCGGGGGCCCGAGCGTTCTGAGCGTGAGCGGGCAGTTCGTGGGCAGTCTGCCGTGGGCGAGCCCCGAGCAGGCGGGCGGAAACCCGGACCTGATCGACCTCCGCTCGGACGTGTACGCGCTGGGCGTGATGCTGTACCAGGTGCTCACGGGCGAGTTCCCGTACGACGTGAGCGGGAGCCTGCGGACGACGCTGGACCACATCGCGGGTTCGCCGCCACGCCCGGCGCGCGCGCTTCGGCGCGGCGTGGACGATGAGCTCGAGACCATCCTGGGCAAGGCGCTCGCGAAGGAGGCCTCGCGTCGGTACCAGAGCGCGGGCGATCTGGCGATCGACCTGCGCCACTACCTGCGGGGCGAGCCCATCGCCGCCAAGCGCGACAGCGCGTGGTACACGTTGCGCAAGACCCTCCGGCGGTACCGGCTGCTCGCGGGCGCGTCCGGGATCGCGCTGGTGGCGATCCTTGGCGGATCGCTCGTGGCGGTGCAGCAGGCGCGGCGGGCGTCGAGCGAGCGAGACACGGCCCAACGCGAGCGCGACGTCGCGAAGCGGGCGCTGGCCCGGTCCGACGCCACGGTGCGCTTTCTCAAGGACCTGCTTGGGGCCGCCTCGCCCAACGCGCAGGGTGGGGGCAAGGACGCGCGCGTCGTGGACATGCTCGATCGCGCGGCCTCCCAGATGGATGCGCAGTACGCGGGCGATCGCGCCACGCTGGCGAGCCTGCACGGCACGCTCGCCGATGCGTACTCCAAGCTCGATCTGACGGACAAGGGGCTCGAGCAGGCGCGCGCGGCGTATAACGTCCTGCGCTCGTTGCCCGAGTTCGGACCGGCGCACCCGGAGACGATCGCGGCCCACGGGAGCATCGGCTCGTGCCTTGTCGCCTCGGGCCAGTACGCCGAGGCGGTGAAGGTGCTCGAGGAGGTCGCGACGGAGCACGCGGGCCTCGCGAGCCCGCGTCCGATGGACGTGCTGAGCACGTACAGCGACCTGGGCATGTGCTATCGGCGTGTGGGCCGGTTCGATGACGCGGAGCGATCGTTCCAGAAGGCGTGGAGCGTGCTCCCCGAGTCCGAGCGGGATTCGGACAGCGCGATCTCGCTGGGCAACAACCACGCGACGCTCAAGCAAGTGGTGGGGGATCTGCCCGAGTCCGAGCGTCTGTATCGTCAGGTGCTCGCGTCGCTGGACCGGCGGAGCATGGGCGAGCAGGCCGACGCCGTCGTGATCGCGTCGAACCTCGCGCTCACGCTCATGTACCAGGGCAAGCACAAGGAGGCGGTCGAGGTGCTCGAGCCCAAGCGGGCCGCGTGCGAGCGGATCTTCCCGCCCGAGCACGTCACGCGGCTGATCTTCGCGAGCAACCTGGGCACGGCGTACCAGCGGCTGAAGGATTTCGACAAGGCGGAGCAGACGATGCGCCGCGCGATCGAGGCCCGCGAGGCCAAGACCGGTCCCGACGACGCGGAGCTGCTCACGACCCGCTCGAACCTGTACACGGTGCTGATGGACGCGAAGAAGTTCGAGGAGGCGGCGAGCGTGATCGCGGACGTCGTCGAACGCTCGATCCGCGTGCTGGGCGAGAAGCACCACACGACGCTCATCTCACGCAACAACCACGCGATCGTGCTCGATCGCCTGGGTCGTCTGGAGGAGGCGGAGGGTGAGATGCGGCGCGTCGTGGAGCTCTCGCAGCCCGAGCATGGCGTGTTCCCCGCGGGCGCTCCCGAGCCCCAGGTGTTCCGCAATGTGCTGGCAAACGTGCTGATCAAGGAGCGGAAGTTCGAGGAGGCCGAGCGCATCCTCCAGGACGTCATCGCGATCCTGCGGGCGCGCGTGGGCGAGAGCAACTCGAACACGACGTACGCGTACTCGTGCCTGGTGACGCTCTACACGAAGTGGGAGAAGCCCGCGGAGCTTGAGCGTGCCCGCTCGCTCTACGAGGCGTCCAAGGCCGGCGCGCACTGAACGGCACGCGAGACGCGCAAGAGTTGCGCACGCAATCACGCTCGCGCGATGCCTCGCCGTGAAGACGGGGCGGTTCTCGGCCGATCCATGGACGCCGAGCCCAGCGCTCGGGACGGGGACCACACCATGGACGGCGCCAAGCCCCAAGATCTGTCGGTGCGTCAGCACGAGCGTCTGGCGTGCGATCTTGGCGCGCGCGTGACGATCTCGCCCGGGCATGGAGTACGTCTGTCGCGTCTGGCCCCGGGCGGCGGCGGTGAATTCGACGTGCGCGTGGTGGACGTGAGCCGCGGCGGGCTCGGGCTGCGGAGCGCCGTGTACCTGCCCCCCGCGTGCGTGCTCACGGTGCGCCTGCTGGGCGAGGGAGGAGCGCCAGCGTTCGAGTGCCTGGGCACGGTGCGGCGCGCGTCGATGATCGACCGTTCGCCGGCGTACTACGTGGGCGTGTCGACCGAGGCTCGCTCGCCCGAGCAGGAGCGAGCGATCGCGCAGACGATGGACGTGCTCCGCGTCGCGTTGTCGCAGGAGAAGCGGAGTGCGTAGCGACAACGACTTCGTTCTCGCGGCGCTGACGCAGGAGGGCACGCTCAAGCCCGCGGACGCCGAGCGCGCGGCACGCCACGCGCGGGAGCACAAGATCGGCGTGCCCGAGGCGGCGGTGGCGATCGGGGCGCTCACTCCGGCGCAGCTCGCGATCGCGCGGGCGACGGTCGCCGAGTGCGCCTACGTGAATCTGGACCATTACGACGTGGACCTTCGGAACGCGGCGCTGCTCCCGCGGTCCGCGGCCGAGCGCCACGTCGCGTTCCCGCTCTTCAACGTGGGTCGGGTCGTGACGGTGGGCATGCTCGATCCGCTGGACCTGTCGGGCGTGGACCGCCTGCGCCAGCTGCTCAAGAGCGAGATCGAGGCCGTGCTGTGCGATCCGGATCAGCTCCGAACGCTGATCGAGCGGGCCTACACGATGGGCGTGGGCGAGCGCGCCCCCGTGCCCGAGGCCGAGCCCCTCGCGTCCGGAGTGGACGGCGATGAGCCGATCGTCGCGGCGGTGAACCAGATCATCGCCCGCGCGATCCAGGAAGGCGCGTCCGACGTGCACCTGGGGCCCGACGAGCACGAGCTGCACCTGCGTCACCGGATCGACGGCGTGCTCCAGACGCGCCAGGGCCCGCCGCTCTCGAGCCACGCGGGGCTGGTGCAGCGTCTGAAGGTGATGGCGAACCTCGACCTCACGCAGTCCCGGCGGCCGCAGGACGGCAAGTTCCGCTTCACGCACGCGGGCAAGCCGGTGGACATCCGCGTGAGCGTCATCCCGACCATCACGGGCGAGAACGTCGTGCTGCGCATCCTCGCCGGGGGCACGGGCGTGGGGTCGCTGTCGGACCTTGGCTTCCCCAACGATGTGCTCTCGCACGTGGAGCACATGCTGGACCATCCGCACGGCATGATGCTCGTGACGGGTCCGACCGGCTCGGGCAAGACGACGACGCTCTATTCATGCATCAAGCGGCTCAACACCCCCGAGCTGAACATTGTCACCATCGAGGACCCCGTGGAGATTCGCCTGCCGCTCGTGCGTCAGGTGCAGGTGCACGCCGAGATCGGGATGACATTCGCCGGGGCGCTGCGCTCGATCCTGCGCCAGGACCCGGACGTGATCCTGCTGGGCGAGATCCGCGATGAGGAGACGGCGCGCATCGCGGTTCAGGCCGCGCTCACGGGCCACCTCGTGCTTTCGACGCTGCACACGAACGACGCGCCGGGCGCGATCGCGCGTCTGCGAGACTTTGGGGTGCCCGGCTTCGCGATCAACGCATCGGTGCTCGGCGTGCTCGCGCAGCGGCTGGTCCGGCGGGTGTGCGCGGATTGCGCCAAGCCCTACGAGCCGGCCGCGGCGCTGGTCAGGCGATTCGTGGACCGCGCGGAGAAGGCGTCGTTCCACAAGGGCGCGGGGTGTCCTCGCTGCCTGGGCACGGGGACGCGCGGGCGCGTGGGAATCTACGAGCTCTTCGAGCTGACGCAGGAGGTTCAGCAGGCGATCGAGCGGGGCGCGTCGAGCGCCGCGATCCGCTCGATGGCGCTGGGGCTGGGCATGCGTCCCATGTGGATGGACGGGCTCGAGAAGGCGTGCGTGGGAGTGACGACGCTCGAGGAGGTCGCCATGGTCGCCGCGGGCTCGCTCGCGGAAGATCGGGCGGCTCCGGACATGAGGCTTAGCGCATGATCGCCGCGACCTACGAGTACGTTGCGATGGACCGTCGCGGGGAGCGCGTGCGTGGCGTGTCGCGCGCGCAGAACGAGAGTGACGTGGTGCGCGAGGTCACGGCGAGCGGGCTCACGCCCATCAGCGTCCGCAAGGCGCGGATCAAGCGTGCGGGCTCGCGGCGCGTCCGCACCAAGGACATCGCCCAGTTCACCTACCAGCTCGGCGTGCTGATCAACGCGCGCATCCCGATCGGCGACGGGCTCCGCTCGATCGCCGAGCAGGAGGGGCCCGGCAAGTTCCGGGACATGCTGCTGCAGATGGCGATCCGGATCGAGTCGGGCGATCGCATCGCCGACGCGATGAAGGAGCACGAGAAGGTGCTGGGCAAGGTCGTGATCGAGACGGTCGCGGCCGCGGAGCAGACCGGCAACCTCGTGAAGGTGCTCGAGTACCTCTCGGAGATGACCGAGCGCCAGATGGAGATGCGTCAGCAGGTCCGAGGGGCGCTGATGTACCCCGCGTGCGTGCTGGGCGTTCTGGCCCTGGCGGTGGTGTTCCTGGTCGGGTTCGTCGTGCCCAAGTTCGCCAAGATGTTCATCAGCCGCGGCATCGACCTGCCCATCTTCACCAAACTGTTGATGTGGCTGGGCGACTCGATGCAGTCGTTCTGGTGGCTGTACCTGGCGGTCGTGGTCGGCGCGTTCTTCGGAATCCGTCGTGCGTGGAAGCGTCCGAGAAGCCGGCGTGCGATCGAGCGCGGGTTCGACCGTGTGCCGATCCTGCGTGCGATCCTCAAGGGCGTGGCCGTTGCGCGGTTCGCGCGGGTCTTTGGTCTGAGCCTGGGAGCGGGGATCTCGCTGCTGGACGCGCTGGGCATGGCGGCCCGCGCCTCGGGCAGCTCGGGGCTGCACTCGGACATCGAGCGCGCCATCGAGCAGGTCCGCGTGGGCGGGAGGATGTCCGGCGCGCTGGCGATGGGGCAGTACCTTCCGCCGTTCGCCAAGCGGATGCTCAGCTCGGGCGAGGAGTCGGCGGAGATTCCGCGGATGTGCGGCGTGATCGCCCGCCACTACGAGCGGGAGACGAGCGCCCTGGCAAAGAACCTCTCGACGGTGCTGGAGCCCGTCATGATCGTGCTGATCGCCGGCGTGGTGCTGGTTATCGCGCTGGCGATCTTCCTGCCCATGTGGAACATGGTCCAGGTGATGCAGCACTAACCCTAGAAAAAATCCTTTGGACTCGAAAGTCCGAGATGGTGCCGATCGATAGACACACTGGCTCGGGGGGTATCCCGAGTCACGACTCGACCGAAAGGACTTGAGGCATGAACGCTGTGACCCGCCGCAACCCCGTCGCCCGCGCCTTCACGCTCATCGAGCTGATCGCGGTCATCGTCGTGCTGGCGATCCTTGCCGGCGTGGCGATCCCCAAGTACATCGACTACACCGCGAACGCTCGCTCGGCGGCCGTCAAGGGCACGCTCGGCGGTGTCCGCAGCGCCATCGCGAACTTCTACGCGAACGCCGCGGTCGGCGGCTCGCCCGCGTTCCCCACGCTGGTGCAGCTCCAGACGACCGGCACGGTGATGCAGGAGACGCTGCCCGCGAATCCCTACAACAACTCGGCGACCATCGCCGCCGCGACCTGGGCCGCGACGCCGCCCGTGTCGGGTGCCAACGGTTGGAACTACGACGCGACCGCCGGCAAGTTCTGGGCCAACAGCAACACGACCGGCGAGAACGCCTGGTAATCCAGCCGTGCTGGTCCAAACTCTGAAGAATCTCGCACGCCGCCCCGGTCCACGGGGCGGCTTTACGTTGATCGAGCTGCTCGCCGTGCTCGTTGTCGTGAGCATTGTCTCCGCGATCGCGATCCCGGCGGTCACATCGATCACGACCGTCCGCGCGGCGGCCGCGCAGCGCCAGATCGTCCGTGATCTGACGTACCTCCGTGAGCGTGCCATCGCTTCGGGAACGCTCCATCGTGCTGTGTTCAGCGTCGCGTCGAATAGCTACGCGATGTACACCGTGCCCGGCACCAATCCCGCCAGCGCCACGCAGAACGCGATCACGCTGCCCAGCGCCTCGGCCGCGTGGGTGCAGTCGCTGAGCACCGGCGAGTTCGCGGGCGCCTCGATCACGGCGGTGTCCATCGGTTCCGGATCTTCCGTCACGTTCGACTGGAGCGGCGCGGCGTACGCATCAAGCGGCAGCACGATTTCGTCCGATGCCACCATCACGCTCGCCGGCCCGCGCCGGGTTCTGATCCGCGGGCAGTCGTACCTCATCGAGGCCATCACCCCTTAGCCCATGCCACGCCGCACCCGACAGAACCGTCGCCGGGCCCGGGCGTTCACGCTCGTTGAGGCGATCATTGCGCTGGTGATCCTGAGCGTTGCGGTGCCGTCGATGCTGCTGGCGGTGCGCGCGTACTCCAACCGGCGTGCGGACGCGATCTTCGCCTCGCGTGCGCGATGGCTCGCGAGCGAGCGGCTCGAGGACATCATCGCGGACCGTCACAGCAACAACCGCGGGTACTCGTACGTCATCAGCTCGAACTATCCCGCCGAGGCGAGCGTCACGGGGTTCACGAACTTCGCCCGCTCCACGTCCATCACCGAGACCGCGACGGACCTGACCACGTCGCAGCCGGGCAGCGGGATCAAGGTCGCGACGGTCACGGTCACATACACGGACGAGCAGGGCGGGTCGCGTTCGTTCGCGCTGTCCACCGTTCTCACGAGCTACACGCCATGAGCCGCACGGGCCGAACAATCCGCCGCGGTTTCACGCTCGTCGAGGCGATCGCGGCGCTCACGATCATTGCCGTGCTTGGGTCCGTCTCGTCGCGGATCGTGTACTCGGCGATCTCGTCCGTGCGGGATGGCTCGGATCGCGCGCAGCTCCACGCCGAGGGGTGCGCCGCGATGGAGACGCTCTTGAGTGCGCTGCGGGACGTGTCGCGGACCGCGGCGGGCGGGGGCAACATCACGTCGGTCACCGCGTCGAGCATCACCTACAACACCACGCAGACGGTCGCTCTGTCGGGCACGACGCTGAACTTCACGGACACGGCGCAGAGCGGCACGGCCCAGCCCATGCTGCGAAACGTCTCGTCCTTCGCGATCCAGTGCTACGACCAGGACGGGACGGCGCTTGCGACGTCGCTCTCGGGCAGCGGCATCGACCCCGTGCGACGCGTGCAGATCACCATCACGCTCTCCAAGAACGGGCTGAGCGAGACGATCCGTTCGCGCGTTTTCCTACGGAACACCATGCAAGGAGCGGGCTGATGCGTACGACGCGCAAGCCGATGCGTCGCCGCGGCACCGTGGCGGTCGCGATCATGGGCACGCTCACCATCCTGCAGGTGTGCGTGCTCGCGGGAGCCATCACGGGCACCCGCGATCAAGAGATCGTCACGCTCCGCGTGGATACCGCGCGTGCGCTGTACGCCGCGGAGGGCGGCATGAACCTGGCGATCCGCGAGGTGATGAACGGCACGGACGCCGACGGCGACGGCACCGTGGGATCCATCGCGACGCGCACGCTCACGGGCGGAGTGTCGCTCAGCGTGACTTCGGCGACGGTGTCGGGCAACCAGCAGCTCACGTCGCGCGGCACGCTCCGAAGCTCGAATCGCGCGGTGCAGGCGACCATCCGCTAGCAGGCCGCGCGGGGCCGAACGGGCCCAGGGCTGTGGTCCGTGTTATGGGACACATCATCGGAACGCGCGGGCCCGAAGAGGGGGCCCGCACGGACCGATACACGGGTACGCCGGTGTCCCCGGCGGTGCCGACCAGGGTCATCTTCGTGAGAGGCATCGTGCCCAAAGCTCGCGTCGTCATCGAGGTATCGCCCACGCGCGTGGAGGTCAGTCTCCTGGGCGAGGGTGCGCGCTCGCTGTCGCGTTTGCGCACCGCTGGCGAGGACTCCTGGGGCGCGGTGCTCGACGCGACGCGCGACACGCTCAAGGAACTGATCGGCACTCTGGGCGTTTTGGGTGCACGCGCGACGGTCATCTATCACGCCCCGACGACGTCGGTCGGTGTGTTCGCGTGCCCCACGTCGGCCGGCTCCAAGGGCGTCGAGCAGTCGGTCCGACTGAGCCTCAGCGAGAACGCGGGCTTCGCCCTTGTGCCCGGCGCGAGCGACCTGCGCGTGCTGTGGCGCGATTCGGCGGCCACGGCCGATCCGGCCGCACCACAAACCCACACGCTCGCCTGCGCCGATCGCGAGGAGACTCTCGAAGCGGTGGTTGCCTGGGCGAGCAGCGCGGGCGTGATCGTGGATCGACTGGTGCCGGCGTCCGCGCTGTTGCTCGAACGGGCGGTTGCGGCCGCTACCGATAGCTCTGCGAACGCTCTGGTGTTGTATGTCGGGGAGCACGGCTCCGTGCTCGCGTCGTGCGCTCAAGGGCGCGTGCGCCTGGTTCGGCCGATCGCGCTGGGCATCGAGCCCCTCGCCGGCGCGCTGCGTCAGGCGCCCGCCGCGGACGCGTCGGGCCTGGTGTTCGAGGGGGAGAGCGCGCTCAAATTCGTGCTGACCGCGGGTGTGCCCAAGCGAGCCCAGGGCGGCGTTGCGGCCTCGGGCGATGATCGAGCCCTTGCCCTGATGCAGCCCACGCTCCAGCGTGCGGTCATCGAGATTCGCCAGACGCTGCGTTTCGGGCTCACGGAGCAGGCGCGCAAGGACCTTTGCCTGGTCGTGCGGGGCGCGGGGGCTCGCGTGCCACGGCTGGGCGAGGTGATTGCCGAGCAGCTGGGGCTCACGCTGAAGCTCGCGCCCGAGCCGCCGACCACGTCCGGGGCTTCGGCGTGCGCTCAGGCCTCGACACTGGGGCTCGCGGGCGAGCGCACGGTGGGGCTCCTGCCCCGGGCTTCGCGCTCGAGGGCGCTGATGGAACGCGCCCGGCGCGGCGTGCTGGTGGGGGCGGGCGTGGCCATGGCCTTGATCCTGGTCCAGACCGTCGTCGCCCGCGTCCAGCTCTCGGGAGCGCGACGCACGCTCGCACAGGAGCAGTCGCGGGCCGAAACCATCCGTCCCCTCATCGAGACGCAACGGCGGGGCCGGGAGGCTGGCATCGCGTACACCGCGGCGGTGGCGCGCGTGCGGGAGCGGTTCGCGGTGTGTCCGCGCTGGGACGCGATGCTCGCGGTGCTCTCACGCCGGACGCCCGAGGGCGTGCGCCTGTCCGAGGTGTCGATGGCGCTCGACTCGACGAACAAGCCGATCGCCCGCTTCCAGGGGCGGACGGTGCTCCGGGCCGGCGTCGACGCGAACGAATCGATCAAGCGCTTCATGGACGAGCTGACCAGCGCACCCGTGTTCAAGGCGGTGCGTCTGGGCGCCACGCAGCGGCTGCAGTCGGCCGAGGGTGTGACGATCACGTTCGATGTCTCTGCGAACCTTGTCGAGCTCCCGTTGGACGACGCGGAGCTCGGGCTCGCCAGCGCAGGCGGGCCTGGAGGCACGCCATGAAGCCCCAGGAACTTCGTCCGCTGATCTCGAGGGGGGCGATCGCGCTGGGCGTGTGCGTGGGCGTCTACATGATCGCGCTCGCGCCGGCGCAGCGGGAACTGGGACGGGTGCGTGCGCAGATCGAATCGACCCGCGCGGAGGTGCTCGAAGGACAATCCATCGAGGGCAGCGCCGCGGCGCTCAACGCGGCGCTCAGCGGGACGCGGACGAGGTCCGAATCGCTCGCGGAGCGGGGCCGGCGGGCGCGCGACGAGCGCGAGGCCTTCGACTCGATCACGGAGCTCGCGGTACGCCATCGCGTGACGGTGCAGCAGCTCACGCCGCTCAAGAACATCGCCTCGCGTTCGCCCGCGGCGACCACGCCGGGCGCGCCGCAGGCGCCGCCCGCGCCCTCGCGCGATCTCGCGATCGGGTACACGATCTCGTTCACGAGCGAATACGGGGACATGGTGCGCATGATCCATTCGCTCGAGCACGAGATGGGGTACGCGATGGTGACGGGAGTTCGTGCGGCGCCCATCGGTGAGGCGGGCAGCACGCTCGTGCAGGGCGAGATCAGCGTGGAGTTGTACTCGATCGACCCGACGCCCGTCGTCGCCGGGGCTCCCACGGAGGCTGCGCGATGATGCTCAGGCGTCAGCTCCTTCTGGCCGAGATCGCCGCCGGCGCCGCGCCGGTGGTTCTCCTTCTGTTGATCTCTGGATCGAGCGGGCCCGCGTCGACGTCGGCGATGAGCGTGCAAACGAACACGCCCACGGCGCCCATTGCCGCGCCGGCGAAGGCGCTCTCGCCCGAGCAGGCCCGCGTGCGCGAGTTCGTGCGTGGCATCACGCTCGAGCCACCGATGCCCTCGCCAATGGACCATCCGTCCCTGCATCCGGTCGAGGTGGTCGAGCCGCGCCCGGACGCCGGCGGGCCGCGAACAGTGCCCAATGATCCGCTGAGCGCGCTTCGCGTGACGAGCATCGTGGGCAACAACGAGGGCGGGCTGGCGCTGATCAACGGCAAGGTCTACAAACTGGGCGAGCAGCCCACGCCGGGCATCACGATCCGCGAGATCGATGCGCGGCTGAACACCGTCACGCTCGAGCTTCCCGATGGCTCGATCCGCAAGGTCGAGAAGCGGGCCGAGCACTCGAAGCAGCGTCCGTCGCGATCGCCACCGACTTTGGGGCGCCCTCGCACGCCCGGGACGCGCCCCGACGATTCGCCCGTCGTGCCTCCCAGCGAGCGCGGCGAGCCCAAGGGCGACAACCCGCCCCCGCCGCGGTAGTCCGCGGGCCTAGAGCCCGAGCCTCTTGCGTTTCTCGTCCCATTCCGCGCGCTCGCGCGAGTTGGCAGTCTCGATCGCGAACTGCTCCTGAGAAACCGCGCCGGCGAGCGCGCCCACGCCGCGGCGCAACGCCTCGACCTCCAGCCGGGTCAGTCGCACGCTCTCGAGCTCGTAGTCCCGCCATGCCTCGATCGTGACGGGCACGATCGGCTCGAGCAATGCGAGCATCGCCTCCGCGTAGACGCGGATCTCCTTTTGCGCGTGGGCGTCCAGCCGAAGCGAGAGGAACCGAAGGATGTTGTGCAGGTCGCACTTCCAGTACCACTGCGTATACACGCTCACCGGGAGGCCGATCCGAGCCAGCTCGCGCGACACGCCCTTCTCGGTGAGTGCCGTGTACCGCTGGTACAACGCCTCGGAGTCCTCGAGGAACTTGACGAACTCCTGCGCGGTGAGCAGCCCCTGGGCATCGCCCTGGTCGCGCGAGCCCTCGTGCCCCCGCGCCGGCGCGCTCTGCACGAACGTCTCCTCGCCGCCCTGGCGATTGGACACGGACTGCTTCCGCACATCCTCCACGCTGGGTCGGTAGAAGTGATCGGGCATGATCGAGTACCGCCCGGAGTACTCGTTGACGTTCGCCGTGCGGTGGCGGATCCACTGCCGCGCGACGAAGATCGGCATCGAGACGTGGAATTTGAACTCGAGCATCTCGAAGGGAGTCGTGTGCCGGTGGCGCAGCAGGTACCGGATGAGCCCGCGGTCCTCGTGCACCTTCTTCGTGCCGGCGCCGTAGCTCACGCGCGCGGCCTGCACGATCGCAAAGTCACCCGTTCCGATCGACCCGTCCGAGTTCTGGGGCACGAGGCGGGGCATCGCGTCGATGAGCGCGAGGAACCCGTGCTCGTGGATTTTCACTTCAAGGCGCTGGCACCCGCCCATGACATCGGTGAGCGGCGCGGATGCTGGGATGCGCACGACGGCGGGCGCGCCGCTCGGCTTCGCGCTCCGCGCGTGCTCGGGCTTGCTTTCGAGTTGGGACATGCGGGGAGAGCGTAGTTCGCCAACCAAGCGACATGTCCCGGCGCTCCCCTTGAATCACGAACATTCTTGCTGTGGAAACAATGTCATCTGGCCGGGGGATCCATCGTCGGGGCAGACCAGAGCACGCAATCACCTT
The DNA here is from genome assembly GCA_964399625.1 of uncultured Phycisphaeraceae bacterium. Lineage (GTDB taxonomy): Bacteria > Planctomycetota > Phycisphaerae > Phycisphaerales > UBA1924 > CAYNSB01. Next base: position 66,347 of record CAYNSB010000009.1, read on the forward strand.
GGGGCGCACGGTCACGCTCCTCGGGGGGAAACCAGTCCCCGGCCTTGCGGTTCGCCTTTTCATCGCCCGCGGGTGTGCCCCCATCATCCTTTCGATCGGCGCCGATGGAATAGATGATCGGGCGACCGTCACGCAAAACGAATCGCAGTGGCTTGCCATCGAACGGATCGATGGGCGGGTGCTCTCCGAGGAACGGGGCGATCTCTCCTTGTTCTCGAGGCCAACGACCATTCGCCAAACGGAACCGCTCCAGCGCGATCACGAGCAGCGTGGCGTCGCGATCGAGCCGGGCGCGCTCGGAGGACGCGAACGCGGAAGCGAACCGATTGGGGTGCACGATTGCGAGCGGCTCGGAACGTCCGCTCCCCTTCCATTCCTCGGCGATCTGATCTCGACGTGCGCCCGCTTCGAGCCTGGTGCGAGTCCACGGCACGCTGCGGAGATCGGTTGCATATCCCTCAGCGATGGAATGCCAGGCGTCGAGTTCTTGACGGCGCGTCGGCAAGCGCACAAGCGCTGCCCAGGAGAGGCGGGCCGCCTGCGCGGGCAGCAGGGCCTCGGGCTCCTGCCCGGCGAAGATGAACCGCATGCTGTACCCATCCCGACACAAGTACCCGTCGCCGCTCGTCGTCAGGGAATATGTGCGCTGGATGTTGTCTTCAAAGAGCGCAGTTTCACCCTCTATTCGTGCACTGAGGTCCTCGGGCCAACGCAGCGTTGCGAGTCGTCCCGCGATCTCCGCCAGCGCGGCATCGTCCAGCATCGCTGGATGCGCGTCGATAAGGTCGCGCAGAAGTTGATCGTGCAATGAGAGGATGGCGATTGATACGAGGTCGAGGATCGCCATGGTCGATTCGCGCAGAGCGCGGGAAAGCCCCAGCATCGCGCGCAGGTCGCCCAAGATCCGGGACCGCTTCTCCTCGGTCGAGAGGGTGTCGAGCCCGGCCGCAAGCCAGCAATCCGCGGCCAGCGCTCGAGCGAAGTTTCGGCATGTGCCGGTGTACGGCATGAGTATCGCCAGAACCGGCGGGTTCTCCCGATCAGCGAGCGACACAGGCCCGTCGTCGTCTTCCGGCGTGCCGCCCACGACTAATGTGGGGTCGCTCCCCCAGCGGAGCGGGATGCCGAGCACCGGCTTGTCCATCGCGTGCCGGATGAGTTCGAGCGATCGCTGCCGACGTTCCATCCCGCGCACGAACGACGGCCAATCCGCATCGTTCGGCTCGCAGCGTGGGTACTTCATCGCGATCCAATCGATTCCGAGCTCGCCATCCACCTGGACGCGCGGGAACGAGGCAACCGCATCGCGGAAGAGGTCGATGCCCCGGTCTTCCATCGGCGTGGCGCTCCACGACGACATCAGCTCGTGCGAGTAGTTCCGATCCACGACCGGGTGCATGAAGTAGAACATCGCCAACGCGCCGCATCGGGCGATGAGCTCGGTGAGAACCAGCGGGATGAGCACGAACCATGGCATGCGCGACCCCCGGCGTGGAGGCCGGCGATTCTAGTGCGGAATGGGCTACTCCTTGGGTCTCTTGGGCCTGTCCACCGGCCAGAAGACCCAATCCCCGCTCGGGCATTTGCCGCGTTGCGAGGGCGGCATCCAGCGCATCACCGGGCCTTTGTCCGACGAGCCGGACTGGGTTGGCGCCGGCTCGGCGCCGCCATCGTCCTTCCCATCGCACCCCACGGAGTACACGATCGGCCTGCCACCAGAGAGTCGGTACTTGAGCGTGGTGCCGTCGTAGTGGTCTGTGGGCGGCGCGGACAAGTACATGGGCACGAGCGCGCCAAGGTTCGTGGGCCAATCCCGCTGCGCCAGCCTGTACCGTTCGAGCGCGACAGCGGTGCGTGTTGCCTCGATCGCCTGCGCGCCGTGCGTCTCACTCGCAATCGACGAGCTCATCGCTGGAAAGAGCAAGCTCACGAGCGAGGTGTTGATCGGGCCCACGGGCAGCGCCGCGATCTCATGCTCGAACGTGGGCTCGCTGCGCGTCCACGCGTGCTGCTGTGCGTACGCGCGGACCGAGCTCATGAGGCGCGCGTGGAGATCCATGGTTTCCTTGCGATTCGGGCCAAACGTGATGAGCAGCGGCCCGCTGGCGATCAGCACCGAGTCATCGATGATGCGGCTTCCCGAGCTGGCGCCCGCCGCCGCGCCGTTCCACGCGCCCATCGATTTGAGCAGATTGAAGCCCCGGTACGTGATGTGCCCGCCGCCGCGTCCATCATCGGTGAACACGCGCTGGAGGGTGTCCTCGAAAAACGCCGTTTCGCCGTCGAAGGAGCGCACGAGCGCGCCCGGGGAATCGGCCGCGCTCAGGGCCCTTTCGATCGCGGCGAGCTGCGCGTCGGACCAAAGGCCCGGAGAGTCCTGCAGCGCCTCGAGCACCACGTTGCACGCGAGCGAGCGGATGGCGACCGCCACGAGGTGGCTGATGAGGAACGGCGATTCGTCGGCATGTCGAGCGAGACCGAGCAACGCCAGGGCGTCCGCGTGCGCGCGATCGGCGTCGCCCTCGCTCCGCGCCAGGCGCATGTCGAACTCGAAGGTGCGGGCCCAGGCGCGGAATGTGCCCAGGTGTGGCAGGAGCACGCCGATCAGCATCGGGTTTTCTTCGGCGACTTCGGTGGGCAATGAATTGGCGCGCTTGCTCGGGCCGAGCACATAGCCCACGTCCGAGACGTTCGTCAGGAGGAATCCCATGTGCGGCATCGACGCCGCCTGCCTCACGAGCGCCAGCGAGGGCGCCGCCTCGCGTGCGAACGACTGGGCAGCATCCCATTCCGGATCGCCCGGGTACACCTGTGGCCACATGGAGGGCGTTTTGAGCAGAGCCTCGGGCATGTCCGGGAACGCGGCGGCGGCCTTGCGATAGACGGTGTCCGCGCGCTCGTCGGGTCGCAGCGTCAGCGTGGGCTCGTTGAGCTCCTTGCTGAAGTTCCTCGCCACGGTCGGCGTGCCGAGAAGGAACATGAGCAGCAGCACGATGTACATGAGAAGGACGGCGCCGGGCACCGCAAGCACCCAGAACCACCATCGCGTGAGCACCCTTGCCATGCGGATTCTCCCGAGCGGATTGGGACGCGTCGCTCCTTTGCTACCGGGCGTCACGCCTATAGTTGCAGGAATCCGTTGCTAGAACATCGCCCGAACCGCATGCCCGCGACCCCGATCAGGATTGCATGCCCGCCATGACTGCATCCGGCACATCCCAGCGTATCCGCAACGTCGCCATCATCGCGCACGTCGACCACGGCAAGACGACGCTCGTGGACCAGCTCCTCAAGCAGTCGGGCATGTTCCGCGCGGGCGAGCTCGAGAAGCTCGCCGGCGGGCAGCACGACCTGATCATGGACTCCAACCCGCTCGAGCGCGAGCGCGGCATCACGATCCTCTCCAAGAACTGCGCCGTCAATTACCACGCCTCGGATGGGCATGACTACCGCATCAACATCATCGACACACCGGGGCACGCGGACTTCGGCGGCGAGGTCGAGCGCGTGCTTCGCATGGCCGATGGGTGCCTTCTGCTCGTGGACGCGCTCGATGGACCGATGCCGCAGACCAAGTTCGTGCTGACCAAGGCGCTGCAGGCGGGTCTCAAGCCGATCGTGGTGGTGAACAAGGTCGATCGACCGAACGCGCGCCCGCACCAGGTCGTCGTCGAGGTCTTCGAGCTGCTCTTCGAGCTGGGCGCGGACGATCACTCGCTGGACTTCAAGACCATCTTCGCGTCCGGGCGCGACGGGTGGGCGACGCTCGAGCTGCACGACAACCAGCCGATCCCGACCTCGGGCGACATGAAGGCGGTGTTCGAGACGATCATCAAGGAAGTGCCGACGCCCAAGGACGACCCGAGCAAGCCGCTGCAGGCGCTCGTGACGAGCCTCGACTACAACGACTACGTGGGGCGCATCGGCATCGGGCGCGTCTACGCGGGCTCGCTCAAGGTGGGGCAGAACGTCGCGGTGCTCAAGCGCGACGGGGCCCGCACCAACGCCAAGATCGTCAAGCTCCTGCAGTTCGAGGGGCTCAAGCGTGTCGAGTCCGAGGAAGTGTCCGCGGGCGACCTGTGCGCGCTCATCGGGATCGAGGGCGTGGACATCGGCGACACGATCGCGGACTTCGACAACCCTGTCGCGCTCCCGCCCGTCACCGTCGACGAGCCGACGCTCACGATGCTGTTCCGCATCAACGACTCGCCGTTCGCCGGACAGGAGGGCAAGTTCGTCACGAGCCGGCAGATCCGCGAGCGCCTGATGAAGGAGCTGGAGAAGAACGTCGCGCTGCGCGTGACGACCGGCCGCACCGCCGACGAGTTCATCGTCTCAGGGCGCGGCGTGCTGCACCTGGGCATCCTCATCGAGACGATGCGCCGCGAGGGCTTCGAGCTCTCCATCGGCAAGCCCGAGGTGATCATCCGCGAGATCGAGGGAGTCCGCAGCGAGCCCATCGAGGAGCTGGTGATCGATGTGCCCAACGGCGCCGTGGGCAAGGTCATGGAGCTGGTGGGCGCCCGCAAGGCCGAGATGAAGAAGATGGAGCCGCGGGGCGACTCCATCACGCACCTCGCCTTTGAGATTCCCTCGCGCTCGCTCATCGGGTTCCGCGGGCGGGTGCTGACCGCGACGCAGGGCGAGGCGATCATCCATCACACGTTCCTGAAGTACGCGCCGCTCATGTCCGAGCCGCTGCGCCGGATCAACGGCGTGCTCATCGCCTCCGAGTCCGGCCAGGTCACGGCGTACGCCGTGGAGGGGCTGCACGATCGCGGCGTGCTCTTCGTGGAGCCGGGCGACCAGGTGTACGCGGGCCAGGTGGTGGGGGAGCACAACCGCGACAACGACCTGGTCGTGAACATCACGCGACTGAAGCATCTCACGAACATCCGATCGGCCAACAAGGAGCAGACGGTGACGCTCAAGGCGGCTCGGCGGATGTCGATGGAAGAGTGCATCGAGTACATCGAGGACGATGAGCTCGTCGAGATCACGCCGGGCCCGATCCGCCTGCGGAAGCGCGTGCTGAGCGAGGCCGAGCGCCGCAAGCAGGAGCGGGCGCAGCGCGATCGCGAGGCGGCACTCGCGGAGTGATCGCTGCCCGCCTTCAAACGCGCGTCTGCCACGCGTTGAGCAACCATTCGATCGCGAGGAGCACCGCGGCGCACGCCACGAGCCAGGGCCATGCCTCGCGCCGCTCGCGTGCTGGTGCGGTGTCGGAGGTGGTCGTTCCCGCGATCGACAACGCCGGCGCGACCGAGAGCGAGGTTGCCCGCGCATCGCACACGTTGACCGCGACGTGCGGCGGAGATTCCTCGCCCGGCGCGTCAAGCTCGTACACGCCCTCGCGCTCGATCACGCCCAGAGACACCAGCCCGCGGGCATCGCCGACGCGCGACTCACGCTCGATCGTGATCGGCCCTTTGAGCGTGAGGCGCACCGGGCGTTCAACCTCCGCGGGCACCAGCGCCCGGGGCAGCTCAAGCTCGGCCGGTTCGCGCGTGGAGAACGCACGTCCGGCCTGATCCTGCCCGCGCAGCGTCAGATAGTCGATCGCCGAAGCGAGGAACAACGGGAAGCCCACCTGCACGGGCCAGTTCGATTCGGCAAGGTCGAAGAGGACGACGAGGCGGCGGATGCCTTGCTCCTCCCCAAGCACGATGAGAGGCCCGTCGGAGCCGCGGGCCAGCTCGCTGGTTCGTACCGCGTCGGCGCCGCCTGGGTCCACGAGCCGCAGCGTGCTCGCGATGACGACCGAGTCCAGCCCCACGTTCCGCAGCAAGGGGTGGTTCCGCGACCACGAGAGCACGCCGACGGTTCGCGGCGTCGAGCCGGTCGCGCTGGCGCGGGCATCGAGCCCCGGCACGGGGAGCCCCGCCCCGATGCTCAGCGTCGCGCAGGCGGGCGTCCGCCGGGGGCGCACTCGATCGAACACGACAAGATCCGCGGGGCTCGTCTCTCCGCTCGACACGTCGCGTTCGTACGCGGAGGCGCGAATCACCCGAAGCGGCACCCCCATCTCGGAGAGCGCCGCCGACAGGACCCATTCGGCACGAGGCGTCGTGCCACCGGGGCGTTCGTCGGGCATCACCAGCATGACGCGCGGGCGCGCGGCGCTGCGCAGCACGAGCGAGGCCTGATTGTCGCTCGCGAGCAGGTCCGCGCGATCGAGGCGCGCCGTCACGATTCCCGCCGAGCGTGTCTGCATGGCGAACGTGACCGAGGTCTGTCCGCCCTCGGCGGGCACTTCGATCGCGCGGCGCTCGAGCTCCACGCCATCCAGCAGCAGGGCGAGGGACGCGCGCCTCGCGGTCGTTCCGGCGTTCAGAACGCGCGCGAAGACGCGAACGGTGCCCGGGTCGTCGAAGTCGCGTCGAGCGGCGATCGCGACGATTCCAAGGTTGTCGTGGTCCGCCTCCAGGGCGCCCACGCGCTCGTACCGGGCCACGCCGCCGCGCAGCACGAGCGGGGAATCGCCCCGCGAGCCGCCATCGGTAAGGATGTGCGCAATGCCCGGCTCGTTCCGGCGTTGCTCGTCGGCGTTCTCGGCGCTGGGCGCGAGCAGCGTGCTCGCCAGACGCAGCGCGGCCGCGAGATCGCCGGGCTGGTCGCTGGCCCGCACGGACTCGATCGCGGCCCGCGCGTCGCCCATGTTCTGGCTCAGCGGGGTTAGCGTGCGAGCCTGATCGGCGAACTCGATCACGCCGATCGATGGGGCTCCGGCGCGGGAGAGATCGTCGATCAGGCGAATCGCGCGCGACTTGGCTTCCCGGAGGCGCGTCGTCGGCTTGCCGTCAACGACGCCGTCCATCGCGCTCATGCTCGCCGAGCGATCGATGAGGATGAGCACGCGTGATGCGTCGCCCTCGCCGCCATTGAGCACGGGGCGCGCAAACGCCAATAGCAGGCACGCCAGCGCGAGAAGTTGCAGCACAAAGAGCCACGTCGGGCGAAGCCAGCGGAACGGCACGTTCACCTCGACGTCCCGCACGCTCTGCGTCCAGAGCAGCGTGGAGCTCACGCGGATCGGGCGACGGCGCAGCTTGAGCAGGTAAACCACGATCAGCAGCGGCAGGCACACGCTCGCCGCGACGATCGCGGGGATGGGCGTGAGGAACGTCACGGCGTGCGGTCCGCCGCGGGCGGACGTGCGGAGGAGTTGGTGCCCGGGCCCATCGCCGGGCGCGCGTTCGAAGCGCCCTTGTACCCGTGCGCCACGACGTACATCTCAACCGACACATCCCGGCTCGCCTTGGGCTTGAAGCCCTTGACGCTCGAGAACATCGCCCTGCACTCGTTCAGCAGCCCCGGGTATTCCTCGCCCTCGAACACCTTCATCGTGAGGTTGCCGCCCGGCTTGAGGAGGGCGGGCAGGAGCTCGAGCACGCGCCGGCACAGACGCACGCTCAGGAAGTGGTCGCCGTGCCCGGTCGTGTCGGGCGCCATGTCGCTGAGCACGGCGTCGAACGGCCCTCCCGCGAGGCTCGTGAACGTCTCGGCGGGGGTCTTGTAGATGTCGCCGCGGAGCACGTGCGCGTTGGGCGCGAAGGACTCGCGAATCTCCTTCAGGTCGATGCCCACGACGACGCCGCGGGGCCCGACGTCCTCGAGCGCCATCTGGATCCACGCGCCGGGTGCGCAACCCAGATCAAGCACGCGCGAGCCGGGCCCGAAGAGCCGCTTGCGCTCGTTGATCTCCTGGAGTTTGTACGCCGAACGCGCGAGGTAGCCCTCGGCCTTGGCCTTCTTGAAGAAGTGGTCGTGGAGCTTTCGCTGCGCCATGGAGCGCCAAGCATATGAATGCGTGCGGGCGGGCGCTATTCGTCCTCGTCGGGCAGGTCGTCGCGCTCCTCGATCCAGTGCTTCTGGATCGTCTCGAGGATCTTCTCGTTGGAGGGGTGTCCGGGCTCCTCTTGGAAGCCCGGCAGCGCGATCACCATCGCGCGCAACTGGGGGAACCCGACTCGATAGGGATCGACATCGCGATGCCGCTCGGCAAGCAACTCACCGATCAGCTCCACCTCGAGCCACCCAAACGTCTTGCCGCTCGCTCCCATCGCGTACCCCGATGCGCAGGCGCCCGCTAGTGGGGCACTTCCTTGACGGCGTTCCGATTCCACGCGGGCACACGCACCACGATCGGTCCATCGCCCTTGACCACGCACTGGCAACTCAGGCGTGAGTTCCTCTGGAGCCCCGGTGCCTCCTCGACGCGATCTTCCTCCGCCTCCGTCGACTCGCTGAGGCTCTCGGCGCCCTTCTCGATGTACACGTGGCATGTCGAGCATGCGCACACCCCGCCGCACGCGTGCTCGATGTTGATCCCGTGCTCCATCGCCACCTCGAGCAGGTGCTCGCCCTTGGCGGCCATGAGCTCGTGCTCCTTCTGCTCCGTCCCCGTGAGACCTTCCGGGTCCTCCAGAACGTACCGAACCTTGACCGTGGGCGGGCCGTGGTCCTCGCCCGAGTGTCGCAAGTGCATTTCCGGCTCCCGTCGTGGCTCGTGCACGCGATCCGTGCCGATCGCCGATGAAGTCTAGCGTGCCGGCCCGCGCGCTCCGCCTCCCTATCCTTACCCCACATGTCCGAATTGCCCGCCGATCCACAGAGCACGATCGATCTCTCCGTCGTCGCGCCCGCGCACAACGAGGAAGACAACGTCCGTCCGCTCGTGGAGCAGGTGGAGAGTGCCCTGCGATCCACGGGTCTTCGCTTTGAGTTCATCGTCGTTGATGATGGGTCCGTGGACCACACCCGCCGGCGCGTCCAGGCGCTCATGCAGGATCGCCCCTGGCTCCGTTGCATCGCGATGACCAGCACCCCCCCGGGCAAGGGCAACGGGCAATCCGCGGCATTCCACGCCGGGTTCCGAGCCGCCCGGGGTCGACTCATCGCCGTGCTGGACGCCGACCTGCAGAACGATCCAGCGGACTATCCCGCGATGCTCGAGCTGATGCAGCGGACCGGTGCCGACATGGTGCAGGGCGACCGCTCGCATGCGCGCCGGGACAACGCCGTGCGCCGCGTGGGATCGATCGTGGGGCGTTCGTTCCGCCGATGGCTGCTGGGCGACACGATCCGCGATACCGGGTGCTCATTGCGGATCATGAAGCGGGAGATAGCCCTGGCGCTGCCGCTCGAGTTTCGCGGCGTGCATCGGTTCATCCCCGTCACGGCGCGGCACCTTGGCTTCACGGTCGTCGAGATGCCCGTTCGTCACCGCCCGCGCGTCGCGGGCCAGACGAAGTACGGGTTTGGGATCGTCCAGCGGGCGATCCCCGGGCTGATGGATCTGCTCGCTGTGCGATGGATGCGGTCCCGTCGTCGGCCCACGTCCAGTGTCGAGATCGCGCACGAAGCCGATGTGCTCGGAGGAGCACCGGGACCCTCGGTCGTCGAATCCAAGGGGGCCTTTGAGCCCGCCCACGCGGGAGCGCGCGCGTGAAGCCCGGACCGGTCATCGCCATGATCGCCCTGCTCTGCCTGGGCCTGTGGCTTGCCGCAGCCCCGGCGATCCGCCTGTACCTGCGGGCGACCGACGGCGCCACGCCCTTCGAGGTCGTGATCGGGTCCAAGAAAGTCGCCGTGGAGCGATTCGCCAACGACCAGGCACGCCCTGCCGGTATCCCTTCGGGCGATGTGTACCGCTTCATCAATCTGCACGCGGCGCCCGGCGCGTGGCTCAGCCCTGAGCAGTTCAACCAGGCGATGGAGGAGGAGCTGGGCGCGGCACGCCAACGCCCCGCCGTGCTCCGCCTGGCGAACACGACAAGTTGGGGCGGAATCATCTGGGTCGTCATCGGGCTCGCGGGGCAGGTGCTGTTCTTCGGGCGCATGCTCATCCAGTGGGTCATCTCGGAAAAGGCTCGCCAGAGCACGATCTCCCCCGCGTTCTGGTGGTGCTCGTTCTTCGGCGGGGCGATGCTTTTCACTTACTTCGTTTGGCGTCAGGATCCCATTGGCGTGCTGGGTCAATCCACGGGCGTCGTGATCTACGCCCGCAATCTGCGCCTGATCTACAAGCAGCGCCGGCGCGACGCACGCAAACTCGCCGAGTCCGCCGCGCCCGCCGGCGCCTGAGCCACCCCCGACGGGGGGCATTCTCCCCGCCCGCGAATCTCGAACCCGACCTTCCGATTCGGTCGATGACCGATCGTGCGCGTTCTGCTCGACGACCATCCTCTCGCCGAAGCCCCGACGTTCGCCAGCGCGTTGCGCCTGGCGATGGATCACGCGTCGCGCCTCGGGCGCATCCTGGTCGAACTCTCGCTCGATGGGCAGCGTGTGCACGATGCGCTGCTGAGCAACCCGCCCGAGCGCAGCCTGGGCGATGAACTCCGCGCGCAGTCCGCGGACCCCAAGGCGCTTGTCGTGCAGACGCTCCACCAGGCGGCCCAGGTGCTCGCCGACCTTGCGCCCCAGCAGGCGGAGGCCGGTCGTCTCATCCAGCGCGGCAAGACCGAAGAGGCCGTGCCCAAGCTCGAAGCGATCATCACATCCTGGCAGCACGCCCAGCAGGCCGTGCAGCAGGGCGTGGCGCTGCTCGATCTGCCCGTGGAGAGCATCGTGACGAGCGACCCGGCGGGACGTCGGCAGACGTTCGCGGAAACGGTGGCCTCGCTCAGCTCGCGCCTCTCGGAGCTCGCGCGCACGTTCCAGGCCCGTGACTGGTCCGCCGTCGCCGATGTCCTCATCTACGACCTGGGCGACGATGCGAACCGCTGGCAGCGTCTGATCGGCGCGATCATCCAGCGTTTGGCGTGACGCGACGGCCCGCGATTCTCAGGGCTGCAGGCGCGTGCCCGACCACGGCGACGGGTTCCATCCGCCCGAGGCGCGCGTGAGTTGCCGGGTCCAGCGCGCCCGATCGTGCAGCCGGCCATCACCGCCAACCCAAAGCTCGACCAGATCGAGCGTGACGCGGAAGCCGCCCCAGTGCGGCGGACGGGGAATCTCCGGCGCCATGGAGGGTGCTGCAAGATGGTGCACGCCCACACCGAAGCGCTGCATCGTCGTGTGCAATTGGCGCAGCAGGTCCGAGCGCTTGGCCAGGGGCTGGCTCTGCTCGCTCGACCACGCCCCCAGTCGCGAGAGCAGCGGTCGAGTCCGGAAGTACGTGTCGCTCTCTTCGGCGCTCGCGCGAAGCGCTTGTCCCTCGATGCGTGCCTGCCGCCCCTCGTGATCCCACAGGAAAACGCCCGCGATGCGTCCGGCCCCCTCCTCGATCGCTCGGGCCTTGGGGCTCGTGTAGTTGGTGTAGAACACGATCGATCCGCTCGCCACGTCCATGCCCTTGCACAGCACGATGCGGGCCGAGGGGCGACCCTGGGCGTCGCAGGTTGCCAGCGTCAGCGCGTTCGGGTTGGGCGCTGACTTGCTTGTGGTGGCCTCGTCGAGCCATGACTTGAGCGTGGGCATCGGGTCCGTCGGCAACGGGGTGGGAAGCCCGAGTCGCCCCAGCAGATGTTCGAGCGGATCGAGGATGCTCAATTACGGACCTCCGAAGGCGGTAATTCGCCGTGGAACGGTAGTGTCCTGAGCACACTATGGCGTTCGACCTTTCACCGTGGCGCCGATGCACGCTACGTACACTGTCTGCATCGCGATTGGCCCGTTGCTCGAACAGTTCCGAGAACACCGCGTAGAATCAGTTGAGACCGCCGCACAAGGAGTGGGGGATGATCTCCTGCGGCGCAAGCGAGAACCCATGGCTCTGAAGCTCCCGATCTATCTCGATCACGCCGCGACCACGCCCTGCGATCCCCGCGTCGTGGAGGCGATGCTCCCGTACTTCACCGAGAGGTTCGGCAACCCCGGCTCGCGCAACCATCGCTTCGGGTGGGAGGCGGAGGAGGGCGTGGACCGTGCCCGCGAGCAGTGCGCGGCGCTGCTGGGCGCCGACGCCAAGGAGATCGTGTTCACCAGCGGCTCGACCGAGGCGAACAACCTCGCGATCAAGGGCGCGGCGTACATGTACGAGAAGGCGCCCGCCGGCTCGAGCAAGCGCGGGCACATCATCACCGCCGAGCACGAGCACAAGGCGGTTCTCGACCCGTGCAAGCGTCTGATGAAGGAAGGGTTTGACGTCACCCTCCTCGAGCCCCCGCGCGACGGGATCATCACCGCCGACGCCGTGCGCGCCGCGATGCGCGAGGACACGATCCTCGTCTCGCTGATGTGGGCGAACAACGAGATCGGCACGATCAACGAGGTTCCCGCGATTGGCCGCCTCTGCCACGAGAAGGGCGTCATCTTCCACACGGACGCCACGCAGTGGGTTGGCAAGATGCCCACGAGCGTCGAGCGGGACGCGATCGATCTGCTCTCGTTCTCCGGGCACAAGATCTACGGGCCCAAGGGCGTGGGCGGTCTCTACGTTCGCCGGCGCAAGCCGCGGGTTCGTCTCACCTCTCTCCAGGACGGCGGCGGGCAGGAGCGGGGATTCCGCTCGGGCACGCTCAACGTCACGGGCATCGTGGGCCTGGGCAAGGCGTGCGAGATCGCGATGCACGAGATGGACGCCGAGGGCCAGCGCCTGCTCGCCCTCCGTCGACGCCTGGAGGACGCGATCACGTCGCAGCTCGACACCACCGCGATCAACGGGCACCGCGAGAAGCGGCTCCCCCACATCACGAACATCTCGTTCGGCTTTGTCGAGGGCGAGAGCCTGATGATGGCGATCAAGGAGATCGCGTGCTCCTCGGGTTCGGCGTGCACGAGCGCGAGCCTCGAGCCGAGCTACGTGCTCAAGAGCCTTGGCATCGGCGATGATCTGGCGCACAGCTCTCTGCGCCTGTCGCTGGGGCGGTGGACGACCCAGGAGCAGGTGGACTACACCGCGAGCGCGATCGTCAAGGCGGTGCGCAAGCTCCGCGAGCTCTCGCCCTTGTACGACATGCACAAGGAAGGAATCGATCTGACGAAGGTGGTCTGGCAGCAGCACTGACGGAAAGCTCGAAGCGACAGGGCTCAACGCTCAAAGGAGCCCGCCCGCTTTCGAATGACGGCTGACTTTGAGCTTCGACGCTCCGAAGAGAAGAGGTTCCCATGGCATACGGCCCCAAGATCATCGACCACTACGAGCACCCGCGCAACGTCGGCTCGTTCGGCACGCAGGCCGAGATCAAGACCCGCAAGGACGTCGGCGTTGGGCTCGTGGGCGCGCCCGAGTGCGGCGACGTCATGCAGCTCCAGATCAAGGTCAACCAGGCGACCGGGGCCATCGAGGACGCGAAGTTCAAGTGCTTCGGGTGCGGTTCGGCGATCGCCTCCAGCTCGCTCGCCACCGAGTGGCTCAAGGGGCGCACGCTCGACCAGGCCGAGCAGATCAAGAACACCCAGATCGTCGAGGAGCTGTCGCTTCCGCCCGTGAAGATCCACTGCTCCGTCCTCGCCGAGGATGCGATCCGCGCCGCGATCAACGACTACAAGGCGAAGAACGGACTGCCCGTCGAGCAGCGTCAGGCGGCGTCGGCGCACTGATATCGCTCTCGCGGAAGTGGGGCGCGGGCCGATCCGCGACCCACGATCGGCAACGAGGTGACAAAACAGAAGCGGGTCCGCGTTTCCGCGGACCCGCTGCACATTCGTCGTGGAAGAGAACGATCAGGCTCAGCGGCGACGACGCGTCGCGACGAGCCCGCCCATGCCCAGGAGCGCGAGGCTCGCCGGAGCGGGGACGTAGGTGAACGTGATGGAGACGACGCCGACCCAGTCACCGAACGAGCCGGGGCTGACGGCGGAGATCGTCGTCACGCCCAGGCCCGCGAGCCCGGAGAGCGTGACCGTCTTGAGGTTGACGTTGCCGCCGCTGACGACGGCGCCCGTGATGAAGTTGCCCTGCGCGTCGAAGGCATCGACCTCGGAGAGGCCCGAGCTATCGCCGGTGAACCCGACGGTGATGCTGTCGATGGGCTGGTTGAAGAAGAGGCCGAAGTTGGGGTCGCCGTCCTCGGCGAGCCAACCCGGGTACACGTTGCCGAAGGCGTGCAGGATCTTGCCGTAGGAGGCGAGGTAGCCGCCGCCCGTGTCGGTGGAGGTGATCGTCATGTCGGTGTTCGTCGCCCAGCCGTTGGCGGGGTTGAACACGTTCGGAACCGCGGTCACGCCCCAGGCGGCGTACTGGTTGGCGAAGGTTGCGCCTTCGGCAATCGGATTCCCTGCGGCGTCCGTGTCGAAGTCGATCGTGTACGTCTGCGCGCTCGCGGAACCCGCCAGCGCCAGAACTGCGGCCACAGTCAACAGCTTCCTCATGTGCGTCTCTCTCTTTCTGAGCCTCTAGGCTCAAGATGTTCCATCGCCGCTAGGCGATTCAAAGTACTATAACCTCTCGAATGGAAAAAGATAAGGAAAAAACTTGTCCGCCTTCATGTTTGTAGTTTGTATGGATTGTCGAGCTTCGTGAACATTGGGCGGTCTGAACGCCTATTGTCATTGGAAGCACGGCGCAAGGGCTTGCCGACCGTTGGGGACCTTGGGCCTGCGGGAGGGATACCGAACCATGACCGATACGAGCACGCCGGCCGCGACCGGGATCATTCTGAGCGAGACCGCCGCCCGCGAGATCAAGACGATCATCGAGCAGCAGGAATTGGACGCGACCAAGGTCCGGCTGCGCGTGGGCGTGAAGGGTGGGGGATGCTCGGGCTTCAGCTATGTGCTGGACCTGACGGAGAGCCAGAAGGACACCGACGAGGCCTTCGAGCACCACGGGATCACGATTATCTGTGACCCCAAGAGCCTGCTGTACCTGAACGGCACCACGATCAACTTCAAGGACGAGATCATGGGGCGCGGATTCGTGTTCGAGAACCCCAACGCGACGACGTCGTGCGGGTGCGGTTCGAGCTTCTCCGTCTGAGACTGGGTTGGCGACGGATCGTCCTGCGGACGCACGCCGGGGCGCTGGGCCCGGCTCCGGTGTACATTGCGGGCATGATCCGACGCTCCGCGCCGTTGCTGCTGCTCGCGCTCGCCTCCTGCACGACGGGCCTTCGGGCCCCCGCGACGATTCCGGACGACGACCCTGTCGGTCGCTCGTTCCTTGGCCAGATGTTCGCGTTCTCGCCCGGGGCCGGCGTGAGCGCGGGTTTGCACCAGTACGACGGGCGAGCGCCGGACCTGTCGGCGCCGACCATCGCGGCGCACGTCGCGGCGATGCGGGCCCAGCGCGAGCAGGTCTCCCGCGCGATCGCGCAGGAGCGTGATCCCGAACGCGGGCTGCGTCTGCGCGCGATCTGCGGGGCGATCGAGGACGAGCTCTTCCGCCTGGAGGTGCAGCGTGTGTACTCGCGCAACCCGATGCGCTACGCCGACGCGATTGACGCGAGCATCTACGCCAAGCGGAATTTCGCCCCCAAGCGGGATCGCATGCGATCGGCGATCTCGCTGCTGCGCGGAGCGCGGGCGCTGGGCGAGGCGGCGCGGGCGAACCTGGATCGCGAATTGCCCAAGGTCTTCATTGAGACGGCGATCAAGATCGCGAAGGGCCAGGCCGAGTTCGTCCAGGGCGACCTGATCAAGGGCTTCGAGGACGTGCCCGACGCCGCCCTGCAGGCGGAGCTGCGGAGCGCCGCGGGCGACGCCTCTTCGGCGATGCTCGAGTACGCCTCGTGGCTGGAGCGCGAGCGGTTGCCGAAGGGCACGAGCGAGTTCGCGATCGGTCGCCAGGCGTACGCGGACCAGCTCCGCAAGGTCGAGTTCATCACGCAATCGCCCGAGGAGATCCTCGCGATCGGGCTGAAGGAGCTGGCGCGGAAGAAGGCCGCGTTCGAGCAAGCGGCCCGAGAGATCGATCCGTCCAAGTCTCCCGCGGCGGTGTGGGAGGCGGTGCAGCACGACCACCCCAAGCCCCAGCTGCTGATCGCCGACACCAAAGCGCACCTGGCGGAGATCCGCAAGTTCCTCGTGGACCGCGGGCTCATCACGTTCCCCACGACGCAGGAGGTCATCGTGGACGAGACGCCGTCGTTCCTTCGGGCGACGTCGTTCGCATCGATGGACACTCCGGGCGTGTTCGAGTCCAAGGCGACCGAGTCGTTCTACTACGTGACGCCTCCTGATGCCTCGTGGGACGCGGGCAAGACCGAGGAATGGATGACGGCGTTCAACTACTACACGACCGACGTCGTTTCGATCCACGAGGCCTACCCGGGGCACTTCGAGCAGGCGATGCACCTGAAGGCGTCGGGCGTGGAGGGGGCGGCTCGGTACGTGGGGAGCTACGCCTTCATCGAGGGGTGGGCGCACTACTGCGAGCAGATGGCGATCGACGAGGGGTTCCCGCCGCCGGCGTTGGCGAAGGACCCCAAGGCAAGCGCCAAGTATCGCATGGCGCAGGCGAGCGAGGCCCTGCTGCGCGTCTGCCGCCTCATCGCGTCGATCCGCATGCACTGCCAGGGATGGTCGCTCGATCAGGCGACGGCGTTCTTCACGGAGAACTGCTACTACCCGGAGCAGCCCGCGCGCGCCGAGGCCGAGCGCGGAAGCTACGACCCCATGTACTGCCTCTACACCGTGGGCAAGCTCCAGCTCTTCAAGCTCCGGGAGGACTGGCGGAAGCAGGAGGGCTCAGCGTTCTCGCTCCGGAAGTTCCACGACGAGATCCTGCGGCATGGTCAGCCGCCCGTGCGACTCTTGCGGGAGCGGATGCTCAAGGACCCCTCGACGTGGGATCGCTCGCTCGGGGATTGACGCCGAGCCCCTGAGGTGGTTTGCGCTGAGCGCGCGCCACCGGCGTATCGGGAGCGTGCGCTATTTCTTGGGCTTGGGCACGTGCTGATCGATCAGCACGGGGTTGCCGTCCGGGTCGGTGAGCATGAAGTACGCGGGACCATCTCCGGCCCCGTCGCCCGCGAGCGTTGCGTCCAGCCCCTTGTCTTTCACCTTCTTGTGCAAATCGCGCACGTCGTCGAACTCCGCGAGCGTGGCGCAGGTGCGGTCCCATCCGGGGTTGAACGTGAGCGTGTTCTTGGGGAACGCCTCTTGGAAGAGCCCGATGGTGGCCGTGTCGTTCTGCAGGATGGCCATGGCCTTGCCCGGCTTGCCCAGGACGCGGAATCCCAGCTTCTCGTAGAACTCGCGAGAAGCGGCGAGGTCCTTGACGGCGAGGCTGATCGAGAAGTTGCCGAGTCTCACGGGCTGGTCTCCTTTGGGCGGTTCGGCGCCGGCGTGCATGGCGAGGAGCGTCGCCGCGCTTCCGGCGAGGACGCTGGCGAGAACGGTGAGTGCGGTTCGTGGCATGGATGTTCTCCGTATGCTGTGCGTGCGGGAGCATGCTAATCGAGACGGCGCCGAGGACTTGCCAGATCTTGCGAACTTCGACCCATCGCCGGGCGGGCACCACGGAGGCGTACCTCGAGGGCGTCAACCTGGCGATCGAGCACATCATCTCGCGCCTCGATCAGCCCGTGCGTCTGCGCGACGTGGCACGGGCGGCGCGATTCTCGCCGTACCACTTCCATCGCGTGTTCCAGTCGTTCGTCGGCGAAACACCCTTCGAGTTCGCGACCAGGCTGCGCCTCGATCGAGCGCTCGTCCGCATGGCGTACGCGCCCCGCGAGCCGCTCACGCGGGTTGCCCTGGATTGCGGCTTCGCCTCGCTGTCGGATCTTTCTCGAGCGTTCCGCAAGCGTTTCGGCGTTCCGCCCCGTCGATTCGACCTGGCGCGATGGCGACAAGAGCATCGGGATCGCCTCGAATCACTGGTTGGCATTCCGAGCATCACTCGCTCGCCCCCGCGTGCGAATCCGGATGGCTTCCGCGTGCGCATCCGAGAGATTCCGCCGCGCGAGGTGGCGTACGTGCGGGTCGCGAACCCCTACAAGGGCGGGGGTGTGATCGCGGCGGCGGCCCGGCTGGTGGAATGGGCCGAGCATCAGCAGTGCGCCGATGGGGCGTGGTTGGGATTCCAGTGGGACAGCCCCGAACTGGTTCCCCTGGAGCGATGCGTGTATCACGTCGGCGTGGTGGCAGGTCGTTTCAGGCCCACGGCAGAAGTGGGGCGGTATCGATTCCCGCGCATGCTCGTTGCGGAAGTCGAGGTTCTGGGGAGCATCGACCTGGAACTGCGCGCCCTGCAATGGCTCTACTCCGCATGGCTCCCGCGAAGCGGGTATCTGCCCGACGATCACCCGTGCTTCGAGGCTTGGGTCGGGCGCCCGTTCGAGCACGGCACATCGCATTTCCACCTGCATGCGCAGCTCCCGATCCGGCGATAGGAGGTGACCAGGGGTGATCGAGGCGCGCGCGAAATTTGCTTGCGGATTCGGGTTCTCACTGCTACCCTCCGATAACTTGGTCAGTGGTTTCACCGCAGCGGTTGGTCCCTGTTGGGAACTTCAGGGGTGCTGCGGCCGAGGGCCTGCCCAGGTGCGCGGGACTCTTCCGCCGGTGATCGGGACCAATGGAAGTCCCGGCGCCGCATGCCGGGTCGCTCGCCGAGGATGGCCATGAGTCAGGCATCGACGCCGCTCGAAACCACGCACGGGTACGCCCCTCCGATCGTCACCCAATTCTCGGTGTTCCTCCCGAACAAGGTCGGCAAGCTTCTGGACCTCGTCGAAGAGTTCGACGGATCGCCGGTCCAGATCTGCGCCATCAGCGTGAACGAGGCGAGCGACTGCGCGATCGTCCGCATCATCACCAATAGCGCCAAGGCGGCCCGCGAGATCCTGCGGGGGCACAATCTCGCCTTTACCGAGACGGACCTGCTCGTCGTCGAGTTGTCCTCGGGGCATTCGCTGTCGAGCTTGTGCCTGTCGCTTCTGGGGGCCGAGCTCTCGATCCAATTCGCGTATCCGCTCATGCTCCGCCCGAATGGCACGCCGACGATCGCGCTGGCGGTCGATGACCTCACGCTCGCGGGGCAGATCCTTCGGAAGAAGAACTTCCGCCTGTTTGGCGAGGCGGACCTTCCTTCGCGGGGTCAGCAGGGGCACTGAGAGGGATCACGGCGCGTCGCCCTGCGGCGGCGCCTGCATGATCGGGCGCGGCCACCTTTGGGGCTGGTGCGGCCACGGGAACATCCCGAGCGTCCGCCCTATTTCGCATGGCTGATGTCGTGGCGACCAAGGTGGAACGCCGGCGTGGAGACGGGCTTCGCAGGGCCTGAAGTTCGGATGGCGATCGGACGATAATCCCTGGCGCTTGACCGCGCCGAGGGCCCGGATAGCCTTGGGGCCTGTCGATTCCATTCCCCGATAGCTCAATGGTAGAGCGAGCGGCTGTTAACCGCTAGGTTCTAGGTTCGAGTCCTAGTCGGGGAG
>CAYNSB010000010.1:0-45728 GCA_964399625.1 uncultured Phycisphaeraceae bacterium
GAGGTTGTAGATGTCCGTCTTGGCCGTGATCGGCTTGAGGTGCACCTGCTCGGGGGCGATGTAGTCGGGCGTGCCCTGGATGCGTTCCTTGACGGTGCCGGACTTGCACGACTGCCCCAGGTCGATGATTTTGGCCACGCCCGAGTCGAACATGATGTTGTTGGGCTTCATGTCCGCGTGGACGTACCCCCGCTCGTGCATGTGCGCCATGCCCCGAGCGACCTGGTGGATGATGTCCACGATCTGCTCGAGGGGGCGCGGCGGGACCTTCTCCTCGCTGATCCCGTCCACGTATTCCATCACCAGGTACAGCTCGCGCGTCGAGAGCAGCCCGCCCTTCTTGATCATCCGCTCGATCTTGCGGATCGAGGGGTGGTCCAGCTCGCTGGCGATCTTGTACTCGCTCTCGGCCTGGTCGAGGAACCGCTGCCCCTTGGGGTCGGTCTTCTCGACGTGCTTGAGGGCGCGGATCTGCTTGGTCTTGGGGTCCTGCACCAAGTAGACCGCCGATGCGGCTCCTTGGCCGATCTCCTTGAGGACGCGGTAGCCCTCGACTAGATCTCCGACCTTGTGCTTTTCCACGCTCCCGGCAACCCCTGAAACCACGACCGCCCTCCCCGGCACCATCGCCGATCGAGTCCGGTCGCCGATGCGCCCCACCTGACCCCGCCCCGAGATCGACCAGCACAGGAAACAACCCTGACGCTGAGCGAACCCGGAGCAAAGTCTCCGCTGATGGGCGAGCATCGTAGCCGATGGACCCGTCGTTTGACCATCCGTCTCGCGCCGGCAGAACGCCCCGCGAGCCGTCGCCTTGCTTGGGCACGGCGACGACAGTCCATCATACCGCTCCACGCGCGACGGGTTTCAGGCCCGAGAAGCGAACAGGGCCCGATTGGCGGGCCCTGTGCGCGATCTTCACGATTCGTAGGGATGGGTTATCGCGTCCGCGCCAACTGCTCGCGGAACGAGGCCTCGGGGAAGAACGGGCCGGGATCGTCCGTCGCGAACAGGTCCGAGTGCAGGACGATCTTGTCCGCGGGAATCTTCAGCTTCTCGGCCTTGGTGCCACCGACTCTGGCTTTGCACAGTCGGTGCTTCTCATTACTCCCCGATCGCACCGACCGCCCAAAGCTGCGGTCGGTGGCACGGATTCAATCGCGGCGTCGAGTCAGTGCCACCTGCCCTTTTCCTTCTCAACAATAGAGATGGCATCACCACCAGCAAAACACACGTCGAAGGCGCCGGCACCGCGCTTACGATCCGAAAGCCCATATCTGAAAGGCCCAACTCTGGTCGATCTGATCCCGTGAAATAAATGCTGTCCCGGTCGCCGTAATCTCCGGCGGCTGAACCAACCACAATGCGTTCTGTGGGCGCGCCCGCAAGGACTATTTCCTCCGTCCATTCCGCCACGCCCCCGCTCGTATCAAAGAGCCCCCAGGGAGACTGCGTCTGCGGGTATGCGCCCAGCGGAATCTGCCACTCGCTGAACGGGTCCTCGGGGTGATACCCCGCACTCGTCTGCCCGACGCCGGGCGGGCCGGGAAGCGCGCGCGCATCGGAGCCCGTGTTGTGCTTCCACCATCCGCCCGTGCCGTTGTTCTTGCGAGGATCGAAGAAGCAGGCCTTGAGTTCCTCATCCAGGGTGGGGATCCAGTACTTCGCGCCCGGCTGGTGCGTCAGCGCATCGGTCAAATTGCCTTGGGCGTCGCGCCCCCAAGTGCGTGTGTCGTACGAGCCGGAGATCAGCGAGTTCGGGTTGCTTCCCTTGCCATTGTTGAGCCAGTTGCAATAGAGCGCGGCCATGTACCAACTGATCCCGCCCACGGGATAGCTCGCGGCGTTAGGGGCGCTGGAAATTCCAAAGAGCGTGCCGCCACCGGGGGTGGTGCCCTGCTCGTATCCGCCCCAGAAGATGGCGCCATAAATGGTGTTCCACTTGGGATGGGGCACGGCGTAGTTGGCGTACGAGTTCAGGAACTCGACCCACTGCCCCGTAGTGATCTCGAGCTTGGAGATGCGGTAGAAGTACGGGACAGACCCTCGGCCAATCGTCGATGTCTGGAATGGGTACGTCGGGTCCTGGAAGGCGGGGTTGTTCGGCGCGCCCACGGTGGCGAATTGAAAGTTGTAGTCCGGCGGTGTTTGGGCGATGGAAGCAGAGCGGGCCACGAAAAGGGCGACGAACGCCGTGAGGAGCCTGAGCGACTTTGAGATTGGGTGGTGCATCCATCCAATCTACACCGTGAATGCGGCGGTGGTTGCCTGGTGCGAGCGAACACCAGCCGATCTTCACGATCCTGCGCACGCCGGGCGTCGATGCACCGAAATGTTCAGCGCGTCCGCGCGAGCTGCTCGCGGAACGAGGCCTCGGGGAAGAACGGGCCGGGATCGTCCGTCGCGACCAGGTCCGAGTGCAGCACGATCTTGTCCGCCGGGATCTTCAGCTTCTCGGCGAGGCTGGACGTGAGCTGCACCAGGCGGCGCATCTGCTCGGGCGTGAACTCGCGCCGGCGGCCATCGCCCACGATGCAGATGCCGATCGAGTTGCGGTTGTACCAGTCCCCCTTGGGCCCCGCGACGTGCGCGCCGGGGAGCTGCTCGAGCCAGCGGTAGCCGACGTGGACCTCGCCATCCTCCATGCCCGAGCCGTTGCCGATCACGAAGTGATAGCCGAGCCCTTCGAGGGACATCTGTCGGGCCTGCTCGTGGAGGGAGGCGGGCGTGCCAAAGCCCGTGGCGGAGTGGTGGATGACGATGGACTTCCAGCGCCCGGGCTCGATCGCGGCGCGCGTGGTGTAGACGGGCTCGATGGAGGAGGGGCCGGCGGCGGCGACGAGCGGCGGCAGCGCGAGCCCATCGAGGCGCGGGGCCGGGCCACCCTGCAGCGCGTACATGAGCCCGCCCGTGCCGGTCATGCTCAGCAGGAGCGCGGACCAGACGAGCTTGGAGCGCGTGGAGACGTGCGCGGGAGCGCTTGGGCGAGAGCGTGATGGGCGAGTGCGGCGGGGCATCCGTGCGTTCCGTCGTGGGCGGCGGTGTGTGGTGCGGTCGTCTCCGCTCCGCGTGCCCGTGCGAGCGTCCTCCTCGCGGGCTTGTGATCGACGAATCGTGTCGTGTTTCTTTCTAATTCTTCGGGAATTCCGTGGCGCGTCTCCAGGGCGCGCGAGTTTGGGCGCTCACTCCTTGGGAAGCAGGCGCGCCCGCAGATTGGGCTTCCGCTTGCCGTACTCGTCGTAGACGTACTGCGTCGCGTACTGCGATCGCACGGCGTCGTAGCGATCGAACTGGGTGCGCGGCTCGTCGGGCGAGAGCAGCGGCTTGGCGCAGCCGCCCAGGGCCCACGACACCCCCACCACCGCCAGCAAACCCAGCATGGAACGACGCGCGGTCATCGCGTGCAGTGTAGCGGCGGAGGCGGGCGATTCATACCGCCCCAGCATCTTGTGGTGGCGCGGGCGCGCGTTCATGCGGTGGTGCGATCAAGCACCAGACGGGCGCGATCGTCCAGCGCGATCTCGCCCCGCGCGAGCAGCTGTCGAACGCCCTCATAGACCACCGCGCACACGGCGGTGGCGAGGTTCAGCGATCGCTCGCCCGCGGCCATGGGGAGGACAATCGTGCGATCCTCCTGCCCCGCCAGAAGCGCGTTGGGCAGCCCTCGCGTCTCCCGACCAAACACCAGATAGTCCGAGCGGCGCAGGTCCGCGTCGAAGAGCGTGCGTCGGCCCTTGGTCGAGCAGAACCAGAGGCGCGCGGGACCCTGGCGCGACTGGAAGGAGGGCCAGCTCTCGTGCTCGCTGACGTTCAGGCGGGGCCAGTAGTCGAGCCCCGCGCGCCGGCAGGCCTTCTCGCTGATCTCGAACCCCAGCGGGTGGATGAGATGGAGCGCGCAGCCCGTGGCGACGCACGTGCGCCCAATGTTGCCCGTGTTGTTGGGGATCTCCGGCTCGTGCAGGACGACGTGGAACAGAGGGTCGGGCGTGGCGGCGGGCATGGGGTGGGCGCTCGCTCGCGACTACTTCTGCTTGCTGATGAACTCGCGGTCGGCCTCGCGCCGGGCCTTGATGCCCGGGTCGATCGAGAGGACGGTGTCGAGGGCGTACTTGAAGCCCGGCGAGTCCACGCTTCCGCCCCAGCGAATGACGCCGTCGGAGCTGACCACCAGCGCACCGGCCGGGACCGCGTCGAACTTGTCCCCCGAGCCCATGAACGAGGTCGTGGTGCTCGCGGGGTCCAGCGCGAGGGTGTGCTTGAAGACGCGCGACTTGGTGAACTCCTGGAACTTCTTGGAGAGGTCCTCGGGCTTGTCGCGCCGCTCTTCGCCGCCGTCGGCGCGCTTGAAGGGGACCAGAGAACCGATGACGACCAGGTCTCGGGCGTACTGCTGCTGAAGAACGTCCATCTGCGTGAGGACCTTGTCGTACGAGCCAAGCGAGTGGGCGTTGAGGACGTAGATGACGTACGCGCGCCCGCGGGGCTCGGGGGTCGCGGGGAAGTACTGCGAGGGCCTGAACCCGAGCTTGTTCTCCCTGGGGTTGCCCCGCTCGTCGATGAGGCTCCACTCCTTGGCCTTTTCGCCCGTGATCTTGGGCCAGTCCAGGCCCTTGAAGGCGGAGGCCGGGGGCGGCGTGAAGTCCGGGGGCACGGGGGGAAGGGCCGAGAGATTCAGGTCCTCGCGGATGCCGCCGGTCTTGCGGGAATCGGCGAGGGCGGCGGCGGCGCGCTCCTTGAGCAGGCGCGGCAGGTCGGAGGCGTCCTTGACCGACTCCTTCACAAGCGTCTCGGCGGCGGACTCGACGGAGGCGGCGGCGACGGACGCGAACCGCAGATTGCCGCCGCGGTCGATGAGCGTGTACGACGGATCGTGATCGACCTTGATCGCGGTGCGGAAATCGCCCTTGGCGTCGTGGGCGATCGGAAAGGCAAGCCCGCGGTCCTTGGCAGTCTGGGCGGCACCCGCGGCGTCGAAGCCCTGCGGGTTGTGGACGGCGACGATGACGAGCCCATCCTTGGCGAAGCGGTCGTGCATTCGCTGGGCGAGGGAAAGGGCCTTGCCCGAGGCCGCGTTCCACGACGCCCAAGTCACGATGAGTACTGGCTTGCCGGAGATGGTGGCGGAGGTGATGGCCTCGGTCTTGCCGCTGGCGCTGGTCCAACCGGTGAGCGTGTCCCACGAGGCGGGGAAGGGCTTGAGCTCGATCTGCTCCAGGGCCGAGAGGCGCTGGCCCGTGGCGTCACGCTGGATCGCGGGCGCCTGGGCCATGGCCGGGGCGGACACGACGAGCGGAAGAGCGAGGCAGAGCGACGCGAGACGCAGCATCATGGCAGAACTCCATCGGCGTGCGGGTCGAATCCCGAGCGGTAGGACGCCGGGAATCGTAAGGGGTTCGGGGCTTGGAGAAGAAACGGAGGGAGTTACGCGGAGTTTGCACTCGAGGGCGGTTGATCCGCGTTGGAAGCGCCGCCGCACTCGCGGCAGGGTGTCGCTCCGTCACAGCCTTCCCAGCCAGTGCAGCGCGATTCCGGCCGCGACGGACACATTCAGCGAGTCCATCGACGGGTCCATCGGGATCCGTGCGACCACATCGGCCTGCGCGAGCGATTCGGGCGACAGCCCCGGGCCCTCGGCGCCGAGCAGGAGCGCGATGCGAGCAGAGGAGCCGGGCCGTGCGTTAGTGCCCGAGAGCTTCGCGGGATCGATGTCGCGCAGATCGCGGGCACGCGGATCGAGCGCGAGGGCGACAAGCGTGTACCCGGCCTGCTTCACGCGCGAGAGCACCTGTGCCCAGGGCGTGGATCTGGGCGCGGCGGCCCACGGGACCAGCAACGCCGCGCCGATCGACACGCGGATGGACTTGCGGTAGAGCGGGTCGCAGCAGGCGGGCGAGAGAACGACCCCGGAGTTGGCGGGTCCGATGAGGGCGGCAACGGAGCGGAAGATGCCCCCGACGTTGTCGTGGTTCGCGAGGTCTTCCAGCACGACCAGGACGCGCGGCGCGGCCGCGGGCGATGGCGGCGCGAGAAGACGATCCAGATCGTGCGTGACGTGGACGGGGGGCCGTCGAGCGGCGGCGAGCACGCCACGATGGATGTGGAACCCGACGATCTGGTCCATCACGGGTTGTTCCACGAGATAGACCGGCGTGGACGTGGGCAGAGCGTCGATCGCGTCTCGCATCGTCTGCAGTCGCGTCGGCGTGAGGAGGAGCGAGTGCGTCTGGTATGCAGAGTGGGCGAGCGTGCGCACGACCAACTCGCCCTCGGCCATGAAGAAGCCGCCCAGCCCGCTGGGGGCGTCTGCGTTCTTGCCCGATGCGGTGCGTGAGTCGTCGTCGGCATCGCCCATCGCCGAGAGCTGCCGGTCCTTCAGGTTCGCGTAGATCGCGACGCGTGGATCGGCGGGGTCGGCGATGGGGAGGAACCGGCTCATGTGCGGTGGGCGTGCTGGCCCGCGGGGGCGACTACGGCGCTGATCGCTGGAGCGAGTCGCGCAGGTTGATGAGCGGGGTGCCCGAGGCGCGGATCAGGCCGACACGCGGGTGGTCCATGTCGAAGGTCATCCATAGCGACGCGCCGATGAGCGTCGTGAGCACCGCGGCGTATCCGCGCACGCGTCGGTCGGCATCGCCCAGCCCGAAGTACACCGCGCCGACGGATCCCATGGCGCTGGCGCAGAGCACGACGAGCACGAGCAAGGGGATGTGTCGCTCGATGGAGATGCTGCGCTGCTCGAGCAGGTCGATGGCGTTGTTGATGGGGTCCAGCACGGGGGAGTTCAGGTCGGGCATCTGCGTCGTGCGGACGCCCTCGACCGCCGTGCTCCAGATCGTGGACTGCAGCTCGCGCAGGCGGGCCATGAGCGCGGGGGCCTGATCGGGGCTGAGCGTGCGGAACAGTTCGAGCCGAACGTCGGCGTACTGGCGCCACGCCGCGCGGAGGGTCTGTCGCTGCGGCTCGGGGACCAGGTCGGCACGGAGGAACGCGGTGCCGATCGCGTTGGCCTCCTGCACGAGCAGGTCCTGGCGGCGGGCGTACCGGTCCATGGCGCTGGAGAACGAGAACCCGATCATCAGCCCGAGCAGCGCGAGCATCGCGGACTCGATCACGCCGAACTTGGGGTGCGTGGGCGAGCGGGGAGCGTCGCGCACGTCGAGTCGGTCGGCTCGGCGGCCCAGCGCCAGCCCGACTCGGCTCGCTCCCCAGAGCATGAGCGCCAGGAGGAGCGGGACCGCGATGGGAAACGTCCAGGATGGCATCGCCGCGAAGCGTACCGTGGACGCCACGCGAGCGGCAAACGTGGCGTTCGATGCGCGCGCGGCGGGGGACGAACGCCGTATCATCGGCCCTTGACGTTCCGGCCCGGTCGCCGCGATCATCGCTGACGTTTCTCTCAGGCGCCCTGGCGATGCGCCCATCGCCGATCCGGCCTTCGGAGCTCCCATCGTGCACATCTGGCAGTCGATCGTCCTGGGTCTCGTCGAAGGAATCACGGAGTACCTGCCCGTCAGTTCGACGGGGCACCTCATCATCGCGGGCGATCTGATGAAACTCGACCGCCCCGAGACGAAGCAGTCGCTCGACGCGTTCCTTGTCGTCATCCAGGGCGGGGCGATTCTCGCGGTCCTCGGGCTCTACTTCCCGCGCTTCTTGCAGATGCTCCGCGGGCTGCTGGGCAAGGACCGGGACGGGCTGCGCCTGTTCATCAACATCGTGATCGCGTTCCTGCCCGCGGCGATCATCGGGTTCAGGACGCACGACTGGATCGAGGAGCACCTCTTCAACGCCTGGCCGGTCATCGGCGCGCAGATCGTCGGCGGCGTCTACATGATCGGCGTGGAGATGCTGCGGCGGGCGAGAGCGATGCGTGCCGGCGGCGTGGAGGGCGCTCCGACTTCGGGCAAGGACATCACGCAGATGACGCCGATCGATGCGCTCAAGATCGGGCTCCTGCAGGTCCTTGCCATGTGGCCCGGCACGAGCCGATCCATGATGACGATCACCGGCGGGTACTTCGCGGGGCTGCGCCCGGCGGCGGCGGCGGAGTTCTCGTTCCTGCTGGGTATGCCCACGCTGCTGGCGGCGACGGGGCTGGCGCTCGCCAAGGACCTGTGGAAATCGCACAAGAACCACACGCCCAACATGTTCGAGTCGCTGGGCGTGGTCCCGATCGCGGTGGGCATCGCGGTCGCGGCGGTGAGCGCGGCGATCGCGGTGAAGTGGCTCGTGGGATTCCTGAACCGGCACGGGCTTGTGCCGTTCGGGATCTATCGCATCGTCTTCGGGCTCGCGCTCATCGGGCTTGTGCTCGCGAAGCTGGTGACGGTGAGCAAGTAGGGCTCACGCGGCTTCGAGCAGGACCTTGATCTGGCTCGGATCGCCCGCGAGGAGCAGGGACGCGGGCCCGTCGGAGAGCCGCTTGCGGGCGGTGATGAGCGGGAGCACGTCGATATCGCCGCGAGCCAGGAGCGTGATCGCGTCGGCGAGCGAGCCGCCGCGTGCGCCGAGCACCTGCAGTTCGTGCGCGACGATCGGGGCGAGCAGGGCCTGGGGCGTGTGCACCGGCGCGGCGTGCGAGACGGAATCGCCCGAGAGCCCCAACGGCGACAGGAGCACGACCTTGCCCCGCGGACGAACGAACTCCGTGGCGAGCAGGACACCCTCGGGGCTGGCGGTGCAATCCACGACGACGTCCTGATCGGCGCGGCGTCCGGCCTCGGACTGAGCCCGGTGCTTAATGCCCCAGCGCTCGCAGAGTGTGTACCGCTCGGGGCGTGTCCCTAGAAGGCGCACGGACGCATTCAGGCGGGCCATGACCTGCGCCGCGAGCAGGGCCTCGGCCGAGTCGCCCAGGATCGTGACGAAGTTCTTGCCTTCGACGCGGGCGATCTGCGCGGCGTGGATCGCGGCGGCGAGGGGGGCCGCCAGCGCCGCGTGCTGCACCGCCAGGGAGGCGGGCACCGCGACGAGATTGCGGACGGGTACTGCGAAGCGCTGGGCGAAGCACCCGCCCCGTCCGCGCACGCCCAGCACGCGCTGGTCGCGGCAGTGGTTCGCGAGCCCGGAGCGACAGCGATCGCACGCAGCGCACGCGATGAGCGGCGAGGCAACGACGCGCGCCCCGACCCATCGGGCGCGCGTGCCGGCGGGGTCGGGATCGGCCGCGGCGGGCACGAGCGACTCGACCTCGCCCACGAACTCATGCCCGAGGACCAGGGGCGAAGGGCCCGCGCGGCGCTCGGGCGCGATGGCAACGGCGGCATCGAACGGAGACACGCCCATCCACAGCGGGCGGACGATCGCTTCGCCCGCGTCGGCGCGGGGCGCGGGCGCGGCGCTGTCCAGGCGCACGCGCTGTGTATCGGCGACGATCGCGTTCAGAGGGCCCCCTTGCTCGCGCGAGTGTGTATCGGCCGAACCGCGTCCGCGGGCGAGCGAGAACGAGCTTCCCGGACCTTGGGAGTTCGGGCTTCAGGAGCGGGGCAGCCCCGCGGGCGTGGCGCGGACCTCGTTGGGCGGGGGCGGCACCAGCGGTATGTATTCGTAGAGGCGGCGCGCCCGCGAGTAGGCGGGATACTCGTACGCCGAGCGTGCCGCGAACGGGTCCTTCGATCCCTTGAGCCACGCGAGCCATGCGGCGCGGTCGAGCCCAAAGTCCTGCCCGGTGAGCACACGGAGCGAGCCCAGGCACGAGCGATTGACCGAGAGGTCCAGGTCGTCGAGTCCTGCGATGAGCGCCTGGAGCACGCGCGGCTCAGCGTACTGCCCCAGCGCGTCGGCGGCCTCGGCGCGGACGGCGGGCTCCAGCTCGCCCGCGGGGTGGGGCGAGGAATCCTGCGGGTCGGGCTCGCGCGTGGCGGCGAGCAGCGCGTCGATGGCGACGGGGTTGTGGATGCGCTGCAGGGCGCGGGCGGCTTCCTGGCGCACGAGCGCGTCGCTGTCCTTGAGGGCGGCGGTCACCACGGGGACGTGCTCGGGGCGCCCGTGGAGCGCGAGCCCGCGGATGGCAGCGGCGCGGACCACTGGATCGGCATCGGACGCGTTGTCGAGGAAGAGCTTGAGGTAGATCGCCTCGCGGGCGAAGGACTGGTTCGCGAGCCCCAGCGTGCCCACGGCGCGCCGATTCGCGTCGTACGGATCGAGGGCCATGGCCGCCAGTTCGCCCGGGGGAGGGTCGGTCTTGAGCCCGTCGAGCAGGGACTCGGAGCCGGGGCGCAGGCCCGAGTCGCACGCGCCCAGCAGCCCGGCGAGCGCGATGCTGGCCGCGACGAATCGCGCCGGGACGGATCGGGGCTGGAGGCTGGGCGTGGCGGGACGCATCGTGGGGCGCGGTTCCTTAGAGCGAGTCCGGCTGGGCGTGCGCGGGCTGACGCATGGACAGGGGGCGCGAGAGGATCTCGTTCGCGATGAACGCGCGTCGCCACTCTTCGGGGGTCGAGGGGCGGACCGCGGCAAGCGCGGCACGCGCCGGGCCGGCGTACGTGGGCTGCGAGATTTGCGGGTGCTCGGCGCCGCTGGCGTCGGTCGACGTTACCGCGAGCTTGCCCAGTTTCGGTGGAGGCTCGCCGGGCTGCGGCGGGGCGGACGCGGACCGCGCGGGTTCCGGGCGGCGGCTCGGCGGGCGCGCCGGCTTGGGCGGGGCGGGGCGGGCGGGCGGGACTCGACTCGGAGGAGCCGGCGCAGGGGGCGGGGCGGGAGCGGGTGTCTGCGCGTTGGGGATCCGCAGGACCCGACCCCCGGGAAGCGTGATCACCAGATCACCCTGAGCCGGCTGCGGCTGGGCGGGGGCGGGGGGCGCGCCCGCGGGACGCGCCGCGGCGCGGGCACGCTCGATCTGCTCGCGACGGCGACGGGCGATCTCCTCGAGGCGTTCGCGCTGGGACTCCGCCGGATCGGGCGAGGGCGTGGCGGGCCCGCCGTCCGTTCGCGGGCCCATCCGGAGCTCGTCCAGACGGCGGCGTTCGGCGGCGTCCTGGGCGCGCTTCTTTGCGGCCTGCTCCTTGATCGTTCGGAAGAGCCACCCAAAGAAGCTCGAGCCCACGATGATGAGCACGACCAGCAGATTGACGTAGTTCTGGCTGTTCACGCGGAACGATTGTACCGGAGTGCCTCAGGCGGGCACGAGGCTGGAGCGGGCAACGAAGCGGACACCAAAGAGCGAATCGAGCACGGCGGGCGCGAGCACCTCCGACGCGGGTCCCTGGGCGGCGGCACGCCCCTGCGCGTCCAAGGCCAGGGCGTGCGTGGCGATCCGCGCGGCGAGCCCAAGATCGTGCGCCACCAGGGCGACGGCGTGCCCCTGGTGCGCAAGGTCACGCAGGAGATCGGCGGCGAGCGCGACGTGGCGCGGGTCC
Source organism: uncultured Phycisphaeraceae bacterium (assembly GCA_964399625.1). GTDB lineage: Bacteria > Planctomycetota > Phycisphaerae > Phycisphaerales > UBA1924 > CAYNSB01. The sequence continues at coordinate 11,358 of CAYNSB010000010.1, forward strand.
ATGGCGCTGGCGGGCTCATCGGCGAGGATGAACGCGGGAGATGTCGCGCGGGCGAGCTGGACCAACGCCCGCGCAACGGTCGCGCGCTGCTGCTGCCCGGCGCTGAGCGTGGCGAAGGGATCGTCGGCCCGCTCGATGAGCTCGAGGCGCGTGAGGATGGCGTCCACATTCGGGGCGGCATGTCGCCCCGCCCCCAGCCCCATGAGCGCGTACTGGCGGACGGTGTGCGAGAACGCGATCGAGGCACGCTGGGGCATGTAGATAAGCCTGGCCGCACGACGTGCGTGGGAGAGCGAGGCAACGGGCACGCCGTCGATCGCAACCTCCCCGGTGTCGGGCGTCCGCAGGCCCAGCAGCAGTCGCAGGAGCGTGGACTTGCCGGCGCCGTTGGGCCCCACGATCGCCGTGAGCGTGCCCGGCGCGATCGCGCAGGAAACGCCGCGAAGGACCGGGCGGTCGGCGTCGTAGGCGAAGCTGACATCGCGAGCGACCAGGGGCATGGAGGCATGGTACGGGACGCGGGCGTGCCGTCCCACTACCATGCGTCGGGCGCGGGTTGTCGCGCTCGTGGAGTGACGGACATGGGCGACGCACGAGTCGTGGCGGTGACGGGGGCGAGCGGGTTCGTCGGGCGGCACGTGGTGCGCGAGCTGCTCTCGCGCGGGTGGAGCGTGCGCGCGCTGGTGCGCGATCGCGTGAAGGCTCGCAGGACGCTTCCGCGGGACGAGCGGCTCACGCTCGTGGAAGGCGAGCTCGGGTCCGGCAGCACGCTGGCAGAGCTGGTGCGGGGCGCGAGCGCGTGCGTCAACTGCGTGGGCATCATCCGCGAGGCCGGCGCCAACACGTTCCAGAAGATCCACGTGCACGCGGTGCGCGACCTTGTGCAGGCGTGCCGGGAAGCGAGCGTGACGCGCTTTGTCCAGATCTCCGCCCTGGGCGTGTGGGATGAGGGGCCCGCGGCGTACCAGAAGACCAAGTACGAGGGCGAGCAGATCGTTCGGCGGAGCGACCTTGATTGGACGATCCTGCGCCCGGGGCTCATCCACGGCGCGGGCAGCGAGTTTCTCGCGGCGGCGAAGGGCTGGGTGCGGGGCGAGTCGGCGCCGTGGTTCTTCCTGCCCTACTTCACGCGCGGCGTCGTGACGAGCCACGTGCCCCTGGCCGCGCTCCGGCGCGAGCCCGCGAGCGTGCAGCCGGTCGCCGTCGAGGACGTGGCATGGGCGGTGGGCACCAGCCTCGAGAAGTGCGAGAGCATCGGGGAGGTCTACAACCTCGTGGGCCCCGAGACGCTCACGTGGCCCGATCTGCTCCGCACGTTGCGTGACTCGATCCCCGGGGGCAAGGCCGAACTGGAGCCGCTGGGCATTCCCGCGGAACTGGCGGCGATGAAGGCGAAGATCGCCAAGCAGATCGGCATGGGCGCGGCACTGCCCTTTGACGAGGGCATGGCGCTGATGGGCGCGATCGACAGCACCGCGAGCGTGGACAAGGCCCGGGCGCAGCTGGGATTCGAGCCGCGGCCGTTTGTCTCCACGCTCAGGCAGTACGCGGCGAAGGTCTGATCACGCCGGGCAACTGCAGCTTCAAATCGTCGGCGAGCGGGTCCGAGAAGCGTGCTCGGCGGAATCTGCGCGCGGCATGGCGACGGGGGCGCGCATGTCTGGGCTGGCATGAGCCGTGCGCACGCATGGCGCGAGCGATCGGACCGATGGCTCAGGGGTTGGGAGGCTCGCACCGGGCCCCTGGAGCACGCGATGGCCAAGGATAAGAAGATCAACGAGATTCCCGGGATCAGCAGCCCCGCGATCGTGCAACTGACGCGCATCGGCGTCGTCACGGTTCAGGACCTGCTGCACGCGGACTTCGATCGCCTCGCGTACGTCCTCGAGGACTACAAGGAGGCGACGCGCCTGGTCAACGAGGCGAACAAGATGGTGTCCAAGCGCGGCGCCAAGGCGCCCGCGGCGCCCAAGCCCTCGGACGCGTCGGGCGTCGAGCACGTCGTTCCGCAGCGGCCGGTTGTCTCGTCGGATCTCGACCCCGTCAAGCACAAGCCCGAGGCGATCCCCGCCGCGCACCGGCACAAGGGCGGCCCGCTGCCCCGCGGAGAATCGGGCAAAGCGGCGGAGGCGAGCCGGAGCGGAGAGTCGCGCCGCGACGCCAAGACCGAGGCCCGTTCCGCGGCGCATGATTCGAGCGAGCACAACGCCGGCGCCCGCGCGACGCTCACCGGGGCCGAGTCGCCCCTGGCGCTGGCGCTTTCGCTGCTGGCGCGGGGCGTGTCGCTCGCGGATCGGAGCGATTTCGAATCTCGCCTGGCGCTGGCGCGTCGCTTGGCGGTCGCGGACCTTCTGCTGCGCTATGGCGCCTCGGAGCTTGAGCTCATCGCGGCGCTGCTGACCGAGCCGGTCGAGGCCGGGACGATCTCGCCGCAGGAAGCGCTCCCGCGCTTCGGGGGCGAGGCGTGGCGCGTCGTCGAGCAGGCGACGGCGCTGCGCTCCGTGCCGCTGCTCCCCTCGGGGCGGACGCCGCCGTACTACCTGGAGATGGCGCGCACCGCGACGCGGGAGTCCCGGCGGGTGTGCGCGGCGTTCCTGACGCAGTCTCTGGCGAGCGGCTCGATGGACGTCGCGAACCTGTTCCACGCGCGTCTGCTCGTGGAAGCGCTGCGCGCCGGCGGGCCCGACGACCTGGTCGAGCTGGCGGTCGCATCCCTGGAGCATGCGGCGGCCGAGAACGCGTATCGCACCGCGGCGTGAAGATTGGTGCGCGGACGATCGGGCCCGCGGCGGGGCGACCCTACCCTCGCCCATGGCACTCCGCTATCGCTCCCGACTGCTCGCGCATCTCCAGCACCGGGACTACACGCCCCGCACCATCAGCGAGCTGGTGCTCGATCTGAACATCGAGGACCGGCAGGACTTCGCGCGGGCCATCGACCAGCTCGTGGACGAGGGCGTCATCGAGGTGAGCGACGCGGGCAACGTGCGCCTGCCCAGCGTGGGCTCGGCGGGTGGTGAGATCACGGGCACGTTCAAGCGTCACCCCAAGGGCTTCGGGTTCGTGTCGCCCGATGTCTCCACGCGCGAGGGAGACCTGTTCATTCCTCCGGACGCGACGAACGAGGCGCTGACGGGCGATCGCGTGCGGGCCCGTGTGCACCGCGAGCGGGCGCGGGCGAACGCGGGCGGCTTCGGGGCCGGGGGCAAGAGCCCATTCGTGGGCGAGATCATCGAGGTCCTCGAGCGCAAGCGATCGCAGTTCACGGGCGAGCTCCGCAGGCGCGGCGCGCAGTGGCTCGTGATGCCCGACGGGCGCGAGCTGACGGAGCCCGTGATCGTCCGCGATCCGCAGGCGAAGAACGCCGTGGAGGGCGACAAGGTCGTCATCGAGCTGCTCGAGTACCCGTCCGCGGGGGCGTTCGGGACGCAGATGCTGGGCGAGGGCGTGATCGTGCGGGTGCTGGGCAAGTCGGGCGAGCCGGACGTCGAGACCCAGGCGGTGATCACCGCGTTCGGGCTTCCCGGCGAGTTTCCGCAGGAGTGCCAGGCGCAGGCGCGATCGCTCAGCGCGCGGTTCGAGGAGGAGGTCCGCGCGATCGAGCGCGAGCGTGGGAGCCCGTTCGGCAGCCTGCGCGAGTCGGGCGGGCGCCCGGAGAACCCGGTGAAGAACGGGGCCCATCACCGCCCCTCGGGCGCGGACCTGGCGCGCCTCGATCTCACGGACGAGTTCATCCTCACGATCGACCCGCCCGACGCGAAGGACTACGACGACGCGATCAGCCTGCGTCGCACGGGCGACGGGTGGGAGCTGGGCGTGCACATCGCGGACGTGGCGCACTTCATCGAGCCGGGCTCGCCGCTGGACGAGGAGGCGAAGGATCGCGGCAACTCGGTGTACCTGCCGCGACTGGTGATCCCGATGCTGCCGGAGGTGCTGAGCAACGGCATCTGCTCGCTGCAGGAGGGCGTGCCGCGGTTCTGCAAGAGCGCGTTCATGGTGTACGACCGCGAGGGGAACGTGAGGAGCGAGGGCGCGGCGAGCACGCTGATCCGCAGCGCCAAGCGCCTGACGTACCTGGAGGCCCAGGCGCTCATCGACGGAAACCGCGAGGAGGCCAAACGCCACGCCAAGACGGAGCCGAACTACACCGACGAGCTGGTGCACGCGCTGCGCGAGATGGACGCGCTGGCCAAGAAGATCCGCGCCCGCCGGCAGAAGCAGGGGATGATCTCGCTCGAGCTCCCCGAGTGCGTGCTCATCTTCGATGAGAAGGGGAACGTGGTCGACGCCGAGCGCGAGGACGACGCGTTCACGCACACGCTCATCGAGATGTTCATGGTGGAGGCGAACGAGGTGCTGGCGCGCCTGTTCGAGAAGCTGCACGTGCCGCTGCTGCGGCGCACGCACGCCGAGCCGGTGCCGGGCAACGTGGACGAGATGCGCAAGGCGGCGAAGGTCGCGGGGTACACCGTCCCGAGCAACCCGACGCGCGAGGAACTGCAGGCGCTGCTCGACGCGACCCGGGGCACGCCCGCGGCGCGGGCGGTGCACATGGCGGTCCTGCGGACGCTGAGCAAGGCCGAGTACTCGCCCGCCCAGATCGGGCACTTCGCGCTGGCGAGCAACGCGTACGCGCACTTCACGAGCCCGATCCGCCGGTACGCGGACCTCACGGTGCATCGCGCCCTGCGCGCGTACCTGGAGCTCACCGACAACGGCCGCCAACGCCCGCAGGACGACGGCGAGCGCAAGAAGCTTGGCGCGAAGCTCCGCGAGAGCGACCTGTGCCCGGAGGAGGCGGTACTGGTGCAGATCGGCAAGCACATCACGCTGACGGAGGAGAACGCGGAGGCCGCCGAGCGCCAGCTCCGCCAGTTCCTGGTGCTCCAGCTCCTGGCCAAGCACGTGGGCGAGGCGTTCAAGGGCGTGATCACCGGCGTGACGCAGCGTGGCGTGTTCGTGCAGCTCGACAAGTTCCTCGCGGACGGCATGATCAAGGTGGAGGATCTGCCCGGCGACGTGACGCGATCGAACGCGCCGCCGCAGTGGCGCGTGGACCAGAAGACGGGCGCGCTCGTCGACCAGCGATCGGGGCGCAGCTTCAACATGGGGGACACGGTGGTGTGCCGCGTGGCGCAGGTGGACCTTGCCCGGCGACAGATGGACCTGGTCATCGACGATCCTGCCTCACGGGCCGCGGGCAAGCGCAAGCCCGTCGCGGGGCTCACGCTGGGCAGCGATCTGGGCGGGGGGCTGGGCAGCGCACCCCGCAAGGACATCGACCCCAAGCAGCGGGCGCTGGGCGCCGGGCGGGGATGGAAGGACTTTTCGGGGAGCGACGGGTCGTCCCGGCGCAGCAAGAAGAGCAAGTCCCGGGATAAGCGCAAGGGCAACAAGCGGGACCGATAGGGCAATCTCGCGGCCGGCTCTTGAATCGTTCATCGGCCCACGCAATACGAGGCCGGGATTGGACATGTGGCGAGGGGCGGGCGTCTGGGCGTGGTGGTCCGGTTCGCCCGCCGACCTGTTCCCACATCATCCACGCGCCGCGGCGGCTGCGCGCCCATCCACCGAGGAGAGAAGCCATGGTTCTTCGCGTCAATCGTGCCCGGAGCACGTCCGCCCTTGCTCGCCTTTCCATTGGAGCCGGGCTGGCCCTGGGCGGGCTCGCGCTCTCGCCGCGGGCGCACGCCACGTTCCACCTCATGCAGATCGAGCAGATCATCGGGGGAGTGAATGGAGACACGTCCGCGCAGGCGATCCAGCTGCGGATGCGATCGTCCTTCCAGCAATTCGTCTCGGAGGGGAAGCTGGTCGCGTACGACGCGGCCGGACTGAACCCCATCGTGATCCTTGTGCCGCCGGCGGACGTCACGAACTTCTCTACCGGCGATCGCGTGCTCATCACGAGCTCGTCCTTCAACGCGTTGTGCTCGCCCGCGTGCATCCCCGACTTCACCATGACGAACACCATCCCCGCGTCGTACCTCGCCGCGGGGAGGCTCACGTGGGAGGACACGTTCGGCACGATCCTGTGGTCCGTGTCGTGGGGAGGCGCGTCGTACACGGGCTCGACGCTGGGCGCGCTGACGAACACCGCCACGGGGCAGTTCGGGCCCGCGTGGGCCGGGGCGCTGCCCAGCACGGGCGTGCAGGCGCTGCTGTTCCAGGGCGCCGCGACGGCGCCGGCGGGAGCGAACTCGACGGACTACGCGCTCACGAGCGGTGCCGCGACGTTCACGAACAACGCGCGCAATTCCTTTGCTTTGATCGCCAGCGCCCCGTGCTACGCGAATTGCACGGGCAACACGGACGCGCCGCTGCTCAGCGCCGCGGACTTCACCTGCTTCCTGCAGAAGTTCCGCGCGGGCGACACGTACGCCAACTGCACGGGCAATACGGACGCGCCGCTGCTCAGCGCCGCGGACTTCACCTGCTTCCTGCAGAAGTTCCGCGCGGGGTGCCCCTGATCATCGGCGGGCGTGCGCGGGCGATGCGTCCCTCGATCACTTCGCGTCCCTTGCCCATCGGATCAGGACATCGGCGACCTCGGGGCGCGTGAACTCGGCGGGCGGGCGTTCGCCGCGCGCGAGCATGTCGCGGACCGCGGTGCCGGACAGCGCGATGGCGTCTCCCTCGATCTTGGGGAACGAGCGCGGGCTGACCATGCCGCCCGCGGCCTTGCTCCAGTAGGTGTGCTCGAACTTGAAGAGCGTCATGCCCAGCCCGCCGCGCGCGTGGTCGGGCTCGAGCTGGTCGAAGATGTTCTGCGCGTCGTAGGAGCCGTAGTAGTTGCCCACGCCCGCGTGATCGCGCCCGACGATGAAGTGCGAGCATCCGTAGTTCTTGCGGACCACGGCGTGCAGGATCGCCTCGCGCGGGCCGGCGTATCGCATCGCGGCGGGCATGACGCTGAGCATCGTCCGCTCGCGGTTGAAGTACTTCTCGATGAGCACGCGGTAGCAGTCCATGCGCACCGTCGCGGGGATATCGCCGGGCTTGGTCTCGCCCACGAGCGGATGGACGAGCAGACCATCGACGATCTCCTGCGCGACCTTGCACAGGTACTCGTGCGCGCGATGGATGGGGTTGCGCGTCTGGAACGCGCAGATGGTCTTCCAGCCGCGCTTGGTGAACGCCTCGCGCGTCTGCGCGGGCGTGAGGCGGAAGTCGAGGAACGCCTCGGGCCCCGCAGGGTCGACGCAGGTTGCCACGGACTCGACGGGCCCCGCGAGGCACACATCGCCCTCGTCCTGCACCGCCTTGACGCCCGGGTGGGCGGCATCTTCCGTGCGGAACACGCTGGGAATTTCCATTGCCTTGTCGTGCGGGTAGACCTCCCGCACCGTCAGGATCGCCTGGAGCGTTCCGTTCGGAGCATGGAGCGCGATCCGCTGTCCAACCTTGGGCGCCTGTTCCTTCTTCACCGCGAGGGTGATCGGGATCGGCCAGACGCAACCCGCTCCCCCACCGCCGGGCGATCGTCCGGGCTGATCGCCCCGCGCCAGGCGCATGTCCTTGCACACGCTCGCGAAATCCGCCGAGCCCATGAACCCCGCGAGCGGGCTGAACGCGCCGATTGTGATCATCTCGAGATCGCAGGATTGCTTGGGCGAGAGCGTGAGACGGGGCAGCGTCGCGGCCTCGCGCATCAGCGCGTGGGCGTGATCGGGTGCGGCGAGCGTGTGGATGAGCGTGCCGCCGTGCGGGGCGATGAGGGACATGCCGGCCTCCATGGTTGCGGATCGTCGCGCTGCGAACGCGACAACGCGAAAGCGTAGGAAGGCGTGCCCGCCAACGCCCCCGGATTCACGCGACGGCGTCGGACGCGGCCCGCACGGTGGGCACGGGGATCGGATCCATGTGCGGCTCGGGCGTAGCGTTCAGATCTCGTGCGGGGTTGCGTCGCGCGAAGGCGGAGTGGATCGCCGACGCGAGCCCGCCCACCATCGTGCGGAGGGGGAACTCCTCCAGGGCGACCCTTCGAGCCTCGATCGAGCAGCGCTCGCGGAGCAAGGAATCGGCGAGGAGGCGCTGCAGCGCCGCCGCAAGATCGTCCGCATCTCCGTCGCGGTAGAAGAGGCCCGTGCTCCCGTGCGCAAAGGCGCCGATCTCGGGATGATGGGACTCCAGGTCATCCGATGTGATGACGGGAAGCCCATACCCGAAGGCGTGGAGGATGCTCAGCCCGATGGAGCGAGGGTGGCAGAGCACTCGCGCCGAAAGGAACCACGGCGCCAGCGCGTGCTCGTCGTACAGGCCGCCGAGGAACCGCACCTGACCCTCGACGCCCAGGCGGCGCGCTCGCTCGCGCAGCGCACGCTCCTGCGGGCCGTGCCCGACGATCGCGATCATCGGCTCAAGTCCTCGGCTTCGAAGGCGCACCGCCGCCTCGAGAAGGAGATCCGCACGCTTGCCCGGCAGGAGCGTGGACGAGAAGAGGATCAGATCGCGACCCATGATGCCCTGCGCCCGCTGGAATGAACGCAGGGCGTCCTTGTCGTGGATCCACTGCTCGCGGGCGCGCTGGATCGGGGCCTGATCAAGCGTGTTGAGCGCGACAAAGACGCGAGAGGGATCGAGGCCCTGTTCCAGCAGGTAGTGTCGCCCACGCGGCGTGTACACAACGACCGCGTCCGCAAGGCGGGCCAGGCGGTTCCGCAGCGCGCGTCGCACGCGCGAGGCGTGCGCCGAGCGGGCGTGCCCCCAGAGCACCACGCCGACGCCGCGCCGGCGAGCGCGGATGATCGCCGGCAGCAAGCTCACGATGCGGATGTTCCACTCGAGCACCAGCACATCGCACGCGGAACGATCCGCGTTGTTCCACTGGGTATGGGACCATCGCAGCCCGGGGCGGATGGGGCGATCGGGGCGCACCTCGCAGTCGAAGCCTCGCGCCTCGACGCTGGGCGGCGTGCCGAGCGCGCCGTGGACGACGCGCAGGCGCAGGCTCGGCATCGCGGCGAGCGACGCGAACACCGGGACGCGGTACGCCGGAAGCGTCGGCTGCTGGATCAGCACGCGAATGGCGTGCGCTGGGGAAACTTCCTGATCCACGGCGGCTCCCGACCCATGGAAGTGCTGAAGACGCCACGCGCGTGCTTCCGGGCACTCGCATTCGGCGTCCTCTTCTCGCTCGGGCACTCCGATCCAACATAGCTCGCGGTTGCAGATGGGCAACGGGATTGCGTCTATGGGTATCATCACTGCGAACGATGAGTCGCGACACGATCACTCGGTACGCTCTTCGCGTGAGCACGCCCGACCTGAACCGCCTGCGGTACTTCTGGGCCGTGGCGTCGCGCGGCGGCATGGGCGCGGGCGCCCGCTTCCTGGGCGTGACACAGCCCACGGCGAGCGCGCAGATCCAGCGCCTCGAGGACGAGCTCGACGTGCAGTTGTTCCACCGGCGCGGGCGTGGCGTGGAGTTGACGGAGGCGGGGCGGGCCGCGCTCGCCTACGCGGACGAGCTCTTCCGCACGAGCCGCGACCTGGTCGAGGCGGTTCGCGCCACGCGCGACGGCGGGCGGGCGGTGCGGCTTGAACTGGGCGTGGCCAACGCGGTCCCGAAGCTGGTGGCGCGGGCGCTTGTCGAGCCCGTGTTCGCGCTGGCGCAGCCCGTCGAGCTGGTCTGCCATGAGTGGGGCGCCTCGGAGATGCTCGCCGAGCTTGCCGCGCACCGGCTGGACCTGATCCTGACCGACGCGCCGGCTCCCGCGGGCACGCTTGGTCGCCCCGTGACGCATGCCGTGGGCGAGTCCTCGATCGGACTGTTCGGAGCGCCGCGCCTGGCGACCCAGATCCGCAAGGGGTTTCCCCGCTCGCTGCACGGCGCGCCGATGGTCGCCACGACCCGCGGCACGCTCCTGCGCACCCTCGTCGACAACTGGTGCGAGGCGAACGGCGTGCGCCCGCGCATCGTGGTGGAGGTCGAAGATCGCGCCATGATGCACCACTTCGCGCAGATCGGCGCGGGCGTGGTGCCCGTGCCCACGATCATCGGCATGGAGGTGAGCCGGCAGTTCGGGCTGCGGCGCATCGCGCTGTTGCGTGGCGTGCGCGACCAGTATTTCGCGATCACCGTGGAGCGGAAGCTCCGCCACCCGGGCGTGGCGGCCGTGCTGTCGCGGGCCCGCGAGCGGTTCCGCGCGACCCAGCGCGAGGGGACGTGAGCGCGACGCTACAGTCGCCCCCGACCCCCCCTACCGACACGGAGGCCGAGCATGGGCGAGCAGCGCGCGACGAACATCCACTGGCACGCGGGCAACTTCACGAGGCAGGAGCGCTACGCCGCGCTCAAGAGCGCGGGGTGCACCGTGTGGTTCACGGGGCTCTCGGCGAGCGGCAAGAGCACGATCGCCAGCGCGCTCGAGCAGCACCTGGTGCACCAGGGCCTGCACTGCTACCGCCTCGACGGCGACAACATCCGCTTCGGGCTGAATAAGAACCTGGGCTTCAGCGCGGAAGATCGCGCCGAGAACATCCGGCGGATCGGCGAGGTGGCGAAGCTCTTCGCGGATTCGGGGTGCATCGCGCTGACGAGCTTCATCAGCCCGTACCGCAAGGACCGCGACCTGTGCCGAGAGCTGCACGAGAAGGACAAGCTGGGCGCCATCCCGTTCATCGAGGTGTTCGTGGACACGCCGATCGCGGTGTGCGAGCAGCGCGACCCCAAGGGCCTGTACAAGAAGGCGCGAGCGGGCGAGATCAAGGGCTTCACGGGGATCGACGATCCCTACGAGGCGCCGCTGAAGCCGGAACTGGTCCTCAAGCCCGAGACGATGAGCGTGGAGGAGAACGTGCGGGCGGTGCTTGGGATGTTGAGGGAGCGGGGGCTGCTGACGTCGAGGTGAGTGATAAACCACCGGAGCGCACAGCTTCAAAGTGGATCCGTATCTCTTTCCCTACGCTTTGTCATGCCCGACTACGCCTCTCTCCTTGCCGCCGCGTGTCGCCGGCTGGCGTTGTTTGCACTGGCGCTAGCGACCTTCGGCTGCAACGCGCCGCCGCCGCCACCCCCGGGCCATGTTTTCCATCCACCCTCGTGGAGCGAAGCTGCCACGATTGCTGTCGCTGACCGCGAAATCAAAGAGCATTCGAGCGACGAGTTCGTGGTGCCCGTCGGAGCGCGTGTCTACGACGATGGGCTACTCGTGGTAGACATGCTGGTCGTCCGCAGCGATCGCGGCCCCATGCTCGGGTGGTCCGCACGCGATGCGGCTGCCATCGGCGCCGTCGACGCGACGCGTCGCTATTCGTTCGGGGAAGGGAGCGCAATCGTGACGCTCACTCGTCCCGACGGTGCGCCGATCGTGGCGAAACGACAGATTCAGGACAGCCTGGAGACACCCGAGCAAATCCGGCGATATTCGCTAGCCATTTACGCCAATGAATGGACTGTGGCTGTTCCTATCGACCGCCAAGGACAGCAGTACTGGGCGGCGATCTCGCCGATGGCGTATTGGACGCAGCCAGTTCTCCGAACTGGCGAATCGATCGTCGTGCGCATCGAAGGCGGGCTGCACCCGAGAGTGGTCCAACTTCCTCCCGATCGCACACCGCGAACGTTCGTCGTTCGATCGATGACGGCCGAGCGGCCATGAATTCGCCTTCCAGGCGTACGCTTCGTCATGCCCGACTACGCCTCTCTCCTTGCCGCCGCGACCGCTGGCGTTGCCGCCGCGTGCCGGGTGACGCGCGCGGTGCAGGCGAACATGGGGGCGATCGCGTCGATTGTCAAGGACGACCAGAGCCCCGTGACGATCGCGGACTACGCGAGCCAGGCGGTCGTGTGCCACGTGCTGCGCGAGCGCCTGCCCGGCACGCTGCACGTCGTGGGCGAGGAGACCTCGGCGTATCTCCGCAACCCCGAGCACGTCGCGCACCTGCGCGCCACGCTCGAGGCGGCTCGCGAGGTGTGGCCCGAGGCGAACGAGGCCTCGCTCCTCGATGCGATCGACCTGGGCGCGAGCGACGCGGACCACGCGTCGTTCTGGACGCTCGACCCGATCGACGGCACCAAGGGCTTCCTGCGCGGGCAGCAGTACGCCGTGTCGCTCGCGCACGTGGAGCGGGGCGAGCCCGTGGTGGGCGTGCTGGGGTGCCCGAACCTGCCGGCGGACTTCACCAAGCCGTTGTCGCGCCCCGATCGGCACGGCACGCTCTACTCGTGCCTGCGCGGGCACGGCGTGTGGGAGTCGGCGTGCGATCGAGCGGACGCGGCGGGCGAGAGAGCCGCACGGATCGAGCGCCCCGTACACGACACGGGCGAGGACGGCGTGCAGGTGTGCACAAGCGTGGACGAGTCGCACACGCACATGGGCAAGGTCGAGGCGATCATGGACTGGCTCGAGGAGCACGGCAAGGCGTGCGCCGAGCCTGTGCGTCTGGATAGCCAGGCGAAGTACGCCGTCGTCGCCCGCGGGCAGGCGGACGTGTACCTGCGCCTGCCGACGAAGAAGGACTACATCGAGTTCATCTGGGACCACGCGGCCGGAGCGCTGATCGCGAGCGAGGCGGGCGTCTCCGTGACGGACGTTTCGGGGCGGGCGCTGGATTTCTCGCGCGGGCGTCGCTTGAACGCGAACCGTGGCGTGATCGCCGCGGCCCCGTGGGTGCACGGGGCGGTGATCGAGGCGATCCGGGAGGTCGGGGTTTAGCGGTCCCCGACGACCGTCGCGTGCAACGTGCGCCCGCAGGCGAACGCTCGTTCCGAGTGCCGTATCGCCCTCTCCCCTACGATCGGGCCCCAGCGGCATGGGGGGCAGGAGCGAGAGGCGTGGGCAAGCGTGATCTCATTGTGGTGTGCGGGGCGGGCGGGTTCATCGGCGGGCACCTCATCGCGGACCTTCTGCGCCAGGGGCACACGCGGATCCGTGCGATCGACATCAAGCCCAGGCGCGAGTGGTTCCAGCGATTTCGCGAGGCGGAGAACATCGTCGCGGACCTGAACCTGGCACCCGCGTGCGATCGGGCGACGCGCGGGGCCCACACCGTGTACAACCTCGCGTGCGACATGGGTGGCATGGGCTTCGTCGAGCACAACAAGGCCCAGTGCATGGTCAGCGTCCTGACCAACACGAACCTGCTCAACGGCTGCCGAAAGCACGGCGTGGAGCGGTACTTCTTCGCCTCCTCGGTGGTGGTGTACAACACGGCCGACCAGACCGACCCCAACCGCGCCCCCATCACCGAGCCCGAGGCGTACCCGGCGCTCCCGGACGACGGGTACGGATGGGAGAAGCTCTTCGGTGAGCGCATGTGCCGGCATTTCCGCGAGGACTACGGCATCGCGACGCGGGTCGCGCGCTTCCAGCCCGTGTACGGCCCGATGGGCACGTGGCACGGGGGGCGGGAGCGCGTGCCGCAGGCGATCTGCCGCAAGATCGCGCAGGCCGTGGTGACGGGCAAGCACGAGGTCGAGGTGTGGGGCGACGGAACGCAGCAGCGCTCGTTCATGTACATCGACGACTGCGTGAAGGGCATGCAGATGCTCACGCGCAGCGAGCACGTCGAACCGATCAACCTCGGGCCCAGCAGCATCATCACGATCAACGATCTCGTGGACACCGTGGAGGCGATCGCCGGGGTCAAGCTGGAGCGCAGGTACAAGCTCGATGCGCCGCGCGGGGCGCCGATGCGCCGGATCAGCAACGAGCTCTTCCGGCGCACGTTCGGGTGGGAGCCGGCGACGCCGCTGCGCCAGGGTCTCGAGCGCACGTACGCGTGGATCCACGATCAGTATGTGGCGATGTACGGCCCGCGACGGACGACGAGCACGCGTCGAGCGGCCGGATCAACGCGAGCCGCACGGCGCTCAAAGCCCTCTGGCGGCGAGGCCCGTGCAACGCGCGGACGAAGCGCGGGCAAGCGGCCCACCCGCGCATGAAAGAGCCCCGGGGAAATCCCCGGGGCTTTGTTCGTTGCGTGGGTTGGGATCACCGCCGACCGAAGGCGGTTGGACGCACTTATTCGCCGCCCGGACGGACCTGCAGCTGCTGGTTCTGGGTGCCCTGCCCGTCGGTCTGCTTGCCGAAGAGGAGGAACCACGGGAACGACCCGCCGCCGCCGCCGTTGAACGTGTACTGAGCGTCCAGGGCCTTGGTGATCCGGAGCTTCGCCTCGGCGAGGTGGGCGCTCGAGTAGTCATCCAGACGCGACTTGTTCGCGTCGAGCACCTTGCCGATCTTGCCCTCGAGCTCGCGGAGCTTGGCGGTGGCGAGATTGGCGATGGGCTTGCCCGCCGCGCCGTTGTTGTCCGCGCCGGTGAGCGAGAGATCGATCAGGCGATCGAGGTGCTCGCGCTGCAGGTTGCGGCGCAGGCTCGAGATCATCGGCTGGCGGTTGGTGAACCGCCCGCCCTCGGACTTGTCCAGCTCCGCCCACACGGCGCCGTTGATCGCGTTGAGCACCTCGGGCAGCGTCACGGCGTCCTTGTCGCTCGCGTTCAGCGACTCGTTGTCGTACACGCGCCGGAGCGTCGAGGGGTTCATGAGCATCGTCAGCGCCGAGGACTGCATGCCGATGATGCGGTCGTGGATGGGGAAAACGGGCTCGCTGTCGGCGTTGCCGCCGCCGTCCCACCACTTGTCGACGGTGAGGCGCGTGAGCAGCTCGGGCGTGATGCCGAACGCCTCGTCCGCGAACGCGTTCTCCAGCACGAACTTGAGCGCCGCGCGCTGCTGCTCGGGCGGGATGGGCGCGATCGGTGCGCGGTTGCCCGGGTCGCCCTTCTTGTCGCGGTTGATGAACGACCCGCCGAGCCACGTGGACATGATGTTCACCGCGTCCATCTGCGTGCCCAGGGTGATGTTGTACCCGCGCCGGGCCTTGGCCCAGCTGTCGCCGTCCTTCACGAACTTGTCGGCGATGCGATCACGCAGGAACTTCGCCAGACGCATGCGGCTCATGGCGTAGTCGCGCGGGTCGGCCGCGAAGTCGTAGCGCCGCGCGAGCGGGTCGCACCCGCCCGTGTCCTCGTCGGTCGCGTAGGTGAGCTCGGGCTCGCCGGCGCGCTTCGCGACCTTCTCGGGGTCGTCGAACGTGTACCCGTACTCGATCGCCCACATGTCGTAGGGGCCCACGCCCATCATGACGTACGGGCCCTGGGCCTCGCCGTCGTTCATGTTGATGTTGACGGGGATGTAGTCCATCACGGATCCCGCGACGGGCTTGTTCTGTTCCTTCCACTCCTTGCTGTTCACCTGCTTCATCGAGTAGATCGAGGTCGCGCGGAAGTTGTGGCGCAGGCCCAGCGTGTGCCCGACCTCGTGCATCGTCAGGTCCGCCAGCGCGGGCCCGACGAACCACTCGGGGATGCCGTCGATCTTGTCGCCGTCGTCCTTCTTGGGCTCATCCTTCTTGGGCTCGTCCTTCTTGCCCTCGTCCTGCGCCGCGACCTTCTCGTCCTCGAGCATGCCCATCACGTCCAGCGAGAGGCCCATGAGCGCCATGTCGCGGGACTTGCCGTCCGCCGCCATGCACAGGTACGAGTTGCCGCCCACCTCGCCGAGCAGGTTCTTGTACTCGGGGCGCGAGAGCGCGGGCAGATCGCCGGCGGGGATCGGCATGCCGCCAAAGCCCGTCACGCCCGCGCGCGACGAGAGCGAGGCGAGCGCCGCGTTCTGCTGCAGCACGTCGCGGATGACCTGGTCCCGCTGCGAGGGCGGCGCGAGCAGCACGCGCGGATCCCACTGCGGACGCCGGGAGAGCCACGCGAGCGTCTCCGGGCTCATGCCCTCCATCGCCTGCTGCGGGAGGAACTCGTTGGCCTGATACCAGAAGTGGCGGATCCATCCGTCCGTGAGCAGCACGCCCGCGTTGAGGATCTGCCCGGTCATCGGGTTGGGACGGGACGGGCCGATCGCGGTGCCGATGTCGTTGGCGAGCCAGCGGATGAACGAGTACCGCGTGTCCTCCGGGTCCTTGTCCATGTGGGCGCCGGTCGTCTTGTCCTGGTAATAGACCTCGACGGCGTCCTTGATCCCGATCTTCTCGAAGGCCTTGTTCCACGCGAGCGCGCCGTCGCGCACGTAGCGCCGATAGCGCACGGGAACCGTGTGCTCGACGTAGTACACGATGGGCTTCTTGGGCGGGGAGAGCTTGAGCTTGGGATCGGCCTTCTCGAGCTGCCAGCGGTTCACGTAGCGCGTCCAGACCTCGTCGGAGCGGAACTTGCCCAGGTCGCGGAAGTACGTGTAGAAGAACCCGACGCGGTTGTCCGCGACGCGCGGCTTGTAGCTCGGATTCTCCGGCAGCACGCTCACGTTGTAGTGGAACGTCTTGAGCACGCCGCCCGCCACGGGCACCTCGAACGCCGCGACGAAGTTCTCGGGGAAGCTCTTGACCTCCTTGATCGTCGCGAGCTTGGTGTTGGCGCCGTTGCCCGAGTACCCGTAGAACGTGGTGAGCTGCCCCACCAGCAGGGCGTCCAGATC
This sequence comes from uncultured Phycisphaeraceae bacterium, assembly GCA_964399625.1. Classification (GTDB taxonomy): domain Bacteria; phylum Planctomycetota; class Phycisphaerae; order Phycisphaerales; family UBA1924; genus CAYNSB01. The sequence continues at coordinate 27,797 of CAYNSB010000010.1, forward strand.
GATCACGGGCTGCCCGTTGGGGCCCATGCACACGATCGGCACGTCGAAGACGACGCGATCGGTGAAGTGGTTCTGGAGCGAGTCCTTGGACTCGTTGTCGCCCGTGGAGCGCACGCTGACCTGCGGCGTGATGAAGGCGAGGCGCTTGTCGATCTGCTTCCAGAAGCCCCAGATGGTCCCCGCCTGCAGCCCGGCGAAGATCTCGCCCGTGGGGAGCGTCATCGAGAACATGTGCTTCTGGTTCTGGTAGCCGCGCGGAAGCTCGGCGAGCAGCTGGTGGTCCTTCTTGCGCTGCCAGATCGTCATGAACGGCTCTTCGCCGCCCGACACGTTGACCTTCTCGTAGCCCTCGGAGACCTCCTTGAAGGGCGGGTAGTCCGGCTTCTCCGCCTCTTTCGCGGGCGCGCCCGCGGCCGCGGGCGGGGGCGTCGCGGGAGGTTTCCCGTCCTGCGCCATCGTCAGATAGGCGAATCCGCCCAGCGAGGCAATGGAACCGGCGATGATGGCAAGGGCGCGCGGCGTGAGCATGTCGGAGACTCCTCAGGAGGTTGTTTCAATCAAGATGCGCCGCAATCGCGTTGGAGGCAACGCGCGACGCTGCAATCGAATCGGATCGACCGCCCGCCCCATCTTGGACCAACGAATGATCCGCCCGGATGCCGATTTCGGCTCCCAAGGGCTCATAGTACGAATCGAAATATGTGGTTTGTTCGTGCGATCGAAACACGAACGCCGGAACTTCAGTGCGCTGCGATGCCGCGACTCTGGAGGAACGCGCCAAGGGTGATCGCCGCGAAGAGCACAGCCGCGATCTGGAACGGACGGTCCTTGGACGCGAGCTCCGTGGGGTCGTCGAACTGGCCCCGCTCCAGCAGCACGATGCAGCGGAGAAGTCCATAGGTCGCCGGAAGCATCGTGAACCACAGCGTGTTGAGCACCGCGACGGACTTGGCGGTCTGGGCCTGCACGTACCCCGCATAGGTGACGAGCGTCGCGACCGCGGTCACGACCACGGCCATGCGCAGCAGGTCGTCGGTGTAGTCCTGCTGGACCTTGCGCGTGGACGCGACAGCATCGCCCATGGTCCGCCGCTCACCCAGGCGCTTGCCGAAGGCGAGGAACATCGAGATGAAGAAGGTCACGTTCAGGAGCCAGGAGCTGGGAACAACTCCCGCCGCCGCGCACCCGCCCAGCACGCGCAGCACGAAGCCCGCGGCCAGCGAGATCACATCGAGCACGGCGTGGTGTTTGAAGATCGCGCTATACAGATTTGTATTGACGATGTAGATCGCGACCGCGACGCCGAGCCAGATGGCCGACGGACGGACGCCCGATCCCGTCTCCAGCCCCATGAGGTGGGGCAGCCCCGCGAGCAGGATGCACGCCACCGCAACGACAACGAGCGTGCCGGAGAACGTCCACGCGGCGGGCACGGGCACCGCCCCCGAAGCGATCGGGCGGTGCTTCTTGCGCGGATGGAGTCGATCGGCCTCGACGTCGCGGATGTCGTTGACGATGTAGCACGAGCTGGACGCGAACGCGAAAGCCATGAAGGCGAACGCGACCGAGAGCGCCATGGCCAGCGTCGGGGGCGTGCCCGAGGCGATGGCGTACATAGGGCCGATGACCACGAACGCGCCCTTGGCCCACTGGTGCGGGCGCGCGAGCTTCACCAGGCTCAGCGGCAGAGGCCGGCGGGCGGGAGCCGCGGCGTGGGCTGGGTTTTCCGTGGGCAGCGACGTCATGCGATGCGAGCATCCTTGGCGCGAGGTCTGGAAACTATCGTCTCGATGACCGGCCCCATGCAACCATCGGGGTCCGCGGAGCGAATGTAGGGTTCCGTCCGGATGCGAGACGCGCGGGAACTGCCTGAATTTCGTGGTGACTTGGGCCTGACAGGATAAACTCCAGTGATGAAGCGCTGGTGGCGCCACATCGCGGTGTTGATGAGTGTGCTGGCCCTCTTGGGGGTTCAGTCGCACGCGTACTGGCACCGGCACGATTGTGCTCACGCCGGGCATTTCGAGCTCGGCGACGATCACCAGTGCCAGGTGTGCGCCGTTAGCGCTCAGGCGACGGGCGACGGAATCGATACGACGCCGGTCGTCGCTGTCGCTGATGCTCCGTCGGCCGTCGTGCGCACCTTCGCTCCGCAGATCCACGGCGTGCGAGCGATCGATGTCGTGCGTTCACGCGGGCCGCCCGCTCGGATCGCCTGAACCGCGGCCCGCGGCGCTGATCCGGCGCGGCGGGCGATCCCTCATCAGCACACGTTCTCTTTCCTGATCCACACTTCGATCTGGAGGTGGTCCATGCGTTCGCGTGGATTCACGCTGATCGAGCTGCTGGTGGTCATCGCGATCATCGGTCTGCTCATCAGCATCTTGGTCCCCGCCCTCGGCGGGGCTCGTCGGTCCGCGCTGGCGACGCGTTGCCTGAGCAACATCCGGCAACTCGAGCTGGCGCACACGCTGTACGCCGACGCCAATAAGGGCTTCTTCGTGGACGCGGGCCTCGGGCACGGCGGGTTGAGCGACGTGCGCGATGCCTGGCCGATCACCCTCGCCCCGTACTACGGCGAGGGTCCCATCGCGCTGCGTTCTCCGGTGGACAAGAGCCGCTGGTGGCCGCAGAGCATGGGCGGAACGAGCGCGGGGCTCACGCTCGCGGAGGCGCTAGAGGCCGAGCGATCGGGGCAGGATCCGCGCGGGCAGATCGCCCGCTGGACCAGCTACGGGCTCAGCAGTTTCACGACGCGCTTCGCGGTGCCCAGCGTGACGGCGCCGAATGGCGGACGGTACCTGGGGCCGTGGGACAACCTCTCACGGATTCCTCGGCCATCCGCGACGTCGCACTTCCTGATCATGACCTTTGGCGAGGATGGGGATCCGGGCGGATTTGCGCGCTCGGACCATGTGCACGTGGAAGACTGGGGACAACTCGGCGAGTCCAACGCGCCGGCGTACGCCGCGTCGCAGTGCGAGACCGGAGCGCACGGCGGCAAGGCGCGGACGCCCGACGCGAGATCCAACTACGGGTTTCTCGATGGGCACGCCGAAACGTTGCGGTTTGGGCAGGTGTATCGCTCGTTATACGACAACAGGTTCTTTCCCGACTACGCGCGATAGCGCGTGGCGGACACATGACAAGGAACGAAGATCATGAACACAACGACACGGCTCGCTCGCTGCTCGGGGTTCGCGCTCTGCGCGTGGGCCGCCAGCACGGGCGAGGCTCAGGTCCACGCGACCGACGTGATCCTGCAGGTTCAGAACGGCCGGATCGTGACGGGGCGGGTGGACAACGGCGTCACCGATGCGCCCAGATACGTGTTCCTGGGCACGCTGGGCGACACGGGCGTTCCCGGTGGCACGGCCAATCCGGGATTCGATTCGGAGAACGGTACGTTTGCGCCGCAGCAGCTCGTGGGGATCACGGTGCGCAAGGCGCTGCGGATCTGGAACGGAAGCGGATTCTCGCTCATCAGCGGGGGGCCGAATCCCGTGACCACGATGCGGCTGGTCCGAAACTCCACCGCGGTGTCAACGCCCAACGTTGATCCATCGTCGGGGACCCTCGGACCGGATCTGACGCTCGGGCAGTCCAACTCGTTGGGGCGACTGCACCAGCACCCGGCCTACCTGCTCCAGGGAGGAACGGCCCCGGGCATCTACATGCTCGAAGTGCAGGCGTGGATGGGCGATGCCTCGACGGGCGTCTCCGATCCCATCTGCCTGCTGTTCAACCAGAACTCGGCGCAAACGGACGTGGACGCCGCGTTCAACTGGGCCGAGGCCAACTTCCACTCGCCTCCACCGCCCGCGTGCTTCGCGAACTGCGACGGCAGCACGGGCTCACCGACGCTCACGGCGGCGGACTTCACGTGCTTCTTGACGAAGTTCCGAGCGGGCGACCCTTACGCCAACTGCGACGGGAGCACGGGCTCCCCCACGCTCACCGCTGCGGACTTCACGTGCTTCCTGGCTTCGTTTCGTGCGGGGTGCCCATGACCGTTCGGGCACGCCAACCTGGAATCGATGTCGCCGCGCCCGTGCTGGGCGTGGCTGTTTCGCAAGACCACGCGGAGCGTCACGCTCCGCTTCTCAGAAAGGTTCTCTCCATGCGTTCTGTGATGACATGTGTGCTGTCCGGGATCGCTCTGGCATTGCTGCCCGCGGCCGCCTTGCCTTCGGCGAGGGGCGATGTCGGGTTCCGCATTGCGGACAATCGGTTGGTGACCTGGGAAGAGGACGATGCCGCACCGCCCGGCGAGAACTGGATCGCGCCTCGGCGCGTGTTCGGCGCCGATCTCGTGCTGATCGATGGGGTTCCCACGTCCAACGATCCCGGGTTCAACGGCGAGGACGGAACGCTCAGCGGGTTCCGCCTCGGCTTCAACGTGCTCAAGGCGGCGCGGATCTGGAGCGTCGCCTCGCACGATTTCGGCTCGATCTCGCCGCTGAGCGTGACGATGGACTCGGCGCTCGTGGGCGGCGTGGCGACGCCGGCGAGCGACCCCGCGTCGCCGATCGCGGGGCCCAACGTGCTGGTGCCCGCGGGCGAGTTCGACTTCCACTATGACTTCAACCTGAACGGGACGACCCCGGGGATCTATCTCCTCGAACTGCAGATTACAACGGACAGGCCCGGAATCGCGGCATCGTTGCCCTACTGGGTGACGCTGAACTACGGGCTCGACGCCTCCGAGCACGCGGCGGCGGTCCTGTGGGTTGAGCAGAACCTGGTGCCCGCTCCCTCTGGCCTTGGCGTGTTGCTGGGGTGCGGATTGCTGGCGATGCGCCGACGCCGCTGAGGCACAGACCGCGCGGGCCGCCGCTGACGTGGAGGCCCGCGCTTTCGAGACCATTCGGGAACTCAACCATGGATTGCCCGAGACGCAGCGCCTTCACCCTCATCGAACTCCTGCTCGTCATCGCGGTCATCGCGGTGCTGATCGGGATCCTCTTGCCCGCGCTGGCCCACGCCCGCCACAGCGCCCGCCTCACGGCGTGCGAGGCGAACCTGCGCTCTCGCGGGCAGGCGGTGCAGATCTACACGAGCAGCGAGCGGGATGCGATGCCGCCGGGCCTGCTGACATGGAACCGGCGACAGGACGACGGGTCGTATCAGAGCTCACTTTGGAACCTCGGGAGGTTCTTGGCGGACTACTCGGGGGCTCCGTTTCTCAGCGATCCCGATCTGCCCTTCGATGCGCCCACGGGGATGTGGCGGTGTCCGGAGATCCGGCGCGAGCAGGACGGAGCGTACTCCACGCACCAGTCGATCACGCACCAAGCGCCCAACGCAGGAGCGTTTTCCGTCGCGTATGTGGACGACGAAACGGGAGACCGGCAGACGTTTCCCAACGTGCTCAACGGGTGGGAGGGACAGGCCGGAGCGTGGATGAGCGCGTCGACCATCCCGCGACCCTCCGATGTCGTCGCGATCTTCGACAGCGTCACGTTCTTCTTCATCCCGCACGGGCATCGGCACGCCAACGAGACGATCTTCCGAGCGTACCAGCTCGTCGCGGGACTGGAGAACGATGTCCGGGGCACGCACACGGCGATGGCCCGACTGCCCGCGGAGTTCGCCGACGGGCACACGGGCACGCTCCCCATGACCGCCGCCTATTGGCAGGACCAGAGCCGCTCCTACACACCACCCGGCGGAGGACCGAGCGTGGATCTTTACGACCGTGAGGTGCAGCGCCTGCAGTGGTACGTCCGGCGATGATGCCTCAGTTCGGATTCACATCGGTCCACGACGCGATCTTGGGGCGTGCGGGCGTGATGTTCACCGTGAGCATCTGCGCAATCGTCCGTGAGCCGATCGTGGTGCTCGCGGCGCTGGGCACGACGGTCTGCGTCGCGGTGCCGCCCGCGTGCAGCACCTTGACGGTGTACGTGGTCCCGGGAGCCACTCCGCCGAAGTGTGCCCAGAAAGGCTCACTCCCGTAGCCGCGCTGCGCGCCGATATCGCGCACCTGCAGCAGCGTCGTGCCCGCGGCGTTCCACAGTTCCACCCGGCAGCGTGCGTCGGGAAGCGTGAAGTTGCCCGAGGGGTCCTTGGCCATCACCCGAACCTTGACGTAGTTGGTGTTGGCCGCGATGAGGTTCGACAGGTTCTCAAACACGCGCTCCGTTCCCCACGAGCCGGTCACGATGAGATCGAGATCGCCGTCGTTGTCCAGATCGGCGAACACGGCGTCCGTCGGATCCCCCTCCACGGAGCAGCCCTGGAACGACTTTGTGGACGTTCCGTCGCCGTTATTGCGCCAGAGCGTGCAGTAGCCCTGCCCCACGAGCATGAGGTCGAGGTATCCGTCGTTGTCGAAGTCCCCCCAGCAGGCGGAGCACTGCACGCCCGTGTCGGTGATCCCCGCGTAGGGCAGGCCGGCGGTGGCAGCGGCGGTCGCGTTGTTCACGTTGACGAAGTTGCCGCTCCCGCCCGGGTTGCGATACAGAGCGCCGGGGCTCCCATCGCCGGAGCGGTTGGTCACGAAGAGATCCTGGTTCCCGTCGTTGTTGAAGTCGCCCCACGCGGCCGTCTGCGCGGTCGAGGAGACGTTGAGGCCGCGGCTGCTCGTGGTCCACGTGCGAGTCGTCGCGTTGGACAGAAACAAGCGCCCCGTGCCCACGTTGTAGAAGATGTCGGGAACGCCGTCGGCGTTGATGTCGGCGGTTGCCGCGTAGAGGCCCGAGCCCCAGTCGCCGGCGCCGTTGGGGAGTTTGGACGAATCGAGCGTGAAAGCCGGCACGCCGACGGTGGTCGTCCCGTTGATGCCACACACATTGCTCGCGCCGTAGACAAGGGCGGCGATATCGTTGGCGCCATTCGCGTCGGCGTCGATCCCCGCGAGCGTGAAGCCGTACGCCACGCCCGAGAGACCACCGTTGCCCACGTCGCCGAAGCTCGGCACGCCGCTCGAGACCTGCGTGCGGATGAAGGTGGGCGACGCTCCCCACCCGGACGACCCGTAGAGATCGGGCACGCCGTTGCGATCGAAATCGAGGATCGTCGCGTAGCGCGCCTTGCCCGTGGCGCTCACCAGGCGCGAGGTGAACGAGAGACTCCCCGACGTGATCGACGTCTGCATGAGGTAGGAGCCGGCGCTGCCGCCATCGACGAGGATGTCCTGGAGCCCATCCCCGTTGAAGTCGCACACGTGCACGCCGCCCGTGGAGTTGATGTTTGACGAATCCGAGGAGATGGAGAATCCGCTGGACGAGCTGATGTCGCGGAACCGGGGCATCGAATTGACCAGGGCGCCACCCGGGGACTGCGTGTTGAAAAGGCTCGGATCGCCCGCGGCCCGCACGACAACGTTGTCCAGGGCGTACGACTCGTCGGTGAGGTCGCCGTCGAGCTGGGTCGTCCAGCGGATGCGCGCGACGCTCGAGCCCGCGGTGAACGAGAACCACACGCGCCGGTACAGCGTGTCGTTGTACGACGAGCTGTACCCGAGGTCGGCGTACGCGTACTCGGGATTGAACGGGTACGACTGGTAGTCCCAGCACGCGAATGTTTCGGAGAGGACCTGGGTTCCATTGACATACACGCGCAGATAGTCGGGGCCCCACGTCGTGTCGTTGCCGTCCCAGCTATCGATGAGGTAGAGATCGAACGCGACGTAGTAGGTGGTGCCGCTCGACACGTTCAGCGTGAGCTGCGTGTTGTCCTGCGAGCCGCCGTAGTTGGGCATGCCAAATCGTCCGCCCATGAAGCCGAAATTCGTGTCGTTGATCGAGTCCTGTCGCGACCACTCGGGCCCGGGGACCGTCGAGAAGTCGCAGGTGTACCCTGACGAAGCGCTGACCGTCGGGAACGCAAAGGTCCTGACAGAGACGTTGTCCAAGGCGAAGTTTCGGCTCGCGACCGAGGTCGTGGGGTCCGATCGGAACGTGATGAACGTGTACGACGCGTCGGCTGTGAACCGCGCCCACGCCTGCTTGTAGATCTTGTCGGTGGTGATGGACGTGCCGGGGTTGTACGTGTACCGCGCCGCGGGGAACTTGTCGATGCCGCCCGACGCCGATTCGGGGCGGTAGCTCCAGATGAGCTTCCCGTTGGCGTAGACGTTCATGGGCTCGTTGTTCCAGTCCAGCAGCACAAAGTCGAAGTACACGATGTACGACGTTCCCGCGGTCGTGGAGACCATGAGGTTCTGCTGCCCCGGCGGCGTGGACGCGAGGCTGTACGGGCCCGCGACCGTGCCCACGCCCCCCGAGTATGTCGTGTTCGCGGAGTACGACCACTCACCGGCGACGCCCGCGTCGAACGTGGTTGAGTACGGCAGGCTCGCCGGGCTCTGCGAGTAGCGCTCGTAGGCACCCAGGCACGGCTGCCAGTTCCGCGCGAGGTACAGGATGTCGTAGTACATGGCGAGCGTCGAGTTGCCCGCGTTGATGGCGGGCGAGCCGGACTGCAGACGGAAATCGCCCGACGCGGCGTTGACGAAGAGTGGATTGCCCGTGAGTGCGCCCGTGCCGGCGGTCACGCCCTGGTAGTTCGCCGTCGCGTTCGAGTACATCAGGTTGTAGGAGTTGCTCAGCGTGCCGCCCGTTCTGTACAGCCCGTATCGCCCGCTGTTGGACACGATGCAGTTGCGGACGTTCGCCGTGCCGCCCTTGACCCACACGGCGTCGAGCTGGCAGTTGTAGAACGTGCAATTGGTGATCGTCGCGCTGTTGCTCGCGTTCGCCTCGAGCTCGATGCCCTGCTGCGTCATCGTGGCGAACAGAGAGTTGGTCACCGTGAGCGTCGCGGCGGCGCCCATCCAGATGCCATCCAGCCCGTTGCGGAACTTGGTGCGATCGACCGTGATCGTCGGGCCCGCTCCGTTGATGCTGATGCCGTCGTCAAGGTAGTTGTAGAGATCGCAGCCCGTGACAGTGATGGTCGAGGTATCGCCCGTGTTGATCGGCACGAACGCCGAGGTGCTCATGTCGTGGATCGACGAGTCGGTGATGGTGACGTTGCTATTGGTGGTGCCCGACTTGCGGATGTACACGCCGTCGCCCAGCGAGTTGTAGATGTTGCAGGCGCGGATCGTCAGCGTCGATCCCGCGGCGGTCACGCCGCCCCCCGTGCCCGAGGGGATCGTCACGCCATTGAGCACGCCGCCCGTGGAGAGGTACCAGTAAACCGCGGCGACGCTGGAGCCCGTGACATTGAATCCGTGGAACTCGATGTAGTCCTTCTGGCTCACCAGGATCGCGTAGGCCCCGGTCCCGGCGGGGATGGTCACGGTGCCGGAGTCGCCCGTGAACGCGCCGGTCGTGTCGGCGATGAACCTGATCGGGCTCCCCGAGGTGCCGCTGTTCACGGGCGAGACCTGCCCCGAGTACGAGCCCGCGCCGACATAGATAGTGTCCCCAGCGCTGGCGACGCTCGCTGCCTTGGCAATCGTGGCGAACGCGGATTGGGGGGCCATCCCGTTGTTGGTGTTGTTGCCGCTGGCGCGCACGTAGTACGTCACCTGCGCCAGCGCCGCGGGCGCTTGGCAGAGGGCGACCATAATGCAAGCGATGCGAATGAGGAGCGCGCGTGCCATTCCGTCCCTTGCTTTGCGCACGATTGCGAGCAATGAGGCACGGGGGCTATCGGGCGGATCTGGAGACGGATCGAGGGAGAGGGCCGGCCTGGTGAGCGAGCCGGGGTGGCTTCGCCCTACAAGTTTGTGCGGATCAAATGGTGCCGCACGGTGCTGCAGCGCACCATGACGCCGCGCAAATTCTGCCTGCGCTTGATTCGCGGGGACGGGGGCGGGATCAGTGCGTCGCCCTTCGTCCCGTGAGCGCGGCACGCAGGCTCGCCTCGAGCTTGTGCTCCTTGTGCCGGGCCGGGTCGAACGCGACGGGCAGGATCAGCGAGAACATCGATCCGCGTCCCACCTCCGAGACGAGCTGGATCTCGCCCTGGAGCACGTGGGCCAGTTCTCGCGAGATCGCCAGCCCCAGCCCCGTGCCCGCGTGCTCGCGGGCGAGCCCCGCGTCGAGCTGCGTGAACTTCTGAAAGAGCTTGCCCTGGTCCTCGGGCGAGATGCCCGGGCCCGTGTCGAGCACGGAAATCCGGACCCGCTCCTGCGCGCTGGGCCCCTCGATGCTCGTCGCCGCGAGCCGATCCACGCGGAGCGTGACGCAGCCCGCCCGCCCCGACGGGTCGACGCCGGGAGTGAACTTCACCGCGTTCGAAAGGAAGTTCAGCACGATCTGCTGGAGCTTGGTCGCGTCCGTGCGCACGGGGGGAAACTCGCCCTCTCCCTCGAACTTGAGCTCCAGCCCCTTCTTCTCCGCCTGCACCGCGACCATGCCCAGCAAGCCCCGGCACGTGTCCACGAGGTTGACGGGCGCGATCGCCAGGTCCACGCGCCCGGCCTCGATCTTGGCCATCTCCAGCAGGCTCGTGATCATTTCCAGCAGGTTTCGAGACGCGGTGGCGATGTTCTCCAGGTACCGCAGACGCTTGGAGAGCCTCGTCGAGTCGTCCCCTGCCTCGAGCTCCGATTGGGCCGCGTCGCGGAGCAGGTCCGTGAAGCCGATGATCGAGTTGAGCGGCGTGCGCAGCTCGTGTGAGATGCCGGCCAGGAACTCGCCCTTGAGGCGGGCCGCCTCGTAGAGCGCGGAGTTGCTCTCGGCGAGCTCGTTGAGCTTCACGTCCAGCGCCGAGTTGATCGCGCGCAGCTGGTCCTGCGATCGCGTGATCTCGGTGAGCATCCCGTTGAACGTCTGCGAGAGCTCCTCGAACTCGTCGCCCGTGGAGATCTCCGAGCGGATCGCCAGGTCCCCCTCGCGGACGCGCTCGGCCGTCTCCTTGAGCGCGCGCACGGGATCGAGGATGAGGCGGTGCGTGATGAGGTAGAACACGAGCGTCGCGAGCCCCAGCACGAACAGGCCCGCGCCCAGCAGGTACGCCATGTTGATCAGCAGCAGACGTGTCGCCTCAAAGTCCCGGCGCTCGAGGACGATGAGCCCCTGCAGCGTGCTCAGGGGCCCGGGCTCGCGGACCGCGCGCGCGTAGCGGTACTGACGCGTGATGCCCGACCACGTGGCACGCACGTAGTCGCCGCGCCTGGGGTCCTTCGTGAACGCGTCGAGCGCGAGATTGACGAAGGGGACCTCGTGGGCGCGTGCGCGCGCCGCGGGCAGATCGAGCCGCCGAGCCCTGACGCCGCCCCGCTCGGTCTCGCCCGAGGGCCCGCCCCCCGCGAGGACCGGCGACCCCGGATCGCCCTGCTGCTCCAGGCGCTGCCACACGTCGACCTGCTGGCGGCACAGGTCGAGCTGGCTCTCATCGACGAGCGTGTTCATGCGCAGGAAGGGGATGGACAGCGCGGCGAGCACGATCATGACGATCGCCCCGCCAAAGAGCAGCAGACACTTGTTCGCCAGGGAGATCCCGCGCCACATGCGGGCTCAGTCTACGGGACGCGGACCACCCGCGCCGCGCGGTTTATAATCACCCCGCATGCCCTCCAAGGCGGTCTATCTCGAAACGTTCGGGTGCCAGATGAACGAGCTCGACAGCGAGCTGGTCACGGGCTCCCTGCGCGCCCTGGGGTACCGCTTCACGGGCGACCCGGCGGGCGCGGACGTCGTGCTCTACAACACCTGCTCGGTGCGCGAGCACGCCGAGCAGAAGGTCTGGAGCCGATTGGGGGAGCTGGCGATCCGCAAGAAGGACCAGCCCGGGCTGGTCGTGGGCGTTCTGGGGTGCATGGCCGAGCGCGACGGCGAGGACCTGATCGCGCGCATGCCCGTCGTCGATGTCCTGTGCGGGCCGGGGGAGCTCGACAAGCTGCCCGCGTTGCTGGACAACGCGGTGCGCACGCGGACGTCCCTGGTCGCCGACGACACCAACGGGACGTTCGCCGCGAGCACGAGCGCCGCCCAGGTCGCGCTGCAGGGGAACGCGTCGCGTCGGAGCGCGACGCTCGCCGCCGCGGCCGACACGCTCGAGCTGCTCGATCTTTCACGCGCCATCTCGCCCGTGGACCCGGCAGGGTGGCCCGCGCTCGGCGAGGGTGGCCTGCCCTCCGGATTGGGCGATGGACTGAAGAGCGACGCGCCCCGGCGCTCCGCGTACGTGCGGATCACGCGCGGGTGCAACAAGTTCTGCACGTACTGCGTCGTGCCTTTCACACGCGGGGCGGAGGTGCACCGCCCGCCCGAGCACATCGTCGAGGAGTGCCGCAAGCTCGCCGACGCGGGGGTGATCGAGGTCACGCTGCTGGGGCAGACGGTGAACCACTACCGCTTCGAGCACGGCTCGGCGGTGAGCGTGAACGGGATCACGCAGCCGCAGAAGGGGCGAACGTACGCGGGCAGCGCCGCGGGACGGCGCGACCCCTTCGCCGGCGAGCGCACGACGACCTTCGCCGACCTGCTCGCGTTGATCCATGAGAAGGTGCCGGCGATCAAGCGTCTCCGCTTCGTGACCAGCTACCCGAGGGACTTCGGCGACGACGTGCTCGAGGCGATCCGCGATCATCCGCGCGTGTGCCGGTACCTGCACGTGCCCGGGCAGTCCGGGAGCGATCGGATCCTGCGGGCGATGAACCGCGGGTACGAGGTCGGCGAGTACGTGGAGTTCCTTGAGCGCGCCCGCGCGATCCTGGACCAGCCCGAGCGCGGACGCCCGCTCATGATCTCCGGCGACATCATCGTGGGGTTCCCGGGCGAGACGGACGAGGACTTCGCGGCGACCGTCGCCCTTGTGGAGCGGGCGCGGTACAAGAACTGCTTTATCTTCAAGTACTCCCCTCGCCCGGGCACGCCCGCGTTCGATCGGCTCGAGGACGACGTGCCCGAGAGCGTCAAGCGCCGGCGCAACAACGAGCTGCTCGCGATCCAGTCGCGGATCAGCGACGAGATCAGCCGCGAGCAGATCGGGCGCACGCAGGACGTGTTCGTCGAGGGGCTCTCGCGGCGCGAAAGGAAGAAATCCCTGACCCACGGCGAGATCCGCAAGACTCGGGCCGTGGCGGCGGGAACCGTCTCGCTCACAATCGCCGGACGCGGACTGACCGACCAGGAGCAGGGATGCTCCGACGATGGTTGCGGCGGGCACGAGCACGGCGGTTCCGCCTGCGCGATCGACCTGGAGCAGGTGGCCGCGACGGATGACGGAACGGACGTTTCCGTCGCGACGGCGCGTGCGGATGAGCAGGGACTCGTCCAGCTCTCGGGTCGGACGGACGGCGACCTGATCGTCTTCTTTGAAGCGCCGCGGAGCCGGGCGGAACGGTTGATCGGGTCGATCGTGCCAGTCCGCATCGATCGCGCCGATCGCCTGTGCCTGCACGGGAGCCAGTCGTGAGCCTCCCGAGCGCCCGGGCACGCATCCTCTTTCTCTGCACGGGCAACTCCTGCCGAAGCCAGATGGCCCACGGATGGGCGCGGACGTTGCGGGGCGACGTGCTTGAGGCGCACTCGGCCGGGACCAAACCCCAGGGCCTGAACCCGCTCGCGGTGCGGGCGATGCGCGAGGCGGGCGTGGACATCTCGTCCCAAGCCTCGCAGAACGTCGCGGACCTGGCGGCACGGGGCGTCGAGTTTGACTATGTGATCACGGTCTGCGACTCGGCGCACGAGGCCTGCCCGATCTTTCCGGCGCGGACGCGGGTCCTGCACGCGGGGTTTGATGATCCGCCACGCCTGGCCCAGGACGCGAGAAGCGAGGACGAGGCGATGGTCCACTATCGACGCGTGCGCGACCAGATCCGGGCCTTCGTGGAAACGCTTCCCGAGGCCCTCGGTCCGCAGGCTCTGTCGCGCTGAACCCAAAGACCCAACCAAGGGAACGCCATGCTTCGAAAGCTTTTCGCCGAGGTCCTCGGAACATTCGCGCTCGTCTTCGCCGGCACCGGCGCGATCGTCATCAACGAGGTGACGGGCGGGAAGGTCACGCACGTGGGCATCGCGCTCACGTTCGGGCTGGTGGTCATGACCATGGCGTACGCCTTGGGCAGCGTCTCGGGGGCGCACCTCAATCCGGCGGTCACGCTCGCGATGACGGCGGGACGCCGGCTCGACGCACGCCTGGCGGTGCCGTACATCGTCGCGCAGATCGTCGGTGCGTTCGGCGCCTCTCTTCTGATGAAGGCACTCTTCCCCGCGAACGCCGGGCTCGGGACGACGCTTCCCAACGGCGAGGCGTGGGTCTCGGCGGTCCTGGAACTGCTGCTGACGTTCTGGCTCGTGCTGGTGATCCTGGGCACGACGGCCAACGGAGGATCTCCCATGGCGGGCGCGGCGATCGGCGGCACGATCGGATTCGAGGCGCTCTTCGCGGGGCCGATCAGCGGGGCATCGATGAATCCCGCTCGCTCGCTCGCGCCCGCGATCGTCAGCGGACAGACCCAGCACCTGTGGGTGTACCTCGGCGCTCCGCTGGTTGGGGCGCTGCTCGCGGTGCTCGCGTGGCGCGCGATCTCGCCCGCGCGGGGCGATCGCGCCGGCTGAGCGGTGCGAAAAAAGTGCGCGCGAGGAGCGCGGAAGGACTTGTCCGGCGTTCGCGAACTGTTATTGTGATGCGCCCTTCGCGCGTGCCGTGGTGGTCGCGAGCGAGGGGGCTGGTTGTCCGGGTCCGCCCGCCGCGCCGACTGAGCAGAGGCGCGTCGATCGCCGATGATCCTCCTGTGTCACGCGCGGAGGGCATCGTCGAAGCGGGGCGGCCCACCCGGTGGGGCTTGTTCGCCGCTCAGGTTCTCAGAAACGATGGCGACGATCGCATCTCCGCGGAACGCCTTCCTTCACGGGCAATGGACCGTCGATGACTCCGCGAAGCTCTACGGGCTGCCCGACTGGGGCAAGGGCTACTTCGGCGTCAACACCCTTGGGCACCTCACGGTGCTCCCCACCAAGCAGGTGGCGTCGCAGCTCGATCTGCACGAGATCGTGCAGGGGCTGCGCGAGCGCGGGTTCCACACGCCCGTGCTGCTGCGCTTCAACGACATCCTCGACCATCGCCTCAAGGAGATCCGCAAGGCCTTCGACGACGCGATGAGCGATCAGCAGTACACCGGCGGGTACTGCTGCGTCTATCCGATCAAGGTCAACCAGCAGCGCCACATCTGCGAGCAGATCGCGCGCCTCGCCGTGGAGCTCAACTTCGGGCTCGAGGCGGGCTCCAAGCCCGAGCTGCTCGCGGTGCTGGGGCTCTCGGCGGCGGCGGGCGGGCCCGGCGTCAACGGGATGCCCATCATCTGCAACGGGTTCAAGGACGACGAGTTCATCGAGACGGTCATCCTCGCCACCAAGCTCGGGCGGAACATCATCCCCGTCGTCGAGAAGTTCTCCGAGCTCGAACTGATCGTCAAGCACGCCAAGCACTACAACGTCCGCCCGAAGATCGGGCTCCGCGTGAAGCTCTCGGCCCGCGGGGCCGGTCGCTGGGAGTCGTCCGCGGGCGTCCGCTCCAAGTTCGGGCTCTTCGTGTCCGAGGTGCTCACGGCCGTGGAGTATCTGAAGAAGCACGGGATGCTCGATTGCCTGAACCTCCTCCACTGCCACGTGGGGAGCCAGCTCTACGACATCAAGGTGCTCAAGAACGCGATCAACGAGCTCACGCACGTCTACACGGAGCTGCACAAGCTCGGCGCCGGGCTCTCGATGCTCGATATCGGCGGCGGCATGGGCGTGGACTACGACGGCAGCCAGTCCGCGTGGTCCAGCTCGATCAACTACAGCGTCTCGGAGTACGCCGCCGACGTGGTTTATCGCATCAAGAGCGTCTGCGACGACGCAAAGGTTCCCCACCCGATGATCCTCTCTGAGAGCGGGCGCGCGATGGTCGCGTACGGCTCCGTGCTCGTCGTGGATGTGCTGGGCGCCAGCCGGTTCGACGCCAAGGTGGACCTGGACGCGATCGAGCGTGCGATCAAGGCGGAGCCGGAGCCGGCGCAGCCCGTGCTCGATCTGCTCGATGCGCACCAGCGGATGACCGACCGCAACTACCTGGAGGTCTACCACGACGCGACCCAGGCGCGCGACGAGGCGATGAGCCTCTTCAGCCTGGGGTACATGAGCTTGCCCATGCGCGCCGCGGCGGAGCAGCTCTTCTACGCGATCGGCCACAAGGTCATCGAGCGCGCGAGCAAGAAGGACGAGCTGCCCGAGGAGCTCGACGACCTGCCCGAGCTGCTCAGCGACCAGTACTTCTGCAACTTCTCGCTCTTCCAGAGCATGCCCGACTCGTGGGCGATCGACCAGCTCTTCCCGATCTGCCCGATCCATCGCCTCAACGAGGAGCCGACACGCCGGGGCATCCTCGCCGATATCACCTGCGACTCGGACGGCAAGATCGACCACTTCGTGGACAAGCGGATCGACAAGAAGACGCTCGAGCTCCACGAGCTGCGCGAGGCCCCGCCCGAGGGCGCCGGCGCGAACGCGCTGGGCCCGAAGGTGTACCAGCCGTACTACCTGGGCGTGTTCCTGCTCGGCGCGTACCAAGAGATCCTGGGCGACCTGCACAATCTGCTGGGCGACTCGCACGCGGTGCACATCTCGCTGGCGCCGGCGGGCGACGGGGAGGGCGGCGCGGGAGGATGGGAGATCGACGAGGTCGTCGAGGGCGACACCGTCGAGGAGGTCCTCGCGTACGTGCAGTACGACATCGCCGACATGAAGAAGGCGATGCGCCAAGACATCGAGGCCGCGTGCCGCCAGGGGCGCCTCACGCTCCCCGAGGGCAAGAGCCTGATGAAGTACTACGACGATGGGCTCGAGGGGTACACGTACCTGGAGTCGTGATGCGTGGATGCCGAGCGTTCCGCGCCTGCCCGTCCGAAGCACATACGAATCGATGTCGGTTCCGCCGGCTCGGCCAAGGCCCTTCACGCCTTGCTCGCCGATCATCTCGGCTTTCCTGCGTACTACGGCAAGAACTGGGACGCATTCGATGACATTTTCAATGGGTCGGACTCTCGGCTAGCGGACCGAATCGAGTTCGTCGGAATGAACGAACTTGTTGCTCGTTTGCCGCGAGATGCCCAGCTTCTTCGGGAGTCCTGTCTTCACGCCGACGTGGTCAAGAACGGAACAATCATCGTGGTCTTTGACAACGACGTGCGTTCGTGAACAACGCTTATTTCGGCCTGATCGCCAGCACCGAACACGGCGCGCTCCGCAGCGCTTTCTCCGCGGTGCTCCCCAGCAGCACATCGCGCAGCGTCGTGCGCCCGCGCGTGCCCAGCACGAGCAGGTCGGCCTTCACGTCCTCGGCGTACTTGGCCAGCCCCGAGCGGTGACCATCGTGCTCGTGCACCTTGAGCGTCGCCTTCAGGTACGTCAGTTCGTGGTCGAGCGGACGGCAGAAATCCCGCAGACGCTGCCCCAGGTCGGCCGCGTACTTCTGCGCGACCTGCGGCGTGATGAGCGGGCCGTCCGCATCGAAGCGCAGCTCCGTCCACGGCGGGCGGTAGATGTGCACCACGTGCAGCGCCGCCCCATCCTGCGACGCGATCCGGGTCGCGCGCTCGAGCGCACGCATGGACGTCTCGGAGAAGTCCACGCCCGCGACGATGGTCTTGAACGGGCCGGGATGGTCCTCGCGCGTGATGAGCACGTCGCACTTGGCGTGGCGCACGCACGCGTGGGCCATGCTGCCCAGACCTGTGTCGGGCTTTCGCCCCGACATGGCGCCGATGACGATGAGGTCGGCGTTCATGTCCCGCGCGTAGTGAAGGAACCCGAACGTGCGGTTGTTCACCTCGACATGGCACGGCACGTCCGAAGCGCCGGGCACTCCCTTGGCGAACGCCGACCACGCGTCGCGCGAGTCCTGCACGAGCGCGTCGGTCACCTGCATCGCCATGGGAGCGAGCGCGGCCTCGAGCTCGATCGTCACGATGGTGTCCAGGACGTGGGGGGGGGGGACCGGGGGGGGCGGGGCGGCGCCGGGAGGCAGGCCCGGGACACACGCCCGG
>CAYNSB010000010.1:45738-82831 GCA_964399625.1 uncultured Phycisphaeraceae bacterium
GACACCTGCATCGCCTTGGGCGCGCGCGCGCCCTCGAGCTCGAGCGACCCGTTGGGGTCCCGGACGCGCCCCGCCTTGCCGGCGGCGCGATTCCAGGCGCCGATGCGCATCGCCTGCACGAGCGCCGTGCGGCTCGGAGCGGTGAAATCAACGCCCACGATGATGGTGCGAAGATGGTCCACGGGACCCTCCTTTCTGAGGCCGGGCGGCATGGCCCGGCGGCGGCCCAACTGCGGACTCTTGCTACCTGCTTATAGGCGAGGCGCGCACGCGCGTTCGCGAAAAAGAATCGCCGCGGGCGATAAACCCGCGGCGAAGTGCGAACGTGCTGCGAACCGAGATGGTTCTTGGTTACTTCGAGCCGCCCGGCGCGGGCTCCTTCTTGTCGCCGGCGGGCGCGGGCTGGACGGGCTTCGCCGGCGCGGCGGCCGGCTCATCCTTCTTGTCGCCGGCGCCCTTGTCCTTGAGCGCCTTGATCTCGGCCGGCATCGCGAACGTGTCCGCGGGCAGATCGACGTTGTGCTCGATCTTGTCGAAGGACACCTTCATCTCCATGCCCATCTGCTTCATGGTCATGGAGTGCGCCTGCTTGACGCCATCGACGTCCTTCCAATCGCCCGGGGCGACCTCGGTGGTGATCTCGCCCATGGGCGTCTGGGCGGTGGTCGTCGTCTTGATCAGCAGCTTCGAGCCCTTGGCGTAGTACCGCGTCTCGGGGTTGCCCTTCTTGGGCGTGAGCACAAGGACGTAGCAGTCCTCATCGCCCACCTTCTCGGACGCCGTCGTGTTGATCGAGGAGTACAGATCATCCAGGTGCAGCTCGGGGTTGAACACCGCCGAGGCGAGGACCTGGTCGCGCTGCTCGGCCTCCATCAGCGACGGGCCCATCATGGAGTTCGTGGACCAGGCATCCTGACCGTCGGTCGTCTGCTCCGAGGCGCCCGCGCCGGGCAGGTCCATCGAGAACCGCATGCGGTTGGGCGACGCCGTGAGAATCGTCACGGCGCCCTTCATGCCCATCGAGGGAATCTCGACGGCGCCCGTGGCGCGCCGGCTCTTGATCTTCTCGTACGCGCCCTTGCCACCGGTCGCCTCCACGAACTTGGCGATGATGTCCTTGCCCGCGGGCAGGGAGGGATCGGCCGCTTGCGGCTTGTCGGCCTTGGGCGCGTCGGGCTTCGCGGCCGGCAGCTCCTTGGGCGCCTGCTTCTCCGTGGGCTCGGCGGCGGGCGCTTGCGCGGACGCAATCCCGGACACGCAGAGCAGGGCGGCAGCGCCCGCGAGCAGGAATCGCTTCGTGCGGAAATCAGCGAGCATCATCGTTCTCCTGAGGGACAGAGTGAAGGGAACCGTTCGGGGTTGGACGGCCCGACGGGACCCAAGTTCCCTGCGTCGGCACGCACGTCCGGTTGAAGGACGCGATCTTAGGACGCACCACCAGACCCGTTCTGGCTCAGAATCCAACGGACGGCCGCACCGACCTGCGGATCCTGACCCAGGAGCAGCCCCTCTCGCGTGAGCGGGACCACCTCATCGGGCTTGACGCCGTGCCCCTCGAGCTCCTGCCCGCCCACCGACACGTAGTTCGCGAACGCGTACTGGAATCCATCGCCGCTGGGCAGCTTTGAGATGACCGAGGGGAGCGCCGCGCCGGCGCTGGGCGTGCCGATGATGTGCGCACGCTTGAGGTCCTTCAGCCCGCCCGCGAGGATCTCGGAGGTCGAAGCGGACCCGCCATCGATGAGGATCACCAGGGGCTTGGAGTACGGATTCAGGCGCGGATTGAGCACGAAATTGAGCTTCGAATCGCGCGTGCTCATCGTGCCCAGCTTCTGGTCCTTCTGCGTCACGAAGTACCCGCCCACGCCCATCGCCATCGCGCCGATCCCGCCGGGGTTGCCGCGCAGGTCGATGACGAACCCCGCGCCGTTCCGCGAAGCATCCAGGGCCTTGGCGAGCTCGGGCATCACCGTCGTGGGCGCACCAAAGACGCTGAAGCGGTAGTACCCGATGCCGTGCTCGAGCGTCCGCGTCTCCGAGACCATGCGGAACCCGACGAGGTTGCCCAGCGTCGCGTCCACGCCGGCGGGCTTGTCGTACGTGAGGTGAAGGGCGACAGGCTTGTCCTTCGCGTCCAGGAACTCCACGTCGATCGCCTTGCCGGGCGTGCCGCGGAGCTCGCGGGACAGGATGATGGTCTTGACAAGCTCGGGCGAGATCGTCCCGTGATCGGCGATCTGCTTGATGCGATCGATGCGGCGCTCGATGCGCGTGCCGTTGATCTTGGTCAGCACCCACCCGGGCCTCACGCCCGCGCTCGCGCCGGCCGAAGGCGAATCCACGCGGAACACGACGGGCTTGTCATCGATCAGGCGCAGCTCGATGCCCAGCCCGCCCTCGTCGCTGTCGTTCTCCTCGGCGTCCGGAGCGGACGCCGCGACGCCAGCGTCCCCCTTGGGCCCGCCCGCGGACGCGTTGCCCGACGCGGCGCCGGCCGAGGGCGTGTTCTTCTGCTTGGTGTACACGTCCGAGGGGATGATGCCAAAGTGCGACTGCCCCAGCTTGGCGATCAGGGCTCCCATCACCCCGCGAGCGTCGTTGGGAGTCTGGGCGACCTCGACCTTGGGGCGGAGTTCGGCCTTGGCCCCCTCCCAGTCCGCGCCGTTGAGCGTCGGGTCGAAGTGCTTGTCCTTG
This sequence comes from uncultured Phycisphaeraceae bacterium, assembly GCA_964399625.1. Classification (GTDB taxonomy): domain Bacteria; phylum Planctomycetota; class Phycisphaerae; order Phycisphaerales; family UBA1924; genus CAYNSB01. The sequence goes on from CAYNSB010000010.1 coordinate 48,433, forward strand.
ATCGTCTGCCACACGACGTCGAACGATTCGACGTACTTGGCGCGGAGTTCGGGCGTGAGCGGCTCGGACCCCGGGTCGCGATGGGCCGCGGCACACCCGCCCAGCACCCCCATGCCCGCGACCGCGGCCAAGGAGATGCGGCAGAGGACCGAACGCAGATGACGGACGCGGAGTCTGTTGCTCATGGGTGAAGCCTATCGGAGGAGCCGGACGGGCGCGCACGGATCGCGCCGATGCATCGCCGATTGGGAATCGTGCGTATTGTCTTTCGTGCGCACCGCCACCCCCGGGATGCGCGACGCGAACGAATCGGGCAGGGGGGCTTGCCCGCGACGCGGAGACGCCGCCCCAGTCGGGACGGCTCGATCCGGAAAGGGACCGACCATGGCCAAGTGGACCAAGAAGGAACTGCTCGCCCGCCCTGTCGAGCACATCGACATCGCCTCGTTCGACGCGCGTCCGATCATCGACAGTTACCGCCAGATGGCGTACACCAGCCGCACGCTCGCCAACGCCAGCGACATCTACTCGCGCATGCTCGCGGACACGGAGTGCGCCGTGATCCTGACGCTCGCGGGCTCGCTGATTTCGGCGGGGCTCAAGGACGCGATCGTGCGCCTGATCGAGAACAACATGATCGACGCGATCGTGAGCACGGGCGCGAACATCGTCGATCAGGACTTCTTCGAGGGGCTGGGCTTCAAGCACTACATCGCCCCGGGCAGCCCCGAGGCGCCGCCCGTCGATGACATGACCCTGCGGAACCTGATGATCGACCGCATCTACGACACGTACATCGACGAGGACGATCTGCGCCGCTGCGACGACACGACCAAGAAGGTCTTCGACGCGTTCGAGCCCGGCGCGTACAGCTCGCGCGAGTTCATCGAGGCGATGGGCGCGTACCTCGCCAAGCACCACCCGAAGAACTCGAGCATCGTCAAGACGTGCTACCAGAAGCGCGTGCCGATCTTCTGCCCGGCGTTCTCCGATTGCTCGGCGGGCTTTGGCATCGTGCTGCACCAGACCGAGGCGCTCGAGGCGGGCAAGCCCATGGTCGCGATCGACAGCGGCAAGGACTTCCGCGAGCTGACGGACATCAAGCTCAACTGCAAGGACACGGGGCTGCTGATGCTTGGCGGCGGCGTGCCCAAGAACTTCGCGCAGGACATCGTCGTCGCGGCCGAGCTGCTCAACGAGCGCAAGGGCGGCAAGGCCCGCGGCGACATCGGCATGCACAAGTACGCGATCCAGATGACCGTCGCCGACTCGCGCGACGGCGCGCTCTCGGGCTCCACGCTCCGCGAGGCGTGCTCGTGGGGCAAGGTGGACGTGGTGTACGAGCAGATGGTCTTCGGCGAGCTCTCGGCGCTGTTCCCGCTGCTGGCGAGCGATGCCCTGCACCGTGGGTCGTGGAAGAAGCGCAAGGCGTTCAAGTTCGCGGACATGTTCGAGAAGGGCGCGAGCGACACGCCGCCCCGCAGTGTCCCCGCTCGCAAGGACAACGGCAAGAAGAACGGCGGCAAGCGCCCGGCCGGGACGCGGTAGGCCTGCGCACGAGCTTCCTTCGAAAGCGGTTATTCAGAGGCCCAAGCGGTAGCGCCGGGCGCGTGGCTAACAATCCACCGTGGGCAATGCCGTGCAAACGAGGGATCGTCAACGCCAGTGGCGGCGATGGTTGCTGCGTGCGGTGCTGTGTCTTGTATTGGGCGCGCTCACGACGGTCGGTGTGGCGTGGGGAGCAGCACTGCGGGGAGTTCCAAGGGGGTCCACGCAAGGAGTCGAGTCTTCCGCAATCTGGATTGATCCGGATTTGAATCTCGCCATCACACTCGAAGGTCAAGAAGCGTCTTCCCTTGCTGATGCGTGCACGCTCACCCTTCTCACGCTCGACCGCGAGTTGGCGGACGCGCGTCCTTCGCATGGCACGCTGGTGCGGCATTCATCGCATTCCTTCAGTGGCTCGAGGGAATCGATTGTCATTCCTCGAGTTCCCGGCTCGTGGCATCCGCCACAGGATGTCGACTGTGAACGCCATGAGTTTCAGTTTGGCTGGCCGAACCGCGCCTTGTGGGCGGCACAGGACTGGAACGCTAGCGCGTGCATGCGATCCCACAGAGCTGACGTTTGGGTGTTACAAGTGCGTGAGTCGCGCCGATTTCCGGAACCTTTCGCGTATGGAAATGCTTGGGACGCCGGCGAGCTGTCCGTGCCCCTGGGCGTTATTCCGACGGGCTTCGCAGTTGACACCGCGTTTCACGCGAGTGCCTGGATCTTGCTTTTCTCGATACTGAGCTTCGCACGCGGTCGCCTCCGCATCAGGAACAACCACTGCCTCCGCTGCGGCTACAGGCGTGCGGGGATTCCTATCCAGGCGCCTTGCCCCGAGTGCGGCACTGCTGCACACGGTTGCTAACCCAGCCCTCGCGCGCAACAAAACAGGCCGAGGGACTTGCGATCCCTCGGCCTGCTCATAGGAAATCTGGTTTGGAAGTGCCTCCCTCACGCGAGGGGAGCGATTCAACTGGCTCAGGCCCGGCGTCGGCGAATCGCGACGAGCCCGGAAAGGCCCAGCAGCGCTGCGCTCGCCGGCGCGGGCACGGCGGTGATCACGCGCACCTGCGGCAAGTCCCCCACCGGCGGGGCCCAGCTGAGGTTGAAGGTCAGCACGTTGCCGCTGATGCTGATGAACGAGGGCGTCACGAGGCTGATGCCCCGCCCCGTGTAGCCCGTCGGGTACGCGGTGCCCAGCGCGCCGCAGGAGGCGTCGGACAGATCGAGCGCGAGGCGGTTGAACATGAGGCCGACGATCGGCGTGGCGAACGTGACCGAGCCGACCGCGCTCGAGTTTGGGATGCCCTGGAAGTGCAGCATGTGGCTGTTGAACGTGCCGCTGAGCGTGCCGGGCACGGGCGAGGTGTTGCCGCCCGGGTTCTGCGTCTCATCGCAGAAGAGCCCCGTGACGCTGATGTTCTGCTGCTCGTTCCACGCGAACGCGTTGGGCCCCGTGAGGGCGAACGAGAGGCACGAAGCCGGGGCGGCGATCTGCTGGGCCTGGCTGAAGACGCCGGTGATCGTGGCGTGCGCCGGCACGACGCCGACGAGAAGTGCGAGAGACGCGACTGCGTAGCGGGCGAGGCTGGTGTTGGCGAGCGGGTTCATGGATGGATCCGATCGAATGGAGAGGGAGCTGTTGAGGCGCGCACGAGGCGAGAGTGAACGAACGGGCGTTCGTTAGCGCCGGCGGCGCACGGCCACGAGGCCCGCGAGCCCCAGAACGCCCGCGCTCGCCGGAGCGGGCACGGCCGTGATGACACGGATCTGGGAGATATCCGCGGTGGGCACGACGGCGAAGAAGTTGAACGAGAGGGTGTTGCCGGTGTACGTGAACGTGGAGAGGCCCAGGTTCCGCGGGGGGTAGAACGTCGGGTAGGTCGTGCCGATCGCGCCGCACAGCACGTCGGAGCTGTCGAGCAGCGCGTTCTTCCAGATCACCGCGAGGATGGGCTGGTTGAAGGTGACGGTGCCCTGGGCCGAGTTGACGCCCGAGCGCGAATCGAAGTGGATGAAGTGCGACGCAAAGGTGCCCGTGAGCAGGCCCGGCGCGGGCGTGGCGCTGCTGCCGGGATTGCCGATCTCGTCGCAGAGGATGCCCGAGGCGACGGTGAAGATCTGCTCATCCCAGGCGTAGGCGTTGGGGGTGACGAGCGTTCCGGGCACGCAAGAGGAGGGGTTGATGCCGAGCCAGGTGGTCTGCCCGGTGACGCCGGTGATGGAGGCGTTCGCGGTGGAAGCCAAGGCGAGAGCGGACAGAGCGAGCGTGCGAGGGGACATGAGATTTCCTTTGAGAGTCTGTCTGAGAAGCGGGAAGAGAGAACGGGAGAGGCGGAGTGAGGCGTGCATCAGCGGCGGCGACGGAGGGCGACGAGCCCGCCCATCCCCAGCAGCGCCGCCGAGGCGGGCGCCGGCACCTGCGTGAGCACGCGAATCTCGGCGAGCGCGATGACCGGAGAGATCGTGGAGAGGTTGAAGGTCAGCGTGTTGCCGGTGTATGAGAACACCGACGACCCCATCTGACGGAACGGGTAGAGCGTGGGGTAGGTCGTTCCGATCGCGCCGCAGAGCACGTCGGAGTTGTCGAGGCTGGTGCCGTTGAACATGACGCCCACGATGGGCGCACTGAAGGTGACGCTGCCCTGGACGAGGCCCACGCCCGAGTTGTCCTCGAAGTGGATGAAGTGGCTGTCCACGGTGCCGGTGACGAGGCCGGGCACGGCACCAATATTGCCCCCGGGGTTGGGGACGTTGTCACAGAAGACGCCCGAGGAAATGGTGAGGTTCTGCTTCTCGTTCCAGGCGTACGCGGTGAAGCCCGCCAGAGCGCTGGGAACGCAGGAGACGGGCGGAGAGCCGAGCAGCGTGGTCTGCCCGGCGACGCCCGTGATCGCGGCGTTCGCGGCCGAAGCAAGAACAAGAGTGGAGAGAGCGAGTGTGCGAGGGGACATGGGTACCTCAGAAGACAGCGGATGTGAAGGAATCTCGATCGCGCCAAGCCACCGACGTCGTCGGTCGGTTTCACGCTCAGGCATGCCCGATCAGCGCCGACGCCGCACGGCGAGCGCACCGCCCAATCCCAGCAGCGCGAGGCTGCCCGGCGCGGGCACGGCGTGGGTGAGCACGCGGATCTCGGTGAGGATGGGCGCCGAGAACGACGAGTTGATCTGGAAGTTGAGGACGTTGCCGGTGAAGTTGAACCCGGACGTGGTGAACTGGCGGAAGGGGTAGAACGTCGGGTAGAGCGTGCCCAGCGCGCCACAGTTGCCGTCGGTGTTGTCCAGGCTCGTGGTCTGGAAGATGACGCCGACGATCGGCTGGTTGAACGTCACGGTGCCCGCGGCGCCGACGACGCCCGGCAGGCTCTCGAAGTGGATCACGTGGCTGTCGAACTGGCCCGAGAGCGTGCCGGCGATCGCTCCGCCCGAGGTGCCGGGGTTCTGCGTCTCGTCCGCGAAGATCGGGCCGTTGATGTTGGTCCGCTCGTTCCAGGCGAAGGCCTGGAAACTGGCCAGAGCGCCGGCAAGGGCCGAGGGCGGTGCGCCGATCTGCGTGATGGTGCCCGACACGCTCACGATCGAGGCGTGGGCGAGCGAGCCGGTCAGTGCGAGCGCGGCGACAGAAGCGAGCGTGCGAGTCGTCATGTCCTTCTCCTATGAGTGAGCAAATCCGGGCCGAGGAAAACCCCGCTCGTCGGGGCTACCCGGCGAGGCGAGACGATGGGAGAGAGAGTGAGAGAGAAAGAGACCGTTCAGCAGCGTGGGGCGTTCCCCCGCCGCGGGAGTTCAGCGGGCCGGCGGGCACGCTCCGGCGGGGAGATCACCCCGGCGCGGCGCGCGAGTGCCGCGGAGCAGTTCCCTGGGGAACGGCCGTGGCATCGCCTGGGTTTGTGGTGCGGGTGTCATTGTCTTCTCCTATGAGCCGAACGGAGGCGGCCTCGCGTCCGGCACACAGACTGCGGGCGCGGCGGGGCGATCTTGCAGCGGTGCAAGTCTTTTTCGCATCATGATTTGAACACGAGCCGAACGCGGCTGTGGACCCTATTTCGACCCCGGCTCCAGGGCCCGCAGCGCGGGCTCGCGCTCGATGGGGTTTGGCGACTCCGCGGGGCGCACGCTCGCGGCGTCTTCGGCCTGCGGGCGCTGCGCCTTGTCGGGCTTGGCGGGCTCCCACTGCACGCGCGTCGCGCCCAGCAGGGTTCCCGTCGCGACCGCCAGCTCCACCTGGGCGAGCTGGTACTGGGTGAGGGCCTGGATCTCCGAGAGCTGGGCCTCGGCCAGACGCGTCGCCGAGTCGAGCACGTTGGTGCTGGTGGAGGAGCCCACGTCGAACTGTCGCTGCTCGGCGGCGAGCGTGCGCGTGGCAAGGATCGTCGCCTGCCTCGCGGCGAGGATGCTCTGCCACCCGGACTGGAGCTTGTCCACCGCGTCCAGCACGTCCTGACGCACCGTCTGCCGGCGCGCCTCCTTGGTGCTCAGGCGCTGCAGACGCGTGAGCGTCGCCTGGCGCAGGCGGGCGAGGGCGCCCTCGTTGCCCAGCGGCACCGACAGGTTTGCGCCGATCGACCAGTCCTCGTAGTCCTTGCGCTCGAGCTGGCGGAAGCTGTCCTGGGAGGAGGCGCCCAGCCCGTTGATGGTGTAGGAGCCCGTGACGTCCAGCTGCGGGAGCGTCTGGTTCTGCGCGTAGCGGATGTTCGCGGCATCGGCGAGCAGACGCAGCTCGAGCTCGAGCATCTCCATGCGGTTCTGTTCGGCGGCGTTGGCGAGCGAGCCCGCGTCGAAGAGGTACTCGACCGGGTTCGGGTCGGTCGCGGTCGCGATGACCGTGGACGTGTCCACGTCCAGGTCGCGCCGGTTCATCAGGCGCTTGAGCTCACGCTGCTGCGTGAGCACGCTCTGCTGGGCGCTGATGATCGACCCGAGGCGCTGCGCGACGCCCGACTGCGCACGGATCACCTCGATCTCGGCGACCTTCCCCGCGCGGGACTGGCGCTCGGCCCGCTTGAGCTGCTCGTCGGCGAGCTCGTACTGCTGCTGGCTCACGTCCAGCGAGCGCCGCGCCTGGAACAGGCCCCAGTACGCGCGCTCGACGCTCGCGAGCTCGTTGATGATCGCGAGCTTAGTCTGCGTCTGGCTGATCTGCTGGTTGTAGCTCGCGACGCGGATCTGGGTGGTGCTCACCTCGCGCCCGGCGTTGCGCAGCAGCGGGTGCGAGATGGAGAACTGCAGGTCCGACGTGTACGAGGGGTTCAGCGTCGAGAAGATGTTGTTCGTCTCGTTCTTGGTCCAGGGGAGCGACACGGTCGCGCTGCCGCCCGTCCGCAGGGGGATCGTCACGCCGGGATCGATCTGCGTCGTCTTCTGCTGGGCCGACGAGAGCGTCGAGGCGGTGGGCTGATCGAGGTTCTGGTAATTGGCCCGGGTCGTGAAGAGCGCCTCGAACCGCGACTGCTCGATGTTCACGGACTCCTGGGCGATCTCCGGGTTGACGAGCTGGACCTTCAGGTCGAGGTTGTTCGCCAGGGCCGAGGCGCGCGCGTCGTCGAGGGTGAGATCGGCCTTGGCGAGCCCCGCGAAGCGCTGGCGTTCGGCGATGATCGCCTGCTGCTGCTGCTCGACGCTCCCCGCGCCGCTCGCCGGGCGTGCGTACTGGTCGATGGACAGGGTGTCGATGCGGCGCAGGCGCTCCACGGGCACGCGGTGCCCCAGGTCCGACTCGTCGCGCCAGAGCGGATTGGCGCACCCCGCGAGACCCGATGCCGCGAGCATCGCGCCGGCGATCGACAGGGATCGGACGCACGACGGACGAGGATCACTCATGCCTCAGGGCCTCGATGGGGTCCAGCCGCGACGCCTTGATCGCGGGGAACATGCCCGCGACGACGCCGACAAGCGCGCAGGCGCACACCGAGAGCGCGGGGGCCCACCAGGGCACCGCCGCCTCGGGCACCTTGATCTTCATCAGCAGCACCAGCCCGAACCCGATGCCCAGCCCGACCAGCGCCCCCACCACGCACAATGTCACCGCCTCGACCAGGAACTGGATGAGCACCACGCTGGGCTTGGCCCCCACCGCCTTGCGCAGACCGATCTCGCGTGTGCGCTCCGAGACGCTCGCGAGCATGATGTTCATGATGCCGATGCCGCCCACGAGCAGAGAGATGCCCACCAGGACCGCGGTGAGGAGCGTGAGAAACTGCCCGAGCTTGCGGATCTGCTCGATGTACTGCTCGATCGCCTCGACACCGAAGGTGTCCGGCTCGTCGGGCTTGAGCAGACGCGACTTGCGCATGTAGAAACGGACCTCCGCCTTGGCGTCCTCGTACAGCTCGGGGCTCTTGGTTGTTGCGACGGCGTAGAGGCGTGGCTCGGAGCGGAGCATCTGCCCCGTGCGGAACGGCATGTAGACCTCCGAGCGCGCCTCATCCCCGCCGAACATCGGGGAGACGGTCTTGGTCTCCACGACGCCCACGATGGTGAACGCGCGCCCGCCGACGAGGATGCGCTGCCCGATCGGGTTTCGATCGAGCCCGAGCTCCCCGATCGCCTTGTCGTTGATGATGCAGACCGACAGGCGCTGCTCCTCGTCGATCTCCGAGAGCTGGCGTCCCTGGATGGCGAATCGCTGCTCGATCTCATGCCAGCTCGGGCGGACCGCCTGCACCGTGACCATGTCCTTGTACGTCCGCCCGTACTGCACGGACGTGGACATCTCCATCACGGGCGTGAGCGCGCGGATCGAGGGGGCTGCGTTGGCAAGCCCGTCGACCTCCTTCACGCTCATGCGGATCTGCCGCCACGAGTACCGATCGCGCTGCCCCTGGGGCATGCGCGGGAAGATCCAGACCTTGTTGGCGCCGACGGACGAGAACTCGCGGAGGATGTACCCCTCGGCCCCCTTGGTCGCCGCCGCCACGAAGACCACCGCCGCCACGCCGATAAGGATGCCCAGGAGCGTGAGGACCGCGCGCACCTTGTTCGCCCAGATCTGCTGGAGCGCGAGCCCCACGGTCTGCATGAGCAGGCGAACGAACCACATCATGACGATGCACTCCCTTGCGCGCGTGTGTCGCTCAGGGCGCTGGCCGCGACTCGCGCCGCGACCTCCGCCCGAGCCAGGTACTCGCGATGGATCGGGTCCTCGGTCGTCGGGTGGTCGGAGATGATCCGCCCGTCCTTGAGGCGCACGATCCGGTGGGCGTGCCCCGCGACGTCCTCCTCGTGCGTCACCATCACGATCGTCTGCCCCTCGCGGTGCAATTGCTCGAAGAAGCCGATGATCTCGTCGCTGGTGCGGCTGTCGAGCGCGCCCGTGGGCTCGTCGGCGAGCACGAGCGAGGGCTCGTTCACCAGCGCCCGCGCGATCGCCACACGCTGCTTTTGCCCGCCCGAGAGCTGGCTCGGGCGGTGGGTCATGCGTTCGCCGAGGCCCACGCGCTGGAGCGCGGCCTTGGCCCGGGCGCGGGCGCCGAGCCAGTTCCGCGGGGAATAGATCAGCGGGAGCATCACGTTCTTAAGCGCCGTGGCGCGATTCAGCAGCTCGAAAGACTGGAAGACGAACCCGATCTCCTTGTTGCGCACGGCGGCGAGCTGCGCGGCGTTCATCTTCTGGACCGGCGTGCCGTTGAGCTCGTACGTGCCGCTCGAGGGGCGATCCAGGCACCCGAGGATGTTCATGAGCGTGGACTTGCCCGACCCCGACTGCCCCATGATCGCGACGAACTCGTTCTTGTCGATGTCGAGATCGACGCCATCGAGCGCGCGCACGGGTTCGGCGCCCATGCGGTAGATCTTGCGGAGATTGCGGATGCGGATGGTCATGGGGGAGGGCGACGCGGGCGCGAGGGCGCAACGAAACCGTCAGCTCTTGCCGTTGGCGGGCTTCTCCTGCGCGACCTCGCTCTTGGCCTTCTCGTCGGGCTTCGCGCCCGGGGCGGCGTTCTTCTTCTTGAGCGTGCCCTCCTCCGCGACGAGCTGCTCGTGGCGGAGCGTCGTGAGCACCTTGAACGGTCCCGAGACGATCCGATCGCCCTCGCTGAGCCCCGCCACGATCACGGTGTGCGTCACGTCGCTCGTGCCGATGCTGACCGGAACGGCCTTGGTCCTTCCGTCCGTGCCGATGACGTACACGATCCGCGCGAACACCTTGTTCGAGTCCACGTTCGGGTTGCCCTCGGTCGCGCTCTTGGGGAGTTCGTCCACCCGACGGTCCACCACCGCCTGGCTGGGCACCTTGAGGACATCGGGGAACGTCTCGACCTGGATGTCGGCGTTGGCGGTGTACCCCGAGCGCAGGCGGTCGCCCTTGGGCAGTTGCGCGGCGTTGTCGAGCTTCACGAGGATCTGCGTCTCGAAGTAGCTCGTGCCGTCGCGGTCCTGCAGACGCTTGAGCCCGACGAGGTCCACGACGCCGTCGAACGCTCGGTCGGTGTACGCATTCAGGAAGATCTTGGCGCTCTGTCCCGCCTTGACCGGCGCGACGTTGGCCTCGTCAACGCGGGCCTTCATCAGCATAACCGAGAAGTCCGCGATCTCCATGATCACGGTGCCGGCGTTGTTGAACGTGCCGAGCACCTGCTCGCCCACTTCCAGGTTCAGACGCGTGATGATGCCGTTGATGGGCGAGCGGATCGTCGTGTACTCGAGGTTCTTCTGCGCCCGGGTCACGTTCGCGGCGCCGACCTCGACGTTGTGCTCGGCCGCACGCACGCTCGCCTGCTGGTTCAGGAACCGCGCCTGCGCGGCGTCGTAGTCCGCCTTGCTCACGTCCTTCGTCTCGAAAAGGCGAGCGACTCGATCGAACTCCAGCTTCGTGTTCGCCAGCTCGGCCTTGAGCCCATCGAGCCGAGCCTCGTCCCCCTTCAGGCTCGCCTGCGCGCTCTGCAGTGCGGCGACGTAGTCGTCCGCGTCCAGCCGAACCACGACATCGCCCGCCTTGACCTCATCGCCCTCGCGGAACGGGAGGGCCGTGATCTTTGCAGAAACCTGCGCGCTGATGGAGACCTTGGTCTTGGGCTCGATGTTGCCGGGCGCCGAGACGAGGCGCGTGAGGTTGCCACGCTTCACCGGCTCGATGCGGACTTCCAGGGGCTTGCTCCCCGGGCGCATGCCGGCGAGCAGGTCCTTGCCCGTGGGCGTGGCGAACAGGAACACCCCGCTGCCGCCGCAGAGCAGGGCAATCACGACGAAGATCCCAACGAACCACTTCCACATCGAGAGGGCCTCCGCGTGATCCCCCCCTCCCCGCCCCCCCACGATGCGCCGGCCGAATCCGTCCGCCGAGCCTTGCTTGGGAACTCTCGCGTGCGAGTTTCTGATTCGCCACGCATCGTCCGATGGGCCGGTACGTTAGCCCCGCCAAGGGTGCCGCGTCCCGGCGCGTCCGCCTCGGATCGACATCCTTTCGATACGATTGATGACGCGCCGCACACAGGAGAGCCACCATGCCCGCCCCCGTCGTCCATTTCGAGATCGGCTGCCAGAACTCTGAACGGTCCGCTCGGTTCTATGGCGATCTGTTCGGCTGGACGTTCAACGCCATGGGCCCGGCCCAGATGATCACCAACCTCGGGCAACGACCCGATGGCACCAAGGCGAGCGAGGGAATCGGCGGGCACCTCAACTCGCTCGGGCACCCGCCTCACCAGTACGTCACCATCTACGCGATGGTGGACGACATCGAGGCGACGCTCGCCAAGGCCGTGAAGCTCGGCGGCAAGGTCTGCGTCCCCAAGCAGGAGGTCCCGGGCATGGGCTGGTTCGCGTGGTTCCAGGACCCCGAGGGCAACGCCCTGGGGCTCTGGACGCCGATGAGCAAGCGCTGACACGGCACCATCCGACGAGCGCCTCAGTCCTCCGCCCGCTCGCCCTCGGGCGCCATCTTCACCAGACGAGGGTCGAACCGCGCGATGGGCTCGACCAGGTCCGTCTGGCGGGCCATCACGCGGTGGATGTCCTTGTACACGCCGGGGACCTCGTCCACGCCGCACGAGATCACGCGCACGCCCGCGGCCTCGATCTCCTTGCGCACGTTGCCCCATCGGAACGTCTCGCGCGCCTTGGTGCGGCTCATCACGCGCCCGGCGCCATGGCTCGCCGAGCCCAGCGATTCGGATGAACCCTTGCCCACCACGACGAACCCGGGCGAGGCCATCGACCCGGGGATGACGCCCAGGACTCCCGCGGCGGCGGGCGTGGCGCCCTTGCGATGCACGACGAGCTCCTCGCGGCGGACGACGCCGTAGGCGTCCGTCACCTCGTGCGTCTCCTTCCACGCGAAGTTGTGATGGTTCTCGACATCGGCCAGGACCTCCGCCCCGAGGTTCTTCGCGATCGCGCGATGGATGCACTGGTGGTTCGCCGCGGCGTATTTGCCCATGAGCTCCATCGCGCGCCAGTACTCATCGCCCGCCTGGCTTGCCAGATCAAGCCACCCGAGGTGCTTCTGCTCCTTGGGCAGATCGCGGTGCAGGTCCATCGCGATTCGGCTGTAGTGGTCGCACACGGCCGCCCCCGTGCCGCGCGAGCCCGAGTGCGACAGCAGCGCCACATACTCGCCCGGCGCCAGGTCCCAGGACGCGTGGGAGCCGCCGACAAAGGACTGGCTCACGCGTCGGGGCGCGCCCTCGAGCACCGTCAGCACGCCGAACTCGACAAAGTGGTTCCCCGATCCGCTCGTGCCCAATTGCGCCCAGGCCTTGTCCTTGCCCGCGCGGGTGGTGTGGCAGAAGGACCAATCCTCGTCCATCACGGGGTGCTCGCGCCGCCCGCTGGGGCCCGCGCTGTGCCGATCGTTGGGGCGGAATTGCGCACCCACGCCAAAGCGCGTCTCCTGCTCGATCGCGCGCTCGAGGCGATCGAGCCTCGCGGCGTTCGAGAGGTCCTTCACCGGGACATCCAGCACGGTCATCTTCATGCGGCAGGCGATGTCCACCCCCACCGCGTACGGAATCACCGCGCCGCGCGTCGCGAGGACGCCGCCGATCGGCAGCCCATACCCCACGTGCGCATCGGGCATGAGCGCCCCGGCGACCGCGATGGGCAATCGGCACGCCGCGTCGAGCTGGTCGAGCGAGGCGCGATCGAAATCCTCATCGACGATGCCCCAGGTCTTGTACGGAACGCCGGACATGCGTGAGCGTAGGAATCGTGCGCGACGTTCCGTGCGACGCCGTGCGATCGGTTCCTTGGCAAGCGCGCCTACCGGGCGACCTCCACCGCACCGCTCGCGATCAGCGTGTGCAACATCGCCAGGGCCTGCGGGTGCTCGGGCGGCACCGTGATTCGCCCCTGCGCGTGGAGCTCGGAGAGCACCTCTCGCGCGGGGCGTGCCCCGTCAAACGCGGGCAGGAGAGGTTCGTAGTGGGCCGCGTAGGCGAGCGGCAGCCCCAGCCCGCGCCCGCTCGATGAGGGCTGCGGAGCCCGCGGCATCCCCTGTGCCGGATCGAATCGCCAACCGGCCGCGACACGCAGGGGCCAGTCCAGGAGCGAGGCGGGCGACGGCGTGCCCACACCCCGGATCCGGGTCTGCGTGCGGAAGAACCCACGCAGCTGCTCCCCCGCCGGGCCCGTGCGAAGGTTGATCGGCGTGAACACCGGCGCCACCCAGTTTGGGCTTTCCGCGGGCGCGGGCGTGCGCCGGTGCATCACGATGCCGCCGAACGTGATCGCGCCGATGCTCCGTCGGGCGCACAGGTCCCGCCAGTCCGCTTCCTTTCCTGCGCGGGCCTCGGGCGCGATCCACGAGTAGAAGTACTCGTCCGGGCGGTACGTGCGGAACTGCATCACCATCGCATCGCACCCGGAGCCCGCAAGCCAACCCGCGACGCGCGACGGCCAATCGCTCTCGCCGGCATGCTCCCACAATCCGACCAGCGCCGCCCATCCTCCGTCCGGGTCGTCCTCGCCCTTGCCCTCTCGCAGCATCCCGGGCGTTGTGCGCACCAGGTGCTCGAGCATGGCATCGCCCTCCATCCCGCTCACGAGCGCCACCGTCGTGGCGCGCGGCAGGATGATGAACGGCGGATTGCATGTCAGCAGTCCAACCCCACCCTTCACGTCCTGCAGCGGCTCGAAGAAGCTCCCCAGGCGGCACTCGATCACGCCGCTGCCGCCGCGGATGGCGTCCGCCTCGGCCCGCGTCGCCCCCACCAGGGACGCGTTGCACTGCGCGAACGCGATCGCCCTTGGGTTGATGTCCGTCGCGATGCAGCGGTGCGCGTGCATCAAGCCGCGCAGCGCGTGGAACCCCTGCCCGCAGGCGAGGTCCACCGCGAGGTCGCACGGCAGACGCACCGCCAGGTCGTCCACGTATCGCGTGGTCAGCCCCACGGGCAGGATGTACTCCTCGGGCACATCCTCGCGCCCCGGGTCCTCGATCGCGTCGCTCAGCGCGACCGTCCCGGCCGCGGGAAGCAGGACGAACCGACTCCGCCACACACCCTCACCCGCCTGCTCCGCGATGCCCGCGTGCTCGAGCGCCGCGATCACCTCCGCCCCGCCAAGCGCCGACGCCAGCACGTGAGCGGAGACCTCATCGCGCACGATGAAGAAACGGACCAGGGTTCCGCACTCGGGCGTGGGCAGGCGCGACAAAGCCGAGCGGGCGGTTCCCTTCCACCCCGCATCGCCGACCGGACCGATCACGCGGAAAACGCGCTCGTCGTACGCCGCACGCACCAGCGCCTCGCGCAGCAGATGAGCCGCGGAGGCCTCGATCGGGGTTGGAGCGGGAGGAAGGGTCGTCACGCCTGGCTCCGGGTCTGGCTGGATGGGTCCTTTGGTTGGGAGTGAGGGAACCGGACGCTGCGGACCGGCCTCAGATTCCTGTTCGCGTCACACGCCCAGGCGCTCGCCCAGATACGACACGACACTGCCGATCGCGATCCGATCCTGCTTGCCGCTGTCGCGATCGCGCGCCGTCACGGTCTGGTTCGTCAGCGTCTCGCCGTCAATCGTGAAGCAGAAGGGGCACCCGGCCTCATCCATGCGCGCGTACCGCTTGCCGATCGCCTGCTTCGCATCGTTCTCGATGAACCCGTACTTACCAAACTTCGCGGCGACCTCGTCGTAGAGTTTCTCGGCGACCTCGGGCATGCCGTCCTTGTTCACGAGCGGGAAGATGCCCGCCTTGATCGGGGCCAAGCGCGGGTGGATCTTCATGAACTCCGTGCTCGCTCGCGACGGGTCCTTGGTGAACGCCTCGCACAGGATCGCCAGCACCCCGCGATCGAGCCCCGCGGCCGGCTCGATGCAGTGCGGGATGTAGCGTTCGCCTTTGCGCGAGCCGTTGGGCAGCACTTCGCCCCGCTCCTGATCGAAGTAGTCGAGCTTGACGCCGCTGTGCTTCTGGTGCTGCGTGAGATCGAAGTTCCCGCGATGGGCGATGCCCTCCAACTCGCCGTAGCCCGGCGCGGTAAAGGGAAAGCGGTATTCGACGTCGCTCGTGCCCTGGCTGTAGTGGCTCAGCTCGTCCTTCTCGTGCTCGCGCAGGATGAGGTTGTCGCCGGCGAGCCCGAGGCTCTTCCACCATTCCATGCGGAAGTCGCGCCAGAACTTGTACCACGCCTGGCTCTCGTCGGGATGGCAGAAGAACTCGAGCTCGGCCTGCTCGAACTCGCGCGAGCGGAAGGTGAAGTTGCGCGGCGTCACCTCGTTGCGAAAGCTGGTTCCCGTGTTCCCGATGCCGAAGGGGATCTTGACGCGCGTGGTGTCCACGACGTTCTTGAACTGCACGAAGATGCCCTGGGCCGTCTCGGGGCGGAGGTACGCGACGTCGTCCTCCGTCGCCGTGGCGCCGATGTACGTCTTGAACATCAGGTTGAACTGGCGGGGCTCGGTGAGCGTGCCGACCTTTTCCGCGTCGGGGCCGAGTACCTTGGAGAACTGCGCCACGGGAATCGACGTGAGGGGAACCGTCTTCACGGCGCCGAAAGCTTTCTCTGCCTTCTTCAGTTGCTTGCTTTCGCTGGGCGAATCCTTCATGTACGCGAAGACCGGCTTGTCGCCAGGCTCGCCCGAGGCGGGCACGTACACGCTCACGTGGTCGTAGCGGTACCGGGCCTTGGTCTCGCGGCAATCCACCATCGGATCGTTGAACCCGCCGATGTGCCCGCTCGCCTCCCACACCTTGGGGTGCTGCACAATCCGCGTCTCCACGGGCACGCAGCGGACGCGATCGTCGTTGGGACCTTTGCGCCCCCAGCACGGGTTGAGGATCATGTCCTGCCACCACGCCTCGCGCAGGTTTTTTTTGAGCTGCGCGCCCAGCGGGCCGTAATCCCAGAAGCCGTTGATGCCGCCGTAGACCTCGCTCGCCTGGTAGATGAACCCGCGGCGCTTGCACAGGGCCATGATCTCGTCCATGGACTTGGACGCGTTGCTCGTGTTGGTTGGCGGCGTGTCGGGCATCGCAGGCTTCTCCGTGGATCATCGCGCCCCGGGTGCGCTCGGGCACGCGGGCCGAGATTGTAGAGCCGCCGACGCCGACCCTCGCCGCGCTTTCGGTACCATCAGCGCCCATGCGGCCCGCGCTCCTCGCCCGCCTCCTGCCCCCGCAGCACGCTCTCGATCTCGCGCTATTCCGCGTCCTCGTCGTTCTCGCGTGGGTCGTGACCATTGATCCGCGTCTGGCCGCGCACTTCGCCCTGTATCCGGACGAACTCTGCTTCCCGCCGTTCGTGTGGAATCGTCTCATCCGCGTCGTGCACGTTCCGGAGTTCGGCGTCTGGACCGCCTACGCCATCTTTCTCGGTAGCTCGCTGGCGGCGCTGCTCGGCTGGCGCGCACGCTGGGCGTTGTTCGTGATGCTCCTTTCGGGCGGGCTGGTCCTCACCATCCCGCAGTTCTTCGGCAAGGTGAACCACACGAACCACCTCGTGTGGTTCGTCATGCTCCTCATCGCCAGCCCCTGCGCCGATGCGCTCTCGCTGGATGCCCGGCGACGTGCGCGCGCCGGCATCGCATCCTCACCCTCGCCTTCGCATGTCTATTCCGTCCCGCTCTTGCTCTCAGTGCTGCTCGTTGGGCTCGCGTATCTCGTTCCGGGCCTGCGCAAGCTCCAGCACGCGGGGCTTGCCTGGGGAAACGCCGAGCACCTCATCGGCATCCTGCACGTGAAGTGGCTCGAGTTCGATGCCTGGACGCCCTGGCCGCGCATCGATCGCTTCCCCTTGCTCTGCGGGCTCGCGGGCAAGGGAGCGCTCGCCTTCGAGATTCTGTTCCTGCCCCTGGCGTGCTGGCGGCGCACGCGCCCGCTGGTCATCGTTCTTGGGCTGCTTTTCCATCTGGGCACGCTGTGGTTCATGCGCATCGCGCTGTGGCACATGGCCATCGCCTACGCCGCGCTCGTCCCGTGGCACGCGCTCCTGGCGCGGCGCGGGCTCCGCGCCGCAAGAGCGGCGGATCGCGATCGCGTGCACACGGCTCACTCCGCTCCCCGGCGCTCCCCTTGGCCTTGCACGATCGTCGGAGGAATGCTCTTGGCCGGCAATCTCTACAACGGCCTCCTCGAGCGCGACGACTGGCCCCTGGGCGCGTATCCCTCCTTCGCGTGGACGGGCGGCGACCGTCTGCCGATGCTCCTTGTTCGGGCGACGATGCCCGATGGCACGACGCGCGATATCCCCGAATCCATGCTCTCACGTCACAGCACCCCCGAGCGCGCGCGCTCGCTGGCCAACGCGATCCTCCTGCCCCATCCGCGACGTGACGCACGTCTGATGGCCTATTGGCTGCTGCTGACGCGCCTGGACCCAAGTCTGGCGACGGCGTCTGACGTGTCCTTCGATGTGATCGAGGTAGCGACCAACCCAGACTCGCGCGAGCGTGTCGTCGCGCGCCGCACGATTCTGCAACGCGAGCTGCCGGTTGCGGGCATGACCACCGCGCCCGCGCGGTGAACAATCGCCCATGACGCCGCCTCCCCCGACGGGCCCCGCCTCCCACCCACTCCGCCTCATCACCGCGACGCCCGCCGACGTGCCGCTCGTCGCCCCGCTCTTCGATGCGTACCGGCAGTTCTACAAGAAGCCCTCCGACGTTCCCGCGGCGGAGGCGTACCTGAGAGAGCGGTTGACGCGCGGCGAGTCCACCGTGTTCCTCGCGCTCTCGCACGATCCAAAGACACGCACGGACACGCCCGCGGGGTTCACGCAGCTCTATCCGTCGTTCTCGTCGGTGGGGCTGGGCCCGATCATGATCCTCAACGATCTCTTCGTCGCGCCCGCGTTCCGGCGGCACGGCGTGGCGCGCCTGCTCATGGACGCCGCGACGAACCTTGCCAGACAGCACCGCTGCCAACGCCTCGTGCTGCTCACGGAGCACACGAACACGCCGGCGCAGCGTTTGTACGAGTCGCTCGGCTGGAAGCGCGACGAGACCTACGCGCGGTACACGCTCGGGCTCTGAGGGGCGTTCGACCGAAGTTTGGCCTGGACGCTCACGCGCGGAACCGGCGCACCACCACCGTGTCGTTCTGTCCGCCGAACCCGAACGAGTTCGAAAGGCACGCCTCGACGCCCGAGCCGCCGTCCCGCGCCAGATGGCGAAGGTCCCGCGGGGCGTTGGGCACGTAGTCCAGGTCGCACTCGGGGTCCGGGTTCTTGTAGTTCATCGTGGGCGGGAGGTACCCCGTGCGGATCGCCTCGATGCAGGTAATCAGCTCGACCGCGCCCGCCGCCTGGATCAGGTGACCCAGCATGCTCTTGACGCTGGAGAACGGAACCTTGGGCGCGAGCGCCCCAAAGACGCCCTTGACCGCCGCGGTCTCGATCTTGTCGTTCTCCTTCGTGCCCGTGCCGTGCGCGGAGATGTAGTGCACGCCCGGACGACCGCCCGCGTCTCCCGCCTCGGGCTCCCGCGGGTTGATGTGGGCCTGGCGCAGCGCCTGGAGCATCGCAGCCTGCGCCCCGCGCCCCTCGGGCTGGATGTCGGTGATGCGGAACGCGTCGGCCGTCGAGCCGTACCCCGCGAGCTCCACGAGCGGCGTCGCGCCGCGCGCCAGAGCGTGCTCGAGCGACTCGAGGATGACCATCCCCGCGCCCTCGCCCATCACGAACCCGTCGCGCGTCTGATCGAAGGGGCGCGCCGCGGTCTTGGGCTCGTCCCGGCGGGAGCTCATCGCGGTCAGGCGGATGAACCCGGTCATGCCCAGCGGGTGGATCATGGAGTGCGCCCCGCCGGCGAGCATCACGTCCGCGTCGCCGTACCGGATGATCTCGAACGCCTCGCCGATCGCCTGCGTGCTGGCAGCGCACGCAGTCATGCAGTTGCTCGAGGGACCCCGGGCCGGCAGCAGGCGCGCCAGGTGCGCCAGGGCCATGTTCGGCTCCTGCTCGATCTCGCGGGCTGGCGAGAACGTCGACGCGGCGCGGATGGCCCACGCGACCTCGTCGAGCGTGCGCTCCGACGGCTTCCACGAGGCGACGTTCGCGTCCGTGAACGCCCGCCAATCCACCGCCCCCTCGCCCGAGGCGAGATACATCCCGAAGCGGCGCGCCCTGAGCCCGCTGAATCGATCGAGCCCGGACTGCGTCCACGCCTGCCTCGCGGCGCCCAGCGCGAACTGCGTGCTCCGGCTCGCGGTCGCGTGGCGCGACGCCCCGGGCACGTGCTCCTCCAGTTCATACCCCCGGACCTGGGCCGCGAAGTTCGTCGACCAAGTCGAGGCGTCGAAGAGCTCGACGGGCCCCACCGCGTTGTCGCCCTTCATGAGGCGCGACCACACCCCGGGCACATCGTGCCCCAGCGGCGTCACCCACCCCTGACCCGTGATGACAACGCGTCGCTCGCCCATGCCCACCACGATCCTGCGTCAGCCCTGGCGCGGCTCGTCGCCCTCGTGCGCCAGGTCGTCCTCGTACTCGTCGTGCGCCGCCTCGCCGCCCTCGCCCTTGAGCTCGTTGAGCTTGTCGGGGTTGAGCACGCGGACGAGCCCGTCCTTCAGACGACGCTCGCCGAAGTTGATGATCAGCCCAAGCTCGACGTCCGCCGCGCGAAGCTGCGCGCGGAGCGCGGCACGCTCGTACCCGCCGATCTCGCCCGGGCGCGCCATCACCTCGACGATGAACCGGTCCGCGACCCACAGGTCCGCCTGGGTCTTGCCCACGATCTTGTCGTCGAAGTACACGTCGAACGGGTGCCCCTGCTTGTAGGTGACACCCTCGGCGTCCATCTCCAGCTTGAGCGCGTTGGTGTAGACCTCCTCGCTGTAACCCGGGCCAAGCTCCATGTGCACCTCGATGGCGCACCCGATGACCTTGCGGCTCACGTCCGTGAGCGCGGGATCCAGGTCCGACAGCGGCGTGCCGCGGCGCGGACGCTCGTCTCCACCGCGGCCGCCCTCGTACCGATCGCCGCCGCGACCGCCGCCCCGGTGCCCGCGGTCGTCTCGCGTCCCGTACCCGCGATTGCGGTCGTACCCCCCACCCCGATCGTACTGGCTCATGGTTCGCTCCTGAAGATCACGTAGGACCTGCTCCGCCGCCGTTGTTCGCAATGAGGCTAGGCGCGGTTCCGTGCGCTCAGGCACGTCGCAGCACGACCGCGGCGTTCTGCCCGCCGAGCGAGCCCGTGCACACGAGCACGTGACGCAGCTCGGCCCCGCGCGAGGCGGCCGGGCCCGCGTCCAGCCCGCCGGGCACTCGTCCTGCGTGCAGACGTGCCGGGAGCCTCTGCTCGCGCACGCACATCGCGCCCACCGCCACCGCGAGCCCGCCCTGGCCCGCGAGCGCGTCGCCGATCGCGGGCGTGAGCGTCACCAGCGGCACACGGGCCAGCCTCGCGCCGAACACCGCGCGCAGCGCACCCTCTTCGCCCTTGTCCATCGCGCGGATGCCGCTGGCGTGGGGCACGATCGCGTCGATCGTGTCGGGCGAGATCCCCGCGTCATCGATCGCGTTCTCGATCGCGTAGCGCAGACCCTCGTCGATGTCCGCGTCGAGCCCGCCGCGCATCCACGCGTCCTCGCTCGATGCCGATTGCCCCGACCCGTATCCCACGACCTCCGCGTGGACTGTCGCGCCCCGCGCGATCGCGGCCTCGCGGTCCTCGAGGATCAGAATCCCCGCGCCCTCGCCAAGCAATTGCCCCGGCGCCTCGGCGTCGAACGGACGCACGACGCGCGAGCCGTCGACCTCGTCGCCCGTCGCGGCCAGACGCCGCACGAGTTCCATGCGCTCGAAGCGGAACAGGTTCAGGGCGCTCTCGGCGCCGCCCGAGAAGCACGCCGTCGCATCGCCACGCTGGATGATCCGCGTGCTCTCGCCGATCGAGAGCAGCCCGCTCGCCTCCACGCAGGTGATCGTGTTGCTGGGCCCCTCCGCGCCGTGGATGATGGTGACGTGGCACGCGAGCATGTTGGGCAGGTACTTGAGCATCCACAGCGGCGGCAGGTTGTTCATCGCCCCGCCGCCCTTGGCTCCGCCCGGCCCCTCTTCCGTGCCCCACGCGCGGAGGTCCACCCCACCGCTGCCCGAGGGCCTCGCGGTCGCCAGCGCGGCCGTCAGTTCCTCCGCCTCGGCCGCGATGAGCCCGGCGCCGATCTGGCATCCCACGCGTGACGCGGGATAGGTCGTCGCGTCCGTGGATTCCTCGGGAAGCGTGCCGCGCGTGACCAGCTTGGCGTCCTCCACCGCGAGCTTCGCGGCGGCGACCGCGAGCTCGGTGTCGCGGCACATCACCTTCACCGCCTTGCGGTACCCCTTGGGCACGAAGTCCTTGGCGCCCGTGAACGCCGCGGCTGCACCGCCCAGCCGGCACGCGAACCCGTCCGCGTTGAACGCGGACACCTTCCCGAGACCGCTCTTGCCCGCGCACAGCCCCTGCCAGAGCGCCTCCGAGCCCACGCCCAACGCGGAAACTGCGCCGATGCCCGTAATGACCACGCGTCGCGACATGCGGGCAACTGTACGGAGGTATCCACGCGAAAGGGATGCGCCCACGTTCCGTACTATCCGCGCATGACGCACCTCCTCCGAGCCGCGACCCTCGCCCTGCTCTGCACCCTCGCCGCATGCGTCACGGCCTACGACCCCTCGGCCCGCGACGACCTGGGGCTTGATTCGCAAGCGAAGCAGGCGGGCGTGGAGCGGCCCGCCACCCGCGCGAGCAAGCAGCCCGCGAGCGCCCCGCCCGCGCGTGCCGCGTCCCAACCCGAATCGGCGCGACCGGCGGCGTCGCCCGCGTCGGCCCCGCAGACGGCGTCGAGCGCGCTCGCGCTACCCGAGTCGCCCGCGGGCAAGCAGTTGGCGTGGTTCCTCACGGTCCTCAACGGCGCGGACATCTCCTCCCCCAAGGCGCGCGAGGCCGTGGAGTCCCGCTTCGACCCGCGATTCCTCGCCAAGGTCCCGGTCGCAAAGCTCGAGGACGTGACGCGCTCCTGGCGGCGCGACCAGTTCGCCGACGGCTCCTGCTCTCTCGTCAAATCCTCGCCCGCGGGCGAATCGTCGCTCGTCGCGTTCGTCCTAGGCGACACGACCTCTCGCTACACCCAGGTCCGCCTCGAAACCGGCGCCGACGGTCGGATCGTCACGCTCCTGCTCTCGCCGACGACGGAGTTGGCGGCGCGTGGCGTGGCGAACTGGGAAGCGCTCGACGCGGAGTTCGCCAAGATCGCCTCCCCCAAGGGCGCCGCGTCCACGCGATCGCTCGCCTTCGGCGCGTACCGACTTGGCGGCGACTCGCCCGCCCCCACTCCCGCCGCGCTGCACGAGTACGGCGCGGGCCAGTCGCTGGCGATCGGCTCCACCTTCAAGCTCTACATCCTCGCGGCCCTGGGCGAGGAGGCCGCGGCGGGCCGCCTGAAGTGGTCGGACCCCGTCCGCATCTCCGACGACCTCAAGAGCCTGCCCAGCGGGACGATGCAGCTCGAGCAGGAGGGCGCCGAGTTCACCATCGAGCAGTTCGCGGCGAAGATGATCTCCATCTCGGACAACACCGCGACGGACCACCTGCTCGATCGCGTGGGCCGCGAGAAGGTCGAGGCGGTGATGGCCCGCCTCCACTCGACGCCCGCCCTCAACACGCCCTTCCTCTCAACCATGGACATGTTCCGGATGAAGCTCGGCGCCGATCGCGGGCTCGCCCAGCGCTACGCCAGCGCTGATGTCCCGGCGCGGCGCGCTCTGCTCGCCAAGGACGGGGACGTGCGCAAGCAGACGCCGAGCCTGGCGATGGCGGCCTTCTGGAAGGTGCCGTACCACATCGAGGTCGAGTGGTTCGCCTCCCCGATGGACCTGGCGCGAGTCATGGCGGACCTGCGTCGCCTCGAGCAGCTCCCGGGCAACGAGGCGATCGGGCGGGTCCTGCGCATCAACCCCGGGCTCGCCCTGGGGCCGGCGTGGGCGAGCATCGCGTACAAGGGCGGGTCCGAGCCCGGCGTGCTCAGCATGACCTGGCTCCTGCAG
The DNA here is from genome assembly GCA_964399625.1 of uncultured Phycisphaeraceae bacterium. GTDB lineage: Bacteria > Planctomycetota > Phycisphaerae > Phycisphaerales > UBA1924 > CAYNSB01. The sequence goes on from CAYNSB010000010.1 coordinate 71,390, forward strand.
CGCAAGGGCGCGCCGGGGCGATCGGACGCCTGGTTCGTCCTCACGCTCACCATGAACGACACCGCCAAGGACATCGATCAGCCGGCGTTCATCTCGCTCGCCACCAGCGCCGCCACGCTGCTCGAGGGTGTGCCATGACCCACGGCTGATCCCGGCGGGACCGCCCGGCCGATACTCCCACCGATGGACGCTGTTTCCGACACGCGCCCGGTCCGCGCCCCGATCGAGCTCCTCGATCCGGGTTGGCTGTACCTGCTCGCGGGGCTCGCGATGATCGCCTGCTCCCTGCTCCTGCCCGCGATGGAGGACCTGGGCGAGGTGCGGTACCAGCGGGACCGCGCCCTGGCCCTGGAAGCCCATCGCCTCAAGCGACTGGACAACTACGAGCAGTACCTCTCGGCCGTGCAGCGTGAGGAGCCGGCGCTCGTCATGAGCCTGGCCGCGACCCAACTGAACCAGGTGCCCGCCAACCGCGGGCTCGTGCTGGAGCCGGCGAATCTCTTCTCCGATCCCGAGGGCTCGATCGCCGCGTCGCCTCTGGCGGGGCTCGAGCCCCCGCCGATCGAGCTGCCCGAGCGCCATCGCGTCGAGTCGTACCTCGCCCGCTGGACGCGCAGCGACGCGATCCGTCCCTGGCTGATGGCCGGCGGGGCGCTGTGCGTGCTCATCGGGCTGCTCCCGAGATCCACGCCACGCAAGTCGCCCGACGCGCTCGCGGGCATGGCCTGATACGACTCCGGGGCGTTGCGCCCGCAGGCCCTGGGTACCCTTCGGCGTGTCCCGACTCACCTTCCGCGCCCGACACCGCCTCACCCACGCGCGCCAGTTCCAGGCGACCCAGCGCCGGGGCGTGAAGCGCGTGAGCGGGCCTGTCCAAGCGAGCGTCCTTCCCAACGACCTGCCCCACTGGCGGCTCGGGCTATCCATCGGACGCCGACTCGGCGGCGCGGTCCAGCGCAACGCCTTCAAGCGCCTCTTGCGCGAGGCGTTCCGATTGAGCCAGCACGATCTGCCGACGTGGACCCGGGATTCGGGAACTCATCTACCAAACGCGAATGCCGAATCCGGAATCCCGATTCCCGCGCCCTCTTCCGCCTACGACCTCGTCCTCGCCCTCCGCCCCCACGAGCCGCTGACGCTCGACGCCTACCGCGCCATACTTCTCGAACTGGCCCACGCGGCCCACCGAGACTGGGAGCGCCGGCGCGGCAAGGGAACATGAACCGTGTTCGCCCGCCCGTTCATCCTCCTCATCCGCCTCTACCAGGTCACCCTTGGCCCCTTCCTCGGCGGGCGCTGCCGATTCCACCCCTCCTGTTCCGCGTACGCCCTGGACGCCTATCGCCTGCACGGCCCCTTGCGAGGCACGTGGCTGACGATCCGTCGCCTCTCCCGATGCCATCCACTGGGTGGGCACGGGTTCGACCCTGTGCCGCTGCCCCGAGATGGCCTGCCGCCCTCGCGGACCGACTCCGTCGCACCCTGACGAGGCCGCCCGGGGGTCATCGCCCCTGCTTTCTCCTTACTAACATTGGGCGTGAGCCGTCTCCCCGCTTCCCAACGCCGCGAGCAGTTGCTGGACTGCGCCGCCGAACTTTTCGCCCGAAACGGGTACGCGCGGGCGACGACCGCCCAGCTCGCCAAGGCCGCGGGCGTCACCGAGCCCATCATCTACCGCCACTTCGAGTCCAAGCGTGATCTCTTCGTCGCGCTCATCGAGCGGACGGGGCGCGAGAGCATCGCGCGATGGGAGCGCCACCTGAGCGACGCGGACGATCCGGCCGATCGCCTCCGGCGTCTCGTGGGCGACAACCCGATGGTCGCCGAGCCGCACAAGCAGTCGTACCGCGTGATCCTCCAGGCGATCTCCGAGGTGGACGATCCGGTCATCCACGACGCACTGCGGAACCACATCAAGGCCCTGCACGCCTTTCTCGTCGAGGAGATCGAGGAGGCCCAGAAGGACCACAAGGTCACCCAGCGCTTCAGCGCCGAGATCATCGCGTGGATCCTCATCCACATGGGGCTGGGCTACGGCGTGCTCACGGCGATGAACATCGCCAACCAGGGCGTCGATCAGCACGGCGCGCACGTGAAAGAGGTCATCGCCCGCCTGCTCGTGGGCAAGCCGGGCTCTGCCGAGTCCAAGGATTAGGCCACCTTACTCCCTGGCCTGAAGCACGGGCATGGCCCGCAGGTACTCCTGGGCCACCGGGTGCGGGCTCGCCTCGAACTGCTCGTACGACCCGTCGAAGCACACGCCCGCACGGTGGAGCATGATCACCCGCGGGCGCACGCGTCGCAGCAGTTCCTTGTCGTGCGTCACGATGATCGTTGTACGGCGCGCGCCGTCGGGCCTGGAGCGATGGTGCTCCGCATGGATAAGTTCGTGCACCTGCGCCCCGATGATGGGGTCCAGCCCCGTGGTGGGCTCGTCGTAGAAGATCACGATCGGGTCCACGGAGATGGCCCGCGCGATCGCGACGCGCTTGCTCATGCCGCCCGAGAGCTCCTCCCGCTGCTTGAAGATCACGTCGTCCACGTCCAGCGCCGCGCGGGACAGAGCCGTTCGCGCCCGCGCCTCGATCTGCGCCTCGTTCAGGTCTGTGTGCTCGCGGAACCACAGGGCGATGTTCTCGTACACCGTCCCGCTGAAGAGCGCGTTCCTCTGGAAAACGATCGACCAGTGCAGGCGGACCGCGTCCAGCTGTTCCCACGACAGCGCGAACAGGTCCACCAGCGCCGCCGCGCCACCCGAAGAACCTTCCGGGCTGTGGTCCGCGACGAGCACCGAGCCCTCGTCCGGATGCACCAGCCCCGTGAGGATGTCCAGCAGCACGGTCTTGCCCGAGCCGCTCGCGCCCACGAGCGCCACGATGTCGCCCGTGCGCACCGTCAGGGAGACGTCCTTGAGCACCACGTGCGCTCCGAACGCTTTGTGGATCCCCCGCGCCTCGATCTCGATGGGCCCCGCGTCCATGCGCACAGCCTATTCCCCCCTGCGTCTCTTCGTCTCTCCGTCTCTACCCTTTCCCGTGATCGACCTCGACCACAACGCGACGACCAAGCCCTCGCCGGGCGTCATCGCCGCGATCACTCGCGGGCTCACGGACTTCTACCACAACCCGTCGTCGGTCCATCGCGCCGGACAGGCCGCACGCCAGCAGATCGAGCTCGCCCGCGCCGACATCGCTCACCTCATCGGAGCAAAGGCCCGCGAGGTCACCTTCTGCTCGGGCGGCACCGAGGCGATCAACCTCGTCATCCGTGGCGTCGTTGATGCGTGGGGCGGATCGGCTCGCCATGGCGATGGCGCCGGCGCACCATCCCACAACACCGCCACCCCCACGATCCTCTCCACGAGGGTCGAGCACGCCGCGGTCCGCGAACTGCTCGAGTCACTCGAGAAGACCGGGCGAGCGCGCGTGCGCTGGGCCTCCATTTCGCGCGAGGGGTTCGTGGATCTTGACGCGCTCGATGCCCTTCTGCCCGGCTGCGCCCTCGCCTCGATTCAATGGGCGAACAACGAGACGGGCACGATCCAGCCCATCGAGGCCATCGCGGCGCGCTGCCGCACGCATCGCGTCCCGCTCCACGTCGATGGCACCCAGTGGGTCGGCAAGGAGCCCACGAACGTCTCGTCGCTCAACGCCGACTTCCTGACGTTCTCACCCCACAAGTTCCACGGCCCCAAGGGCGTGGGAGTGCTGTGGTCGCGTGCCGGCGCGCGCCTCAGGCCACAGGTCCCTGGCGCGCAAGAGCTCGGGCGACGCGGCGGCACCGAGAACGTCCCGGGCATCATGGGCGCGGGCGTCGCCGCGCGCGAGGCGATTCAGTGGCTCGACGAGGCCGCGGCGCGTTCCCGCCAAGGTTCGCTCCGCGATCGCTTCGAGCGGGCGATCCTCGACGCCATCCCCGACGCCTCGGTCAATGGTTCGTTGACGCATCGTCTCTGGAACACGACCAACATCGCGTTCCCGCGCCTCGAGGCCGAGGCCCTGCTCATGATCCTCTCCGAGCAGGGGCTGTGCGCCTCGGCGGGCGCGGCGTGCTCCTCGGGCTCCCTCGATCCATCCCCCGTGCTGCTGGCGATGGGCATCCCTCCCGAGCTCGCGCACGGGTCGCTCCGCTTCAGCCTCGGACGCGAGACAACCCGCAGCGAGATCGACGCGGCAGCCACCATCGTGATCGAGGCGGTGCGCCGACTGAGAAACTCGATGCCCGCTCCACCCAAGACATGATCCGGGGCGGGGCGCTCCCGCACGGAGGGATTCTGCTAATCTTGTCGCATGTCCAGAAACCCTTACGCACAGCCCCCGATCACGCCCGACGCCCTGGAGCTCCGCGAGCCCTCCCGGGTCTCGGGGCTCGCCGTCAGCTCGCTCGTGTTCGGGCTCTTGTGCTGCCTGCCGGTCACGGGGTTCATCGCGACGATCCTCGGCGGCGCTTCGCTCGTACGAATCTCGCGCTCCGAGGGACGCCTCTCCGGGCGCGGGCTCGCGATCACCGGGCTCGTGCTCGGGCTCATCGGAACGCTGTTCTACATCGCCGCCGCCGTGGGAGTCTCGATGGCGGTGAATCAGGTCGGCACCTATGGACCTGCGATCAAGGCGTTCCAAACGGGTGATCGCGTCGCGGCCCGGGGCGCGCTCAACAACGCCGCTGCCGCCAAGGTCACCGACGAGCAGATGGAGGCCTTCCGCGCGGCGATCACCAGCGAACTCGGAAACTACCAGCGGATCCCCAAGGGCCTGGGCGGGTGGTTCCGCGATTACATGGCCGTCGGTCAACAGATCCAGAACGCCATGCCCGCCGGGCGCTCGAATCAGGGCATCATTCCGGTGCCGATCCACTTCGAGAAGGGACTCGCGGTCGCGATGGTCTACTTCGATGAGGGCTCCCCCACTCCGGGCATGCCGCTCGCCAAGAACATCCAGATCATCACCCAGAGCGGCAAGTCGATCTGGCTGGTCCCGCCCGACGGCTCCACGGGCAAGTCGAGCGTGCCGCCGGCGTCCTCGCCCGCGACGCCCCAGCCGCCGCCCGAGGCTCCCAAGCCCGACAAGCCCTGACGCCCCGCCCTGTCGGTACACTTTGGCGTGCCCCCAGAACCCGTCATCTCTCTGCGCCAGGTCGTCAAACGCTTCGAGGGCAAGACGATCCTCGACGGCATCAACCTGGACATCTACCCCGGCGAGACCATGATCATCATGGGCGGCTCGGGCTCGGGAAAGTCCACGACCTTGCGGACCATCATCGGGTCCATGCGCCCCGAGGAGGGCGAGGTCTGGATGTTCGGGCAGCGCATCGACACCCTCGCCGACGCGAAGCTCAACGACGTTCGCAAGCGCTTTGGCATCCTCTTCCAGTCCGGCGCGCTGTTCAACTCCATGACCCTGCGCGAGAACGTCGCCCTCCCGCTCATGGAGCACACCGACCTCTCCCCGGAAATCATCGACATCCAGGTCAAGATCAAGCTCGAGCTCGTGGGCCTGCGCGAGCACGCCGACAAGTACCCGGCCCAGATCTCGGGCGGCATGAAGAAGCGCGCGGGGCTCGCCCGGGCTCTGGCGCTCGATCCGCGGATCCTTTTCTACGACGAGCCCTCGGCCGGGCTCGATCCTGTCACCTCCGCCGAGATCGACCGCCTCATCATCGACCTCTCGAAGAAGATGGGCGTCACGAGCGTGGTGGTGACGCACGAGATGGACTCGGCGTTCGCGATCGCCGACCGCATGGCGATGCTCGACAAGGGGCGCATGCTCAAGGTCGAGACGCGCCAGTGGTACGACGACCTGCGGAAGATGACCCACGTGGACGCGGCCAATCTGCCCGAGGATCAGCGGCTGATCCGCCAATTCCTGAGGGGCGACGCCGACGGACCGATCACCGAACGCCGCGCCGCGACCAACTACGCCGACGATCTCCTGGGCTCGCACGAACCCGTGCCCGACCTGCCCAGCGTCGAGGCGACGCGCTGACGATCTGCGCCTTTGTGCCGGTGTCGATTTGGCAATCTGACTCTCACGGGTTTATCCTCAGCCCATGGCCCGCTCCTTCTCCAAGAACAACGTCCTCGCCGGGCTCTTCGTCATCGCGAGCCTGATCCTCGCGGTGTTCGTCGCGGTGCTCGTCTCGGGCGCGCAGAAGCTCCTGATCCCCACCAACGCGTACACCATCCGCTTCTCGCTCTCGGATGGCGCCGCGGGCATCAAGATGGGCTCGCTCGTCAATGTCGGCGGGCAGGAGGTCGGACGCGTCACCGCGATCGACTTCGATCGCCCAGCCCCCGACGCCATGCCCACGGGCGTCAAGGTCGGCGTGGTCATCCGCAAGACCATCACGCTCTACACCGATTCGGCGGCGTTCCTCGAGCGCCCGCTCCTGGGATCCATGGGCACGATCAACATCATCCGCGCCGCCAAGCCCGACGCGCCGGGCATCCCCCTCTCACCCGGGGCGCAGCTGGCGGGGATGATCGCGCCGCCCTCGTTCCTGGCGCAGGCGGGCTTTGGCCCGGAGCAGGCCAAGCAGATCCAGAATCTCTTCTCGCGTGCCAACGACGTCGCCGATCGCGTCGATCGCATGAGCGCCAAGCTCGAGCAGGAGTTCGATCCCACGCTCAAGTCCGTCCGCGCCGCGGCGGACGACGTCGCCGACGTCACCGGCCGATTCCGCGCTAAGGCCCCGGAGTGGACGAACCAGCTCGACAAGCTGCTCGCCAGCGCCAACTCCGCGGCGGACGACACCAAGAAGGCGATCGCCGATGTGCGCGCCGCGATCGACGCCAACCGCGCCGGGTTCGATCAGACCATCGCAAACATGCGTGAGATCACCCAGCGCGTGCGCGAGGAGACGGTGCCCGGCGTGAACGCCGCGGTCGCCAATCTGCAGAAGGGATCGGAGGACTTCAAGGGGGGCTTCGCGTCCCTCAACGCGACGCTCCGCGAGCAGGAGCCCAACCTGCGGCGCTCGCTGGCCAACTTCCGCCTCGCCTCCGACCAGATCAAGCTCGCCAGCGCCGAGATCCGGCGTTCGCCCTGGCGCCTGCTCTACTCGCCCAAGACGAAGGAACTCGAGAGCGAGCTCTTCTACAACGCCGCGCGGGCCTACGCCGAGGCCGTGTCCGACCTGCGGGCCGCGTCCGAGTCGCTCGAATCCAGCACCAAGCCCGCCCCCGCCCCCGGCGAGCTCGCCCCCGTGAGCGAGCAGGCGATCCAGGACATGCGGACGCGTCTGGAATCGGCCTTCAAGCGGTACGACGAGGCCGAGAAGGTCCTGCTCAAGAAAATGGAAGAGAAGGCTCCCTAACAAGAGCGGGTGTCGCAGCGGGCAGCGTCGGCGAACGCCGGGTCTCTGCCCAGTGCCTCCCGGGTCCTCATGCTCCGCACGCCGCCCCTCCATCACCTCCACGCCCGCGCCGCGATCGCGGCCCTTGCGATGGGTGTCGCGGCCACCAGCACGCACGCACGCCCCGACGGCGATTCGACGACCGGCCAAGAGGCGGAGCGCGTGCTGGACCAGGGCATCTCCTGGGTCGATCGCGCGCAGCAGCGCGTGATCGCGTTCAAACGCTCGACACGCGCAGCGCTCGACCATCGCATCGAGCTCGCCAGGCGCCCCTTGGGCATCTTCTTGGCGCAGGGGCCCATCGCTCCCGGACACGCGGCGTGGCTCCACGTCGCGGCAACGACTTCCGACGACACGCCCCTGCCGGTGGAGGGCGCCTCGTTCCCCGGCCATCTCGTCCTGCTCATCCACGGGCTCGACGAGGGCGGTGATGTGTGGCACGACCTCGCGCCCGCGCTGGCGGGTGAGGGGCGCGCCGTGGCGCGCTTCGACTACCCCTCAAACCAGGCGATCTCGCGCTCGGCGGACCTTCTCGCCGCCCATCTCCGCTCGCTGCGATCGCTAGGTGTATCGCGCATCGATATCGTCGCGCACTCCATGGGCGGGCTCATCGCCCGCGACGCGCTGACCCGAGGCTCGATCTACGCGGGAGACGCCCAAGGAGCGCCGGGGCTTCCCGCGGTGCGCACGCTCATCATGATCGGCACGCCGCACGCCGGCTCGCCGTGGGCGCGTCTGGAGCCCGTCGCGCAGGCGATCAACATGGTCGATCGCGCAACGGCGGCACGACAGATGAACGCCCTGCTCGGGTTTCTCACCGAGGGCGACGGGCAGGCCGGCCGAGACCTGCTCCCCGATTCCGAGTTTCTCGCGGACCTCAACGCCCGCCCCGCGCCCCGAGGCGTGCGCCTCGTCTCGATCGTCGGATCATTTCCCATGGACGCGGACAACGCCCTCGCTCGCGCAGCGCCCTGGCTCTCGCGCCTCGCGGGGCCGACGCGCGGCGAACGGTGGTCCCACGCGGCCCGCGCCGCAATCGCCAGCGCGCAGCAGCGACTGGGCGACGGCGTCGTGTCCGTCGGCTCGGCCTCAACGCCCGCCTTCGCCGGGGAGGTCGTCCGAGTCCGCGCGGGGCACCGCGGCATGCTGACGGAACGTTCGCCCGACACGCTCCTGCGTCGCCTGGGCGTGGATGCCGATGCGGCGCCCGCCATCCCGATCGTCGTCGAACGCCTCCGCGACGCCGACCAGATCCCGTAGAATGCGTCCGTGCAGCGGCGTCACCACTACGAGCAGGCCTTCGAGGAATACCTCCGCACCAGGCGAGTGCCCTACGTCGCCGTGGACGAGGCGAAGAAGGCCCTGCTCCCGGATGGGGCTCTGCTCCGCGTGCGCGACGAGGCCGCCGATACCGACACCTCCTCGGAGCGCTCGCTCAAGTCCTTCGATCTGGTCGTCTACGGCCCGCGTGAGCACTTGCTCGTCGAGGTGAAGGGGCGTCGCATCGCCCCGCGCACCCTGCGCGGCGCGCGGGCCCCCAACCCCGAGCGCCCCCGCGGACGCCCGCGCGCCCGCCTCGAGAACTGGGCCACCGAGGACGACATCTGGTCGCTGGGCGTCTGGGAGACGCTCTTTGGCGATGGGTTCGTCGCGACGCTCGTGTTCATCTACTGGTGCGAGGAGCAGCCGCCCGCCCCGCTCTTCGAGGAGATCTTCGAGTTCCGGGGGCGCTGGTACGCGGTGCGTGCGGTGCGCGTGCGGGACTACGCGCAGGCCATGCGCCCACGCTCCTCGCGCTGGCGGACCGTCCACCTGCCCCAGAGCGAGTTCGATCGCATCAGCGGCCCGCTCTGCGCGTGAAACCGCCCGCCCCACCGCCGCTTATACTCATTCAGATCCGGGAGGCCCCATGACCCGCACGCGCGCCCTCGCCCTGACCATCCTCCTCGCCCTCGGGGCCGGCACCGCCCAGGCCCAGCTCGGCACCACAGCGGACCAGCCCGCCGACGGAGCTAGCGCCTTCAACTCGGGCAAGGCCCCCGTGCCCAAGAAGGCCGACTCCGATCCCCCCGTGCTCTGGGGCTACTTCTGCGTGCTCGTCATCGTGGGTGCGGTCATCGGCACAAACCTCATCCCCAGCAAGCGCGGGCACCAGGACTGAACCCCCACAACCCTCCCCACGGAGCCCTCCCATGCGCACGACCACCCTCCGACGTGGGCTCATCGCCCTCAACGCCGGGCTCGCCCTGACCCTTCTCGCGGTCGCCCTGGCGCCCGCGGCCGGTGCCCAGCCCCGTTCCACGCGCGCCCGCGGGGAGTACACCATGGTCTCGTCCAAGATCCAGGGCGGGAACTCCCACGTCGTGTACCTCGTCGATGCCGCGAACCAGGAGCTCGTTGGGCTGCGTTGGAACGAGTCCACCAAGGGGCTCGAGGGCGTCGGTTACCGCGACCTCATCCTCGATGCCCAGGCGAACCCCGGCCGCTGAACCAGGAGACGATCCCATGAACACCCCCTCGCTTCGGCGTCTCTCGGGCAATGCGGTCCTCAGCGCCACGGCGCTCGTGCTCGCGGCGGTCATCATCGCCCTCGCCGCCCATCCCTACGCCCGCGCCGATGTGGTCGGGCAGACCGGCAACCTCACCGCCCTCACCCTCACCGCGAGCCCGCAGGACGTCCTGCTCGTGCTCGATGGACGATCCGAAGAGCTCATGGTCTACCGCGTGGAGAACCAGAACTCCGTCGAGCTCCACGCCCGCTACTCCGTGCCGCGCATCTTCGCCGATGCACGCAACCGCGCCACCGGTGGTGGCCTGGCACGTCCGACCACCCGATAGCCGATTCCTCACGTGTGAACCTCGCGGCCCCGAGCCGGGCCGGCCGCGAGCGACTCCCCCCGATCGAGCCCGGCGACATCTCCGCCCGCAAGCCGACGCCCCCAGGTGCGTTCGTTGTGCGTGCGCGACGATGCCCGCCCGCGTGAGGAGTTCCGTTCCGTGCCCATCCTCCCCTTGCCCCAGTTCGAGGCCGACCTCGAGGCCGATCGCGCCGCGTACGAGGCCCTCAAGCCGCCCAAGACCATCGTCGTCCGCTTCGGCTCCATGAAGCTCGTGGGCGAGTTTGCCTACGACGGGGACGCCAAGCCCGGGTGCGGCAGCAAGCTCGTCGCCCGCACGCCCCGCGGCACCGAGCTGTGCGAGATGCTCACGACGACGTGCTCCAACTCGGGGTGCTCCAAGAGCGTCTCGCGCCAGGAGATGCTCAACTACATCGAGAACTCGGGCGGTCGCGATTACCCGTTCTTCACCGACGGACGCATCCTTCGCGTCGCGACCAAGGAGGACCTCGACGCGCAGGCCCACCTCGAGCAGCGACGCCACGAGCTCAAGGTGCTCGCACGCGCCATCGCCGAGCGCCTGCACGTCCCCGCCAAGATCGTGGACGCCGAGGCGATCCTGGGACGCGAGCGCCTCACGATCTACTACATGAGCGAGGCCCGCCCGGACTTCTCGCAGTTCGTGCACGAGCTCGATCGCGAGACGGGGCACTCCCTCGGGCGCATCGACATGCGCTCCGTGGGCGCGCGGGATGAGGCCCGCCTCACCGCCGACTACGAGCGCTGCGGGCAGTACTGCTGCTGCAAGAACTTCCTCAAGGTCCTCAAGCCCATCTCGATGAAGGCCGCCAAGACCCAGAAGGCCACGCTCGATCCGCTCAAGATCTCCGGGCGCTGCGGGCGCCTCATGTGCTGCCTGAGGTACGAGGACCAGACCTACGAGGAACTCAAGAAGCGGCTCCCGCGCCGCAAGACGCGCGTTGGAACGCCCGAGGGCGACGGGCTCGTGCTCGATGGACAGATACTCACCCAGCTCGTGCTCGTGCTCATCGAGAGCACGGGCAAGCAGGTCGCCATTCCCGTGGAGAACCTCACCGCGCCCGCCGGACCTCCGCCCGTCGCGGCGCCCTTCCCCGCGGGCCCCGCGCGTGAGGGCTCGCGCGACGCCCAGCGCGACAGCCAGCGCGGCCCGCGCGGCGGCGGCGCGCGCCCGGCGCGCGATGCCGGCCCGCGCGAGCGGGACGCCGGACCCAGG
>CAYNSB010000011.1:0-81052 GCA_964399625.1 uncultured Phycisphaeraceae bacterium
ACGCCTCGTCCGCGTGCGTCTACAACGCCGACAAGCAGAAGAACCCGAACATCACGGCGCTGAAGGAGGCCGACGCGTACCCGGGTCTGCCCGAGGACGGGTACGGGTGGGAGAAGCTCTTCAGCGAGCGCATGTGCCGCCACTTCCGCGAGGACTTTGGCATCAAGACGCGCGTCGCTCGCTTCCACAACGTGTACGGGCCCAACGGCACATGGGAGGGCGGGCGCGAGAAGGCCCCCGCCGCCATCTGCCGCAAGGTCATCGCCGCCGTGGTCTCGGGCAAGCACGAGATCGAGATCTGGGGCGATGGCACGCAGACCCGCTCGTTCATGTACATCGACGACTGCACCAAGGGCATCAGCACGATCACGCACTCGGACATCCTTGAGCCCATCAACCTGGGCTCGTCGGAGCTCGTGAGCATCAACCAGCTCGTGGACATCGCCGAGGACATCGCGGGCATCAAGCTCCAGCGGCACTACAAGCTCGACGCGCCGCGTGGCGTCGCGGGTCGCAACTCGGACAACACGAAGATCCGCTCCTACCTCGGGTGGGAGCCCGACACGCGCCTGCGCGTGGGCATGGAGAAGACCTACCGCTGGATCGAGGGCGAGTTCCGCGCCAAGTACAACGCCCGGACCGCCCACCTGAGCTCCATCAGCACCTTCACGAAGGGCTCGCACCCGATCCCGGGCGACGGGTTCAATCCCGAGAGCCAGTTCAAGGACACCTGGACGCAGGGCATCCCCGCGGGGTACGGGGCGCCCGCCCGCGCCAAGCCCGCCAAGAAGAAGCCCGCAAAGGCGGCCAAGTCGGGCAAGTCGGCCAAGGGCAAGAAGAAGACCGCGCGGCGCTAGCCCAGCGCCGGAGCGTGCGTGCGCGTGAAGCCGACCTTCCTCATCATCTCCCAGGTGTACGTCCCCGATCCCGCGTCGGTGGGACAGCACATCGCCGACGCCGCCGCCGAGATGGCCAGGCGCGGCTATCGCGTGATCGTCTACGCCTCGGCCCGCGGGTACGACGACCCGTCCAAGAAATACCCCTCGCGTGAGACGCTCAACGGCGTGGACGTCCGACGCCTGCCCTTCTCGAGCTTCGGCAAGTCCTCCATCGCGGTGCGCCTGCTGGCGCAGTGGATCTTCCTCGCGCAGGCCGTCGTGCGCGGGCTCTTCACGCGCAACCTCTCGGCGGTCATGGTCTCCACCTCCCCCCCGTTCTGCGGCGTGGGGGGCGCGTTCATCAGCCGGCTCCGCGGCGTGCCGCTCAAGTACTGGCTCATGGACCTCAACCCCGATCAGATGATCGCGATGAAGAAGATCACGCCGACCTCCCTGCAGGCGCGCGTGTTCGACCTGTTCAACCGGATCACGTACCGGCGGTCGAGCGACATCGTCGTGCTCGATCGCTTCATGGGCGAGCGCGTCCAGAAGAAGATGGACGTCGCGGGCAAGACCGCGACCATGCCCCCCTGGCCCCACGAGGACAAGCTCGAGAACATCCCCCACAGCGAGAACTCCTTCCGCAAGGAGCACGCGCTCGACGGCAAGTTCGTCGTGATGTACTCGGGCAACCACTCCCCCGCCAACCCGATCCGCACGCTCCTCGATGCCGCGGAACGCATGCAGGACGACCCGCGACTGGTTGTCATGTGCATCGGGGGTGGCGGCGGCAAGAAGGAGGTCGAGGAGAAGGTCGCGCGGGGCGTGAAAAACATCCGCTCCCTGCCCTACCAGCCGTTCGATCGCATCCGCTTCTCGCTCTCCGCCGCAGACGCCCACGTGGTGAGCATCGGCGACGAGGTGGTGGGGATCGTGCACCCGTGCAAGGTGTACGGCGCGATGGCGGTGTCGCGCCCCATCCTGCTGCTCGGGCCCAACCCCTGCCACGTGAGCGACCTCATCGAGCAGCACCAGATCGGGTGGCACATCGCCCACGGAGATGTGGACGGGGCCCAGCGGGTGCTGCGCGAGATGCTCGACGCCCCGCCCGAGAGGCTCGCCGCGATGGGGCAGCGTGCCGCGCAGGTCATCGCCGGCTCGCTCTCGAAGCAGGAGCTCATGCGCCGGTACTGCGACGTGATGCAGCGCGGGCTGCCCGCGCCCGCGAAGGCTGGATAACCTCATGCCCGTGAGTGCCGCCTCCATCCACACGCCGACCCCCGCGCCCTCGACCCGCAGCGCTCGCCCCGAGCCGCGTCACCCGGAGGCCGATGCGCTCGTCGCGGAGGTGCGCCCGGAGCGCACGCCCAAGGGCGGCCCGTGGCCCGCGCCTCGCTCGGTGCCTGTCACCGTGCTCATCCCCGTCAAGAACGAGGCGAGCAACATCGTCGAGTGCATCCGCCACGTCTTCTGGGCCAACGAGATCGTCGTCATCGACTCGCAGTCCAGCGACAAGACCACGCCCCTCTCGCAGGCGATGGGCGCCGACGTCTACCAGTTCTACATCTCCAAGGAGGGCTGGCCCAAGAAGCGCAACTGGGCCCTGGAGAACCTCCCCTGGAAGAACGAGTGGGTGCTCATCATGGACGCCGATGAGCACATGACGCCCGAGCTCACCGAGGAGGTGCGCAAGGTCGTCACCGGGCAGTACCGCGCCAAGGACGCCTCCAAGGCCGGGTGCGGCGACGGGTACTGGCTCAACCGGCGCCTCATCTTCATGCAGCGCTGGATCCGCGGGTGCGGGTACTACCCCTCGTGGAACATCCGCCTCTTCAAGCACGCCGTCGGGCGGTACGAGCGCATCGGGCACCTGGGGCAGACGCAGTCGGGCGACAACGAGGTGCACGAGCACGTGGTGCTCTCCACGGGCGACGCGGGCTACCTCGACCACGACTTCCTGCACTACGCGTACCCGGACCTCTACTCCTGGGTCGAGAAGCACAACCGGTACACCTCGTGGGAGGCACACGCGATGGAGGAGCACGACGCGGGCGGCGTCGCGCCGCGCCTCTTCGGCAGCCCCATCGAGCGCCGCCGCTGGGTCAAGACCTTCTCGCGCAAGCTGCCCTTCCGCCCCACGCTCCGATTCCTGTACGGGTACTTCCTGCGGCGCGGGTGCTTCGACGGCTACCCCGGATACGTGCTCTGCCGCCTCATGGCGTGGTACGAGTTCATGTCCATCGCCAAGAACCGCGAGCTGCGCCAGAAGCGCGCCGCCGCGGCCGCCGACCAGCACGCGTGAGCACGCGATGAGCACCGCCCCCACGCCAGAGCAGTCCCTCGCCGGCCCCGACTTCGATGCCGGCGCCGAGCGCGCCCAGCAGAGCCCCTGGACCCTCAAGGAGAAGATCGGGCGTGCGCTGTGGATGATCGCCCGCGCCGCGCTCTTCCGCACGTCCTGGCACAACTGGTACGGGTGGCGCAACCTGCTGCTCCGCACCTTCGGAGCCAGGGTCGGCGCCCACGTGCACATCCGCCCCACCGCACGCATCGAGATCCCCTGGCTCCTCTCGATCGGCGACTACTCCTCCATCGGCGACTACGCCATCGTCTACGACCTGGGCCCGATCACCATCGGAAGGCGCTGCACGATCTCGCAGTACGCACATCTGTGCGCCGGCTCGCACGACTACAAGCGGGCCGACCTGCCCCTCCTGCGCCCGCCCATCACGATCCTCGATGACGCCTGGATCGCGGCCCAGGCGTTCGTGGGCCCGCGCGTCACCGTCGGGCGCGGGGCCGTGCTCGGCGCGTGCGGCGTCGCCCTGCGCGACCTCGATCCCATGACCATCTACTCGGGCAACCCCGCCCAGCCCGTCAAGCCCCGCCCGCCCATCGATCCCGCGGGCTCTTCGACCTGAGACGAACCCGGGCCCCGGCCCAACGTACCCACTCCGCCACCCCCACTCCCATGCGCATCACCCACTACCTCCACCACGTGCACCTCTCGGACGGCGGCGTCTGCCGGGCCGTCCTCGATTTCTGCACCTGGCAGGCACGCCAGGGGGCCCAGGTCACGCTCGCCTCGTTCGATCCCAAGGACGTGCCCGCGCCCTGGCGCACGGGCGGGCCCTCCCTCCCGCGCGTCGTGCATCTGCCCCCCCACGGCCCGATCCGCGGGCTCTTCGGGTCTTCCATTCCCCGCGCCATCGAGCCCGTGCTCGGCGAGACGGACGTGCTGCATCTCCACGACATGTGGGACCCCGCCCAGATCCCCATGGCGCGCCTGGCGCGGAAGAAGAACATCCCCTACGTGCAGTCGCCGCACGGCATGATGGCCGATTGGTCCGTCCTGCAGAAGCGATTCAAGAAGAAGATCTTCTGGACCGCCTTCACCAAGGAGCTGGTGGACCACGCGGCGTTCATCGTCCTCACCGCGCAGGGCGAGCTCGACCAATCGCAGAAGCGCCACCCGCGCACGCCCGGCGTCTCCATCCCCCTGGTCTTCGACACCGATCCCTACCAGAGCGCGCCCACGCCGGACCTGGCCCGCGCGAACCTGCGCCTGCCCTCGACCGACGTGCCCAGCGTCTTCTATCTCTCGCGTCTGCACTACAAGAAGCGGCCCGATCTCGTGCTGGCCGCGGCGCGCGTCGTCCGCGACGCGGGGCACACGTTCAACGTCGTGTTCGCCGGGCCCAGCGATCCCGGCTACGACACACAGCTCAAGCAGTACGCCCGCGAGCTCAAGCTCGACGACATCACGACCTTCCTGGGCATGGTGCCGGCGGAGTGGAAGCCGTCGCTCTTCTCCGCGATGGACCTGTTCGTCCTCCCCACGAGCATGGAGAACTTCGGGTTCGTCTACTTCGAGGCCCTCGCCTGCGCCACGCCCGTGCTCACCACCAAGGGCACGGACACCTGGCCCGAGATGGTCGCCTCGGGCGGCGGGCGGATCGTCGAGCTCATCCGCTCGGACGTGAAGGAGGGCGGCGTGGGCGGCGGAGACGTGCGCGAGCTCGCCGCGGCGCTGGGCGACATGATCTCCGATCGCGCCCGCCTGCGCGCCATGGGGCAGTCCGGTCGCGCCTGGGTCATGCGCGAGATGGACCCGCGCCGCATCACGGACCGCTACCTCGACCTGTACCGGCGGGCGATCGAGGGCGCCAAGGGCCGCGCGTGAGCACCCCCGACGATGCCCGCCCGCTGCTCGCGTACGTGGTGAACGTCGTCACGCCGTACCGCCTCCACACGCTGCGTCGCCTCGCCCGCGAGATCCCCCAGGTCCGCCTCGCGACGCTCGTCACGCACGACCAGGCCGACCAGGCGTGGGAGCGCCAGGCCGCGCCCGAGATCGGCGCTGTGTACTTCGGCGCGGGGCAGCCCGTCGTCGAGCAGGCCCGCCCGCGCTGGATGCTCACCGACTGGCGCAAGGGCGCCCGCATGATCGACTGGCTGCGCGCGCACAACGCCCGTGCCATGATCATCGCGGGCTACAACGACCCCACGCGCCTGCGCCTCATCGAGTGGTGCGCGCGCCGGCGCCTGCCCGCGTTCCTCACCGCCGACAGCAACATCCGCGGGGACCTGGCCCGCGGCGCCCGCGCCCTGGTCAAGCACGCGCTGGTGCGGCGCGTCGTCGGGCGCTGCTGGGGCGTGATGCCCTGCGGCTCGCTGGGCGCGGCGTACTTCCGCAAGTACGGCGCGCGGGACGAGCGCATCTTCTTCCACCCCTACGAGCCGGACTACGAGCGGATCGCGTCGATCCCGGCGGATCGCCTCGCCGCGGCCCGCGAGCGCTTCTCGCTCGATCCTGCGCGCCGGCGCCTCGCCGTGAGCGCGCGCCTCGTGGACGTGAAGCGCGTGGACCTGGCGATCGACGCCTTCGCCGCGATCGCCGCGGATCGACCGCAGTGGGACCTGCTCGTCGTCGGGTCCGGCCCGCTCGAGGCGGCGCTCCGTGCCCGCGTGCCCGAGGCGCTGCGCTCGCGCGTCATCTTCACGGGCTTCGTGGCGGACCAGGACGTGCTCGCGGCGATCTACCGCGCCTCGCACGTGCTCGTCTGCCCCAGCGACTACGAGCCCTGGGCCGTCGTCGTGAACGAGGCCGTCGCCGCGGGCATGGCGGTCATCGCCTCGGACGTGGTGGGCGCGGCGGCGGAACTGGTCCGCGACGGCGTGAACGGTCGCCTCTTCCCGGCGGGCGATGCGGGCGCGCTCCGCGCCGCCATGCTCGACGCGACCGACCCCCAGCGGATCGACGCGATGCGCGAGGGCTCCGCCCGCGTGCTGAGCGACTGGCGCCGCGCGGGAGACCCGATCGAGGGCGTTCGGCGAGCCCTGATCGCGGCCTCGGTGATGTCGGGGGCTCCGCACGCCTGATGCACCAAGAATCCCGCACCGATCGCCGATAACACCCCTGGCACGTCCCCCGATCGACTCCACCAGACTGGACCCGCCCCGCGCATGCTGTTGCTGATGACCGTCACCTGCGTCGTGCTCATGCTCGTGATCCTGGGGATCATCGTGCGCGACCTGTTCGCGCGCACCTGCGACGTGCTCTCCTGGCGGAACCTCTTCCTCGTCGGGTACCTCCACTTCGTCTGCCTCTCGGGCTACTTCACCGTGTCGGCGGGGATGGGCGCCATCCGGCGCGACGCGATCACCGAGCACTCGGCGATGCTCTACGCCGCCTCGGCCGTGCTCTACTTCGTCACGTTCATGTTCGCGGCGCGCTGGGCCCGCGGGAAGATGTGGCTCACGCGGGCCTTCCCGCGCGTCGAGCTCCCCGTGACGGCGCCCGGGCTCATCGCCTCCACCGCCGCGCTGCTCGCCCTGGGAAGCTTCGTCGCCTTCGCCCTGCCCCAGGGGCTGCTCGGGCTCATCGGGCACAACATCCGCGGCGGGCTCGCCACGACCGCCGTCTGCCTCGCGACGTACTACCTCCTCGCCTCGCGGTTCAACCCCCTCTCCTGGACCATCTTCGCGATCACCTTCGCCGTTGGCGGCGTGATCTGTGTCACCGGCGGCATTGGGCGACGCGACCTTGCCGGCATGCTCATCGGCGTGCCCTGGGTGTGGTACTTCGCGAGCCTCCGCTACCGCAGCGCGCGGTCCATCATCATGTTCGTCGGCGTGCTCTCCGTCGCCGGCGTGCTCGCGATGGCCCTGTACACGGGCATCCGGTTCCGCGGCGTGGGCGATGGACGCCAGCCCACCGCCTCCCAGCGCGTCGAGCACCTCACTGCCCTGTTCAACAACCCCAAGATCGCCAGCTCCGCCGTCGAGAACCTCCTCTACACCGACACCGCCGGCAACGCCATGTACATCATGGACAACTATCCGGCGAACTACGAGTTCACGCCCGCCAAGACCATCTACTGGATCCTCATCAACCCGATCCCCCGCACCGTCTGGGCCGACAAGCCCGACTCGCTGGGGCTCGTCCTCTCCCGCCAGATGGGCACCGACGCGAACCTCGGGCCGGGCGTCACGGGACAGGCCTACAGCGAGGGCGGGCTGCTCGCCGTGTTCGCGTACGCCCTGCTCTTTGGCGTCATCGCCGGCGCCGCCGATCGCGCGCTCATGGAGCGCGCCTCCAATCCGTACTTTGTCGCGATCATGGTCTCCAGCGCGGGCAACATCCTGGGCCTGCCGCGTGGGGATGTGGGGCTCTTCTCGATGCAGGTGCTCGGCGCCGCGATCTCGTCGGCGTTCTTCCTCTCCATCGTGCGCGTTCTGACGTACGGGTGGGCCAACGCGTTCCCCAAGCTCTACGTAACGCCGCCGCAGACCGACGGCGAGACGGTCGCGTGGAGCGCCGGCGAGAGCGACGAGGAATACCCCCAGCTCATCCCCTACGCTGAGGAAGTCCAGCGTGCCGGGGGATACGACGGATAACCCGCGCCCGGGCCCGCACCGCCCACACGATCGGCGCATCCCGCGCCGTTCCACGGCGTCCGCGGAACCCAGCGTTGCCGCCGCTTTCCCCGGGCCCGCGCGATTGCGACAATTCAGAGTGATGCGCGCCCCACTCTCCCATCTCCTGATCCCGCTGCTCGTCGCCGCCGCCGGCGCGTCCGGGCAGTCCGTCACCAGCGCCGACGGGCGGTTCACGACGACCGTCGCGCCCAACAAGCTGACGATCAAGGAGAACGCGACGGGGGCGATGCTCTTCGAGCAGGGCAAGAACCCGATCCCCTACGAGAGCGAATGCCGCGCGACGACCGTCATCACGCCCGTCCCCGACGGCGCGGACCTGAAGATCACGGTCACCAACACCCGCAAGACGCCCGCGATCATCGGCAACTTCTCGCTCGCCAACTTCCACGTGGGACGGACCGTCTCCTTCTACGACTTCCACGAGGACGCCCAGGTCAAGACCATCACCGCGGACTCCACGGGCGCCGCGCCGGGCGTGCAGGGCATCTACCCCGCGCAGTTCTACAGCCCCGTGCTCGTCTTTGCCAACGACCGCTACACCGTCGGCGTGAGCGTCCAGTACCCCTTCGACCAGTACCTGCACACGTTCACGCTCGGGTTCGGCGCCGCCAAGGGCAACCCCAGCGACCCCAACTGGCAGGCGTTCATCTACAACCCGGACCGCCTCGCCCCCGGGCAGACGCGCACGTACACGATCTCCGTCCGCGTCGTGGATCGCGCGCGCCCGTGGCTCGCCACGCTCACGCCGTATCGCGACTACTTCCAGTCGCACTACGGCGCGCCCAAGTACACCCGCGATCCGCGCCCGGTCCTGGGCGCGCTCTACAGCGAGCCCAGCATCCAGAGCCCGTCCAACCCCTGGGGCTGGGGCGTCGCCAACGCCCTCCGCCCCGACGTGAAGGGTTGGGGGCCGCTCGCCACGCAGATCGCCTCGCGCGCCGCGCACGGCTACTCGCGCGTCATGATCTGGAACCCGTCGGGCCTCTACGCGAACACCGCCAGCAGCAAGGCCCCGTTCCCGCCCCGCTTCATGACGCGCATGCTCGAGGTGCCCGCGCAGGCGAGCTCGCTCGACCAGCTCCGCACGCTGGGCACGAAGATGGACGTGGGGTACTGGTGGGGCGTCTCCACGCTGCTCGATCCCGCGTGGGACCCCAAGAACCTCCGCCCCCTCAACCCCAACGACCCCAAGGACGTCGCCGCCGGATTCGCCGAGCTCGACATGGCCGCGAGCCTCAACGCGCGCACCCTCGGGCTCGACGCGTTCCTCAGCGCGGGCCCGCCCGCGTCCTACCAGTGGCTGCGCATGATGAAGGAGCGCCAGCCCAACATGCGCTTCCTGACGGAGGACGCGCTCCCCGACGTTTTCCACGTGCTCGCGCCGACCTGGGCCTACGCCAAGGACCTGCGCGGGCCCAAGGTCCTCGCCGACTTCCTCATCCCCGGGCACGAGACCTGGGGCGGCATCATGTTCAACACGTACCCGGGGCCGAAGATGTCCCGCGCCCAGCGCGAGGCCGAGATCGAGCGCGTCGCCGCCCTGGGCTTCGTCCCCGTCGTCTTCGATGACGGGCTCAACATCAGCACGCTGCGCGCCAACGCCGCGGAGAGCTGGACGTCGTCGATCCCGGCCGAACTCCAGCCCGGCGCGTCCTCTTCGCCCTCGTCCCCCGCACCAGCAAGCACGCCCGCGAGCGGTGCGGGCGGCGCGGGTGGTGGTGGTAGCGGCGGAGGTGGATCGGGCGGTGGTGGTGGCGGCGGTGGAAGCAGCGCCGCGGCCGGTGGCGGCGGTGGTGGTGGCGGCGCGGGAGGCAACGGCGGCGTGAGCACGTTCCACGGCGGAGGCTCGCTCAAGCCCGCGGTCCCGGCCCATCAGTCGGGCATGCCCGAGGCCCCCAAGAACAAGGCCGTCACGCTCGCGTCGCCGATCTTCACCCGCGCCGAGATCGACGCGGCGATCGAACGCCTCAAGCCCGATCTGTTCTCGCGCCACCTGGTTCCCGCGAGCAAGGCCGACAATCCCCCCGCCAAGCCCTAACCCCGGCGCTCACATCCGCTCGCGCACCCAGGCCCACTGGCGCGCCAGCCCCTCGGCAAAGCTTGTCCGCGGCAGGTAGTCCAGCTCCGCGCGCGAGCGGGTGAGGTCCGCCCACGTGCGCTCCACATCCCCCGTGGGCACGCCCCGACGCTCGATCCGCGCCGAACGCCCCACGACGCGCTCGATCGACTCGATCATCGAGTCCAGGCGGATCGGGCGATCGCTCCCCAGGTTCCACACGCGATAGCCGTGCGCCCCGATCCGATCGTGCGCCGCGAGCACGCCCGAGACGATGTCGTCCACGTACGTGTAGTCCCGGCACATCGAGCCGTCGCCGAACATCTCGATCGACTCGCCCGCGGCGATGCGGCGCATGAACGACATGATCGCCAGGTCCGGACGCTGCGCCGGCCCGTACACCGTGAAGAACCGCAGGCACGCCGTGGGCATGCCCGTCGCCACGCGGTGCGCGTGCGCGATCAGCTCGCACGCCTTCTTCGTCGCGGCGTACGGGCTGATCGGCGCGTCCACGCGATCGTCCTCGGCGAAGGGCGTCTTGGGGCTGTTCCCGTACACCGAGCTGCTCGAGGCCAGGACCACCCGCGCCACGCGATGGCGCGCGCACGCGTCGAGCACCAGTTGCGTTCCGAGCACGTTCGCCCGCGCGTACCCCACCGGGTCGCGCAGGCTCGGGCGCACGCCCGCCTTGCCCGCCAGATGGATCACGCTGATGGGCCGATGCGTCGCGAACGCCGCGTCCAGCGCCGCCGAGTCGGTGATGTCCGCCTCGACCGCGTCACGCACGCCGCTGTCGCGCAGGTTCTCGCGCTTGAGGCGCGGGTCGTAGAACGGATCGAGATTGTCGAGCGAGACCACCTGCTCGCCCCGCGCCAACAGCGCCCGGACGACATGCGATCCGATGAATCCTGCCCCGCCTGTCACCAGGATCGTGCCCACGCGCTCCTCCATGAGCCCCACGCCCCATAAACAAGCAGGGCGCTACCAGAAGATAGCGCCCCGCTGGAGGAGAGAGAGATCGTGGGAAAGTTGTGGACCGATGTCCACTCTACAAGCCATCGGCCCCCGGGGTGCGACTTGATATATGTTTTTTGTGAATGTGGGCAAGATCGTGACTCGCACACCGTCTTCCCACTGTTCCTGGGGGGTCGTTCATACGAGCGAAGTACGAACGGGTGCGCACGCCGTCCACACGCGTTCCTCCATCACTCACCAAAAAAACCGCGAGCCAGGCTCTCGCCCGGCCCGCAGCCGTGCTCCGTTTCGCCGCACGCGGCGCGCTCGTGTACGCGCCGCGTGGGATGGATCACTCAGGTTGCTTGGGGGCCGGCGGCGGGGGCGGCGCGTCGTTGCCACCACCCGGACGCACGCGCAGTCGGCGCGGCGGCAAGGGCTGATTGCCGCCCTGCTGCTGGTCGTTCGGCTGGGCCGCGCCCTGCGCCTGCCCACCGCCATCGACCTTGTTCAGTTCCGCCTCCAGCTTGGAGAGGACCTGCTCGCGCTGCTCGGGCGACAGGGCACGCAGGCGCTGCATGAGGCGCATCCCGCGCTCGCCGCCCGCGCCGAACGCCCCGGGCCCGCCGGGTCCGTTGGGGCTGCCCTCGCCGCCCGGGCCACGCCGGCGCTGACGCTGCTCGCCCACCTGATCCATGCGCCGGCTCTCGACATCGGCCTTCACGCGATCGAGCTCGGGCTGCAGGAACTTCTGCTGCTCGGGCGACAGAACCGCCCACATCTTCGTCTGGGCGTCGGCGGGCTTGGGAGCCTGGGCCCGCATCTCCTCCATGCGCGAACGCGTCGCGTCGCGCTCGCTCTTGTCCGCGGGCGGCTCCATGCCCTCGCCGCGCTGCCCGCGCACCTTGTCGCGGAACGCCAGCGTTTCGGCGCGGAAACCTTCCGCGATCGTCTTGACCTGCTTCTCCTGCTCCGCGCTCAGGCGGAGGTTCGCGGGCGTGGACTCCTGCTTGAGCCCCTCGATCACCGCGACGTACTCGGGCATGGGAATGCCCCGATCGCCCATCCAGCGCTTCTGGCGCTCGATCGGCGCGCCGTCGAAGCCCTGGTCGCCAACCGGAGGACGGTTGTTGGTCGCGTCCGGACCCCGCAGCGGAGGTCCTCCGGCGGGGGGCTGGGCCATCGCCGAGCCGGCGATGAGAAGAAGAGCCAGTGCGGCGGTCACCCTCGAGTTCATGTCCGATGCTCCTGAAAGCGGTGTGAGTCTGGTGTTCCGCGGGCCCAACGCGGCACGACCTTTGATATTGCAGCGCTGTTTATGTAGTCCGATAATCCGCGTCCCTTGTGTTGGCCTCAGCAACCAAAGGTCTTTGTGCCGTGCCCAACTCATTTCACGACATGGCCTTCGGTTGCACCGGCATCCGATCTGGGATTTGGCGAAATGTCCGAGAATCTGTCCTCTTTTGGTGAGAAAAAGGAACGATTATCTGGTGAAGTCCCTTCGCTGTGCCGCTATTCTGTATGACGCGGGCCGAGAGACCCGCTCGAGAGATGCTGGGAGAGACAAGACCATGAAGCTTATTGCCACTTTGGCCATTGTTGGCGTTGCGTCTTCGAGCGCGCTGGCGGGCATCAACTACGGCGACTTCAACTCGACGCGGTACGTGTACCGCCAGGTGACGGAGAGCTCGCTCACCGATCCTGTGCCGCTGTTCAACGCGCCCTCGGTCTCGGGCGACACGCTCAAGTTCAATCCCACGTTCCAGTCGTCCGCGAGCGCGGGCCCGGGTAACTTCGCCGTGGACCAGACGGACGGGCAGCTGAACTTCGGCATCGACGCCAAGCCGGGCCAGTTCATCTCGCAGTTCAGCTTCACCGAGGCCGGTGATTACAGCCTGATCGGGCTCACGGGCGCGACGGCGCAGGCGACGGTCGCGTGCCCCGTGAACGTGCGCATCACCGAGGTGAACGGCGTCGCGCTGGGCGCCACGCTG
Organism: uncultured Phycisphaeraceae bacterium; assembly: GCA_964399625.1. GTDB lineage: Bacteria > Planctomycetota > Phycisphaerae > Phycisphaerales > UBA1924 > CAYNSB01. The sequence continues at coordinate 12,825 of CAYNSB010000011.1, forward strand.
CTGGGCCAGTTCAACCTCACCTTCACGAGCGGCGGCATCTTCAACTTCCCCCCCACCGTCTCGGGTGGGCTGTGGAACGGCACGGGCTCGTTCGATGTCGCGGCGTTCCTCGTTGCCAACGGCATCGTGGGCAACGCGACGAAGGTCGAGATCGCGATCGACAACAAGCTGACGACGCTCGCCGCCAACGGCGCGCAGGCGACGATCAACAAGAAGCTCATCGACGGCGTCACGATCAACGTGCTGCCCGCGCCGGGCTCGCTCGCGCTGCTCGGGCTCGCGGGGCTGGCCGCGGGTCGGCGTCGGCGCTGAGACCGACCGTTCCATGTGAATTGCTCGCACCGCCTCGCTCCTGCGGGGCGGTGTTGCTTTTGGAGCTCGCCGCCGCCCGGGGCGGCACCGGCGGCACCTAGGATGCCCTCGGACGCTCCTTTCAAAGGCCCTCCATGCCCCTCGACAAGCCCTCCATCTCGCAGGCGCTGCGTCGCGTTCCCGATCCCGCACGGGGCGTGGACCTGGTCGAGGCCGGCCTCGTGCAGAACATCGCGTCGTGCGATGGGCACGTCTCGCTGAAGATCAACGCCACGGGGCAGGAGTCCGTCGCGGCGCTGGACCGGATCGCCCAGCAAGTGCACGAGGTCGTGCGCGCATCGGCCGCACCCGAGGCGCTGATCGCGCTGGGTGTTGAGTGGACCAACGCGACGGGTCGGGTCGTTCACAGCAACCGCTTCGGCGCGGGCACGCCCGCGCCCCAGAGCGCCCCGCGCGGGCACACGCCGATCCCGGGCCTGGCCCAGAGCCAATCGGGCGGCGCACTGCCAGGCGTGAAACGCCTGATCGCGGTCGGTGCGGGCAAGGGCGGCGTGGGCAAGAGCACGATCGCGGTGAACCTCGCCGTGGGCCTGGCCCGTCGCGGGCAGGCGGTGGGCGCGCTCGATGCGGACATCTATGGCCCGTCGTTCCCCACGATGCTCGGGCTGCACGACCTGGAGCAGGCGACGCTCGCGGGCAAGCTCCAGCCGTTCGCGGTGCACGGGATCAAGGCGATCACGCTGGGCAAGCTCGTGGATTCGGACAAGCCGCTGATCTGGCGCGGGCCCATGGCGCACGGCGCGTTCAAGCAGCTCGCGGAGCAGACGAACTGGGGCGAGCTCGACACGCTGGTGATCGATCTGCCGCCGGGCACGGGCGACATCGCGCTCACCATGGCGCAGAACCTGAGGCTGACGGGCGCGGTGGTCGTGTGCACGCCCCAGCGCGTGGCGCAGGACGACGCGGCCCGCGCGGCGGCGATGTTCACGCAGCTGGGCATCGAGGTCCTGGGCGTCGTGGAGAACATGAGCTACTTCGTCGGCGATGAGGGGAAGGTGTACGACCTGTTCGGTCGCGGCGGGGCGCGACGCATGGCCGAGCGCTTGGGGCTGCCCTTCCTGGGCGAGATTCCCATCACGATGGCGCTGCGCGAGAACTCGGATCGCGGCGACCCGAGCGCGAACTTCGCGGGCGGCACGCCGCTGGCGGGCGCGCTCGAGGCGATGGTGGACGCGATCGAGAAGCAGGCGGCGCTGGCGGCGGTGCGCTCCGGGCAGCAGCGCCCGACGCTGAGCATCTCGTAGGACGGAGTTCGGCACCGGGGATTCCGCATCTGACAACAGCATCGCGGGTGATGAGCACCCGAGGAGCGCATCATGGCGAAGAAGAAAGCATCGAAGAAGGCCACAAAGAAGGTCCGCGCGAAGAAGCCCGTGACGACGAAGGCAGGATCGAAGCGCGCGGGCCCACGGCCCGTCGGCACGGGCTCGGGCGCGACGGCGGGCGAGATCGGTGCGGCGGTGGTCGCGAACTTCAACGCGGGCAAGCCCGATGGGCCGCTGTGGGACCGCCACTGGTCCAAGGACATCGAGTCCATCGAGGGCGGTGCGTGCCTGAGCTGGCACGGGCGAAAGGCGCTGCAGGAGAAGAGCGACGCGTGGATGGGCACGCACACGGTGCACGGCGGCTCGGCCGAGGGGCCCTACGTGGGCGCGACGGGCTTCGCCATCAAGTTCCGCATCGACGTGACGGACAACGCGACCGGCAAGCGCACGCAGATGGAAGAGATCGGCGTCTACAGCGTGAAGAACGGGAAGGTCGTGCGCGAGGAGTTCATGGGGCTGCGGGCCTAGCGCCCTGCGCGGCGCTTGGGGGTGGCGGTCTTGCCGGCGATCGTGAGCGTGACGCGGTGCGTCCGCTTGTTGCGAGCGCGGCGCGCGGACACGATCGGTATCGGCACCACGCCCCGCAGGAGCCAGGCGAGCGCGAGCAGCGCCAGCGCGCTCGCGAGCCAGAACTGCCAGTCCGAGATCGGCAGGGCCCACGCAAGACCGAGGGCGGGCCTCATCGCAGCACCGCGTAGACCATCGACGCGCCCGCGAACGCCAGCCCGCTCATCCACACCAGTTGCAGCAGCGCCCATCGCACGGAGCCCGACTCGCGGGCCGTCACCGCGAGCGTGGGCAGGCACTGCATCGCGAGCACGTAGTACACGAGGAGCGCCCAGCACACCGCGGGCGTGAACACCGGCGTGCCGTCGTCGCGCGTGGCGCGGGCGAGCGAGGCGAGCACGCCCCGGCGCTCCTCGCCCTGCTTGCTCTTGAAATCCGTCTCGCCCGAGACAACCACCGCCATCGTGGACACAAAGACCTCGCGGGCCGCGAAGCTCGTCAGGATTCCCACGGACAACTGCCAGTCGGCGCCGATGGGCGCGAGCACGGGCTGGATGAGGCGCCCGAGTCGCCCGGCGAAGGACCCCGCCTGCTGGTTCTTCGCCTCGAGGTGCTCGGCCTGGGCGATCAGCGCCCGCGCGCCCTCGGGGCTGCCCGCCTCCACCTGCGTCGCGATCTCGCGCAGCTCGATCGCCTTGGGCGGCGGCGTCGCGCGCGGATACGCGCCGAGCCACCACAGAACGACGCAGATCGCGAGGATGTTCGTGCCGGCCTTCTTCAGGAAGACGACGGCGCGATCGAGCGTGGTGAGGCACGCCGTGCGCAGGCTGGGCCGCTTGTAGCTGGGCAGTTCCAGGGCCATCGGTCGCGCGCGCCCGCGGAGGATCGTCCGCCGGGCGACCAGCGCGCTGAGGACGCCCGCGGCGATGCCCAGCGCGTAGCACCCGACGAAGGCGAGCGCCGCCAGCGCCGGTCGATCGCGGAAGAGCACGCTCGTGAGCAGCGCGTACACGGGCAGGCGCGCCGAGCACGACATGAAGGGCGCGACGAGGATGGTCGCCAGGCGCTCGCGCCGATCGGGGATGACGCGCGTCGCCATGATGCCCGGGAGCGCGCACGCGTGGCTCGAGAGCAGCGGCACGAACGCGTGCCCCGGAAGCCCGAAGGGACGGAGAAGGCGGTCCACGACGAACGCCGCACGCGCGAGGTAGCCCGTGTCCTCCAGGATCGCGATGAGGAGAAAGAGCAGGCAGATCTGCGGAAGGAAGATCACCGTGGCGCCGATCCCGCCAACGACCCCCTGCGAGAGCAGGTCGCGCAGCACGCCCTCGGGCAGCGCGTGCTCCACGAGCCCGCTGAGCCACGCGAACAGATGGTCGATCAGGTCCATGGGCACGCGGGCGATCGTGAACAGGGTGTAGAAGAGCCCGGTCATCATCGCCGCGAAGATCACCAGCCCTAGCACGCGGTGGGTGAAGAGCCGGTCCAGGCGATCGGTGAGCGCGTCGTGGCTCGCGCCCGCGGGGGCGCGGGCGACGCGGGCGTGCAGGTCCTGCGCCCAGGCGCGAAGGCCCTCGGCGCTGCCGGGCGGGGTGACGTTGCTGATGGCGGGGGCGGCGAGCGCACCGCGCAGCGCCTCGAGCCCCTCGCCCGATCGAGCGCACACGGGCACGACGGGGCATCCCAGCTCGCGGGCGAGCGCGCCCGCCTCGATCGCGATGCCTCGGGAGCGGGCCAGGTCGCTCATGTTCAGCGCGACCACGCTGGGCAGACGCCGGCGCAGCGCCTCGCCCACGAGCATCAGCGAGCGCGCGAGGTTCGTCGCGTCCGCCACCACGCAGATCGCCGAGGGCTCCGCGACGGGCTGCCCGCGCGGCGCGACGCGACCGGCGAGCACCGCGCGGCACACCTCCGACTCGATCAGGTCCAGCTCGAGCGAGTACACGCCGGGAAGGTCGATCGCGTCCACAGCCTCGCTCGCCCCGTCCTTCGCGGGCGCGCTCAGGCGGCCCACGCGCGCCTCGAGCGTCGTGCCCGGGAAGTTGCTCGTCTTGTGGCGGAGTCCCGTGAGCCGGTTAAAGAGCGTCGTCTTGCCCGTGTTGGGGTTGCCCAGCAGGGCCACGATCACGCGTGCCCGCGCGTCGCGCTCGATCGTCACCTGCGCGGGCGTGCCCGTGTTGGGCCCCAACGACGGCGCGGCCGGCTCAGCAGGAGTGGACGGACCGGGGCCGGTGACGGGGGCGGGGGGCATTGCTCACTCGGGCTCGACGATGATCCGGTCGGCGAGCGGGCGCGCCAGCCCGATCCGACAGCTCGCGCCCGTGCCCGACACGATCGCCACGATGCACGGCTCGCCCGCGCGGCACAAACGCACCTTGGCGTTGCAGCACAGCCCCATCGCGCCGAGGTACGCCGCATCGCGGGCCGCGTCCTGCTGGATCGCGGCGGTCCCGGCTGCCGGGTCGCCCTCGGAGGGGTCGCCCAGGCGAACCGCGCGGACCACGCCGCCCTGCCCGAGCTTGAGCTGGCTCAGTGCGATCCGGCGAGGAGATGGGGAATCTGTCTCGGACACTGAAAGTGGACCTCTCGATCGGCAATCATCGATCACCGGAGTATATGTTGCTGAGACTCAGTCGCAATATCGGGTTCGAAGCGACCCGCGAACGCGAGGGCGATTCGCGGGGCCGGCCGGCGTTCCATGGTGCGAATCGCGCTGTCATTTTGAAGCCGAACCGCCAGACGTCGCGCTTCGGCGCATCGTGGCTTGGGCGGTACTGGCGAACCCCGCAGGAGCAACGCATGTTCACGCTGCAACGACTCACCGTGCCCACCCTGTTGATGGTCTGCGTGGCGGGGGCCGCGTGCCCACGGGAGACGCTCGCGCAGGACGCCGCGCACGCTCAAGCCGCCCCCGTTGAGTCGCTCAATGCGCTGCTGGACGAGGTGCGCACGCGGAGCGATGTCCCGGGCATCGCCGCGGCCGTGGTGCGCGATGGGAAGGTGATCGCGCTGGGCACGAGCGGCGTGCGCGAGCTGGGGCAGAAGGACGCCATCGCCCCGTCGGACGTGTTCGTCGTCGGCTCGTGCACCAAGGCGATGACGCGCGTGCTGCTGGCGCGCCTCGTCGATGCCGGCAAGCTCCGCTTCGACGCGACGCTCGGGGAGCTGCTCCCCGATGTTTCGATGCGCGAGGAGTACAAGAAGGTCACGCTGGCGCAGGTGATGAGCCACCACGCGGGCCTGCAGCCCTACACGCGCATCACGCCGACGGACACGCCGATCTTCTTCGAGTTGCAGGGCACGCCCGCCGAAAAGCGCCGGCAGTTCCTCGCGCACCTGCTCAACGAGGAGCCGGCGGCGAAGCCCGGCACGCAGTTCGTGTACTCCAACGCGGGCTACTCGCTGCTGGGCGCGATCGTCGATCGCACGGGCACGACGTGGGAGGACGCGATCGCGCGCGAGGTGTTCACGCCGCTGGGCATGGCGTCGGCGCGGATCGGCCCGCCGTCCAAGGACTCGGGCGTGGTGATCCCCAAGGGGCACGCGCGCACGCCCAAGGGCTACGAGCCGGCGCGACGGTCCATGCCGCTGGTGGGCGTGCTGGCGCCCGCGGGCGCGGTGGTGCTCACGATCGAGGACTTCGCGAAGTTCGCGGCGGCTCAGGCGCGACTCGGTGCGGGCCAGGGCGCGGGGCTGATCCGCGACGAAACGGCCACGAAACTCCCGGGGCTCATCGCGGCCGACACCGCGGGCGAAGAGGGCCAGGTGTTCATGGGCGGGCAGGGGACGTTCACCGCGGGCTTCGCCACGTGGCCGAGCGTTCGCGCGGGGATCGTCGTCGCGACCAACGCGGGCGAGAACGACGCGGGCGTGCAGGCGACCGTCGATGCGCTCCGCGCCAAGTACCTGCCCGACGCGCCCGTGCGCGGCATGGTCGGGCCCGGGCAGCGTCGCCTGGGCGTGTCGGTGCGCATGCTGCCCGACAGCGACGCGATCACGATCGAGAGCGTCGCGCCCGGGAGCATCGCGGAGCGCGCGGGCATCAAGACGGGCGACGAGATCACGAGCGTCAACGGCACCTCGGTCAAGGGCGTGACCCGCGAGGAGGTCGGCCCCAAGATCCGCGAGGCGGGCACGAAGCTGACCATCCGTCGCGAGGGAAAGACGATCGAGATCGTCATCCCCGAGTGACGCTCAGTGCGCGGCGGCGGGAAGCGACGTCGAGCCGCGCACGGGATCGCTCAGCGTCAGGCGGGCCGAGCGATCGGCGCCGACATCGAGGCTCGTCGCCGAGGCCATGTCCGAGGCGTACCCGCGGAACGAGGCGCTCAGGTCCTTGCCCACGCCCGCGTACACCCCGGCCTTGAGGTCGTGCCCGCGCGCGTTGAAGTACGCGCCCTCGCCGGTCACGCCCGCGAACACGACGCCGCCATCACCCTTGCTGGCAAGCCCCGCGGCGCCATCGCTCAGCGTGAGCATGACGTGGCGCGAGCCATCGCGGAGCACGAGCACCGGCGAGCCGTTCTCCAATCGCAGCGAGCCGCGCTCCTTGCCCTGGGCGTCCACCAGGGCGAGCGAGGTGACTTTGAGATCGCTCGCGGGCTCCCCCGAGCGTTGAGCGGCGAGGAGCCACGGCGCGAGCGAGGCGAGCACGCCCACGCCCAGCCCCATGCGCCAGAGTCGAGCTCGGCGCTCCAACCGGCGAACGCGGGCGAGCAGCGCGGCGGAACTTGAGGACGGGTCGTTCATAAGGACGGGCTGGGTCTGCATGGATCACCCCTTGGGACGAATGAGTTCACGCGGACGCCGGCGCGCATCGCGGCGCGCGGATCGACGTCCACGGCAGGTCGTACCGGGATCACGGAGCATGGTTGCGGAATGCGATCGGAGAAGGAGACCCGCGCTCTAGCTCGGGCTCCCCACCAGCGCCGCGTTTGTCGGGAATCGCTGCAGCGCCAGCAGCAACTGCTCCACCTGCAGGTGCGGCGGCATGTTCATCAGGCGCCGGCGCAGGGCCGTCATCGTCTTGAGCTCCGGCTCGGGCATGAGCAGGTTCTCTTTGCGCGTGCCGGACGCGGCGAGGTTGATCGCCGGGAACAGGCGGCGTTCGGAGATCTTGCGATCGAGGATGAGCTCCATGTTGCCCGTGCCCTTGAACTCCTCGAAGATGACCTGATCGCCCTGGCTGCCCGTATCGACCAGGCACGAGGCGATGATGGTGAGGCTGCCCGCCTCCTCGGTGTTGCGGGCCGAGCCGAAGATCTGCTTGGGCACCTCGAGCGCGCGCGAGTCGATCCCGCCCGTGAGCGTGCGCCCCGAGCTGGCGTGCCGGCGCGAGCGATTGAACGCGCGCCCGAGCCTCGTGAGCGAATCGAGCAGCACGACGACGTGACGCCCGGCGAGCACCATGCGCTTGCAATAGTCGATCGTCTGCGTGGCGACGGCGATGTGGCGCTCCACGTCGTGATCGTTGCTGGAGGCAATGACGCGCGAGCGTGGCGGGCGCGGGTGCGTCTCGCGTGGCGCGACGCCGCGGGCCGACGCTTCCGCGTCCACGATCGCCTGGGCCTCGTCGATGTGCGCGCGGGGAATCACGCCTTGGACCGCGCCCGCTCCGCCGCCAAGGTCCGCCTCGACCTGCGCGAAGGTGCGGCGGAAGTCCGTCACTTCCTCGGGGCGCTCGTCCACGAGCAGCAGGATCAGCTCGACGTCCTGATGGTTCCGCAGGATGGACGTGCCGATGTCCTTCAGCAGCGTCGTCTTGCCGGCCTTGGGCGGGGAGACGATCAGCCCGCGCTGCCCGCGCCCGATGGGGCAGAACAGATCGACCAGTCGGCAGGAGGCGGGGCAGCCGGGATACTCGAGCGTGAGGCGCGGCTGGGGGTCGATCGAGGTCAGATCTTCATACTGCTTGTTCGTGACGGGCGTGACATCGCCATAGACCTCGAGCCCGGGGACCGTGGGCCCCTGGCGCATGGGCGGGCGATGCCCGTTGCCCTGGTGCGGCCCGCCGGCGTGGAAACCGCCGCCGCCACCCTGAGGCGCGTTGAAACCCCCGGGCCCTTGTTGGCCGCCGCCCCGACGCCTGCGGCGTCGAGTCCGATGCGAACCGAATCCCAATCGAACCTCCAGACCTGACGCGCCGCGGGACGTGCGTGCGCCGTGGGCCGAGCATGGACGCATCTGGCCGCGCCGTCGCACGACGGGCGGATGCACCTGTGACCTGCTGCTCGGGCGGCCCCGCGCACGGAGCCTGACCGATCGCCCCGGATCGCGTCTTCCTTCAACTCGCTCGAACGCATGGTGCCGGTCTGCACGTCGCGCCAAACACGCGGCCCCCGCCCCGCGACACTGCCCCGGACCCCCTCCAGCGGTCGAACGACCGGGCTAGTAGAGCCTTACACCGTCATCCTGTCAAGCCAAACACGCTCCCGCGCCGCCTCTTGTGCGGTTTTCCCCACGTGTACTTGGTGGTTCCGGACCTGGAATGGGTGCGGCGGGGGATCAACCCTACTTGATGAACCGGATCGTCATCGGGTAGCGGAAGTACTGCCCCCGGTGGGCCGCGCTCGCACCCATCACCAGTCCCACGATGCCCAGCGCGTAGAGCGGCACGTAGAGCGCGAACCCCACGCCGCAGGTAAGCATGCCCACCGGCACCAGGCACAGCGCGTAGAGCACGAGCGAGATCTGGAAGTTCATCGCCTCGCGCCCGTGGTCATCGACGAACGCCGACTCGTCGCGCTTGATCAGCCACATGACGAGCGCGGGGACGACGGGGATCGGGACGAAGTGGAACGCCAGGAGCGAGAGGTGGAGGAAGAGCGAGTACGTGCGCTCCCACTCGGCGAGCGGACCGGCGTCCAGGCGGTGCACGCCGCGCACATGCTCGTCGTAGAGCTCGCTGCCGTTCATGGTTGCCCCGATGGATGCCACGCAAGGATATTGGGAGCGGGGCGGGGGCGGTTTCGGGGGGCTAGGACAGCGAGCTCATCTCCGTCTCGACCTCGGCCCGCGGGCCACGCGAGGCACCGCGGGTCAGTTCCTGCTGCTTGCGCAGGTACTGCATGACGACGGTGACGACGGTCGCGTGGCTCCACGTGAGCGGGCTGACGCCGATGGGCCCGCCCGTGTACGGGTGGAACTGCTCGGCGAGCACGCCCGACTCGAAGGCGCGGGCCGCGACCCAGTCGAGGTAGGGCAGGGCCTCGCGGAGCTCGACGATGTTCTGGGCCCGCGCGATCGCGTGCTGGGCGTGGAAGAGCGTGCAGATCGCCCAGGGGTTGCCCGGCACGGGGTCGGTCTTCTCCCGCTCGATCTGGTGGAAGTAGTCGCGCTCGTAGCGGGCGCACCCGCCGACCTCCGTCTTGATCCACAGGCGCTCGAGCAGGGCGCGCATCTCGGCCTCGATGATCGGGTCGCGCGCGTGGAAGGCCCCGAAGGCGAACAGCGCGTAGTTCGCGCAGTCGCAGGTCATGTCCAGGCGGTAGGTGCCGTCGTCCAGCGGCGTGCCCATCCGCGCGAAGCGGTTCATCGACGGGTTCCACAGGTGCTTCTTGAGGGCGCGCTTGGTGCGCTCGGCCTCCTCGGCGTAGCGGGCGGCGCGATCGGGCTCGCCGAAGTCCCGCGCGAACGCGGCCGCGGCACGCAGCGCCCCCACCACGCTCGCCACGGTGAAGGTGTGCACGCCGCGACGCTCCTCCCACAGGTCCCACGAGGGCAGCGGCAGCCCGTTCTGGTCGCGGTACGACACCATCCACTCGGCGGGCCGGACGACGAGCGGCTCGTAGAGGGGCTTGATGAACTCCACGTCGCGGAAGGTCTCGAAGTGCTCGCGCAGGGCCCAGACGACCAGGGCCGTCTCGTCCTCCTGGATCGGGAGGATGCGCTGGCCCTGGATCATCCACGGGTGCCAGGAGCTGGCGAGCTTGCCCGTGGGCGAGTACTTGTGGAGGAAGTACCCGTCGCGATCGATGGCGCGTGCGGCGAAGCGGAAGAAGTTGCGGGAGGCCTCGCTCTGCCCCGAGAGGATGAGCCCCTGGGCGACGAGCGCGCCGTCGCGCATCCAGCAGTAGGAGTAGTGGTCGCCGCCGAACGCGGTGACGTCGCTGTCGTTGGCGGCGAGGATGGCGCCGCCGTCGTCGATCTGGGTGCGCACGACGAGCTGTGATCGCACGAAGAGGTCGCGGACGCGCTCGGAGAGGGCGCCCATGCCCATGGTCTCGCGGTTGGCCCAGAGGCGCCAGTAGGCCTCGGTGCGATTGAGGAGTCGCTCGGGCGGGCCGTCCTGCACGACGCGCCGGTTGAGCTCGCGCACCTCGTCGAAGTTCGCGCCCGCGGCGAACCACATCGTGCCCGAGGCCTCGCCGTTGGCGGGCACGAGGAGCGTGAGCCCGACGGTCGCGTCGATCGAGCCCTGGCTGATGGCGTTGCGCCCCAGCACGCCGTCCTCGGCGTCGCGCCAGGTGCCCTCGGCCCCGCCCAGGCGCTTGGTGCCGATGGCCCAGTGGTCGATGCCGGTCTTGTGCTCGTCGGCGACGTTGACGAGGAAGTACGTGTCGTCTTTGTACATGACGAGCGCGTTGGTGCTCGGGTCGTAGTTGGCGGTGTCGCCCACGGGCGAGCCGCCGATGGAGGGGTCGAAGTGGAAGAACAGGCGCACGTCCCGCTTGCGCCCGCTCAGGTCGCGGACGATGCAGCGGCGCATCCAGATCGGGTCGTTGCAGTCCACGGCGTCGTGGCACGTCACCACCAGGCCCAGGCGGTCGTGGGTGAGCACCACCTCCGTCACCAGCGTGTCCGTCTTGTAGCGCAGCTCGCGCTTGAACCCCGGGTCCTCGACCCACGCGAACTGCCCGTCGGCCCAGACGCCGAAGCGCTGCACCGTGCCGTCCGTGTGGTTGAAGCGCCCCACGTTCGGGTAATAGAGATCGCGCACGCGGTAGAAGCGGTCGAAGGCGATCAGCAGGCGTCCGTTCCCCACCGGGATGTCACGTGGCATGGACTGTCATCCCGGAGAAAGGCCGCGGGTCGCTCCGAACCGGCAGGGAGATTATCGGGTTGCGGGGCACGCGACTTGGGCGACTCCCCACAGAATCACGCGTTCGATCGCCCGGCGTCAGGGGTTCTTTCCCCGCCCGCCCTCCCGATGGTCGCCCGCGGATCGCAAATTGCGCTCGGTCCGGGCGGGCGAGTATGGCATACTACGCCCCAATGCACCCCTTGCCCCACCGCCGGCGGGCGTTCACGCTCATCGAACTGCTCGTCGTCATCGCGATCATCGCGCTGCTGATCGGCATCCTGCTGCCCTCGCTGGGTCGGGCGCGGAACACGGCGCGCATGGCCGTCTCGCTGAGCAACCTCCGCCAGATCATGATCGCGCACATCCAGTACCGCACCGGCAACGCGGACCTGGTGCCGGTTCGCGCCAGCGGGTACCGCAAGGGCAAGCCCACCACGCTCGACACCTGGTGGTTCGGCGGCAAGAACTGCGACAGCAACCCGGGCAACCCCATCATCGCCTGGGCCGGCTCTCCCTGGGAGGAGCCCGCGTACACGCGCCTGCTGAACCCCTACGTCGCGCCCGACGTGACGATGGGCGTCCCCAACGGCTACGTGAACAAGGGCTCGGGCAGCACGTGGGACTTCAACCCCGGTTCCACGCCGCAGGACGAGCGCAAGCGCGTGCAGATGCCCGCGTTCAAGTCGCCGGGCGATCGCATGTCGTTCCAGGGCACCAAGATCCTCACGGACTACGGGTACGCGAGCAAGTTCGGCGACACGTGCTACGACGCGGTGGGAACCTCGTACATCATGAATGTGAAGTGGCTGGACCAGCCGGCGATCGCGAAGTTCGCGGACTGGACGATCGGGTTCGAGGAGGGCTCGCGCCGGATGCGTGTGAACTCCGAGTACGACCCGCGGAACAAGTTCGTGTGGGTCCACGACCAGACGGCCGACCAGCTCGCGTGGATCGACAGCATGATGATGGTGAACACGCAGGTGATCGAGGCGGGGAAGGTGCTGGGCGAGTTCGGCGAGGTGAACAAGTCCTGCATGGGCTTCCTGGATGGGCGGGCCGAGTACAACCGCGTGCTGCCCAACGAGCTGTTCGACCGCATCGAGACGGGTCAGCCCGGCGAGTCGAACAGGTACGCCGTGGGCAAGTACTCGTACATCTTCACGAACCCGGGCGAGCCGCTGCCGCCCCCGCCGGCGAGGAAGTAGCAGCGCGTTAGCGGCGCACGTCTTCGGACGCGCACATCAATGAGGCGGGCTGATCGAGATCCATCAGCGCGCCCGCAAGAGGCGCCACGCCATTCCACGCCTTCTTAATAGGCGGTGGCGGCACGCTTGATCGCATCGCCCCAGGTCTTCTCCACATCACGCCGAGCGACGCGGCGACGCCGCCGATCGAGCAACAAAAGATCGACGCCGTGGACCTCGCGCCGTGCCTGGCGTGGCTCCGCGATCGGTGGTAGGCGCGGCGTAGATCGCGTGCGCCCGGACGAACCTCAGCACGCGCGGGGATAGCAGCGGGCGGGCCCGGGCGAAATCGCCCTCGGCGAGCGCGGCACGCACGTCCGTCGCGGCGTGCTCCATCAGCGCATGATCGTCGATCGCGCTGGACCACAGCGCGAGCTCCTCGCGCGTCCAGAAGCGGGGCGCGCGGAGCGACCTCAGGAGTCCCGCGGCGCTGCGGTGCGGCGGGCGGAGCATCACGATCGGCTCGGCGCACTCCAGGATCCCGCGCGGGTCCTTCCATCGGTGGAACGCCGAGGCCTGATCGCTGCCGATGAGGAACCGCAGCGGAAGCCCGGGCGGGAGCGTCCGGCGCGCGCGGGCGAGGGTTTCGATCCAGTAGCTCGCGCGGGAGCGCCCCGCGCGATCGATCTCGTCCGTCCAGATCGCGCAGCGCGGCACGCCTCGCGTCGCCAGGCGCAGCATCTCGAGGCGTTCCGCGTCGCTGGCGCGGGGCGCCGCGTCCTTGTGCGGGCTGCGCGCCGCCGGCACGTACACCATCCACCACCCGCGTCCGCCCAGGCGGTCGCGGACCGATCGCGCCAGCTCGATGTGGGCGCGATGCGGCGGGTCGAACGTGCCGCCAAAGAGCAGCACGCCGCGGACGCGCTCGCGGGGCACGGGCATCGGTGTGATCCGGGTCATCGGTCGATCGTACCGCGACGAGAACGCGTCACGGCTCGGAGCGATGGTCCTCCGCGGTCATCAGCGCCGGGCCCGACTGGTTCGTGACCAGATCGCGCGGGTCCTGCCCGCCGAAGTACGACGAGGCCTCTTCGGCCGTCAGGTTCGAGGCGATCAGCGTGCCGGCGCGATCGCGGACCGTGTACCGCGTTCCCTGAGCGCCGGCCGACAGCTCGACCACGTAGGACGACCCGTGCAGCGTGCCCATGCTCCGCGCCACGCGAGCGGGCGGCACGGGCTCGACCGAGGCGCTCGCGCTCGCGGGCGACACGCCGACAGACCCCGTGCCCCAGACGATCGATCGCAGCGCGGGCAGCATCACGCACAGCGCGACGGCTGCGGCGACGTGGGCGGGCCGGATAGGCGATGGCGTGGTGGTGGTGGTCATGCCCAGAGCATCGGATTCGGGCCCCGGTTGTCCATGAGAACGTCCCGACCCCCGGCGCACGATGTGCGCTCTGCGCCGTTTGTGCGGGCGGGAATGACCCGCCGGCGCGCTACACTGTCGCCGCCGGCGCCGCGCGCGCCGGTCGCTGGCCCCGTCGTCTAGCCTGGTCTAGGACACGTCCCTTTCAAGGACGTAACACGGGTTCGAATCCCGTCGGGGTCATTGGTCATTTCTGCACCGAATGGCGTAGTGCTGCAAACCCCTGCACCGACGAGGGCTTGCGCATCGGGCCGCTCGTGCTGCTTCCGCTCCGTACCGCCCGATTCCGCCTCGTGCCGCGTCGGATTTCGCGTCGCTTTGGGCTCCTCCTCCCGAGCCGCGTGCTTGAAGTGCTCATCGCGGACCTGGAGGTAGTGGGCCTGCGCGACGGCGAGCGTGTTGCCCATCCACGCCGCGACCGTAGCCGCCGGGTAGCGCTCCGAGAGTTCAGTCTGCCTGCTGCTCCGCATGGAGTGGAATGGCTTGGGCCAAGGCTTCAGCCCAGCGCTGCGAATGATGCGGGCGAAGGCGATGCCCAGGTTCGGATGGTGGCGCAGCTCGCCGTAGATCACATACTCGGCCCCGTCCGGTGCTTCCTCGTGGCACTCTAGGAGCGCCCGCTGCACCTCCGGAAAGAGGGGCACGGGCCGGACGCCACGTCCCTCGCGCCCCTCGTTCTTGGGCTCGGGGACCATGAGGCGCTGCTCGCGCCAGAGGACATCCTGCAGACGGAGCGCGAGCACCTCCGACGGGCACCTCAACCCGCCGAACCTGGAGAGCACCGCGACGGCGCGCCACTGCGCGTTCGGGCACGCCTCCAGGACCTTGGCGAAGTCCTCTCGCGACACGAAGTGCATACGGGACAGATTCGTCTGCGAGCCAGCGCGCACGCTGGCGAGCGGATTGTCGCCGGTCATCATGCCCCACCGCAGCGCCGACTTGAAGATCGAGCGGGCCGTCTTGATCCGCTTGCTGATCGTCGCTTCGGCGAGCCCGTCCTCCTTCATCGCGGCCCGCCACGCCTCGCCATCGAGGGACGTGATCGTGGACAACAGGCGATCGGTGCGGAAGTGCTCCTCAAGGGCAGCACGTGTCTGCAGCATGGTGGTCCGAGTGCCGGGCTTGACGGTCAGCAGCCCGAAATAGCGATCGAGCAACTGGCCGAGCGTCGATTGCGTCGTACTGCGGGACTCCACCAGTCCCACCCGGACGAGCCGTTCGTACATGGTCTCGGAAAGGTCGCGGAGCCACGCCGCGAGTTCGGCGGGGATTGGTGTGCCCATGATGCCCGACGCCACCAGAGCCTCCACTCGGAGCTTGAAGGCTTCGGCGTGCTTGCGGTCCACGTCGCCCAGGCGGATCGTCTTGGACGTGCCGTCCAAGCCCTTGAAGCCGATGCGACGGTGCCCGTTCTTGTCGGTGATGAGGGAGGCCATGTCATCCTTCCTTTCGCGCGCGCGAGGCTTTGACGACGAGCGCGAGCCCGAGGTACTCGGCGAGCTTGTCCACGTTCTCGCCCCGCAGGGGCTTGCCGCCCACGAATCGGGAGAGGGTGGATTGGGGAATGCCCGTCTCCTGACTCACGACGTATCGGGTCTTCCCACACCCGTCGAGCGCCCGGCGCAGCGTTTCCATGACCGTTGCCATTCCCACACTGTACCGTGATACTTCGGACAATGCAAGCATTGGTTCGGAGAACGGAGCCGCGCTCTTCGCGACGACTCCGCCGACAGCACTCGTCCCAGGGTGGCATGGCGAGGGCCTTTCCCGCGGCTCAAGATCGGAGGGCTCGTGCGTTCGTGCGTTGGCCTGCTGCGCATCGGTGCTCATGCGGCCTGTCCGGCTTCGTCTTCAGCAGATTCGATTCGATCACTAAGAGATGGATCCGATCGAATCGAATCCGGGGCGCCCGCCGCACGATGGAAACGGTGGGGATCGTTCTTGCGCCCAGTCCCCGTCCGCGTCCATCGCCTCTGTTCAGCACCTCGGTTGAGGAGGGTCCGCAGCCTGGTGCCGCCAGGTGCCGAAGGGGTGGGCCACGCGCTCCTGATCTCGTCCAGAGTCCGGCCGGGCGGATCGGGCGACAAGAGCGTCCCGATGGTCTCCATCGCATCCCCCTCGTGGACACCGGCACGAGCGCCGAGCATCCGATACCCCTCGTCCGTCAGCTCGACCACCTGCTCGGGGGGCGTGTTCTCGAATCGGCCGTAGGCCTTGAGGACCCGGCGGCGATCCGACTCGCTCGACGCGTCGTGCCGACGCAACTCCAGGATCACGTCCACGAATCCGGTCAGCGCGCCCGATCCCCGGGTTGCCGTCGCCTCCTGGCCGTGGCCCTTGCGGGGGTGATGGACGAGGAGCACCGCGCCGCCAACGTCCGTGATTTGGCGGAGGGGCATGAGGGCACGGATCGTCTGGCTGGCGTCGTTCTCATCCTGCACGCACCAAGCCCCTGCGAGCGTGTCGAAGACAATCAGACCTGCACCCAAGCGCTTCACATCGGTCGCAATCGCATCCAGGAAGTCCTCCCACTGCCTCACGTTGGGGCGCACGAACGAGGGTCGCTTCACGAACAGGATTGACTCGTTCAGTCCGAGGGCCTCGCGCCGGGCCGCCCACAGCGAGCTACTTTCCTCGCTGATGTACAACGTCGGCGCGTCCAGACGTTCGTCGACCAGCCCGGTGCCCAAGTACAGATCCCGCAGCAGATGGCTGACGAGCGTGGACTTGCCCGCCTTCCAAAGGCCCACGAGGAGCGTCACAGCGCCCCGGGCGAGGTATCCCTCCCACAACCAATCGGGTTCCTGCGCAGGGCCGAGATCCCTGATCGACACAAGCTCGTACGGCTCGGATTCGATTCGAACGGGGTTACGTCTCAGTGATTGAAACGAATCCTTGCCGGTCCAGGGGAAGGCCTCGCGCGCCAGACGCTCGAAGTCCGACCTGCCCGCACCCTCGATGATGGCCTGACGCGCGTCCTTGGCATCGCCCGGCGGCTTGATCAGGCGCACGCTGGAGCACGAGCCCATGAGCTCGGCGGCGATCTTCCCCGCTCCGTCGCGCCCGGAACTGTCGGCGTCGGACACGGTCACTGCGTGTCTGTCCTTGAGCACCTGGGCGAGTATCGCGCCGCCGAAGCCGGCCATCGGCACGCCGACCGCGCAAAGCCCCAGACCCAGCAGGGCGGCCGTGTCGCTGGCTCCCTCACAGATGAAGATCGGATCCGCCGCGCTCGTCCCCGCGTACGCAGAAAGAGGCCATTCCATGATCAGACCGCGGTTACCTCCTTTCTCGAACCCCTTGGAACCGTCCGGGTAGCGGTGCGCGGTGCCGATGACCTCACCGACAGCGTTGCGCTCGGGAATGGCCCAACGCCCGCCGTCGGGCTTGGCAAGGCGGAGCCACGCCTGCTCGGGCACGCCGTCGGGAACGGGGAGGGCAGGGGACTCGCTCATGGGAGGTGGCCCTCCTGCTTGGACTCGGCCGCCCGCGCGAGCCAAGCCTCCAGGCCCGCCCGAGGGATGAGCACGCGACGCCCGGCCCGCACAAACGGGATCTGCCCCGTGCGCAGGAGGTCGTGGAAGGAACGGACCGAAAGGCCGACCTGTCGCGCCGCCTCAGCCTTACTGAATGCGAGACGATCGGGGTTAGGGGTGCTACCGGCCATCGCGCACCCCCTCCCCGCGCGCCCGTGCGGCAAGTGCCCGCTGCACCGCTTGCACGTCAAAGAGCAGTCGTCTCCCCACTCGAAGGTGCGGAATGCGTCCCTGAAGGGCCTCGGCCTTCAGCCAACGCACGGGCAGTTTGAGGATGGCCGACAGGTCGGCGATGCCGACGGGCGATTCGTGTTTCATAGCCCAATAGCATCGCTCGCCCCTCGTGCGCCAACTGTGTTACGAAGTGGGACGCATCGGTGATTCTGGAGAAAACATCGCAAAGACACCCTTCGAGACCGGTCGAATGACCGTGCCCCAAAGTGGATGGCCACGAAAGACGTGTGCGAGGCGAAAGTCGTTGGACTCAGACGAGCACTTCTCTCCGATCGTCTTCTCGCTCAATCCGCAGCCATTTCGTCGCCCGCCTCTTTCCCAGGACGCCCAGAGCGCACGCATGGACTCGGCCTGATTCCCCTTCGTCAGGTCGTACTTGGTCCCGAACCACACGATCCAGGCAAAGTCCTCGGCGTGGGAACATTCGACGAGCGTTTGCTGCTTTCCCCCGTGCCCGCCTGTGGGCGAGGTACCACCCAAGTCCTCCGACTCCAGTCGCCCCGCCAGTCGTTCGCTGCGATCGAGCAGAACTTGCCAGTCAAAGTCTGAGCATTGAGTCGAGAGGCGGGGCTTCGTTCTGAACCACTCGAACGCGCCGGCTGCGATGAGCCTCGCGCCCAACTCGCGCTCTTCGCCGGATGCCATTTCATCTTGCGCGCGCACGAACGCATGATGGACCTCTTCATCCCAGGCTACGACGCGAGGCTTTACAACGTCAAAAAAAGAGAATAGCACTTGTGCGCGCGCTGATCGTGCAAACGCTAGAGCAGCATACGGCGGACAGCCTGCCTGACCGCACCACTCAAAGGGCGGTTCGCTGCGATACGCCTCCATAACCCGACTCCAAAGCCCATTTTCCATCGCACGGAAGTGCATTGAGAGGGCACGCACAACGAGGGTGTCCAGCCGCACGAGTTGGCGTAGCCACTGCTCTAGCGCGTAAACGATCGCGTCTCCCGCGGATGAATGCAGCCGCATTTTCGCCAACTCGATGGCCGCTGGAAGGTGTCTAGCTGCGTGAGCCGCGTTGACCGAAGCAAACACGAGAAGGCGAGCCTGAGACTTGCCCGCGAACAGTTTCTCTTGATCGCTTACCACCGCCTTGCGCAGTTCTTCAATCTGAACACACAGCGATTGTGGACCCAGTCGGTCGTAGCACTGGACAACCTCGTCGAGATTCCACGTCCATGCATTCACGGCCACCCCCTGTTGGGTCCCTCCGCCATCTTCCTCGACCGCAGTCTGCCCCGTCGCGGGGTCCACCGGAATTGGCGCGAGGTCGTTTGATTGCCTGCCCTGGGATACAAGGACCGCGGACTTCACCGCCTCGATGCATTCACTGATGGGTGCCGTCGCGGCCCGGAGCGCTGCAGGCACTCCGGCGTGGACCATCGGCAAGGCCGACGGACTGATATCGCGCGCACGACCATGAACGAGAGCAGTTTGGAGCACCCTCAAGCTCGTGATGGTTCGAGTGCTCCACCGCTGATCGACCGACTGCGACGCGCTGTCCATCGCCGGGGCAGCATCCGCTATCGCTTGGCATGCCGCATTCACCGACGCACGAAGCGCGAGAGTACGTTTGACTGCGACGCGAACGAACGGGAGCCTGCTCTTGGGCACGTGATCCTGCCAGCGCGCGTCGGCCAGCGCGAGCCCTTCCACGCCCTGCGTGCCGACATAGAAGCCGGACGGATCAAGCTTGCCGTCCGTCTCCGGACACACCTCTTCAAGTCGCTCTACCGCTTCGGCCGCCCTTTCCGTCGCGAAGCAGACGTTGAAGAGAGCGTCGCGTACTTGGATCAATTGGCTCGCGGAAGTTGGCATCGTCGCCATAAATCGCCATCCATGTCGGGGCCGGACGGAGCGGCGCTAGGGAGGCGCTTCCAACATCCGAACCGGCCTGAGTGCTGCGGACCGTGTTGCTTACCTTTTGTTCTGACGAGTCTTGGGGGTCCGGCTCGATCATCCAACTCGTGATCCCGACATGAAGGCGGCGAATTGCGAATCGCGGGCCGTACGCCTGGCAAGCCTCATATCACTGCCCCCGACGCATGTTTGAGGTTGCCGGAGGCGTCACGATGATGGCGGTGGTCATTGCTAAAGTGTCGATCCCGTGAGACTCGCTGACGAACTGATCGGCTATTCCTCCGACACCGAATCATCCAACCCAAGCTCCTTGAGCGCCGCACGGGTCACCCCGAACACAGCCACTTCGCCCGAACGGATCTCGACCCGTGAGGGGTCGAGCGTCAGCTTGGCCAATCGAGGCGGCTCGACGAGCTTCTGAGCGTCCTCCGCCTTGAGGATGCAGACATCCTCGCTGACCTCAACATCCTGCTCCGACAGGCTCTCGCCGGGCCGCTTCAGCAGATTCAGGGCGCCGCCAGACTTCCGCCTTGCGTACCCGAGGTCTCCCTTGGACACGCCATCTGCGATGGTCCGCTTGATCGAGTCCGGATTCGAGAGCCGAGGGAGCGTCGGCGAGGCAAAGAAGGCGTCTCGAACGTCCTTCGTCGCCCACTCGGTAAACGCCGGCGGCCAATAGCGGACGAGCTTGCTCGGTCCCACGCCGTCTGACACCTCGTCGAGCTTGAGCAGTTCTCGCATGACGAGATCGGCGATGCGACCACCCTCAATCGAACTCGATGTAATTTGACCCAGATCGATGACCTTGGACTTGTTGTCCTTGCCAAGAAGCATGACGTTGCGGTAGCTGCGGAAGAGAGCCTCCTTGAGGTCTCGGGCAGACTTCTTGACGTTCGACTCCAGCGCCTTCACCTGATCGTCGAGCCGCTTCTTCGCCTCGTCGTCGGCGTCAATGTCTTCCCAAGCGAGCAGATTTCCCATTGACCAAGTCCAATCGAGCAACGAAGCCTCGAATCGAGATTCAGTCACCACCGACGGGCAGTTCACGGTGTGTTCGTCACTGCACGACTTTCCGCAGCGCTTCGATCGCCGACCTTCTTCAGCGGTTCGCGGTCCGTTCGCACACCAGAATTCACGAAAGCTATGCAACCACTCAATCCGAATCTCGGTATGCTTGTTCGAGCATCAAGGGGCCAACGCATGGCAGTCCAGTCGCCGCGTCGTCTTGATCCGAGCACACCCACCGGGTCGCGTCCGCCACGAACGGCCCGGGCTTGGCTGTTTGCGGCGTTTGGCGTCGCGGCGCTGTCGGCTTCGGCGAGCTTTAGCCAGTGCATCACGTGCTACCCGAACTGCGACGGAAGCACGAATCCGCCGATTTTGACTGCCGCGGATAGCGTGTGCTTTCAAGCCAAGTTTACGGCAGGCGATCCTTACGCGAATTGCGACGGGAGCACTGGCACACCGATGCTGACCGCGTCGGACTTTATCTGCTTCCTGAATCGATTCCGAGCCGGATGCCCGACGATGAGCATCGCGGCCTCTGGATCGTCGCTCGGTTCGATCGTGACGCTGACGATCACGAGTCAGCCGACGGGAGCTGCACCTTACCTCTTCGATGGGAACACGACGGCGACGTGGAAGGGGGCGTACACGCCGACGGGAGGCTCGCCGACAGCGCCGTTCACGGTGAGCTTCAGCGCCTCACAGATTCATGCGGTGAGCGCGACGCAGGCGCAGATCATTCTGGGAGATGGGACGTTCACGAACCGGCCGAACATCGAACAACTGGCCTCGCCGGGGACGCTGGATGGGCAGTTGATACTGAACTTCACGGGCGGGCTGACGCACTATCAATGCACGAGCTTCCAGGTGGTTGGTGATGCCGGATCACTGCGCTCCGTGAGCTACGCGACACTGCCCACTCTTGCGGGATCTGCGAGTGTGGGTGCCCCAATCGCGAACATTCCTCTGTTCGTGGTTTCCTCGCTCCCATCTGGAACGCAGATTGCGGAATCTGTGTTGACAAGCGCTGTTGGTCATCACGTCGCGGCCATTGTCAATGTTGACTCAAACACGTTAACCTCATCAAGCGCTCCACCGACCATCAGTGTTTCGCTGGTAACGTTTGACTCTTCGGGACAGGAGATCGATAGACGATCGTCCGTGATACTGACTAAGTGGGGCTCCACGCTTGTCAACGGTAAGATCAGCTATGTCAACAACCTGTTGACCCCGATCATTATTACTGACGCCGCGCTGGTCCACGCATCGTACCCAAACACACTGGTGATCCGTGGAGCTGCGGGGGGGTATGTTTCCATAGTGCCGTGAGTACGCGACACGTTTACGATTTCTTGGAACGAAACAATGCCTCGCTTAGTACACGTTATGATAATGGGCCTTGTCCTGGCCTTGACTGGGTGTGCCACTTATCAAGGACATGTGATCGACCCTGGAACGAATCAAATACAACTACATGTTTATATTATGGTGCATTCGAATGATACTGTCGGATTTCGTAACAACGTCGGGTGCCGTCTTTCTGAAAACGAGGTCAACGCCGTTGTGAACAAGATGATTGATCATCAAGCAATATATGGCACGGGCACCAAGTTTTTGTATGATGCAGCAACGGACCTGCAAATATTTTCTTGGAACTGGCAGGGGACTAGCCAGCATCGTTGGTTTGGACAGGACGTCATGGGCCTGGTGTTAGAGGCTGGGTATTGGGACCCAAATGCGATAAACATATATTTTGTAGGCTACGACACCGGAGACGCGCCACAATCTGTCGTTTACGGTCTCACCACAGACCCGGCAGGCACGGGGCTTCCGATCACAGCCCCAATAATAGTGATTAACGATGGTGGTTACGTAAGCGGGGACGGGTTCGCAACAATTGTGGGCAACTTCGAAGATAATCCCCAGCGACTTCTCGATGCCAACACGCTGTCGCACGAGATGGCGCACTACTTGGGGCGTTTTGCGAATCGGACAATCCAGGATCGAAAATACGACTCCAACGAGCACGCGTTGTTGAATTTTGGCGATGGACGCCACGCATTGTTGAGAACTGGTGGTAGATATGATCAGAGCGTTTCGCCGCCGATATTTACTCCATATGACCTCAATATTCATGGAGATGAAACGAACCCGGGCAACGAGAAATATGAGATTCACAATCGAATCATGAACGGACAATGGAATCAGCCATGACAACATCCATCACCATTTGTGTTGTCGCATGCCTTGGCGCGTTAACAACACATCCATGCGCCGAAGCTCAAACGACAGCGGGGCCACCAGAAGGTGCTCCGCTTCGCGGTCCCGCATCCGCGCAGACTCGGGCGTCAAGGGCTATCTCGCAACTGCGAGCTTCGCTTGTACCTGGCAGCCCCGCCGCAGTTGACCAGATTTGTCGGCTACTGGCGGACCCAGACACGAGGGGAGAGGAGCGAGAGTTGCTCGTTCCGATGCTTCTGGACGTTGCAAAGGGCCGGGATGGCGTGGAGCGGATGATTGTCTGGTTGGATGAGTGGTTGATTAACCGACATGACGCAACGGCGCCACCGAGCTCGTCCGATATTGAAGCGTTGATCGATGCATTGGCGTCGCAAGACCGCATCGTGTACGCAACTGCCAGTACGCGCGGGACAGTGATGGTGTTTCGAGAGATGGTGAAAACGGGAGGGGTCCACGCTGGTTGGCTTCGACTCTATGGCGCAGCCGGCGCCAGCCACGCCAAGTCTGAAGCGGCTGTGAAAATAATTGTCGCAAGACCAAAGCAAGTAGTGTGGCCTCGTGAGTTGATCCTGTCACTCGACGATATCGCGTGTGCCAAACTCCGCGAGCTCACTCCGGTGGGCACACCACCATTCCTGTTTCATGTTGGTGCGGCATCAGCGCTCGCAGATCTCGGGGACATACAACTGCCGGCGATGCTTGACCGCGCCGTTGCGCGAGGCGTTGGGGACCGACGCCAGGACGAGTTGGTGGAAGCATTCAAGCGCATGGTTATCGTGCAGCGCACGGAGGACGATCTTCTGCGCTGTATAGCGGAGGACGATCTGACCGCTCTCAATCAGGGGTTGCGGCTGTGGGCAATCGTTCGGGCGACGGAGCGAGGGATCGCGCCTGAGAGAATCGCCGACGCATTGGCAAGGTTCAAGGCAAATGTTGAGGCAGAGCTCTTCACTGAACAGCCCAATTCTGTCCGGGCTCGTCAGGTGGTCCTGCGCGAAGTCAAGCGGCGGGCGATCTCCTTGGGGGTGCTTGAAGCGGATAGTTGGCAGGATGTGCAATTGACATCCAGTCTTGATGCCACTCCCCGAGCTCGATGACATGATTCCGCGGCTGTGGGCGCTTCACACTCAACCATGTGCGCGCCGATGTCGACTACAGTTTCCGAAGGACGATTTGTCTTTCGGGGTGCGACCGGATGTGCGCCTCTTGACGCCCCGTGTGGGAGGTCGCGGACGCCGCAGATATTGGTAGACCCGAGAACCCAGCGAGCCCAAGACGGCCTAGGAAAGACGGGCCGCTCGGCATTGCCCCACAGGATCGCTCATAGAGATCTCGACTGACTCCCTCGCGTACTGTCCGTTATTTTGCTGCACTAAGTGGGAGGGGAGAGGCGGTCGTTGTTTCTCAGGCTGGCTGGACACCAGCGCGCTGCCCGTGCCATCTGGATCCACGCGCGATGTAGACTCACCGTCGCGTTGGCCCAACGAGCGACATGGGACCAGAACCGACCGCCTTTTCTCGTTTGGGAATC
This sequence comes from uncultured Phycisphaeraceae bacterium, assembly GCA_964399625.1. Classification (GTDB taxonomy): domain Bacteria; phylum Planctomycetota; class Phycisphaerae; order Phycisphaerales; family UBA1924; genus CAYNSB01. The sequence goes on from CAYNSB010000011.1 coordinate 37,077, forward strand.
CTCTTGCGCCCCGAAGGTCACCAGCCCGTGCTCTTGTCCAGGGGCGTGGGGTGCCACCGGCGCGGGTCGTGGATGGGCAGGGCGGAGGTGTCCATCGGCGAAAGTGGGGGGTCCTGGCGGAATGAAAGCCCCGGCGGGCCATGCTCGGACAGCGTCAGATGGCACGATACCCGGCAAGCGCAAAGCGATCCGAAGCCCCGCGCCTGCCAATGATTCTTCTCAGTTTACCGCATCAACCCATCGAGCTTTTCAGGATCACGCGAAGCGGTGGCAGACTCCCGGCTCGAACGCATCAAGCTCCTGACCATCATCGCGCTGGTCTCCGACGATGCGCTGATGGACCGGATCGTGCTCAAGGGCGGCAACGCGCTGCGTCTGGTGCATGGGATGCACGCACGCCAATCGCTCGACCTGGACTTCTCGATCGATGGCGATCTTGGCCCGATCGAAGAGACGCGGAACACGATGGCACGTCTTCTGTCTGAGGCGTTCCGCGGCGATGGCTTGGTGGTGTTCGACGTGAAGCTATCGGAGGCACCGCCGAATCTGACGCAGGACGCGATCGGCGGGTTCTGGGGCGGATACACGCTGGAGTTCAAGGTCCTGCCCGTCGCAGACTTCGAGCGGCTCTCCTCCGATCCCCAGCGTCGGCGTGCCCAGTCCCTGGAGCTTGGACCGGGCCAGCGGCGCGCGTTCACTGTGGATTTCAGCAAGCACGAGCACTGCGCCGGCAAGGTCGCGCACACGCTCGACGGGTACCGTGTCTACGTCTATTCGGGGCTCATGATCGCGTGCGAGAAGATCAGAGCGATCTGCCAACAAATGCCCGAGTACCGGCTCAAGGTCATGAGCACCACGCAGCGGCCGCGCGCCAGGGACTTCTTCGACATTCACCGCCTCGTGGACGCCGGCCACGCCGACTTGTCCAGCGAGCGGGCCTGGTTGACCCTGAGTGCCATGTTCGCGGCGAAGCGCGTGCCTCTGCGTCTGCTGGGGGAGATCTCCGCGCGACGCGAGTTTCACCGCGAGAATTTCAGCGCCGTCCGAGACACGGTCGACCGCTCAATCAAGCTGGAACCGTTCGATTTCTACGTGGACTTCCTGGTCGACCGGCTCCGGCCTCTACAACCCCGCTGGGAAGTGGACCCTCCAGCGGGGTGAGTACTCGGTCCGTTCCATCGCGTACGCGAGGTAGAAATCGAGCGTGAACGAACGGCTCTGGAAGAGGTCCAGGCGCGCGGGCTCGTAGGCTCCCGAGCGCTCCAGATAGAATCCGACGGCCTGCTCGTAGGGGTAGACGAAGGCCATCTTGGTGAGCGTCGCCGAGAGCTTGTTGAGCGAGACACGCGGCGCGGCTCGCCGGTACGCCTCAAGGACCTCGGCGACACCCCCGGCGTATTCGGGGCGGACGGTGATGTCGATCAGGGTCCGCTCGATGCCCGTGACGCTGATCGCACGGCCGAGGTCGTCCTTCGTCTCGATCACGCCGAGCCGCCCGGTGTGCTTGCCGTTGATGAGGCAGAGACGGCGGGCGCCCAGGTCGCAGATGTTGGTGGTCCGGCGCTGCGGGCGGCGGAACGCGGCGTCGACGGTCTGCTGGGTCGGCGGAGACGAGGGTGGGGGGAGGGGACCCTGCTCATGGTTCGCGTAGATCGTCTCGGGCACCTGGTCGGTGAGCTCGTGGAGATGCATCGCGGTGTAGTGGCACAGATAGGCGCCGGGCTTGGCAGCGCAGGCCAGTTCGAGCTCCGACGCGGTCCCCCAGACGAAGAGCGTCTCGCGGCGGTGTGGGAGCTTGAGCACCACGCGCCGCATCTTCGTGGCCTCAAGGAGGTACCGGGTGAACGGGCCGATCGTGGTCGACCTCGCCAACCGCCAGAAGTCGCGGTTAGCGTTGAGCACACGCGCGATGTCCTTCTGCCGGAAGATGTGGTGGGGCACCTGGTCGAACGCCCGGACGATGTCGGGCTTGGCGATGGAGAGACGGGTGGTCATTGTGGTGTCATGAAGTATATATACTTCATGACACTGTGTGAAGAGGTGCGACTCTTAAAGATCCCGATTTGATGTACCCGGAGATAGCCTGGCCAGGTCCAAAATCAGTAATCGAAGTCTATGCTGTATATATACAGCATAGACATTTACAGATCAGCGTCCATTGGAGCGGCCCCGAAACCGACAATCCAGGCCTCCGTAGTAAGTGCTAGCAAATACTTGGGGTGTGGCTCTCCGGTGAGATTTTTTAGTGGAGGCCCCAGGTACGGAGAAGCACTTTCAGGGACGCCGGCGGCTCTTGCCGCACGGCAAGCTCACGGAAGTCGAATTCGCACATGCCCGGAGGCAAATGCCCATGAAGCCGAAGACGAAGCGGTCGAAGTTCGATGTCGTGATCGCCACGCGTATCGCGCCCGAGCCCAAGGCCTTTGACCAGCTCGATCTCCGCACGCAGGCGCTGCTCCTGCGTGTGAAATCGCAGCTGCGGGTGCTCGCCTGCGATCCCCGCGTCTCCAAGCACGGCAAGATCCGACGCGGCATCCGCCTGCTGGCGGCCCAGCTGCTCCGCGACGATCCGATCGCGCGGCAGCGGTTCGTCGATCTGGTCCTCGACACATTCGATGTCAAGAAGGGCGAGCTCGAGCCCGAGCGGATCCACGCGTTCATCAAGAGCCACCTCGGGCACGGTGATGTCGCCGCGCCCACCGTCCGCCGCCTGTACAGGCTCGCCAAGCGCGTCCTGCGCCTGAGCATCGATCCAAACGATCCTGACGGCAGACCATCGCCCCGCGGCACGCCCCGAAAGCCAGGCCGGCTCGGAGGGGGGGCGGCCGCGATAGACGCGGCGAGCTGCAAGAAAAAGCGATCCCAGGGGCAGGCCGTCAAGGCACCGGGTGATCGGAAAGCGGCGGAAGCACGGCCAAGGCGACGAAAGCTTCTCCCGCTAGACAGGGCGCTGGACGACTTGTTCGAGGCGATTGCCCAGGCCCTCCTCAGCGCCAGACAGAACCGAAACCGCTAGCACATCCCAGGAAAGCCGAGGTCGCGCGGACGATCTCTCTTTCTTTTTTGACACGTTGAACCCGCTCACGTGAGCGGGTTTTTCGCTTTTTTGGGCGGTGCCCTTGGTAGTGAGGGCACCGGCGCTCGACCGGCGGCCCGAGATCGAAAGTCGTGGGAGGAGTTGCGGGCTGCATGTTGCGGCACGCGGCCTTCCCAGTCGAAGGGATATCGCCGTGAAAATTCGCGCGCTCGTTCTGGCCTCGGTCCTCTCGGTCACGTCGCTGGCGTCTGTCGCGCCTTACGCGGTGGCCCAGCCCGACAGCGTGGAGGCCAACAGCAAGGCGCTCGCCGATCGGATCGCGGCCCGCATGCCGCTTAAGTTCGACGGCGGCGGCCGTGTCGAGGTGGGGGGACGCAAGCGCTCCTTCTGGGGGAAGGCCAAGGGCCAGATGTCCGCCAACGGACGCGTGGACTTCATCCAGTCGATCGATTCGAAGGAGGCTCTCGCGGGCTTCACCGGGTACACGATCCTCATCTTCCGCGACGGGCAGGGGAACATCATCTACATGCACCGCAGCCCCAGCCGTGGTGTGAATGGCACTGCGCTGCCAGGCCCGTCCGCGAAGCAGGACGCGTTCACGATCCAGGTCGGGCCCGAGATCGTTGCCCTCACCGCGCAGATCGATGTGCTCGCTATGCACGCCCCTCGCTCATGGCACGGGCAGGTTGCCGAGGCTCGTGAGGTCCTGGGCGCCGCGAACAAGCTCGCGGCCGACGCCGGTACGACCTGGGCCGCGGTCTCAGGCAAGCTCGGCAAGTAGCGTCTCTCCCGGCGGCGGAAACGCCGCCGGGAGCCTTGGCCAAGGGGTGGCTCGTGTTGGGCCCCCTGGATTCGCAGTGTGCGGAGTGGGCCACGTGCCCGGAAAGGATCGTGCATGAATCGGAATGTTCACGGCGTGATCGCGGGGTCGGTGCTGGCGTGGTCGATGGCGTTCGGGGTCGTCCCGATCGCCACCGCCCAGGATGCATCTTCGGCGGCGGTCGCGGTGGTGGTGGAGGAAGGCGGCAAGCTCATCAAGAAGGCGCTCGGCAGCGCGTTCTCGGAGCACCAGCGCTTCCACCCGGAAGGGAGTATTGCGCGAATTCCACTGAAGAATCTCGGTGGCTCACGCATCTCGTACAACTTTGCCCACACGGATTGGACTCCCCGCGGGGCGCCGGCGGTGAAGGCGCGGGTGACCTTCCATGGAGTTTCGGACGGCCTTCGCGACGGCCTCAGGCTTGTCCTCAAGGCGGACAAGCAGATGCGCAAGGACCGCGATCGGAACCACGGCCGCATCGTCCGCAATGGCGACGTGATCGAGTTCGACGCGGGCACCAGCATGGACCGCGCCCTCTACTTCGTGGAGCGCGGGTCGGAGCTCAAGGGCCGGCTCCCGGCAACCGCGTACGTGCAGCTCGAGCGCCTTCCGAACTGAAGTGCGCGTCCAGCGACGCGGTCCCGGAAGCTCCGGGATCGCGTCTTTCTTTCGTCGCGCCGCGACGCACTTCGGCGTCGGCGGTCACGCTCTCCCCCGGGTCGCGCTCGGCGGGCACCACCGGCTGGCGTGGAGGGCGTTCGCGCCGAACTACTTTCCGAAAAAACTTCTGGCCCCTTGGAAAGAAGTGCGAGAAGGGCGCTCTTCATGGGTGTATGGCACCGTGTCCAACCTCAGACGCCCACCCAGGAGAATGCCATGAAGACGTTCAAGCTCAAGAACCGTGACCTCGCCCACGCCCTTGGGGCCGTGCCCGGCGGCATGCCCTTCCGCCTCTTTGAGGTTCTGATCGGCAACAACACCAAGGCGCTGTCGCTCAGCCAGCCGCACAGCTTCCCCGCGCCCAGCACGCCCATCGAGCCCGACCACACCGGCGTTTCGTTCACCAACGACACCCCGTACTTCATGAAGCCCGGCACCGTCCTCGTGCAGGCGGCCAACATCGCGGGCGCAGGGCACAGCGCCTTCGACGTGGCCAGGGCGATCCAGAAGCACCAGATCGACGGCACGGTGGTCGCTGCGGGGCTCGACCACTACCCCGACCTTGCGCCGGTGGAGTGGATGCTCGCGCTCCTGCCCCAGGAAGAGCTGGGCAAGTTCAACAACGCCATGCGCGACGTCCACGGGCCCAAGCCGGTCATCCGTGCCTACGGCCAGTTCGTGGACGTTTCCAAGCAACTGATCTCGCCCGATGCACCCAAGGCGCCGGTGACGACCAAGCTGGAGCACGCGACGCTGGAAGTCCGCCCGACCCCCGGCGCCGGCACCATCAGCAAGCTCTACCGGGCGGAGGCCGAGTCCGCGGCGGAGATCATCGCCATCAGCGGCGCCGACGGCGTTGGCACGCCCACGAAGGCGCTGGTCGAGGTCGTGGGCACGTCCGCCCAGATCGACATGTTCAAGGCGCTGATCGAGGAATCGATCAAGCATCCCGGACCCCGCCACGCTGCCGCCGGCAGCTCCAACCACGAGCACGGGCTCGATGCGGGCCACATCTTCGTTTCCGCGGAGACCCGCCCACGCGATGTGCGGCACCTCGCCGACATCATCTCCAGCCGCGGGCTCTCGTTCAACACGGTCAACATGGCCCGCGTTCTGGACAGTCATCGCCGCACGTTTGCCCGCTGCGAGGGCGTGGTCGACGCCGGGGACAACCAGAACCTGGTCGCCCTCTGCCGCGACATCGAGGAGCACGGGATCAAGCGCGGGATCCCCATCTCCGCCCGCCGCATCAATCCCGGCAACGGCGACATCGCGGCGTCGATGCAGGTCGCTCCCATCCTGCCGCCGCCGTCGGCGGTGAGCGTTGGCGTGCTCCGCCTGGTGAATCCCGACCAGGCGGCCGATCCGAACATCGAGCGTCGCCGCCGGGCCGCATAGCCGCACATCGATCACCGCAACCTACCGAACCCCGCACCTCTGCGGGGTTCTTTCGTTTGAGCACAAGTGGGGGTGCTCACGAGTATTCGACGTGCAACTGGGGCAAGGTGGAGAACGGATAGAGCGACGTGCACGCGAGGAGATGTTGACGGGCGCGGCGTTCTGCCGCGTCCTGCGATCCAGGACCGGAGAGAGCGCCATGGAAAAGCACCCGCTGGGCGAAGAGTTCGATCGCATCACGACGCCGAGGGCGATCCGCGCGCTCGCACGATGGTTGCTCCGCAGGTTCAAGTGGCACTTCCGGTCTGAGCGCGAGGCGATGGACTTCGTGATCGAATTGATCCTCGTCGAGGCCCGCCGCCTCGGACGGCAGGAACAGGCCCAGCGGCCGCTCGACTCCATCACAACGTGCGTCTTCCGCGAGGCGATCCGACGCATGGCCGGATGAGCCGGAGGGGTGGGTCACGTGCGGTGACGTTCGATTCCTTATCGCCAAGATTTTTTGAGATGGCGTTGGAGAGACGCGGCGTTTGTGCGCTCTAGATGGGTGTGGACGTGGAGATCCACAAGGCGAAAGAACCAAGGAGAAACCCATGACCGAGCACAACCACAATCCACTCAAGACAACCGCCGGAGGGGTGATACCATCCGATCCTTGTCCGAACTCCGCCCACGTGCAGGAGAAGGATCACAATGCCGCCAAGAGCTCATCCGTCGCGTCGTCCGGAAGCACCCCCGGGCACGGCGAAAGCGACCGGAGGGGGGTTCACACCGGGCACGGCGGCCACAACGTGCGAGCCGCCGGCCACACCCACTCCGAACACGAGCACGCCCGCGCTGAGGCTGACCGCGCCGCTGCTCAGTAACGCCCAGGTCGAGAAGATCGCAACCGACGTGATCGAAGAGACGAACCGGGCTGGCGTGAGCGACGAAGAAGCGGGACGTCGATTCGTCAAGGCCGTGTCCTCGATGACCCTGGAGCAGAAGTGCCTCGCGTTGCGGACGGCCGTCCGCAACCTGCTCCAGCCCAAGAAGTGATCATCCTGGTTCCGGTCGACGCCGGGGCCAGCGATTTCCCGGCGACAATCCGTTCGCGTCGCGTCCGCGATCGTGGGGCCCAGGAGGGAGATCCCGATGGCGATGCGTCCTGTCGACGACACGCTCGATGCTTTGATCCAGCCTGACACGATAACCATGATCGCGAAGATCGTGTTTGCGCGCGCTGATGGATTCGAGTCTGTTGATGATGTCCTGAGCTGGTGTTTCGAGCACATCATCGCTGCATCACACGGGATCGCCCGCCAGATCGCCCGGGGCGAGCACATCGGCTCGCCCTTCGCGATCGCCGTTCAGCACGTATACCTTCGAGCCCTTGCCGAGATCAGTCGTCGGCGAAGGGCGTTCGCGAAGCATGCCGATCTGGACCCCGCTCAGCTCCCAGCGCCCGCGCAGAACGTCACCGACGAAGCGTTGTGGGAGGCCGTCTGCGGGCTGCCGGATGAAGCCCGCGAGATCATCACGCTCATCTTTTATCGCGGCCTGTCTGCAAGGGAGGTGGCACGCATGCTCGAAGTGGCGATCAACACGGTCTACAACCGCCGCAGCTCTGCGCTTGCTCTTCTGAAGGCGCAACTCTCGGATGGTGACGATGATCGGCGTGCCGCGGCGTGAGTGCGCCGATGCACTCGCCTTGGGGATCGTTGATCACCCGTTCGACGTGCAGTCCGTGCCGTTCCGGCTTGTCGCGTGTACGACCAGCATGGTCACGAACACAATCGATCCAGAAATTTTCGTCGCGTGCTCTGTTTGACGTGTGCACTAGGGGCATCCGGCGCGGAAGCGAGTCAGGAAGCACGAGAAATCACCCGCGTTGAGCACGGGAACGACGCTGCTTCCATCGCAATTCGCAAACGCATCACCAGCGCGGAATCGCAGCAGGAAGCACGAGAAGTCGTTGGCATTGAGCGTTGGCGGGATGGACGAGCAATCGCAGTTCGCGTAGCAGATCGCGAGCGTCGCGGCGTTGCTCGTCGCGCTGCCGCAGGCGTTGATGACGACGCACCGAAACTCGGCGCGGGGCGTGGGTCCAGGCGGCGCGCCGCCCTCGCTGTACCCCGTCACGTCCACCTGCGGCAACACCCCGCCCACGGACTGGAACGAGGCCACGCCGTCGGTGTTCGCGCCCGCGGTGACGTTGATCCACTGAGGCTGGCCCGCGCGTCGCCATTGCCACTGGAACGTGAACGGGCCGACGCCCGAGGGTGTCACCAGGTACGACGCGGTGCCCGTCGCGCATGTTGTGACGGACGTCGGGCCAACCGTGGGCAACCGGCCCGGAGGGCACGGGAGCGTCACCATCCAGCCCGTCGTCGCAACGGGAGTCCACCCCACAAGAGTTCGCCCGTCCCCGCTGATGCCGGTCGCCGCCGCAAGTGTGTTCCCGCGAAGGTCGACGCCCCGAGCCGGAAGGTACGTGTTCAGATCCACAATACCGAGCTCGTCGGACCAGAGTGCTGCCCCGTTGACGCCATTGCCCACCGCGATCGAGCCGTCGGCGTTGCAGGCGTAGATCCATCCGAGTGGCGGATTGGGAAATCGCGTCGGGGCATAGGTGACGGATCCGCCGCGGGTCCATCGGGCTGGCATCCACTGGCCCAGCCAGATCTGCCCCACAACAACATCGCCGTTCGCGCTGATGCCGGTCGGCAGTCCGGCAAAGGAATACGGATACGCAAACGCACCGTCGAAGTAGCAGAACAAGAAGTCGAGCCCCGAGCCCTGGACTCCCCCTTGCCCAACAAACCGGAGCCCGTCGGCACTCACCAGACGCGCCGTTGGTCCAGAGAGCGCGTGCCCATCCAGATCAAGAAATACGTTGAAGAGAGTCTCGTTCCACCGCGTCCCATCGAACACCCACTTTGCCATCGTCCCCGGTTCGTGGTATCCGAAGGCGACCGTGCCATCGCCGCTGATCGAAACCACCGTCGAACCGCCCGGTCCACCCGCCAAGAACTCAAGCCCCCTCGACTCGGACCATACAAAGGCCCCATCCGTCGTGCCGTTGTTGCCGATCCCGACAACAACACTGCCGTCTGCGCTAACGGCAAAGGCTTCCCCATTGCACAGGACCTGTGGCACCCCCGACGCAGTCCATCGCACCGCCTTGGCCGGGCCGGAGCCGGTGCGTCCCACGGCCACGCGACCGTCCGCGCTCACGGCGTTGGGATATGTCCCGGCATTGCCCGTGTCGGGCAGCGGCTGGAGAACCACGTACGATTGACCCGACGCCGCCGGCACACCAAGCAACATCGCGATGTGGGCCAGGTTCATTAGCGCAGATCGACGGCCCGGCGCGAGCGTGGCTGCATGACGCTGATCAAGCCCTTCCAAGTGATCCTCGTGCGATGACCTTTGCGGGCTGCGGATGGTGAGTCTACCTCAGCACGGACCCTGGCTCGGAGTGGGTTCGAGCCTTTCCAAACCACACTTGAGAAAGCGAGACCTTAACGCTCGCGCTCTTCGTCACGATGGCGCTGACGCTCGCGTTCGATCAGAAACTCGGCCGGCTCCATCACTCGGATGTCGGGGAACCGCTCCTGGAACTCCCGGGCCCAGGGCTTGGCCGCGTCGTTGAGACCAAGAAGATGCTTGTCCCGAGAGACGATGAGCTTCGCGTCGGCGACGATCGCCAGGTTGACGTACTCCGAGTCGTCGCGATCGAGGGGATGCGCCGACGCATGTTCCCGGGCGATCACCCCGACGTGGCGGCGAGTATGGGTAACCTCGCCGGGCTCTATCACAGAACCAATCGAGATAGCGACGCGAGGGCTCTCATTCACGAAGCGGTCGCCATGGCGGCCCGGGTCTTCCCCCCCGGGCCACCCACGTCGCGAGACAATTGACGCATGGAAGAAGACCATCGACGGCGAGTGATTTCCGATCTCGCGCCACGTCGTTGCTTTCCATCGGAGCTACAGGTCGTGCTCGCCTCTCCCGGCAAGTGCGACAAACTCTGTATTCACGCCTTGCCCTCCCCCTCATTGAATGTCCTCACCATCGCCAGGATGCCCGCCCGCACCGGCGCGGGCAATTCGGACCATGCCGCGACCACCCCCGCCAAGTCGGGATCGACAATCATGCCCGCGTCGGCTCTTACGCCGCGCGTCGGATCTGACCGAATCGCGTCGGATTTCGCGTCGCCTCGCGCAGAATCGCTTGAATTGCCCGTGTTTCCTGCTGCAGTTCGAATCCCGTCGGGGTCATTCGCCCATCCGGCACATCGCCACGGTGCGATCGGGCGTGCGAAGACGCCTGCCCGCCGGATGCCCAAGAAATCCCTCTGAACGCGCGGCCTGATCTCGATGCGAGTCGAGCCGGCGACCATCGCACGCCCGCCGAGCCTCTCTTCGAACGGCGTGCGCCGGTGCTGCCCTGTCCGCACACACCGAGTCCTTGCAGCGCTCGTCATTTTTTCTGAAAGCCGCTGCAATGGGGTGTCGGCCCTCTCGTTGGACCCTCCAACCCGTACGTGCGCGGGGGTGGAGAACAACACCATGACGATCCGTGAAGATGCGTGTTCTGGCAAAGATCGAGCGTCCCGTCGGGGCCGATTCGTTCGCCCGGGCAAGGCCCTTCCGCTGGCGTTGTGCGCGGGCGTGCCCATCGCGCTGGGCACGGTGCTCGCCGTGGCCTATGCCGCGCTCCCGCCCGTGCCCGTCCCGCCCGAGAACCAGATCTCCGAGGCCAAGCGAGTTCTGGGCAAGATCCTTTTCTTCGACGAGCAGCTCTCGACCAGCAACGCCGTCTCGTGCGCCTCATGCCACGTCATGTCGTTCGGCGGCGCCGACCCGCGCCTGGCCCGCAACCCCGGGCCCAACGGCGTGATCGAGAACAACGCCAACAACATCGGCGACGATCGCGTCGCGTCGCCCGGCGTCGTGCAGTCCGATGCGCTCAACGACTTCGTGCGGAACGCCGTCTTCGGCGTCGCGCCCCAGATCACCGATCGCGCCGCGCCCTCGCCCATCAACGCCGCGTACATCCCCAACGCCTTCTGGGACGGGCGTGCCACCTCGACGTTCACCGATCCGCAGACGGGGCAGGTCGCGATCGCCAACGGCGGCGCCCTGGAAAGCCAGTGCGTCGCGCCGCCCCTGAGCACGACCGAGATGGCCCACGCCGGGTACGACTGGCTGGGCATCGCCGACAAGCTCAATCGCGTGAACCCGCTGGACCTGGCGACGAATCTACCGACGGACGTCGCGACGCGCCTCGCGTCCAATCCCTCCTACGGGCAGCTCTTCACCGACGCGTTCGGCGATCCCGCGATCACCGCGCGCCGCGTCGCCTTCGCCGTCGCGACCTACGAGCGCACGCTCATCGCGGACCAGACGCCGTGGGACGCCTTCGTGGGCGGCAATCCCAACGCGCTCACGGCTCAGCAGATCAACGGCTTCAACCTGATGCAGCAGCCCCCGCCGGGCACGCCCCCGGGCACGCCGGGCTCCTGCGTCGTGTGCCACGCCCCGCCGCTCTTCAGCAATCAGACGTTCCGCGCCATCGGCGTGCGCCCGCCCTCGGAGGACCTTGGTCGTCAGAACGTCACGGGCAACGCCGCCAACCGCGGGCAGTTCAAGGTGCCCTCGCTGCGCAACGTGAACCTCAAGACGTCCTTCATGCACAACGGGCAGTTCAGCAACCTGAACCAGGTGCTCGCGTTCTACGCCAAGGCGCCGGGCTCACCCCCAATGAACCCCGACAACCTCGACCCCGCCGCCGCCGCGATCCGCTTCGGGCCCCAGCAGCAGGCCGACATCGTCGCGTTCCTCACGGGCGGGCTCACCGACGCGCGCGTGCAGAACCAGCAGTTCCCCTTCGATCGCCCCACGCTCTTTGGCGAGCGCCTCCTCAACCGCTCCACCGTCATCACGGGCGGGGAGATCAGCGGCACGGGCGGGCAGGTGCCCACGATCATCGTCCCCGATCCCGCGATGGTCGGCAACATCGACCACCGCGTCGGGCTCGATCGCGCCCTGGCCGGCGCCACGGCGCGCCTGGCGCTCTCGAATGTTCCGCCCGTGGGTGGCGTCATCACGCCCCAGCGCTTCCTCACCGAGACCATCGTCCCCGCCAGCGGCACCGCGACCTTCCACATGCCGCTCAACCCGGGCGAGTACCTGGGCGGGCAGGTCCTCTTCGTGCAGTGGCTCATCGACGACCCCTCCGCCGCCGGCGGCGTCGCGCGATCGGGCGTGGCGCGCCTGCCGCTCTTCTGCGGGCGCACCGGGTGCATCACCGTCACCTGCTACGCCAACTGCGACGGCAGCACGAACTCGCCCACGCTCAGCGCCAACGACTTCACGTGCTTCCTGCAGAAGTTCCGCGCGGGCGATCCGTACGCCAATTGCGACGGCAGCACCGACACGCCGAGCCTGACCGCCGCCGACTTCTCCTGCTTCCTGACCTCGTTCCGGGGCGGATGCCAGTAGACCGCCGGAGCGACAACCAATCGCAAAACGCAGCCGACCCGCGTGTCGGCTGCGTTGCTTTTGGGCCGTGAACCCCAGCTGACCCGCACCCCGAATCAAATAGGATAAACACGTCTGTATTGAGAATGTTTATCCGTGGGGTGGAGGCCGCACATGTCATCGACTCGTCTTGCCGTCGGCGCGCTGGCGCTGCTCGCGGGGGCGATCCCCGCGCTCGCCCAGAGCGTCCTGTTCACGTTCGACAACGCACCGCCGTACACGCCGCTGCCCCTGAACGTCGTCGTCGACGGGCTCACCGCGAGCCTTTCGGCCACGGGTCAGGGTTACTCCATCCAGAGCGCCGGCGCGGTGCCCGTGGTGCCGGTCGGCTTCTCGGGCAACTTCATCTATCCCAGCAGCATCTACGGAGCGGACCTGATCGTCGCCTTCGATCAGCCGATCACCGCGTTCTCCATCCAGTACGCGACGTACGAGCTGGCGTGCGACGACTCGGCGACGGTGCGCGTCACGGCGTCCATGAACTCCACGTACGTGGGCACCAACACCGCCAACGCCACGCCCCTGTGCGTCTGCACTTACACCGTGAACACGCTCGCGTTCTCCTCGCCCCAGGCGTTCAACCACGTCGTGATCCGTTACGACCAGCGCCCCGCCACCTGCCAGGACTACGTCGGCATCATCTTCATGGACAACATGCAGGTGACCCTCGCCTCCTCGCCGCCCGTGTGCTACGCCAACTGCGACGGCAGCACCGGCACGCCGGCGCTCACCGCCGCGGACTTCTCGTGCTTCCTGACGAGGTTCCGCGCGGGCGACGCGTACGCCAACTGCGACGGGAGCACGGGCACGCCGAGCCTCACCGCCGCGGACTTCACGTGCTTCCTCGCGGCGTTCCGGGGCGGATGCCCGTAGCGGGCGCCACCGAGCGAGCAAGAGCCCGATAGCCTCTGCGACCCTCCGATCTTCGCGTGGGGCACGCGTCGTCGCGCTTGAGTTCGAGCCGACGCCGTGCATCATGATGATCGGGGCGGACCCCTGGAGGCTCTCATGGCTCGCACACCATCCCGTCGCGCGCTGGGCGCAACGCTGCTGCTCGCCGCCGCCGGGTCTTCCCGGGCCGGCGTCATCTACAACGGCGCCGCCAACGGCGGCACGCAGACCGTCAGCGACCAGGGCTTCCTCGCCTTCGTCGCTCCCGGCGCTGGCGCAACCCAGTCCGCCGCCTCCGGGCGGACAACGCTGACCACCACGGGCCCGGGCTCGGGCGGCTACTTCAGCCACATCGGAGCGCCGGGGCTGGGCATCCCGGTCGCGCCCGTCAATCCGCAGTGGCTCGCGCAGAACACCCTCGACGCCGCGTCCGGATACAGCGTCCGCCTCGATGTCGCGGTGGCCCAGGAATCGCACAACGTCGACAACCAGCGCGCCGGGTTCTCGCTGATCATGATCTCGAGCAATCTCAAGGGCGTGGAGCTCGGGTTCTGGACCGATCGCGTCTTCGCCTACGAGGGCGGCGTCTCGCCGAACCTCTTCACTCCAGCCGAGTTCGCCGCTCGCGACAACACCGTGCCCACGCGCTTCGAGTGCGTCGTGCGGGGCGGCGGCTACGCGCTGTACGCCGACGGCGTCCCGATCCTCACCGGCGTGCTGCGCGACTACACCGCCTTCAACGCCACGGCCGCCGGCCTGCCCTTCAATCCCTACACCACCGCCAACTTCCTGTTCGTGGGCGATGACACCTCCCGCGCGCAGTCGGTCTCGCAGATCGCGTACATCGAGGTCGGGCATCCCTGCTACGCCAACTGCGACGGGTCCACGGGCACGCCAGCGCTCACCGCCGCGGACTTCGTGTGCTTCCTCGGCAAGTTCCGCTCGGGCGACCCCGCCGCCAATTGCGATGGGAGCACGGGCTCGCCCCTGCTGAGCGCGGGCGATTTCGTCTGCTTCCTGAATGCCTTCCGTGCGGGATGCCCGTGACGCCGCTCACGGCTCCACAACTCTGCTGAACGAGCGGAAATGGCGTCGCGTTTGTCCCCGCTCGCATGGTAGGGTGTACGCACCTTCCCACCGCGCGGGAGATCCACGATGCACTCCACGTTGAACGCCCGTCGCTCGCGCACCGCTGTCGCCATGCTCGCCGCGGGCCTTGCGGCGCATTCGTTCGCCCAGGCTCCGCCCACGTGCGGTGTGCTCAACCGGGTGCGACTGGTCAACAAGATCAACGGCGGCACGACGCAGGACCTGCTGATCAACACGGGCTGGCTCGCCGCACCGCCCGCCGCGGCGCTCATCACGCCCGCCAGCAGCAGCGACGCGGGCGCGCTGGGAACCACGGCGGGCTCGTGGAACCTCGTCTCCGACTATGGGCGCCTCACGATCGCCGGCAGCATGAGCGCGAACAACGTGGTGGGCAACGGCGTCTTCTGCTGGATCGACGACGGCGCCGGCTCGCCCCAGGCGCAGTTCCGCGATCGCATCACCATCACCTCCGCCTCGCTCCCCGTGGGCACACCGGTCACCGTGCGCATGACCGGCACGCTCGCCGGCAGCGCGAGCGTGAGCGACCCCGCACCCGGGGCCGCACCCTCCCTGCGCGCCACGTTCTTCAGGCCGCCCACGATCGGCGCGAGCATCGCGCTCACGAGCCCGGGGCAGTTCACGGAGGATTCGACGCTCCACGTCGGCGACGCGCGCGACATCTTCGCGACGCTCAACTGCGTCATCCGCCTGCAGCGGCTCGAGAACGGAACCCCCGTCAGCGACACGGCCAGCGCGAACCTCACCGCGACGTACACGCTCGAGATCCTCACGCCCGGCGCGGCCATCTCGACCTGCTCGGGCGCCGCCTACCTCCCCTGCACCACCACGTGCTATGCCAACTGCGACTGCTCCGCGGTCGCGCCGCTCCTCTCCGCCGGAGACTTCACCTGCTTCATCACCAAGTTCCGCGCGGGCGATGCCTACGCGAACTGCGACGGCTCCACCGGTTCGCCGCTGCTCACGGCCGCGGACTTCACGTGCTTCCTGAACGCCTTCCGCGCGGGCTGCCCGTAGCGAAGCCGAGCCCCTGCGTCCAATAACACGGTGCACGGGCGAGGCCTGCGCGCGCGGGCATCAGTTCTCTTGGGGTACCCGGCGCGCACCTGTACACTGCGATCCGCGCCCTCGAAGCCGCCATGCGCGATTCTCGCGTTCGCGCGTGCCCGCCCTTTTCCCATGCGGCGATGCGGCGTCGCGCACCTCAGGAAATCACACATGCTGGCTCGCTCTCGCATCGCGGCGCTCATGACGCTCCTGGTCGCCACTTCGTTCGCGCACGCACAGCAGCCCGCGACAAGCGCACTGACCTATCAGGGGCGTCTCTCCAACGCGGGGTCACCCGCCAATGGCAGCTACGACTTCCAGTTCTCGCTCTGGAACGCCGCGAGCGGCGGGGCGCAGCTCGGCCCGACGCTGAGCCCATCCGCGATCGCCGTTTCGGCGGGGCTCTTCACGGTTCCGCTCGACTTCGGACGTGTTTACGAGTCCAAGCGACTTTGGCTCGAGATCGCCGCGCGCCCCACCGGCGCCCCATCCTTCACGACGCTCACCCCGCGCCAGGAACTGACGGCCACGCCCTACGCGAATGGGCTCTCCGTTCCCGTGGCGATCAACGCCGACGCGGGCATCGCCTTCCCGTTCTACGTCGTCACCAACGGCGGCGGCGGCTCCGGCGCCGGCGTGATCGGCCTCAGTTCGTCGCTCAACGGCAACGGCGTGGCAGGAGAAGCCGACAGCGGCGTCGACGCGCGGGGCGTGTGGGGATACTCGCAGTTCGGCCGGGGCGTCGTGGGGCAGGGCGGAGCGGCCGGCGTCCGCGGAGAGTCGCTCGGCTCCGGCGTGAACGCGCTGGGCGTCCTGGGGTTGGGTGGCACCAGCGGATTCATCGGCGTGCGCGGCGAATCGACGGTCGGCGGAGCCGCGGGCTACGGCGTCTACGGACTCTCAACCTCACCGCTCAGCACCGGCGTCGTCGGCATCGCCAATACCGGCAACTCGTATGGCGTCTGGGGGCAGGCGTCGCAGGGCAGCGCCGTCGTCGGCAACGGCGCAACCGGTGGGCTGTTCTCCGGCACCGGCGGCTCGGGCATCAGCGCCAGCACGATCGCCAACAGCACCACGATCGCCGGTGTCAACGGGCTGGGGCAGACCGGTGTCCGCGGCGATTCCAGCGCCGGCGGCAGCGCCAGCTACGGCGTGTACGGCTCAAGCACCGCCGCCGGTGGCAACGGCGTGCGCGGTGATTGCAACGGCAGCTCGAGCTCCTTCGCCGTGTGGGGCGTCAACGCGGCCCCAGGGTTCGCCGGCTACTTCAGCGGCAACGTCAACGTGACCGGCTCGCTCGCCAAGAGCGGCGGCTCCTTCAAGATTGACCACCCGCTCGATCCCGCCAACATGTATCTCTACCACTCCTTCGTCGAATCGCCCGACATGATGAACGTCTACAACGGCAACGCGCAGCTCGATGCGTCGGGCTCGGCCGTCATCGCCATGCCCGAGTGGTTCACCGCGCTCAACCGCGACTTCCGCTACCAGCTCACCGCCGTGGGCGCCCCGGGCCCGAACCTCTACATCGCACGCAAGATGGACGCCAGCGGAACCTTCGCGATCTCCGGCGGCACGCCCGGCGGCGAGGTCTCCTGGCAGATCACGGGCATCCGACAGGACGCGTGGGCCAACGCGCACCGCATCCCCACCGAGGAGATCAAGACCGGCCCCGAGCGCGGACAGTTCCTCCACCCGGAGCTCTACGGCTTCGATCGCTCGCGCAGCGTCACCGCGTGGAAAGAACAAGCAACGAGCGGCACCGCCCCGATGAAGGCGCCCGCGATCAAGACCATGGACCCCGCGCTCCTGCGCCCCACGCCTCCGTCGGACAAGACTCCCCCAGCGCCGGCGAACGACACGGCACACGGCGCGAGCGCGTCCAAGTAGGCCCGCGAGATCAAGGAGCACATCCATGAGCACCCATCTCGCGACATCGTCCGCTCGCCTCATGCCCGTCGCGCTCGCGATCTGCGGCACGACGCTCGCAACGCCCGAGCTCGCACGCGCCCAGCTCGCCATCACCTGGTACACCATCGATGGCGGCGGTGGCACCTCCGCAGGCGGATCGCTCATCGTCAGCGGCACCATCGGACAGCCCGACGCGGGCGTCCTCACGGGGGGCGCGCTCTCCGTGGAGGGCGGCTTCTGGAACGCCGCCATCAACACATCGTGCTACGCGAACTGCGATGCCAGCACGTCGCCGCCCATTCTCAGCGCGGGAGATTTCATCTGCTTCCTCGCACGGTTCCGTGCCGGCGACCCGTACGCCAATTGCGACGGTAACACCTCGCCACCCACGCTCTCCGCGGGCGACTTCGTGTGCTTCCTGAACGCGTTCCGCGCGGGCTGCCCGTGATCGGCACGAGCGGGAACGGCGTGTGATAGGCGTGGACTCACTATTTCTTTGGAATCGTGTTCGTTTCCCGTTACGCTGGGGCGCCGTTTCCATGCGTTGAGGAGGAATCGATCGTGAAGTCAGCGCCCCACGCCGTGAGCTGCATGCTGTCTCTCGTTCTGTGTGCCGGCGCGGCCCGGGCCCAGTGCGGAAACCAGGCTCTCTACGAGCTCGGCGGCATGTGCGGCCAGGCGACGTACGGCGGCAGCACCCCGATCCCGCAGGTCTCCGTCGTCGCGGTGGCCCGCGGGCGGTTCATCAGTTTCGAGACGAACCCGCTCGTTTCCGGCGCGCCGCAGGTTTTGGGCCGCGTCGGCCTCGACCACCCACCCCGCTCCATGCACTCGGAGTTCCTTGGTCGCATGTGGGCGACGGACGGACCCACGCTCTACGGGATCGATTGCAACAACTCCGCGACGCCCTCCATCCTCGGCAGGATCACCCTCCCGCCCGTCTTCGGCGTTGATCGCGTTCGCGTGAGCGGCAACTTCGTCTACGCCATCGATGGGAGCAAGTTGTACGTCATCGATGTGTCAACCCCCGCGGCGCCCGTGCTTCGCGCCTCGTGGAAGCCGGCGACGTCGCAGATCCTGAACGACCTGGAGGTGTCGGGCAGCTTCGCGTACATCGCGATCACGGAGAATCCGACAAGGGTCAACTCGATCATGGTCGTGGACATCAGCAATCCCAACGCGCCCGTCGAGGTGCGGCGCGTGGGCGATAGCAATAGCGACGCGGTCAGACTCTTGAAGTCCCCCACACTCAGCGGCTTCCTCTACGCGCTCTCGCGCAATACGGGCTCGGGCCGGATCGAGAAGTGGACGCTCACCAGCCCCTCGACGCCGGGCCTGCTCGGGCTCAACACCTCGCTCAGCACCAATGTGATCGACGACGAGATCCGCGGAGGGGCCAGCGGCATCGTGCACCTCAACTACCCGGACCAGCAGCTCCGGGTCTTCAACTCGGGCACCCTCGCCAGCGTGGGACCCACCTCGACCTTCAAGGGCGAGTCGAGCGCTCGTTCGATGCACGTGGACGCGCCGTACATCTTCCTGCCCAAGCAGAACGGTGTCATGCTCCGCGCCAAGTTCGACTCCTCGGGCATCACCGTTCCCCCGGGCCTCTTCATCGATGTCCCGCCCGGCTACACGCGCGATGTCTACACGACCAACGAGGGCTTCTCGATCCTGACGGGCCCTTGGGGAGACCTCTGGTTCTTCTCGACGCCGCCCGGCGCAGCGCCCGTCTCCTTTGCGCACGTGCCATCCGACATCGGCACGAGCGGGCTGGGGACCGTTGGTGCGCTGCTGAGCGGCGGCATCTTCTTCACCATCGAGTACGGCGGCGTCTCTCCGAACACCTACACGCTCATCATCGCCTACAAGGTCGCCGGTGCGCCCGCGCCCGGAGTGCAGTTCCAGGGCACGATCACCATCCCCGGTCAGATCCAGGCCCTCGACGCGGGCTACGACGCCGGGGGCGTCCGGCGCGTCGTGTGCACCACGTTCGATTCCGGATCCTCGACCGCAACGCTCCGCGTGATCAACGCGAACAACCTCGGGGCCATGACCCAGACCGGCACCTTCGCGCTGGGCACCGGCAACGCGAATCCGGTCCGTTTCCTGCCCGCGTCCGCCGCGCCCGCCCAGCCCGCCCGCGTCCTCGTCGGCGGGCCGTACTACGGAACCAATCTCACCCAGCTCATCTCGCTGCAGAATCCCGCGTCGCCCTCGATCCTGGGCGCGCTGACCTCCGCCGCCGATCAGATCGTCGCGGGCGCGGGCCCGATGGTGTGGGTTCTCGATCGCGCGTGGCTCAAGGGCTTCGACGTCACGAACCCGGCGTCGCCCGTGCTCAAGTCCACGACGCTGATCGACAATGCGGACGGGCGTGGAGACGTTCTGAGGTCCATCAGCCCGCTGGGCAACGTGCTGATCGCGTCGACGTTCTCCGGACGCACCGTCAAGATCGATGTGACGAACCCCCTCGCGCCCAGCATCCTCCAGATCGCGACCATCGGCAGCGACCCAAACTTCCCGGCGCCCAACGGATACGCCTACGACGGGACCAACATCCACATCGCCGGGGGAACCGACGGCTACCTCATCTACCCCTCCACATTCAACGGCCCGCCCGTGGAGGACCCGAATCACGCCCTGCGGAACTACGGCACGCAGGGCATCGTCGGCGTCTGCCCCAGCACGGCGCAGCTCTCGTTCACCGCATCGTTCGTCGCCAACCCTCCCGTCACCGCCTATCAGTGGCAGCGATACAACCGCACCGCGTTCCAGTGGGTCGACCTTGCCAACGGGCCCACCGGCACGGGGTCGACCATCTCCGGCGCGACCACCAGCACCCTGACCGTTGCGAGCCCCGGCGCCGCCGATGCAACGATCTACAGGTGCGGCGCGACCAACTCCTGTGGCTTGGCGTTCACGGACTCCTTCGTCGAGGCCCGACTGGGCGGGTACGCCAACTGCGATGGCAGCACGCTCAGCCCCGTGCTCTCCGCCTCAGACTTTGTCTGCTTCCTCAATTTCTTCCGCCAGGGATTCTCAAGCGTCGTGCTGGACTACGCGAACTGCGATCAGAGCGTGGAGCCTCCGACGCTCACCGCCAGCGATTTCATCTGCTTCTTGAACAAGTTCAGGGTGGGCTGCCAGTAGGCCGCGCTGCCCCTACCGATCCAACTCCGCCGCGACGATGTTCAGGCTCCCCAGCACCGCCGGTACGTCCGCGAGCATGTGCCCCTCGATCAGCGGCGCCATCAGCTGGTAGTTGATGAAGCACGGCGGGCGCGTCTTCACGCGCCACGGGCGCGCGCCACCGTCGCTCACGAGGTAGTACCCAAGCTCGCCGCCGGCCGTCTCCTGGCACGCGTAGACCTCGGCGATCGGCGGCGTCCAGCCGCGATTACTCATGATCAGCTCGAAGTGCTGGATCAATCCCTCGATCGATCCGTACACCTCGCTCTTGCGCGGCTTGGTCATCTTCGCGTCGGCGAACGTGTCGATCGGCCCCTGCGGGATCTTGTCGATCAGCTGCTCGATGATCACCATCGACTGCTTGATCTCCTCGAGGCGCACCAGGAATCGCGCGTAGCAATCTCCCTCCGTCGCGATCGGCACCTGGAACTTCACCGCCTCCGCCCCCTGCCCGTCCCAGTTGTCCGCGTAGCACAGGTAGGGCGAGTCCTTGCGCACATCGCGGCGCACGCCGCTCGCCCGCGCGACGGGCCCCGTCGCGCTCCACGCGATCGCCTGCTCCTTGCTCAGCACGCCGATGCCACGCACGCGCTCCACGAAGATGCGGTTGCGATTGACCAGACCCTCCAGATCGCGCACCGCCCCGGGCAGGTCGCGCCGGATGAAGTCCTTCACCATCCGCTTGAGGACCTCCTCGTCGGGCAGGTCCTGCATCAGCCCGCCCACGCGCGTCCAGTCCGGGTGGAACCGCTGACCGGAGATGTAGTCCACGATGTCGTAGATCTTCTCGCGCGGGTTGAACGCGTACAGAAAGCCCGTGAACGCCCCAAGGTCCAGCCCCGCCGCCCCCACGCACAGCAGGTGGTTCTGGATGCGCCCCATCTCGGCCATGATCGTCCGCAGCACCTTGCAGCGCGGCGTGATGTCGATCCCGAAGAGCTTCTCCACCGCCCCGTGCCACGCGATGTCGTTGCTGATGGGCGACAGGTAGTCCATCCGCGACACGATCGTCACGTACTGGTTGTAATCCAGGTGCTCGCCCAGCTTCTCAAAGCCCGAGTGCAGATACCCGATGTGCGGCGTGCAGCGCGCCACGCGCTCGCCGTCCAGCTCCAGCACCAGGCGCAGCGTCGTGTGCGTCGCCGGGTGCTGGGGCCCGAAGTTCAGCACCCAGCGATCGCCCGTGTCCACGTGCTGATCGAGGTACGACGTCTTCTCGACATCGACATCGAAACCCTGGTCCGGACGGAGCGTGTACGGCATGAAGTCGCGCCTCCAAGAGGAAGGACGCGACTATAGGAGATGCGCCCGATCGCGGGGCAGCCCGATCACGCCGCCCCGCTCGAACCCGCCCTCCACCCCGCCCCGCACTCCGGGCATCGCTCGGCCCTGGGCAGCCCGCTCATGTCGTACCCGCACACCTCGCATCGCCCCGCGTACCACCGCTTCCGGCGCTGCGAGAACGGGATCAGGAACACCATCGGCCCCAGGGCCAACGACCCAAGACCCCAACTGATCGAGAGCGACCAGAACGTCGCCTCGCCGCAGTAGCACTCCGTCTTTCGCCGGATCATCACGTCGATCGGGATCGACGCCGCCACCTCGATGCACGTCCCGAAAAACAGCATGGACGCGATCCGCGAGAGCGCGGTGTCCGCCGGGCGACGCTTCACGAACCGCCACAGCAGCGGCGTCGCGATGGTCCATGAGACAAGGAACACGCCGGCGATCGCGAGAAAGTACGTGTTCCTGAGCTCATGCCCCACGAGCAGCTCGATGCACCCCGTGATCGCCAGAGCCGCGCACAGCACGAGCGTCGCCGCGCCCGCCGCCGCGATCAGCACGCTCACGCCGACCGGCACGCCCAGCGGATAGCGCACCCCAAAGACGATCGACGCCAACACCCAGACCACCAGCGCCACGCCCACGGACCACACCAGATCGCTCGTGTCGATGCGGTCCACCACCTCATACGCCTCGAGCACCAGCAGGACCCACACCGCCACGATGACGACCAGGCCCGTGATCGCCAGCCCCGCCAGCGCGTGATGGAACCACGGCACGCGCACGCCCGCGCCCCGAGAGGCGGGCGTGCCCCACGGCAGCAGCACCACCGCCTGCGCCGCGGTGATCAGGGCCATCGGGATGAGAAGCAGCGCGAGCGCTGGAGAGGCCATCGCCTGACCGAACCGGCCCCAGAACCCGCTCGTCCCGTCGATCGATGCGGCCTGGGCGCCCCACGCTACGCACGCCAGCGCCGCCTGCACCACCCAGTACACCACCAGGACGCGCACGCGATCGCGCCGCCAGCGCGAGCACGAATCCATGCTCTCTACTTGCCCAGCGCTCTGCTCGCTCATGCGCCCGCCGTCCTTTGCTCCTGTCCGCTGTCCACTGCGCCACGTACGCGGTGCGTCCCGTGCTGTTCCTTCTCTTCACCTTCTCGGCAGGCGTACCACGCACTCCTCGTGCCCCCTGGCCCGGGGCAGCTCCACGCCAACCTCCGCTCCACGATCATCCACGATCACCACCCGCGTCACAAGCCGCACCCGCGCATCGGCATCCACCACGAACGCCGCCACACGATCCCACGGAATGACGCGGTCCTCGCCCTCGCGCGCCGTGCGCGGGCCCACCTGCCCGGCGTAGACCAGCCCGCTCTCGTTGGCCCCGCGCACGGGGTCGCCCCCGCGTCCCTCCAAGCCCGCGCCCGAATCGGGCGCTCGCGCCGCGGACCACTTGCGCCAGAACCCGCCCTCAACATCGCTCCGCCCCAGCGCTCCCTGCGCCCAGCGCGTCGCGGTCCACGGGAACTCCATCGCGCCCTTGAAGTGCGCATCGAACACGGGCGAGCCCGTGGCAATCCCGCCGCCGCCCACGCGCGCCGTCTCGATCTGCAGTGGCACCACGAAGGCGCCGCCCGCATCTCCCAGGAGGGCCGCGAGTTGTTCGCCCTGGGCGCGATCGAGCGCATGCCGATCCGCCATCGCGGTGTGGAACCCCGCGCACATCACCGCCCAGCGGATGAGCAGAAGGCTCGCCACGCCCAACCCGATCGCCGTCCCGAACACCAGCCCCTTCACCGCGTGCGGCACACGCGTGAACCGCACCGCGCGACGCAGCACAACGCCCACGAGCCACCGCGCCGCGCCCGCCACGAGCACCACAAGCCCCACATCGGGCCAGTATCGCAAGCGCGAGTCCGGCTCGTACCCCGCCGAGAGCAGCACGGGCATCCATCCCGCGACGAACATCGCCGCTCCTGTTGCCACGATCATCCGTGGGCGCGCCAGCGCCGCGCGCGCCAGGTCAGCACCGCGATCCCACTGGCTCGGCTTGCTCGCCCGCATGCCCGCCAGCGCGAACGTCCGCACGCCCCACGCCACACCCGCCAGCATCAACGGCAGCCCGATCGTCCAGCGCAACTGCGGCACCACCGAGCGCAGCACGTGCGACTCGGCCCCGGCCGCGAAGTTTCGCAGGATCATCCGCCGCCACAGCACCGTGACGAACGAATCGAGCCGTGTTGCCATCTCGCCCAGCGATGCCACGCCCGCGATGTTCCCGCGATGCCCCGTCGGCGCGGTCCACGCCAGCAGCGCCAGATACACGAGCACCACGAGCGCCCCGCCGGCCGCGGGCATCAGCATCGCACGACGCCAGGCATGCCCGCCGCCACGCAAGCCCCGCGCCGTGACGAACACCATCGGCAGCGCCACGACGACGCTCGCCGGCTGCTCGTTCAGGCAGCAGATCACCGCGACGATCGCGCCCACACCCAACGCGGTCCTCCGTCCGCCCGGGACCGACCCCTTCGCGTCGCGAGCCACGATCAGGCACGCCCACAGCGCCAGCGCCGTCGCGAGCATCGTGGGCCACGCCGCGAACCACGCGTGGGCCTCAACGTGCCCCGGGTACACGAGAAACACCATCGCCCCAAACGCCGCAAGCCCACCGCCCGCGCCCAGCGCCCGCAGCAGCCGCCACAGCAGCACGCACACCAGCCCGTGCGTGATGGCCTGGAGCGCGTGCGCCGCCCACGGCGCGGTCCACAGCAGCGTCGTCAGCGCGGGGACGATCTGGTAGTACAGCGGGCGGATCGTGAACCCGCGATCGACGCCCAGAGTCCAGAAGGGCCAGCGCGCCAGCGCCTCGATCCGCGGCACCACGCCCGTCACGGGATCGCGCAGGTTGTGCCAATAGTCATCGGCCCACCACGCCGCCCGCCCCACGCCCGCGAGCGTCGCGATCGCCCACAGCACCAGCGGGTACCCCCACGCGGCGCACGCGCCCGCCGCGATACGCCACCAAGGGATTCGCTCGCGTGCCGCCATGCCCGCCGAGTGTACAGCCGCCCCCGCGGCGCCACCTAATGTTCGCCGTGCCCCTGCGCATCGCCCTCATCTCGCGCGAGCTCGCCCCGTTCTACGGCGCGGGCATCGGCGTGTACGCCGCGAACATGGCCCGCGCCTGGGCCGACGCGGGGCACGAGGTCCACGTCCTCACCGGGCGCTGGAAGGACCTGGGCGCCCGCGCCGTCCACGAGCTGCCCGGCGTGCGGGTGCACTCGGTGCGCCCGCGATCGCCCTCGATCCTCACGCGCCGCCGCCCGCACGACTTCCAGCGCTACGCCCTGGGCGTCCGCTCGCTCGTGCGCTCGCTCCACCGGCGCGCCCCCTTCGACTACATTGAAGCCCCGGACTACTGGGGCGAGGCCCGTGCGCTGCTCGCCTCGCGCCCCCGCAACGCGCTGATCGCGCTGCGCCTGCACACCCCGACGCACGAGTGCGCCCTGCTGAACGACGCGGACCCGAGCGAGCCGTCCCTGCGCGCCCTCGCCGCGGCCGAGGACGCCGCGCTCGTCCGCGCCGATGTGCTCGTCTCCCCGACCCACGCGCTGCTGGAGATCGTCCGCGCCCGCCTGCGCATCGACGCCTCGCGCGGCGAGGTCATCCCCTACCCGTTCTCGTGGGCGCCCGCCGTCCCCGGCGCACGCCCGCGCCCGGACCTGCCCCCGCTCATCCTGTACTTCGGCCGCCTCGAGCGCCGCAAGGGTGTGGAGACGCTCCTCGACGCGGCCCAGGGACTGCTCGATTCCGGCCACGCGCTGCGGGTCCGACTCATCGGCGCCGACACGCGCACCGCGCCCAACGCGGAGCACGGCGCGCCCGACCGGCGAGGTTCGATGCTCGAGCACCTGCGCGCCCGCGTGCTCCCGCGCCACGCGCACGCCTTCGAGTTCCTCCCCGCCGTCCCGCGCGACAAGCTGCCCGCGCACATCGACGAGGCCCGCGCCTGCTGCTTCCCCTCGCTCTGGGAGAACTTTCCCAACGCCTGCCTGGAGGCGATGTCCCGCGGCGCTCTTGTCGTTGCTTCCGACGCGGGCGGCATGGCCGAGATCGTCCGCGATGGCGCCTCGGGCATCCTCTATCGCGCGGGCACCGGCCTTCCGCGCCGGGGCGATCCCGTCGCGCTCGCCCAGTCGCTCACCCGCGCCCTGAGTGACGACGCGCTGCGCGCCCGCGTGATCGCCGAGGCGCCCGCGCGCGTGCGCGAGCTCTGCGATCCCGCGATCATCGTCAAACGCACCGCCGCCATGATCGAGCGCCGCCGCGCCGCGCTCACCGCTCGTACGGATGCGAAACGAACGGCGGGAACTTGAACACGTCCGCCCCCGCCCCGCGCTTCACCGCCTCGAGCACCAGCGCCCGGCGCTGGGGCATCGGGAGCGCGCGGATCAGCACCTTCATCTCCGCGATCCGACCCGCGTCGTCCTTGGCCGCGTTCACCTTTGCCATGCCCGCGTCGATCTTCGCCTTCTGCTCGGGCGTGGGCGTGCCGGCGGAGACGATGTCCCCCATCATCCGCGACGCGTCGAGCAGGATCGCGTGGTACTGAACCCGCGCCTCGCGATTCGACATGTAGTACGCGAACCGGCTCAGATTATTCAGCGACGCACGCTGCTGCTCCGCGATGGGCTGCCCGCGCGGCACGTCCGTCCCCGCCCCGAACTCGTCGAAGAACTTCTGCAGGTAATCCGCCGACGCTTGCTGCGTCGTGATCAGCGCGTTGCCCGTGAGCACCTGCGCCTTCTCGAGCTTCTGCGCCAGGCCCCCCACCGCCGCGAACGGCGCCATGATCCCCGCGACCAGGCGCAGACGCTCCATGTCCTCGATGTCCAGCTCGTCCACCAGCTTCTCGGTCTCCAGACGCTCGAACAGATCGAGGTTGTCGGCGACCATCTGGTTCACGTCCGCCGTCCACTCGCGGATCACCGGCTTCATCTTCTCCAGGTCCGCCTTGCTCACCAGTTCGTTCTTGGTGAGCGCGATCGCGTCGAGGTTGCCGCCCACCGGGATGACCTTCCCGTCCTTGTCCTTCTCGTAGATCACCGGGAAGTTGGGCACCGCGACCGGTCCCACTGGCGCGGCCTTCACCGGCGCGGGCTGAGCCGCGGCAGGCTGGGCCGGGGCAGGAGCCTTCGCCGCGCTCTGGTCCGGAGTGGGCGCCTGCGCCCACGCCGTGCCCGCGCCCAACGCCATAAGAAGGACCAGCGACACCGCACGACCAGAACGCTGCACCATGGCTCAACCTCTCGGCCCTTGGGCCGGCAAAAGACCCCTCGAAAACTCCCGCCTCACTTGCCCCCGTTCGGCGCAGGAGGCGGCATCGCGCCGGGCATCGCGCCCGGCGCCGGCGGCGGAGGCGGAAGGCCCGCCATCGGGTCCTTCGCCGCGGGCTGGAGCGCCCGCGCCGTCTTGAAGAACGCCCGCCGCTCATCCAGGCTCAACGCCCCCAGCAGCGCACCCATCGCCTTGCGACGCTCCGCGCCCGCCGGCGCGCTCTTGGCCGCCGACGCCAGCGAGCCCAGCGACCCCGCGCGATCACCCGACACCTTCATCCCCGCCAGCGCCTCGCTCGCCACGACCGCGGCCTCGTTCAGCTGCCGCCGGTACGCCTCGATCGCGTCGCGCGACGTCATGTAGTACAGGAACCCCGTCACGGCCGCCTGCTGCTTCTTCTGCGCCTCGGCGTCGAGGTTCTGCTTGTTCCCGCCGTTGTCCGCGATCAGCTCGCTCATGATCGCCTGCAGGTACTCGTTGATCATCGCGTTGTTCATCCCCGCCTGCCCGGGGGAGAGCAGCCCCTTGGTCTGCATCGCCGTCGTCAGCTGGCCCGACGACATGAGCATCATCATCATCGATCCGATCATCTTCTGCTGCATCGCGTCGCCCGTGTCGATCTTCGTGAAGAGCCCGGGCGAGCCGTCGAGCGGCTCGATCCGCTCGAGGTAGTCGAGGTTGTCGATCACCAGTTGATCGATGTCGTCCATCCACGCGCGGACCGCCGGCGACAGACGCGCCCGGTCCTCCATCGACACCATGTGGTTGTTCGCCAGCGCCTTGAGGTCCAGCGACTCCTCGATCCGGACCACCTTGCCGTTCGCGTCGCGCTCGATGAGCGACTTGAACCCCGGTGCCACAGGACGCGCGACCGGCTGCGGCGCGGGCTGGGCCTGAGCGGGCTGGGCCTGCGCCGGCTGATTCGCCGGGGCACCCTGCCCGAGGCTCACCGCCGCCATCGCCAGCGACGACACCGCACACCGCAACCAGATATGAGCCATCGGCAGCTTCTCCGGACCAGGGATCGCGCACACCCTCCCGCGGAGGGGTCGATGATAGATCGGCGCAGCAACGGCCCCGCCGCCACCGGGCGATCCATGCCGCTATTGCAGCGCGGACGGCAAGCGCTCGGGCGATTCTCCGCTACCCGCCTGCGCCAGCCGTCCCGCCCGTTAGGGCAAGTCCGTACAAATTCCGATATCGTCGAGCGGCCCCCCGCCGCCGACACGCCCCCCAACGCTCCGTTCCTCGGTCCGCTACTCGGGCAGAGCGCCCGAGTACTCCTGCAACAGCTTGACTTGCTGTTCGCGGTTCAGTGTACCGAGGATTCGCACGAAAAGCACGCGATTCTGCTGGGGTGTTGCCCTCCCCATGGTCTCCTGGAAGTGGTCGTGCACCATCGTGCGAATCGTCTGTTCCTGTTCGGGCCTGAGGTCGAGCTTGGACAGCACCTTCTCGAACTCCGCCGCACGAGCCGAGAACTGACGCTCGTACGAGCGCTTGATCTCCTGGCCCAGCTCCACCAGCCCCTCGCGCACCGCCAGCTGTGCCGGCCGAGCCCGCCCGCCCTCGGCCCGCAGGTCCTCCATCACCGCCGAGCGGTACTCCTTCACCAGCCCCTCGACGCTCGCGTAGTCCGCGCTCGTCAGCACGCCCCGCAACTCCTCGAGCATCGTGCCCCGGGCCGTCAGCGGCGCGAGCTTCTCGCGCACCTGCCCCAGCAGGCGCACGAGCTCCGCCTTATCCCCCGATTCGCTCGCGTTCTTCACGTTCACGATCAGCCCGAGATTCTCGCGAACCATGGTGTCCATGATCTTCGCGCGCTCGCGCACGATCGCGTTCACCTTGCCCTTGGTGCCCTCGTCCAGCGTCAGCGTGCGCAGCGCCGCCTCTTCGGGCGGCTCCTCCAGTCGCTTGGTCTTGCCCATGAAGTCGCGCTCGACCAGCGTCGCACGCGCCGCACGCGACTCGACCCTCGGCCCGCCCAGCGCCGGCGCTCCGCCCTCGGCGGGCGCACCCTGACCCCACGCAACCCCGGCCATTCCCAAGGCCCACACGAGACCCAGCACGCGCATGCTCAACCCTCCGAGGGAATTTCCACAGAACGAGGGCCGAACGAGCCATCCACCCGCGTATTGCATCCGCGAACCATTCCTTTTGCTCACGCGTCGTATCCTCTGCCATGCCCGCCACGTTCCCCGACCACTCCGCCCTGGCCCGCGCCATCGCCGATGCCGCCCTTCTCCGGGGCTCGTTCACCCTCCGATCGGGTCGCACCTCCTCGTTCTATTTGGATAAGTACCTCTTCTCGACTCGCCCCCAGGTGCTGGACCAGCTGGGCGAACTCTTCGCGCAGCGCATCGGCGCCCTGGCCCGCGAGACGGGCCCGATCGCCCGGCTGGCCGGCGCGGAACTGGGCGGCATCCCCCTGGTCACCGTCGCCTCCCTCAAGACCGGGCTGCCCTGTCTCTTCGTTCGCAACCAGAAGAAGGACTACGGCACCGCCAAGCAGCTTGAGGGCGTCCTTAACAAGGGCGATCGCACCGTCATCGTGGAGGACGTCGCGACCACAGGCGGGCAGGCCCTCGAGGCCGCGACCGTCCTTCGCGCCGCGGGCGCCAACGTCATCGCCATCATCGCCACGATCGACCGCCAGGAGGGAGCGCGCGAGAACGTCGAGAAGGCCGGGCTCCGCTTCGACGCCCTCTTCACTAAGGCCGATCTGGGCATCACCGACTAACGCTCGATGGTTCGGATGGCGCCGCTCCGCCGATCGGTGCGCCCGATCTCTCCGCACACCACCATGCACCACATCACCGTCGAGTCTCGCTTCTCCGCCGCCCACGCCATCCGCATCGGCGGGCCCTCGGGCTCGCTCGAGCCGCTGCACGGGCACGACTGGCACGTCACCGCGACCATCGAGGGACGGACGCTCGATCACGACGGGCTGCTCTGCGACTTCCACACGATCGAGGATGCGCTGCGCGAGATCACCTCGCGCTTCCATAACCAGAACCTCAACGACCTCGATCCGTTCCGCATCTCGACCGCGAGCGGCGCACTGAACCCGACCGCCGAGCTCGTCGCCCGCCACATCGCCGAGGAACTCTCGGCCGCGATCGACGAGGCCCTCGCCCCCAACGCCCGCCTTGCCAGCGTCCGCATCACCGAGGCCCCGGGCTGCGCCGCCACATACACCCTCCCCGATCGCCGATAAGCACGCGTATGCCCGCGCCCAACGAACCCAATCTCTCCCCCGACGCCCCATCGCCCGGGCTGCTGCGCTCGGCCTCGGGCGCCACGCTCTCCACCTCGGGCGTGCCCGCGGGCCAGCCCCCGATCGACCCCGACCAGCGCTACCTCAACCGCGACCTCTCGTGGCTGGAGTTCAACCGGCGCGTCCTGGCGCAGGCGACGGACCCGCGCACGCCCCTGCTCACGCGCGTCAAGTTCCTGTCCATCTTCTCGTCGAACCTCGACGAGTTCTTCATGAAGCGCGTCGGGTACATCAAGCGCCAGCTCGAGAAGACCACGCCCGCGAGCAACCCCGACGGCATGAGCCCGCGCCAGGTCCTCTTCGCCTGCCGCACACTCGTCTCGGACCTGCTCCGCGAGCAGGCCGAGTGCTTCGAGCGCGAGCTCGTCCCCCTGCTCGCCCAGCAGCACATCACGCTCGTGCGCCACGCGGACCTCTCGCCCCCGGAGCGCCAGGCCGTGGACCGCTGGTTCCACGACAACGTCTTCCCGGTCCTCACGCCGCTCGCCGTGGACCCCGGGCACCGCTTCCCGTTCATCTCCAACCTCTCGGAGAACATCGGCGTGATGGTCTCGCCGCCGGGCGCAGGCGAGCCCTCGTTCGCGCGCGTGAAGATCCCCGACGTGCTCCCGCGCATGATCGCGATCTCCGCGGTCGTCGCCTCCTCCGGGCCCGATGTCCGCTTCCCGGGCACGCCCTCGCCCGTCAACCCCGCGCGCTTCATCTCGCTCGAGGAGGTCATCCGCCACAACCTGGGCGCGCTCTTCCCGGGCATGCAGATCCACGACGTGCTCGCCTTCCGCGTCACGCGCAACGCCGCGATCGAGGTCGAGGAGGACGCGGGCGAGGACGTCCTGCAGTCCGTCGAGAACGAGCTCCGCATGCGACGCTTCGCGCGCGCCGTCAGACTCGAGGTCGCCCCGAACCCAGCCCCGCCCATCCTCCAGTTCATCCTCGGGGCGCTGCGCCTCGAGGCCGACGATGTCTACGAGCACGGCGGCCCGCTCGAGTACGGCGACCTCGCCGCCATCGCCGACCTCGATCTCCCCGACCTCAAGGACCCCCGCTGGCCCCCCATCGTCCCCGCGCGCCTCGCGCCGGAGGTCATCGCCACCGACGCGGACATCTTCGCCGCGATCCGACAGCGCGACATCCTCCTCCACCACCCCTACGAGAGCTTCAGCGCCAGCGTCGAGCGCTTCATCGCCGCCGCCGCGCGCGATCCGAGCGTCCTGGCGATCAAGCAGACCATCTATCGCACCAGCCCCGACTCGCCCTTCATCGCCTCGCTCGTCCGCGCCGCCGAGGAGGGCAAGCAGGTCGCCGTGCTCGTCGAGCTCCGCGCCCGCTTCGACGAGTCCAAGAACGTCCGCTTCGCGCGCATGCTCGAGAAGGCCGGCGTGCACGTGGCCTATGGCGTCGTCGGGCTCAAGACCCACTGCAAGACCTCCCTCGTCGTCCGGCGTGAGACCGACGAGTCCGGACGCACGCGCCTCCGCTCCTACGCGCACCTGGGCACGGGCAACTACAACCCCTCCACCGCCCAGCTCTACACCGACCTCTCGCTCCTCACCTGCGACCCCGCCCTCACCGACGACGCCGCCAACCTCTTCAACTTCCTCACCGGGCGATCCCTCAAGCAGGACTACAAGGAACTGCTCATCGCGCCGTTCGTCATGCGCCACTCCTTCAACGCGCTCATCGACCGCGAGATCGAGAACGCCCGCGCCGGCCGACCCGCGCGCGTCATCGCCAAGATGAACTCGATGGAGGACATGAAGATCACGCAGAAGCTCTACGAGGCCTCGCGCGCCGGCGTGAAGATCACCCTCATCGTCCGCGGCTTCTGCTGCCTCCGCCCGGGCGTGCCTGGCCTCAGCGAGAACATCAACGTCGTCTCCGTCGTCGGGCGATTCCTCGAGCACTCACGCGTCTTCTACTTCGCCAGCGGCGCCATGGACCCCGCGCAGGGCCAGTGGTTCATCTCCAGCGCCGACTGGATGTACCGCAACCTCTCGACGCGCGTCGAGGCCGCCACGCCGATCAAGGACCCCGCCGCACGCGCACGCCTCGCCCGCATCGTCCAGGTCCTCCTCGAGGACCATCGCCACGCCTGGGACCTCAATCCCGACGGCTCCTACACCCAGCGCCGCCCGCGCCCCGACGCCGATCCCAACTCGCCCCACGCGCTGGGCACGTTCCACACCCTCCGGCGCGAGGCCGTCGCGCAGGGCTGATCCAGCATTCAGAGGCCCAAGGGGCAGCGCGGGGCGCTTCGCTCCGTACCATTCATGCACGCCTGACGCGCGCTCGGACACATCGGCGCGCCGCGACCTGATCCCTCGTCCCTGCCTCGCGCTCCACGCTCTGAGATTTCCAATGCCCTCCCGCGACGACATCCCCCTCGACGATCGCCTGCCCGGCGGCTCCCACGCCCCTCGCGCCATCGTCCGCCGCGCGCCCGGCGCGACCGGCCCCGTCGAGAACTACAACCCCGCGAACGACGCCGACGATGAGGGTCCCTCCGCGGCCGACCTCGAGCGGTTCAGCGATGTCACCGTCCGCTGCCCCAACTGCTCGACGGAACTGATGGACGATGTCGCCATCTGCTACAAGTGCGGGCACGCGCTGGGCGACCCCAACGAGCCGCGCACCAATTCCCGCTGGTGGATCTGGGCCACCGCCGCACTGCTGCTCGCGATCATGGGCTACGCCATCTTCCGCAATGTGATCTGAGCACGCGCGCGAAGCAAAGCGGCCGCGAGTCCCATGACCCGCGGCCGCGTACGCACTCGCTATCCAATCACTTCGTGCCTTCGTCCCTTCTTCTTACGGGCATCCCGCGCGGAACGCCGCGAGGAAGCACGAGAAGTCCGCCGCGCTCAGCACCGGAATGTCCGTGCTCCCGTCGCAGTTCGCGCCGGGGTCGCCCGCGCGGAACTTGGCCAGGAAGCACGAGAAGTCCGCCGCGCTCAGCACCGGGATGTCCGTGCTCCCGTCGCAGTTGGCATAGCACGGCGTGCTCGCCGCGTTGATCGTCAGCACCGCGCCCGCCGCCGACTGCCCGTCCGGGTTCGTCACCGTCAGCGTCACCGGGCCCGTCGCCGCCGCGCCCGTCACGCTCACCGTCAGGTTCACCGTCGTCGGGTTCACCCACGTGAAGCTGTTGATCGTCACGCCCGGGTTGCTCGTGGTGATCGTCATCCGATTGAAGCCCGGCTCCGTGTCGTAGAACCCCGAGCCCGACGCCGACGTGCCCGTGAGCACCACCGGCACCAGCGACTGGCCCTGCGTCAGCGTCGCGGGAGCCGCGCTCGTCACAGCCGCGGGCGGCGGCGCCACGAGCTTGTTCACGCGCACCGCGTACGTGTTCGTGCCGTTGCAGTACTCCTGGAACGTCCACATCGTCTGGTCATCGCTCGGATCGACCACCGTGTGCGAGTAGTCGCCCCAGCGACTGGGATTACCGAACCCGTCGGAGTACGTGGACGCCCCCGCGATCAACGTCGCGGACGCCTGGATCGATCCCGCGGCGTCCGTGTTCAGACGCCCCGCCGTGATCCCGCCCGCGAACACGCCCGTCCCCGCGCCGCTGGAGCTGCACCCGATCGCCATGTGCCCCTGCCCCGTCGTCGCGCAGCTCGCCAGCCAGAACGACTTGGGGTTCGTCGCCGCGCTGTCGAACAGCGTGCCGGACTGGCTCAGCGTCAGCGTCGTGCCGCTGGGCGTGAACTGGTACCAGCGCACGCCCAGGCGCCCGCCGGTCGTGCTCGCCACGCCGCTCGCGTTCACGTCGATCCCGTGCGCCGTCCACAGCGTGGACCCGCCGCTCACGCGGTTCTTGTGGATCTTCGCCTGCATGATGCGATCGTCGATGCCATCAAGACGCGTCGCGCTCGTCGCCTGCTGCGGGTTGAACACCGTCTGCACCGTCGCGGGCACCGCGACCGACTGGTTCGCCGAGATGCTCGGCGCCCCGCCCGGGTTGGTGATCGCGCGGTACGTGATCTTGCTCGCCGCGAAGTTGTCCGCCCCGATCACGAAGCCCGTCGTGATCGTCGGGTCGTCGTTGTCCACCCCGCGCGGCGCGTGCATCCCCACGCTCCCGCTCCACAGGTTGCGGAACGCCGTCACCTGGATCGGCCCCGCGCCCAGGATCGACGCCTTGTTGATCACCCAGATCGTCACGCCCGTCTGCGCGCCCGCCGCCGGGAACATGTCCGCCCCCACGTACAGCGCGCTCGCGTCAACGCCCAGCGACGGGTAGTCCGCCAGAAGCCCCGTGTCCCCCGTCGGCGTCGCAAGGTCCTGCTGGAATCCGAAGAACGTCCACGCCCCGTTCGGATCGTTGCTCGCGCTCCGCGCCACGAGAACGCGGTTGGGCGTGTCGATCGTGATGCAGATCGCGATCCAACGGTCCGACGCCTTGTCGAACCGCACCTGCGGATCGCTGGTGCCCGTGCCGATCCCCGCCGGCGTGAAAAACGTGTCGAGGAACGCGTTGAGCGTCCCCAGCACGCCCGTCGTCTTGTTGTACGCCTTCACGCGACCGTTCGTCATCACCACGACGTGATTGGGCCCCACCGCGCCCATCGAGTCCGGCGGCGTCACGCCGCCCGACTCCGCCGAGGTCGTGCCCACGTAGTTCGCACCCGCGCCGCTCGCCACCGTCTGAGGCGCATCGGTCCCGTTGTCGCCGTACCACGTCCCGGGAATCGACACCGGGCCCGTCACGCCGTCCGACGACCAATTCGCCACCGGCCCAAGACCCGCGAAGGGCGCCTTGGCCGTCGTCCGCGCATGCCGAGGCAATGGCTGCGACTGCGTCCGCCCCGCCGCCTCCCACGCCGCCTGACGCGCCATGATCTGCTCGACCGTCTCCGTCACGCCCATGCCACCGACCCACGGCGTGTACGGCCCCTGCGCCTCATCACCCGCCCGAGCCGACATCGGCATCGCCCCCACTCCCAGCGCCAGACCGCACACCGACACCAGCGCGATCCGTGAACCGCGACGCGACGACCTCACTTGCTTCCGCATGGCAAAGGCTCCCTGACCCCACGTCCATGAAACAACTCTCGCCCGAGGACGAGCGTCCCCGGCCGGCGCGCGAAACACCCGCGCGCTCCGAACACACAACAACCGCGCCATCGTCAGGGATTGACGCCCAACTACTTTCCCGACATGCTTCTCCGCTGTCAAACAAAAAAGCCTCCGTACAGAGTCCGGAGGCCCTTTCCTACCTTGCCACGATCTCTCTTCGGACCTTGCCGCTCACGGGCATCCGGCCTGGTACTTCAGCACGAAGCACGTCAGGTCCGCGGCATTGTTCTTCGGCGGCACGCTGCTCCCGTCGCAGTTCGCCAGCGGGTGCCCCAGGTTGTACAGGTTGATGAACCGGATGAAGTCGCTCGCGTTGAGCGCGTTGTCCCCGTTGAAGTCCGCGTAGCACCACGAGCCGCTGCCAAAGGCCGCGAACTCGAAGCACCCGCGATCGATCACGGGCGCGATGCCCTGCCCGCCCGTGCCCACGCTCGTCCCCGCGAAGCGCACGTTCCCATCAAGGTCGCGGAACACCCCGTCCGGGTGCAGTGCGTTGCTCCCGGAGTCGATCGCCGGCGAGCCGCCCTGCAGACGACCGTTCGCGTCCAGCAGCGGGTCATCGCCGTTGTTGCCAACCCCGCCGTTGCTGCTCCAGAACTCGATCGTCGTGTACGCGAAGTTCGGGCTCACGCCCACCTGGTCCGCGTACGTCCGGGGCCCGACCGCCGGCCCGTTCCCCCACACGATGTTGTTGCTCCCGCCGCAGTTGGTCGTCCCCGTCCCGATGTTGTCCTGCACCGTGCAGTTGAACAGCGCCGCGTTGGCCATCGCGTTCACGCCGCAGATGTTCCCCTTCACGAGCGTGTTGATGTACTGCCCCCCCACCAGCGCGTTGCTCGCGCGGTTGCCCGTGACGCTCACGCGCGCCACCCGAGACAGCAGGTCGCCCCGCACGATCTTCGAGTACCGCACCCCAGAGCTCCCGTTGCTCGTGATCGATCCGCCGAACACCCGCGACGAGCCCGAGAGCGTCACCAGATCGTCCGGCCCGAACACCGCCGCCGGATCGCCCGGGCGCGACAGGTTCCCGCTGATCGTCCCGTTGTCGAACGAGCCCGTCAGCGCCTGCAGCGCACGCCCCGTGTTCCCGCTGATCGTGCACGCGTTCACCGTCGGGAACCCCGTCAACAACAGCACCGCCGCGCCGTACGAGCTCTCGGGCAGACCCACGCTCGTCACGTTCCCGCTGATCGTGCAGTTGCTCAGCCGGCCGCTCCCCGCCAGCACCGCCGCCACCGGGTACCACCCAGCCCCCACCGAGGGCGGCGCCACTCCCGTCAGCGTGAACCCGTCCACCGCGCCAAACCCGCCCACGCGCACCAGTTGCAAAGGCTCGGACCCGCTCGCCGGCACGGTCAGCGTCGTCACGTTCGTCGCGAAGTCCCGCGTCGCGCGCGTCGTCTCCGTGCCCGCGAACCCGCCGAACACCTTCACGCTCCCGTTCACATCGAACGACTTCACCGTGATCGTGGTGGGCCCGCTCGTCACGCTGTGCGCACGCGTAGGGCGGTACGTCCCCGCCCTCACCCACACCTCGTCCTTCGCCCCGCCCGACGCCAGCGCCGCGTCCACCGCGGGCTGGATGTTCGTGAACGCGTTCGCCCAGCTCGAGCCGTCGTTCGCGCCGCTCGCCCCCGCGTCCACCAGCAGCACGTTGCCCGGCTGCGCCATCGCGCTCCCCGCCCAGCCCGACGCCACGCACGCCACGATCAACCCCAGGTGCTTCCGATTCATGCTCCATCCTCCGATGAAAGTGATACGCGATTCCACGGCGACGGGCGTCCTCGCCCGCGCACACGCCCCCGCGACCCCGCACACAACCAAACGCGGCCAGCCGCGCCGCGTTGCATGAAGAACGCGCAAGGACATCCCGGCGCACCGATCGCGCCGAAACTCCGACCTCGCTCTATCGGCCGCCAACCGCTCGCGCCGCCAATCGCCGGCCCCGCTCCGCGACCCCGCGCCGCCGACCTCACCCGCCCGCCGACCTCACCCGAGCCGTGCCGCTCCAAGCGCCGCGCTCGCAACTTTGGTATTCGACACGCCCGCACCCCATCGGTTCAACGCTCGCGAGGATTCCGCGAGCCGCCGCAGGATTCTGGAAGGCCACACAACAGATCGCCGCAGAGCCGCGACCGAGAGGGAGCGGCAGGAAGTCGCCCCGACCCCGTGGCGTCACTTCTGCTGTTGCACGAGTTGGGTCAGCGGAACCTCGAACTGCCCAGCCCAATACTCCGTCGCACGAAAGTTCCGCAGCGCCTCATCGCCGTTCCCCACGATACGGACCGTCCAGTGCGAACGCTCTTCCTCTCCGAACGACTCGGCCGACGCGTTCCGCAGCGACCCTCCGAGCTCCCAAGTGTCTTTAAGGCCGCCCACCTCCATCCGATCCCAGTGTCTGGGGTGCATGGCACCCCTCCATTGCACCTTCCCGTCACGCAAGAGTTGCAATTCGCCGCTGAATGCCATCCGCGGATGCCGCGCGGGCGGGGCCAATGTTGTCCAAACGGTCACGACGTGCCCAGGCGCCTCCGGCACGCGCACGCTCAAGTCGTACTCGCCCAAGCTAATGCGCTCGACGATGCCCCGATCCACCGAACCCTCGCGCACAGGCGCAAGGCACTCGTTCAGCGTCGCAACCGGCTCAACCGGGATCGAGATGAAGCCATGCCATTGGCTCTCTTTGCGCCCCGGGGCAAGCCACGACTCGGATCTCACTTGAGTGACGTCCACGTCGAAATCAACATGCCGCATCGTCGCGTCAAGGGAGCCCAACTCCTGGTACGACTCCCTTTCGATCTTCCATTCGACGGCGTTACCACAGTGCTCTGGGAAGAGAGAGCCCGCGCCCGCGGGCACCCACCCACGAACGCGCGGCTTGAGCGTGATCTCGCACAATCCTGCCCAGCCCGGCGTGCTCAATCCGATCGCATACAAGTGATCCTTGGGCCACTTCTTGCGGTTCGAGATGAGATCGCATCGCCGCAAGATGATGTTCCAATTCAGGTCCGCGATGCCTTCTGCGTCCACACGCCGCCGCAGTTCGATCGACACGGGATGCTCAACCCAGTTGCCAGACGCGTCGCGCCAGTGCGACTGTGCGTTCGTCGGCGCTATCCGCACCAGCGCCCATGTCGGCACAAGCGACAGCGGTCCGCGCTGGCGCACGCTCGGCCATGCTCCAGCCGACACCGCGCACAGCATCAGCACGCCTGACACCATCGCGCAGCGCGATCTTCGCCGCGTCCTCAGCAAACGCATCTCCCCCACCGCCTCGCCCCCGCACTCAGGGCACACAAACACCCCGCGCGCGAGTTCGTCCACTCGCACGCTCGGCACGCCATCCATCCCGTACCAGCACCGCGGGCACCGCCGCCGCCCCCGCGACCGATCACCAACGAGCGACCACACAAATCCCACGAGCGCGGCCGCGCCCACCACCGCCGCTCCGCCCCACCACACCCAGTTCGCACCAGTCATTGTCATGTCTCACATACCGGTGCACGCACGCCGCGATTCACATTCGCGAGACTCGCGAAC
Source organism: uncultured Phycisphaeraceae bacterium (assembly GCA_964399625.1). Classification (GTDB taxonomy): domain Bacteria; phylum Planctomycetota; class Phycisphaerae; order Phycisphaerales; family UBA1924; genus CAYNSB01. Next base: position 76,189 of record CAYNSB010000011.1, read on the forward strand.
GCCGCAGCGAGCGCGAGCCGACTCTCGTCTCTTCGTCTCTCTCCCTTCGACGTTCTCTCACTTCACCGAGAACCCCAGCTTCCCGAGCAGCCCATCGAAGTGATCGAGGTCGTAGAACTCCAGGCTCAGCCGCCCGCGCGCGCCCGAACGGTCCGTCGTGATCTGCACCTTCGTGCCCAGGTGCTCGCCCAGCTGCTTCTCCAGCGCCGCACGCGCCGCAAGACGCGAGAAGTCCTTCGCCTCGCCCGGCGCGCTCGCCTTCACCGGCGTCGTCAGCGCCGCGCACGCGCGCTCCAGCGCCCGCACGCTCCACGACTCCCGCGCCGCGCGCTCGCCCAGCGCCACCCGCGCCGCGCCCGCCGGCACGCTCAGCAGCGCGCGCCCGTGCCCCAGCCCGAGCTTCCCGCTCGATACGAGCTCGCGCAGCGACTCCTCCAATTCCAGCAGGCGGATCAGGTTCGCCACGCTCGAACGATCCAGCCCCACGCGATCGGCGATCTCGTGCTGCGTCAGACGGAACCGCGACGCAAGCCGGTGCAGCGCCTCGCCGCGCTCCATCGGGTTCAGGTCCTCGCGCTGCACGTTCTCGATGAACGACCACTCCGCCGCCTGCTCGTCGCTCAGCTCGCGCACCAGCGCCGGAATCGCGATCACCCCCGCCAGCTGCGCCGCACGCCACCGACGCTCGCCCGCCACCAGCTCGTACTTCTTCAGCCCCCCACCGCTCACCGCGCGCACGATCACCGGCTGCATCACGCCCGCGCGGCGGATCGAGTCCGCCAGCTGCTGCAGCGGACCCTCATCGAACACGCGCCGCGGCTGGAACGGGCTCGGCCCGATCAGCTCCACGCGCACCATCATCAGACCCGTCGTCGGCTCCCCCACGCCCACGGGAATCGCGCGCGCAAGAGTCGAGGGCACCGGCGCGGGCGCTGCCACCGGCGCGGGCGCCGCCACGGGCCCCCTCGCCGCGCCACGCACCGCCGGTACGCTCACCTCGGGCTTGGGCTCGGCGCGCACTTCGGCCCCTCCCGCCGAGGGCACCTTTGATTGTTTGTGATCACTAACTTTATCATCGACCGTCTGAATGCGCACGGGCTGGCTCATGAGGCCCGAAAGTCCCATGCCCAGCCGCCGTGGCTTCTCGTTCGAGGTCGACGCGTCCTTGCTCGCCATCCCATCCTCCTGATCTGGATCGATGTTCCACGTGGAACACCCGTTCACGTGGAGTACAGGATACCGACATCGATCGGCACGCGCTCCTCGTGCTCCTGTAGATTGTGCATCGCATGTCCAACAAGACCACGACCGAGCTCATCGCCCGCGCCCTGATCCGGCATCGCGGCCACACCCTCGTCTGCACCAACCTCGCCAAGGGGTACCACTATCTCCCGGGCGGTCACATCGAGCACCGCGAGCCGGCCGCCGCGGCCCTCGCCCGCGAGATGAAGGAAGAGTGCGGCCTGCGCTGCCGGGTAGGCAAGCTCGCGGCCGTCGCCGAGTGCTGCTACCGCCGCAAGGGCAAACAGATCCACGAACTCAACCTGGTGTTCCACGTGGAACTCTCCGCGCGACCGGGCCTGGTCGAGGTGCGGAGCCTCGAGCCCGACATCGGGTTTGCCTGGCTCTCTCCCAATGAGTTCAAACGGGGTGATGTCCGCCCGGTGTCCCTGCGAAGCTGGGCTGCTTCGCGCCGTGCGGCGGGCATGCAGGTCGCCTGGATCAGCGATATTCGCTGATATTCCAGGCCCTTGAAAGCCCTCGGAATGAAGTGGTGGGGTGGAACGGCCGAAGCCATGGACGCACCATGGCTCACGCACCAGGGCGATCCGGCGCTCGCATAACGGCGGCTCCCGCGTCTACCAACGACGCGACGGTGATCGCACTGCGTGCGCTCCAGCACGAGCTGCATAACGCGCTCACGCCCATGGCCGCTCTGGCCGAGAGCGCCCGCCAGCACCCCCACGACCAGCATCTGGTCGAACTGGCACTGCGATCGGCCATGGAACTCCCAGCCCGGGTCGGCGGCATCACCGCCGCCGTGCTCGCGGCGTTTGGGCAGATCGACACGGTCCAAGCGGCGGACGGGACTGCGGACGCCGACGTCCACGGCGTGGTGCGGTCGCTCATCGAGCGCCGTCAACAGGCGTGCGCCCGACGGGAGTACACGTTCCACGTGGAACACGATCTTGCGGGCGCGCTGCCCGCGGCCGTGCTCGACATGGTGCTGACCAACCTCGTGCTCAATGCCGAGGCAGCGTCGGGGCCGGAGAGCCCGATCGACATCACCGCGCGCGAAGTATGGATGCCCATGGGCCGCGGGATGATCGATGCGCCAGCGTCGGCGATCGAACTGACTGTGCGGGACATGGGCCGAGGAATGGATGCAAGTCAGGATCAGGGCGGATCAATTGTAAGGTCCTATAACCATTCTGGTAGAACGACACTGCGATCGACCAATGAAGGCCGGGGCGGGGCTGGCACCGGGAGCGGTGTCCAGAATGATGCCAATGGCGCTGATAGCCGCGGCGGCTCGCCGGCGGGGGCGGAAGCAGGGCGGGCGACAGGAGTGGGGGACACGAGCACCTCGGGGCATGCCCAGGCGCCTGGTGCGAGCGGCGCGCCGTCGCTGAGCAAGCCCAGCGGCGTGGGGCTCACAATCTGCCGGCGCCTGCTGGAGATGGTGGGGGGTCGGATGAAGATCGAGTCGGCCCTGGGCGTGGGGACGACAGTGCGTGTGTGGATCGCGAGCGCGCGCAAGAAGGCCGCGTGAGCGAACCGAGCGCGCGCGGGCGCGTGCGCCGCGAGAGAGACATTGCTGAGAGACTACTCGCGCACGTGCGCCGCCGGCACTGCTCGATGGTGCACGGCTCCGCTTGTCATCGCGCTGGACGAGTCGTGCGCTACGCGCGTCGCGTGCTCACGGGTCGCGCGCGGTCGCGGGTGCGCGCGATCATCGCGGGCGTGTGGCGCGGCGCACTTTGAAGATTCGGTACTGAGGCCGTGTGGGCGATGCGCGGTGCGTTGGCGCGCTCAATGCCCTCCGCCATCTCCGCCACCCGCATCCCCGCCGCCCGCGTCGCCCCCGCCGAAATCACTGCCCCCCGCGTGGCCCGAATCCGCAGCGCCGGACCCGTGCGATCCCGAGGCGTCGAACGAGGCGTCGTGCCCGTGGTGCGTCCCATGATGATCGTGCCCGTGGTGGTGCGCGCTGGTGTGCGCATTGTCGATCGCGAGCGCGCCCGAATCGCCGATGACGATCGGCCCGCCGTCGGAGTGGGAGGCGTGACGCTTCTTGCCCTCGGGGCTGGTGAGGTCGATGTACTGCCCGGTGCTCTTGCTCGCGCCCGGGTAGATGCGATCCGCGAGGGACCACCAGATGATCGCCGAGACGACGGCGACGATGAGGAAGAGGCCCGCGACGATCCAGATGACGGTGGTATTGCCGCCCATGGTCCGATCCTTGCGAGAAGGGTCAGAGTTCGACGACGGCCATATCCGGCTCGCGGGGCTTGATCGGGGCCGGGATGCTCACGCCCGTGGCGAACATGGAGAGTGCCGGGACGCGCGAGGCCATCGCGCCGCGGGTCTTGGTCGCGTCGAAGATGGGCCCGTGCGGATCGAGGGCGGTGCGGGCCGGTGCGCTGGGCATGCCCGCGAGTTCCTTGGCCAGCGCGAGCAGGTCCGTGGCAATCTGCCCCTCGGTGCGCGCGCCCTCGAGGACGGGGATCGCCTGCTCGAAGGCCTGGAGCATGTTGCGGGCGTTCTCGAAGCACCCGCTCTTCTCGGCGAAGGTGGCGCCGGGGAGCACTACGTCGGCCTGATCGACGAGGGTTGAGCCGAGCGTGTCCACGAGGATGAGGAAGGGTCTGAGCCCGCCCTCGCTCATCGCGCGCTGCGAGCGGTCCAGGGCGCGGGCGACGCGATCGTCGATGCCCACACCCACGCCGCCGGGGTAGTTGCGCGTCATGAGGACGGCGCCGAACGAGCCGTGGAGCAGGCCCTTGACGAAGTCCTCGTGCGAACCGACGGAGAGGCCGGACACGGCGTCGAGGACGCGCTTGACGCCGCGCGCGTTGGGCGCCTTCTCGGCGTATTGGACGAAGGCCTTGGGATCGTCGCGCTTGAGGTTCGGCGGGAAGACGCGGTCCTCGCCGACGACGGGCACGTGCCCGACGTAGAGGTGCGCGCCGGGGTCGATGGCGCGGGCCATCTCAGCGAGCGCGAACGCCTCCTCGCACGGGAGCATGGGGGAGACGACGACGGCGAGGTGGCGTCCGTTGGAGGCGCCGCGGCGCATGCCCTCGATCGCGTCCTCGAGCGCGCGGGTCCAGTCGCTCTCGATGAGCAGCCCGTGCTGTCGGCGCATGGGAGAGGCGAGGCGGTCCTCGGAGTGGACGAACTTCCACCCGTAGCGCACCTCGTCGGTGATCCACCACTTGTTGACGGCGAGGTTGGTGCGCGGCTTGACGCGGTAGATCCTGCCCTCGTTGTGGTGGATGGCGATGTTGTCGCCGCTGGCGGTGAGCGGGTCGATCGAGGGCGTCTCCTTGAGGAACCAGACGCGCTGCGCGAAGAGGAAGTCCTTGTCCTCGAGGGCGCCCACGGGGCAGATGTCCGTGACGTTGCCCGCGAGCGGGTTGTCCAGGGGCTTGCCGGGGAAGACGTCGATCTCGCTCTTGTTGCCGCGCCCGGCGATCATCAGCTCGCTCGTGCCCGAGACTTCCTTGGTGAAGCGCACGCAGCGGGAGCACATGATGCAGCGATCGGAGTAGAGCAGGACGGTGGGGCCCAGGTCCTTCTTGGGCTGCTTGACCTTCTGCTCCTCGAAGCGCGACACGCCGCGCCCGTACTGGTAGGAGTA
>CAYNSB010000012.1:0-34257 GCA_964399625.1 uncultured Phycisphaeraceae bacterium
GGCCTTGCCGACGTCGTACGCCTGCACGATGTTCGGGTGGTTCAGCTGCGCCGCCGCACGACCCTCCGCGTAGAACCGCTCGATGAACTGCGCGTTCTGCGCGAACTTCCGCGGCAGCACCTTGATCGCCACCGTCCGGTCCAGGTTCAGCTGCTTGGCCTTGAACACCGTCGCCATCGCCCCCGCGCCCAGCTTCCCCAGGATCTTGTACCCCGGGATCTTCTGCCCGCTCCGCTCGGCCTCGATGATCTGCTTCAGACGCGCCACCTGACGCTTGGTCACGTACTGGTGGTCCACCAGCAACTGCACCAGCGACGCCTGGTTCTTCTCCTCACGAAGAGACTTGGCCTGCTCCAGGCAGTGCTGGACCTCCTCGGGCAGCGCCAGACCGTTGTCGATCACCAACCGCGCCACCAGCGTGTCGATGTTCGTCCCGCCCTTGGCGACCTCCTGCAGCGCCTCCTCGGCCTGCTCGATCGAGATCGGCGCCGCGGGCGGACGCGTGCTCCCCCCCATGCTGCCACCCGGGACGAGCGTGGACTCCTCCGAGCGCGACAGTCGCGATGTTTCGCTCAGATCTCGAGGTCCCGAGGTCATGCACGCCCCACAATGGGCGGCGCCGACCGGGGCACGAGCCGGGCGGGCCGCACTTGCGATGCACAGACGCTAAGGAATCCCGAACCGTCTGTCAATCGCCCGTCGGCCCCGGGGCCGCCCTGCCCGCTACGCGGCACACCCACGGACGGTTCTGTTCCCGCGGCGCGTCAGGGAGTTATTGTCCATTCATCCCCGATCCGGGGCGAGCGCCCCTGCGTACCGCCCAAGTGCCCCATGACCAGACGCGCCTTCACGCTCATCGAGCTCCTCGTCGTGATCGCGGTCATCGCGATCCTCATCGCCATCCTGCTCCCCGCCATCGCCGGCGCCCGCCGATCCGGGCAGCGCACCGTCAGCCTCGCCAACCTCCGCTCCAACCACCAGCTCCTCATCCTCTACACCCAGGACCACAAGGATCAGATGCTCAACCCCTTCGTCGCCGATGCCTGCGGGCAGGCGAAGTACTGCGTCTACTACAACGCCGGCGCACCCTGCGATCCAACCGCCCCGGTCTACAACTACTTCAGCGGCTTCTCCGAGCTCTTCGGCATGCACTGGGCCGGACACCTCTTCCTCGATGAGGACGGCGATGTGCATCGCCGGCACATGGCCAGTTCCTACGCCCCCAACGACCGCGTGATGCGAGCCTTCATCGCCAGCGATGCCTCCATCGACCTCTCCGCGTGGATCTCGCCCTCGTCGTACTGGTACCCGCCCGTCTTCTACCAGACCGTGGAGAAATACTCGGGCGACACCCGCCCGCCCGACGCGTGGATCCCCGCGCGCAACCGCCTCGGGCAGATCGTCTATCCCGCGAACAAGGTGCTCCTCTTCGAGCACCACGAGTTCGACAACCCCAAGCAGCCCCAGTGGAACGAGCCCGACGCCGCGCCCCTGTGCGTGAACGTGGACGGCTCGGCCCGCCCGATCGCCATCAAGTCCATCCTCGCCCTCCAGGCCGAGACGCGCCAAGACCGCACGCCCTCCAAGCTCCCCTGGCCCCTGGCGGATTTCGACTACAAGGACCAGATCATGGACGGCTGGCCGTACTACTTCGGCCCGAGCCACGGCTTCCACTGGACCTACGGCAAGCCCTCGTACTTCTTCATGACCCGCGACGGCATCCGCGGGCGCGACTTCTGATCCGCGCCCCATTCGCCGCCCCGTCGCCCACCGCCTCGCCCAAACGAAAACGCCCGCGAGCGACCCGCGGGCGTTTGGTCACGAGATTTCTCGATCGCTCACCGGCGACGACGGGCCGCCATCAGCCCGCCAAGCCCCAGCAGCGCCACAGCGCCCGGCGCGGGAATCGTCGTCTCGCTGATGAAGTTCGCGTTCACGTTCGTGCCGAAAGCGCCCGTCACGCCCGTGGACGTGCTCGCCCCCGTGTCCCACACGAACACGCCGTCGCCCTTGGTGAACAAGATCTTCCCGTTGCCCAGGCGGAAGCCCGAGCGCGGCCCGAGCCCCGTGGCCCACAGCGGATTCTGCGATGCGTCCGTGTTGAGGAACGCGCCCGTCGTCGCGTCCATCTCAAAGAGGCCCGAGTTCGTGTTGTTCAGGATGTTGATGAACCCGCCCACGATCAGGTTGCCGTTGGGCTCAACCGTGATCTGCTGCGGGCCCAGCAGACCCGGCGGCGTGCTGTTGTTGACCTTCGAGTAGAAGTTCCCCAGGAAGTTCCCCGCCGTGTCGTACTTGTCGATCCGGCTGAACGTCGTCCCGTTGATGCCCGAGCCGTAGTTCGACACGTACAGATTGCCGCCGACGTTCTGGACATCCCAGGGGGTGTTCTGGTTGGGCTGGCTCATCGTGAAGGCGGTGGTGACGGCGAGCGTGTTGATGTCGATCTTCATCACGGCATTGCCGAAGCCGCTGGTGCCGGCGGCGTTCGTGACGAACATCGAGTTGCCCACGAGCTCCATCCCGCGCAGGTTGCTGAAGTTCGTCACCCCGTCGCCCGTGATCGCCGGCAGGAACCCGCCCGTCTGGAAGTCGTAGCGGAACACCTTGTTCGCCACCTGGTCGCAGATCCACACCTGGTTGCCCACCTGGATCGCCTCGCGCGGCGTCTGGAACACGTTGTTCGCGTCGCCCACGATGAAGTTGCGGTTCACCAGCGAGCCGTCGCTCTTGTTGAACAGCATGATGCTGCGGACGTTGCCGCCGCTCGTGCTGCTCGAGAAGTTCGGGACCATCAGGAAGTTGCCGCCCAGCGACATCGCCCCGCCGCTCACCCCCGCCACGATCGCCGCCAACACACCGATCTTCATGTTCGCTCTCCTCAGCGTGCACCAACACCCTCAACGCCCGCGGAGCAACGCCCCGCAAGCGCGACCACGACCGCGCCCCATGGGCACGGCCGGTCCAAAGTTGTCAAAGGGGGTCTTGTCTCTCTGCGATCCCGCCTCTGACCACCCGGAACCTAGTGCTTTGTGAAGAGCGTGTCAACGGACTTTCCGGCAAGTTTGGGGGGAGAACCCCAACTTCCTCCAATCTGGGTCGCACTCCCTACCAAAGATCATGGTTCAACGGGAGAAACACCCATGACCTCCACCCCCCGCCGTGCCCCGAAGGTCGCCGTCGTTCTCTGTGGCTCGGGGCGGGCCGATGGGTCCGAGATCCACGAGTCGGTCTCGTGCCTCATCCACCTCGCCCGCCTGGGAGCCTCGTACTCCTGCTTCGCCCCCGACGCGCCCCAGCGCGAGGTCGTGGACCACCTCACGGGCCAGCCGGCCGCCGAGACGCGCAACCAGCTCGTCGAGGCCGCACGGATCGCGCGGGGCGACATCAAGCCCCTCGCCTCGCTGGACCCCGCCGCCTTCGACGCCGTCGTCTTCCCGGGCGGCTTCGGCGCCGCCAAGAACCTCTGCACGTTCGCCGCCGACGGCGCCAACTGCTCCGTCATCCCCGATGTCGAGCGCATCGTCCGCGCCTTCCACGAGTCGAAGAAGCCCATCGCCATGTGCTGCATCGCGCCCGTCATCGGCGCCAAGGTCCTGGGCACCAAGGCCAAGGGCCCGGGCGTGCGCGTCACCGTCGGCGATGACGCGGGCGTGGGCGCCGCCATCGCCTCCTGGGGCTCCACCTCCATCACCACGCCCGTTGATCGCGCCTGCACCGACGACGCCAACCGCATCGCCAGCGCCCCCGCGTACATGTACGCCAAGGCCAACCCGCACGAGGTCTACGAGGGCATCGGCCGCATGATCGAGTCGGCCCTGGGGATGATCAATCCAGATCGAGCAATCGGTACGCTCTAGCCTCCGTGCCTCCGTGACTGCGCCACCCACCGATGACCGCGGCTCACCCATCCGCGTCCTCACGCCCAAGGACATCACCCGCGCCGCGGCAGGCCCCGACCCAGCCCGCGCCGCGCTCGCCAAGCGACTTGCGATCTTGGCTGGCGTGGAAGCGCGGCGCACGTCATTCCTCCATTTGACCCGCACGGATATCGCCGCAGCGCTGTGGCTCTTGGGCAACATCGCAGTGGCCTTCACGCCCCTTCGCAACGTTCCGTACTTCCTCGCCATCACTTTCTGGGGTGGAATCGCCGTCCTGATCGCCCTCTCGTCCATGCTCTCACGCGGCACGCTTGGACCACGCATCGCAGCGACAGCCGTGTCCGAAGGCATTTGCGGTCAGTGCTGCTACAGCCTGCGCGGGCTGCCCGCACATCCGGCGGACGGATGCCTCGTGTGCTCCGAGTGTGGTGCCGCCTGGAACGCCGCTCGCGTCACCCGCCCCATCTGGCTCTCCGACGATGCCGCGCGCCCCACCGATGCGTCCCTCGCGCGCGAACGTCTTGGCGCCGACGAACGCGGCCGATTGATGGTCCTCCCGGATTCACGTCTACGGCAGATCGACCCCGTCGTACGAGCCGAGCTGCCGCGGCGCGTCATCGCTGCGGTGTCCAGATGTGCAAGGATCCACGGCTTCCGACGCCGCCTCGCCGTCGCGCTCGTGTTCCTTGCGATCGCCGGCCTGTGCGCGTTGCTCGCAATAGGCACTTTCTTTCGAGTGGCATTTCCATCCCCAGACTACACACCCGAATCGTCGTACCTGTATCTATCAGGCCTTTTTCTGGTCTTGATGGCAGGGTTCCTGCTCTGCTGTGTGAAGCAACTTCAAAGTGATGCGTTCATTGGTCCCGAGCATGCATCCCGCGCCCTCGCCCGCCACGGCTTCTGCGGCTGTTGCGCCAAACCCATCGCCGACCTCCCCCCCGACCCCGGCGGCCTGATCACCTGCCCCGCCTGCGGCGCGGCGTGGAAGCCCAGCTCGCCCTCCGATCTCTCGTGAGAACACCGCCCGTCCTTGCTAGTCTGGAGCGATGGCCATGCCGTCGGTCGACGATCGCCAGCAGCCCATCCGCGTTCTCACGCCCAAGGACATCACCCGCGCCGCGGCAGGCCCCGACCCAGCCCGGGCCGCGCTCGCCAAGCGACTCAAACGGGCAACGCGCGCCGAGTCCCGCCGATGGTCGCCCCAGACTGTTCTGCTCAGCATCATCGCACTTGTGCTGTGGATCGGCGCGAACCTGATCGTGGCGTTCACGAACTTCAGGTACCTCACACTCGCGCGTCCCTTCGTCTTCTGGGGCGGAATCTTCGCGATCACGATCACCGCCCGTATCCTGGCGCGCCGGCGCATCACCGCCAACATCGCCGCCACCGCCGTCTCCGAAGGTCTGTGCGGGCAGTGCTGCTACAGCCTTCAGGGACAGCCCACTAATCCCGCCGATGGCTGCGTCGTGTGCTCCGAGTGCGGCGCGGCGTGGAAGGCCGTCCGCATCACACGCCCGCTTTGGAGCACGCCCGAACGCGACGCCACGCCGCGCTCCTTTGGTGCTCGCTTCCACGCAGCGATGCGCCGATTCGTGGGGCTTGTCCCGTCCGCCGAGAGCCTCCTCGGTCCGGACGAGCGCGGGCGAATCATGCCACTCCCGGACTCGCGCCTGCGCTTGCTCCCCACGACGGCGCGAGCGGCAATTCCGACCGAGGCTGCGCGGTCCATCACCCGAAGCGCGCGAGAGAGCGGCTTCGTCGGCCGCGTGCTCATCGCGATCGTCATCTTCTCCATCGGGGCGCTCTTTCTGATCGGAGGGATTACGTCGCTCTACTCGTACATCGAGCAGGTCCGCCTGAACCGGATGCCCGATGGCGTCGAGTTTCTCGCCGTCGTGCTCTTCTTCTTCACGACCGTCTTTATCGTCGCGGGAATCTCTAAGCTCCGCGGCCACTCCTTCCTCTCACCGCAGAGCACCGCCCGCGCCCTCGCCCGCTACGGCTTCTGCGGCTGTTGCGCCGAACCCATCGCCGACCTTCCCCCCGACCCCGACGGCCTGATCACCTGCCCCGCCTGCGGCGCGGCGTGGAAGCCGCCGCCGCGCGCGCCCGGCGCTGCGTCCGCCAGTCCCAACGCCGAACCCCACACGCCGACCACCTGATCGCTCCCTAGCCTCCCGCGATGTCTTCTCCCATCCCCTTCCTCGATCTGCCCAAGCAATGCCTCCCCGTTGCGGAGGCCGTGCACGCCGCACTCGAACGCGTCACCCAGCGGTTCGATCGCCAACTCGAGTCCGATCTTCCGCCCGTGGCCCGCCTCGTCCGCCACGTCGAGCACTACCGCGGCAAGATGCTCCGCCCCATGCTCACGCTCGTGAGCGGGCTCGCCACCGCCACGCCCCCGCCCTCCGCATCGCCCCGTCCGTCCATCGCTCCGACCCTCACCGACGCCCACACCACCCTCGCCGCCGTGTGCGAGATGATCCACATGGCCACCCTCGTCCACGACGACGTGCTCGACGATGCCGACACACGACGCAAGGGCGACACCGTCAACCGCCTCCACGGCAACGAGACCGCCGTCATCCTCGGCGACTACCTCATCGCCTCCTCCTACCACCTCTGCTCGCAGCTCAACCGCCCCGAGGTCTCCCTCCGCGTCGCGCACGTCGCCATGACGCTCTGCGCCGGCGAGCTCCTCCAGCTCTCCCACCGCGAGGACTTCTCCCTCGACGAGCCCACCTACTTCGAGATCATCGAGCGCAAGACCGCCTCGCTCATCGCCCTCGCCTGCCGCCTGGGCGCCGCCGCCTCCGACGCCGCCGAAGACACCTGCGCCCGCCTCGATCGCTTCGGACGCGCCGTGGGCATGGCCTTCCAGATCCAGGACGACATCCTCGATCTCACCGGCCGCGCCGCCACCCTCGGCAAACCCGTGGGAAAGGACCTGGAAAAGGGCAAGCTCACCCTCCCGCTGATCCACCACCTTGCCCACGCCGCGCCGGCCCAGCGCGGCGCCTCCCTCCGCCTGCTCGAGCGCGCCGCCAAGGCCCAACCGTCCGAGGACTCCCGCGCCGCCGCGACGGACCTGGTCCGCGCCGTCGAGGGCACGCACTCGCTCGCGCACGCGCGGCACGTCGCGCACGACTTCGTCGCCCGCGCCAAGGACGAGCTCGCCCCGCTCCCGCCCACGCCCGCCAAGGACCTGCTGCTCATCCTCGCCGAGGCCGCGATCGGAAGATCGGCCTAAAACTCGGGATGCCCCTCAACACCAAGCCCCACGTCGCGATCCTCGGCGCCACCGGCGCCGTCGGCGCCGAGACCCTCCGCATCCTCGAGCAGCGAAACTTCCCTCTCGCCTCCCTGCGCCTGCTCGCCTCCGCGCGCTCCGCCGGCAAGCAGGTCCCTTTCAAGGGCCAATCGCTCACGATCCAGGAGCTCGGCGCCGACTCCTTCAAGGGCATCGACCTCGCCTTCTTCGCCGCGGGCTCCGAGACCTCCAAGCAGTTCGCCCCCATCGCCCGCGCCGCAGGATGCACGATCATCGACAAGTCCTCCGCCTTCCGCGCCGATGCCGACAAGCCCCTGGTCATCCCCGAGGTGAACCCCCGCGCCCTCGCCGGCCTCGCGCCAGGCTCGATCGTCGCCGTGCCTAACTGCTCGACGATCATCCTCCTCATCGCCCTCGAGCCGCTGCGCGCCGCGCTGGGCGTCGAGCGCGTCGTCGTCTCCACCTACCAGTCCGCCTCGGGCGCTGGCGCCGCCGCCATGGACGAGCTCGAGTCCCAGACCCGCGACGTGCTCGCCGGCAAGCCCGCCGTCCCCCGCGTCTTCAAGGAGCCCTGCGCCTTCAACGTCTTCTCGCACGACTCGGCGATCAACCCCGCCACGGGACTCAACGCCGAGGAAGCCAAGTTCACCAGCGAGACCCGCAAGATCTGGGGCGACCCCAGCGTGAAGATCAACGCCACGTGCGTGCGCGTCGGCGTCATGCGCTCGCACTCCGAGTCCGTCTGCTTGACGCTCAAGACTCCCGCCGCCGAGGCCCGCGTCCGCGAGCTGCTCGCCAAGGGCGCCGCCCTCACCGTCGTCGACGATCGCGCGGGCAACAAGTTCCCAACGCCCCTCAAGGCCGCCGGGGGCGACTCCGTCCTCGTCGGCCGCATCCGCCCCGACGACACGCAGGAATCAGCCAGCGTCAACGGCCAACCCGCCCACCGCGGGTTCAACCTCTTCATCTCCGGCGATCAGCTCCGCCTCGGCGCCGCCCTCACCGCAGTCAAGATCGCCGAATTGATCGCAAAGGGTTGAACGTGCGCCGCAGGGGCGCTCCGGGCGCACCGTGATCAACCCGCGTCAGATCAGGAAACGCGCGAACCACGACCGGGGCCGCGTCTCAGTGGTGAAGCCCTCACGGGCATCCCGCGCGGAACTTGGTCAGGAAGCACGTGAAGTCCGCCGCCGTCAGCGCCGGCGATCCCGTGCTCCCGTCGCAGTTCGCGCTCGCGTCGCCCGCGCGGAACTTGGTCAGGAAGCACGTGAAGTCCGCCGCCGTCAGAACCGGCGATCCCGTGCTCGCGTCGCAGTTCGCGTAGCACGCGTTCACCTGCACGTTCAACTCCAGCACCGCCGAGTAGCCCAGCGCCTGCGCCAGCGGGTTCTCCTTCGTGTAGAACACCGCGAACGCCGTGCTCGTGCCCCCGCCCGGCCCGCCCTGCGCCTCCTGCAGGCTCGTGATCATCAGGTTGATCCGCCCCGCCGACAGCGACCGCTGCAGGTACGCCTGGATCGACGGATCGCCCACGTTCAGGTCGAACACGAACTCCGTGTTCACCGGCACCAGCGCCCCGGGCGTCACCGCGCTGGCGATCCCGATCCCCCACGCCGTGCTCGCCTGCTTGAGCCGAACCTGCCGCGAGATGTCCGTCGCGTTCCCCGCCACGTCGTACACCGCCGCGAACACGTTCCGGTTCCCCTCCGCCGGCTGCACGATCGGCGCGCTGCTCGCAAACGCCGAAGTCTCCTGGAACGCCGTCGCACCGCTCAGCGTCCACCCGTTCCGATACCCCACGCCGTAGATCTCGATCGGGCGTCCCGCGTCCGCGTCCGCCACGAACTGCGGATCGCTCGCGTCGTACCACGACGCCAGCGGATCGGGCGTCGGGTCGTAGTTGAACCGCAGGTCCTGGCTGATCCGCGCCCGCACCCGCGCCGACACCACCGTGTACGAGCCGGCGCTCAGCCCCGTCGCGTACGAGCCGCCCGTATCCCACCCCACCAGAAACTGCGCGTCACGATCGTCGAACCCGGAGATGTTGATCGATCCGAACACGCTCGCCTCGGGCCGAGTCCCCGGCGAGGAGTTGAACGGATACATCCAGCGATCGAGCGTCGGCGGAGTCAGTGTCGCCGTCTGCCCCGCCGCCAATCCCGCCAGCCCCATCAGCGCCCAAGCGCACGCCACGTTGCGAATCGCCATGTCACCCTCCATCCCCCGCGAACGCGCATCAACCGCCCCCGAACAACGCACGAGCCCGTGCACTGATTCCCCGGGAGCCGCGTTCCGCCTTCGCCCCCGGCCGACGAGCCAACGTAGGCCGCCGGCCAACGCTCTCTCAGGCAAATCCTGCCGGTTTATTCAAGGATAGTCTAGTCCGAAATAGTCGGTATTCAAGCACCATCAGTCCTTTGTAGTTGAGACTTCGTCTCAACAACAAGATGGGCAACCCGTGCAATTCGCGCAGAATGCCAATCTTTACCTCCTTTCATCCGCGTACTTTTCCTTCGAACGCCCGATGCCTAGAGTGGAAAGAACATTTCAGGATCGGTTTATCCGAAACACCATGAAATCTCACCTCCACCATCGTGCGTTCACGCTGATCGAGCTGCTGGTGGTCATCAGCGTGATCGCGGTCCTTACCGGCATCCTCCTGCCCGCCCTCGCCGGGGCGCGCGGCACCGCGCGGCAGACCACCGAACTCGCCGCCGCGCAGCAACTCAATCTCGCGTACGTCCTCTACGCACAGGCTTCGCGCGATCAGGTCCTGCCCGGGTTCCCCACCGCCGCCATGGTCGCAGGGCCCATCGTGGTCGCCGATGAAACCGGCACCCGCATCACCGGCGAGACGGCCCAGCGCTATCCCTGGCGCCTCGCCCCCTATCTCGATTACAACTTCCGCGGCCTCTACCAGTCCATCCCATTCCTCGATGAACTTCGCCAAGGCGCGCCCGAGTACGCCTCCTTCGGCATCGACTGGCGATACCTCGTCTCACTCTTCCCCTCGCTGGGCATCAACGCCACGTTCGTCGGCGGCAACGAGAAGGACCTCGGCTTCAATCCCGCCGCCCAGGGCGCCTTCGGCCCCTTCTACGTGACCCGCCTCGACCAGCCGCGCCATCCCGACCGGCTCATCGTCTGGGCCAGCGCCCGCGAGGGCGAGCAGGCCTGGGAGAAGCGCCTCGGCCGCCCCGAGGGCATGTTCCGCGTCGACTCGCCCTACTTCGCCCGCCGCCGATGGGACTCCGCCTACGACGCAACCGCCACCAACCCCGGCAACAACTCCGGCTTCATCTCGCTCCGCCATCGCGGCAAGGCGGTTGTCGGCCTCTTCGATGGGCACGCCGACATGTTCAACTGGTCCAAGCTCGAGGACATGCGCTACTGGTGCAACCTCGCCACCACGCCCGACTGGACGCTCAAGCCGCGCTGAGTTCGAGCCTTCAACCCAGCGGCGAAGCGGGTTCACCGCAGAGACGCACCGGGCGCGGAGAACGCATGAAGGACTTTGTTCAAGCATCTTGAACAGCCCTGCGTTCATGCGTCATGTCTGCCCTTCTGAATTCCTCTCTCCGTCCTCGGCGTCTCCGCGGTGAGATTCTCCGGCGCGGAATACCCTCCCCGCCATGTCCTCGCCCACCCCCATCGACCTGATCAACGAGCTCAAGTGGCGCGGGCTCTTCCACCAGTGCACGGACGAAGCCGCGCTGCGCCAGCACCTCGCCGACCCCGCCAAGCACCAGCGCTCCGCCTACGTGGGCTACGACCCCACCGCCGACTCGCTCACCATCGGCAACCTCGTCACCATCATGCTGCTCGTGCACTTCTGGCGTGCCGGGCACATCCCCGTCGCGATCGTCGGCGGCGGCACGGGCATGATCGGCGACCCCTCGGGCAAATCCGCCGAACGCCAGCTCCTCACGATGGAGCAGGTGAACAAGAACATCAACGGGCAGCGCCCGATCTTCGAGCGACTCTTCACCAACGCCGCGGCCCTCGAGGGACGCCCCGCCTTCACGCCGCGCCTCATCAACAACGCCGACTGGCTCATGAAGCTCGGCTACATCGAGGCCCTGCGCGACATCGGCAAGCACTTCTCCGTCAACGAGATGATCAAGAAGGACTCGGTCCGCATGCGCCTCGAGCAGCGCGACCAGGGCATCAGCTACACCGAGTTCTCCTACATGATCCTCCAGTCCTACGACTACCTCGTCCTCTTCCGCGACTTCGCCAAGCACGGCCTCGATCGCCCCGTCACGCTCCAGATGGGCGGCAGCGATCAGTGGGGGAACATCGTGGGGGGTGGAGATCTAACTCGAAAGGCGGCGCCGTCCGTCGCTTATGAACTAAGGCGAGCACTGTTTGTCAATGCCGGCGCCCCGAGTGCGTCCCACGCTTGGCAGCTTGCGTTCGCGGCTTGCACTCGTGCAAAGACACTGCTCACAGAGCATGGAAAGCGCCAAACCAGTATTCGATTTGAACTGGATGATCGATTGGGGTTGAGTCAGCAACTCGATCAAATGATTTCTGTGGCCGAGAGTCCGGAGTGTTCGCCGATTCTTGCGCAAACGGTCTTCGGCCTCACCGCCCCCCTCATCACCAAGGCCGACGGCGGCAAGTTCGGCAAGACCGAGTCCGGCGCCATCTGGCTCACTCCCGAGCGCACGTCCCCCTACGCCTACCACCAGTTCTGGCTGAACAGCGCCGATGCCGACATGGGCAAGTTCCTCCGCATCTTCACGCTCCTGCCCAAAGAGAAGATCGAGTCCATCGAGTCCGAGCACGCCAAGGACCCCTCCCAACGCCTCGCGCAGCGCGAGCTCGCCGACGCCGCCACCGCGCTCCTGCACGGCACGTCCGCGGTCGAGCAAGCCAAACTCGCCGCCAAGGCCCTCTTCTCGGGCGACATCGCGTCGCTCCCCGAGTCCGCGCTGCGCGAGGTCCTCGCCGAGGTGCCCTCTTCGACACACCCGCGCGCCTCGCTCGATGCGCCCGGCGGAATCCCGCTCATCGATCTCCTCGTGCAGACCTCGCTCGCCAAGAGCAAGAGCGAGGCACGCCAGGCTCTTTCTGAAAACTCCGTATCGGTCAACGGCAAGAAGGTGGACGCCAAGCACATGCTCACGCCCGCCGATCTGCTGCACGGCTCGCTCATCGCCCTGCGTCGCGGCAAGAAGAACTGGCACCTCACCAAGTGGTCGTGACGCGCTCGCGTGGCGAATCGGACGTGTTGATCTGAATGATGCCACTCGCGCCGCGCATCAGAAATCGCGAATCAAGGCTCTTCCCCTTGCGTCCACGCGCCCGGCGCGCGAAGATGGCCATCGAGTGGCCGAAGTCAGGCGGCCACGCACCCATTCCCGCGCGACGCACCCACGCCACGCGAAGGGAGGGCCCCATGTACACCGTCGCTGATGTGCTCCGCACCAAGGGACGTGCTGTTCACACGATCGACCCGGAGGCCAGCGCCCTCGAAGCGGCCCAGCGCATGAACGAGCGCCGAATCGGCTCGCTGCTCGTCGTCCGCGCCGGGCGCATCATGGGCATCGTCAGCGAGCGCGACGTCATGACGCGCCTGGTCGCGCGCGAGCGCTCCCCCGCGACCACCACCGTCGAGCAGATCATGACGCCCGATGTCTACGTCACCTCGCCCCACACGCTGCTCGCCGATCTGCGCGAGGTGATGCACGCACGCCGCATCCGCCACGTGCCCGTCCTCGACCAGGGCGAGATCGCCGGCCTCGTCTCGCTGGGCGACCTCAACGTCGCCAACATCCGCGTGCTCACCCAGACCATCGGCTTTCTCGAGGGGTACATCGCCGGCTGAGCGGGCGCTACCTCCCGCCCAGGTGCAGCCCCACGATCCCGATCGCGATCACGCCGATCGACACCAGCTTCAACGCGCTCGCCGGCTCCTTGAACCACACGATCCCCGCGACCGCGATGATCGCCGCGCCGCTCCCGGCCCAGACCGCGTACGCCACGCCGACCTCCATCCTCCGCGTCGCCTGAGACAGCAGCACCAGGCTCAACGCGTACAGCACGATCGTCGCCCCCGTCGCCCACGGACGCGTCAGCCCGTTCGACGCCTTCATCGAGATCGCCCACCCCGCCTCGGCCACGATCGCCAGAACCAGATACAGCGTGGTCATGCTCGCATCCTACCGCTCATGCCTTTCAGAGGCCCAAGCGGAAGCGCCGTGCCGCACAGGTGCATCGACTCTCCAAGCCGACCCCGTTGCTCTGGTTCGTCGGCCCTCCGAGCCGATCCTCCCGCTTCTTCCTCACCTCTTTGCCTTTCATTTTCTTCTTTGCCTTCTCATCCGCCTCTGCGTCTCTGCGGCGAATCTCTCTTCCCTAAACTGCCCCATGCCCGCGCCGCGCCCCTTCGAGGTCGTCTCATCCTTCGCGCCCATGGGCGACCAGCCCGCCGCGATCGACGCCCTCGTCTCCACGCTCTCCGCGGGCAAGCCCGCCGCGTGCCTCCTGGGCGCCACCGGCACGGGCAAGACCTTCACGATGGCCCACACCATCGCGCGCCTGCAGAAGCCCACGCTCATCATCAGCCACAACAAGACTCTCGCCGCCCAGCTCTACGAGGAGCTCCGCGAGTTCCTGCCCCACAACGCCGTCTCGTACTTCGTCTCCTACTACGACTACTACCAGCCCGAGGCCTACATCCCCGCGCGAGACATCTACATCGAGAAGGACAGCTCCCGCAACGACGACCTCGATCGCCTCCGCCTCTCGGCCACCTCCAACATCCTCTCCCGCCGCGACACCGTCGTCGTCGCCTCCGTCTCCTGCATCTTCGGGCTCGGCTCGCCCCAGGCCTACGGCGACCGCGTCCTCACCATCACCCGCGGCTCGCCCATCAACCGCCGATCCTTCATGCTCGCCCTCACCGCGATGCAGTACCAGCGCGCCGAGACCGAGTTCAAGCGAGGCACCTACCGCGTCCGCGGCGATTCCATCGAGATCCACCCCGCCTACGAGAACTACGCCCTCCGCATCGACACCGCCGACGGCTTCACCGACGAGATCTCACGCATCGAGCTCTTCAACCCAACCTCGGGCGAGGTCCTCGCCGAGGAGAAGCAGTTCTTCCTCTTCCCCGCCGTCCACTACGTCATGCCCGAGGACCAGCTCCAGCCCATCCTCACCCAGATCCGCGCCGACCTCGACGCCCGCGTCATGGAGCTGCGACACCAGGGCAAGCTCCTCGAGGCCCAGCGACTCCTCGGTCGCACCAAGTACGACCTGGAGATGATCGAGGAGGTCGGCTACTGCTCGGGCATCGAGAACTACTCACGCTACTTCGACGGGCGACAGCCCGGCGAACGCCCGTACTGCCTCATGGACTACTTCGAGCACGCGCCCCCCGCCGAGGGCGCCCAGGCCCACGACTCGGCCCAGCGCCGCCAGGGCGCGCCCGGCGCCTGGCGCCACCCCGATGACGCGCGCCCAACCGCCCCCTCCAATCTCCGCGACTGGCTCCTCATCATCGACGAGTCCCACGTCACCCTCCCCCAGATCCGCGCCATGTACCACGGCGACCGCAACCGCAAGGAGGTCCTTGTCGAGCACGGCTTCCGTCTCCCCGCCGCCCTCGACAATCGCCCGCTGAAGTTCGAGGAGTTCGAGTCGATCGTCCCCCAGATCCTCTTCGTCTCCGCCACGCCCGGCCCCTACGAGCTCACACGCACCGCCGGCGAGGTCGCCGAGCAGATCATCCGGCCCACGGGCCTCCTCGACCCCGAGATCGAGGTCCGCCCCGCCAAGGGCCAGGTCCCCGATCTCATCGAGCGCTGCCGCGAGCGCGCCGCGCGAGGCGAGCGCGTCCTTGTCACCGCGCTCACCAAGAAACTCTGCGAGGACCTCACCAACTACCTCGACGAGCAGGGCCTCCGCGTCCGCTACCTGCACTCGGAGATCGAAACGCTCGAGCGCCTGGAGATCCTCACGGACCTGCGCACCGGCGAGTTCGACGTGCTCGTGGGCGTGAACCTCCTCCGCGAGGGCCTCGACCTGCCCGAGGTCTCGCTCGTGTGCATCCTCGACGCCGACAAGGAGGGCTTCCTCCGCTCGCCCACCTCGCTCATCCAGCAGATGGGACGCGCCGCACGCAACGTCAACGCCCGCGTCGTCATGTACGCCGACAAGATGACCCCCGCGATGCAGGCCGCGATCGAGGAGACCGAGCGCCGCCGCGCCAAGCAGCTCGCCTACAACGCCGCCCACAACATCACGCCCACCACGATCCGCAAGGGCATCCGCCGCGGCATGCAGGACGAGCTCGCCGCCAAGCGCGCCGCACGCCAATCCATGAAGGACCAGGAGCCCGAGTACGACGTGCACGAGCTCTCCCGAACCCTCGAGAGCGAGATGCTCGACGCCGCACAGTCACTCGAGTTCGAGAAGGCCGCCGCCATGCGCGACCAGCTCAACATCCTCAAGCGCGAGTTCAAGGTCAACACCGCCGTGCCCGGCTCCGAGGTCGCCGCCGGCGTTCCCTCCGAGGACGGCCCGCCGGACGGCGAGCACGCCGCACGCCACTCCAAGAAGATCAAACGCTCCGAGCTCGAGGCCCTCATGTCCGGCAAGTCCTCGCGCAAGCGACCGGGCATGCCCGGCACACGCGTCGTCAAACGCTCGAAGAAGTCCCGCGGCGCGTGATCCGTGCCTCCCGCGCGGGGGAGGTGCCGCGATTCGATCGCGACGGAGGGGGTACAAGAAAGCGCAGAATCGCCACGCCCGGGATGAGTGAAGGCGCGGACGAACGAGTCCCGCGGATCGTCCCACCGTCTCTCCGTCTCTATCCTCTCCTCATGCGCTCCCGCGTCCGCGAGAACCTCGCCTTCTACGCCATCGGCGTCGCCATCGGCCTGTGCATCGTCGGCACCCTCATGCTCGTGCGCAGGCAGATGGCGCACCCTCCGCAGCCAGTGCAGACGCCCCAGCCGACTCCCGCCCAACCGGTCGCGAAGTAAGCGCGGTCCACCGATTCGGGCCCACACCGTCTCTTCGTCTCTTGATCTCTTCGTCTCTTCCTAATGCGCATTCCGGTGCACGAACCCGCGGAACATCGTCAGCCACAAGATCCGCAGGTCGAACCCCAGCGACCAGTGCCGAACGTAGAACAGGTCGTACTGGATGCGCTTCCGCAGGCTCGTATCGCCACGCAGCCCGTTCACCTGCGCCCACCCCGTGATCCCCGCCTTCACGTGCTGACGCAGCATGTACCCGCGCCAGTCCTCCCGGAACTTCTCGATCAGCTCGGGCCGTTCGGGCCGCGGGCCGACGAGCGACATCTGCCCCTTGAGCACGTTGATCAATTGCGGCAGCTCGTCCAGGCTCGTCCGCCGCAGCCACCGCCCCACGGGCGTGATCCGCGGATCGTCCCGCTGCGTCCACCCGTTCTTCAGCGCCGCCCACGGGTGCACCTCGTCGCCCACCTGGTACATCGTCCGGAACTTGTAGATCTTGAACGTCCGCGTCCCGAGGCTCACGCGACGCTGCTTGAAGATCACCGGCCCCTTCGAGCTCGCCCGCACCGCCACCGCGATCGCCAGCAGCAGCGGGCTGAACACCACCAGCCCCAGCACCGATCCCACGATGTCCACCGCACGCTTGCTCAGACCGCCCAGCCCCGTCGAGGGATTCTCGCGGTAACTCAGGATCGGCATCCCGTCCAGCTCGTTCACCACCATCCGCTGCGACACAAACCGCGGGTGCACGTCCGGCACGATCCGCACATCCAGCGCGAACCGCTCGAGCCGCTCCAGCACGCCCGGCACTGCCGCCGCCTGCGCGTTGGGCAGCGCAAGATACACCGCGTCCACGCGCCGCTCACGCAGCGTCACTTCAAGCTCGTCCAGCCCTCCAAACACCGGCTTCTCAAGGCACGACTCGCGGTTGGTCCGCGGGTGATGGCTCACGAAGTACGCCACGTGCAAGCCCGTCCAGTCGTTGCGCTCAAGAGTGCGCGCCACGATCTGTCCCAGGCGCCCAACGCCCACCACCGCGACGTGCCGAAGGTTCCGCCCGCGACGCCGCAGCGCCCGCAGACCCAGCCGGAACGCCGCGCGATGCACGCCCAGCATCATCGGCAGCAGCACCGCCAGCGCCAGCACCTGCACGCGCCCGCCATCCACGCTCGCGCCCGCCAGCGTCACGCGCGGGCCCGTGCCCATCACCGCCGCGTTGCCCACCGCCCACAGCAGAACGATCACCACCACGATCGACGCCGCGCTCGTCTTGAGGATCGCCCACTGCTCGGACACGATCGAGCGATCGCGCCGCGCCCGGTACATCCGCATCCCCCACATCGTCAGCAGAACCACCGGCACCACGAACAGCAGCAGCGGCCCGCGCACCCACTGCTCCCACGACCGCCCGGGGAACGACCCCTCGACCACCAGCCGGCGCACCGCCCACGCCGTCGCGCACGCCAGCGCAACCACCGCGCCATCCGCCGCCGCAAGAAGCGACACGAACAGCTGGTGCTGCTGCTTGACCACGCCCGGGACCCTCCGCGCAGGCTTGCCTTCTCAACCCTCGGCGTCGCCACGTGCCCCCACGCAACGCCGTCGCCCGTCCCCCGTCAACCGCTACTGTCGCCCGACCCCGACGCGCTGTCAACCCCGCATCCACGTTTCATCAACGTTCGGCATCCCGAACACGCGCGCCCCCGCGATCACGATCCCCATTCAGGCCCCGAGCGCGGCGAGCCGCCCCGCGCGCTGATCCGTTCCAGCGCCGCCCGATCCTCCGCCGACAGCACGCTCCCATCGGGCGTCACGATTTTCAGAACGGCGAACAGGTCCCCCGTATTGCCCGCCGCGTCCGCGATTCCCTTCCCCCGCAGCCGCAGCTTCCGCCCGCTCCCGCTCCCCGCCGGCACCATCATGTTCACCGATCCCTCGAGCGTCGGCACGGACACCTCCGCGCCCAGCGTCGCCTCCGCGATCGTCAGCGGAAGATCGAGATACAGGTTCAGCACGCCCGCCTCCGCCCCATCCTCACGCCCGCGCCGGAACAGCGGGTGCCCGCCCACGCGCACGCGCAGGATCAACTCCGTCTCACCCGACACGCGCACGCGCAGCCGCGCCCCGTCCGCGATCCCCTTGGGAACCTTCACCTCCACCGTCTTGTACTGCCCATCCTCCGACACGCGCAGCGTCTCGGTCCCGCCGCGCACCGCCGTCATGAACGTCACCTCAAGGTCCCGCTCGATCGTCGAGGGCTCCTCGCGCCCCGCCGCCCGCCCACGCGTCGCCTTGCCGCGCGAGCGCGCCGCCGCCTCCGCGAACGGCCCGCCCATCCCTGCCCCGCCCTGACCACCAAAGAACGCGTCGAACATGTCCTCGAAGTCCTCGAACTTCGAGCCGCTCGAGCTCGCCGCCGACTGCCAGTTGAACGGCGACCCCGCCCCCCGCGCCCCATCGCTCACCGTCCCGAACTGGTCATACTGCCGGCGCTTGCCCGCGTCCGACAGCACGTCGTACGCCTCTTGGATCTCCGCGAACTTCGCCGTCGCGTCCGGGCCCTTGTTCACGTCGGGATGGAACTTGCGAGCCAGCGCCCGGTACGCCTTGCGGATGTCCTCATCGCTCGCCCCGCGCGAAATCCCCAGCACTTCGTAATAGTCGCGCTTGCCCATATCGCATGATACGCAACACCCTCCCGCACCCGGACGTTCCCCGATCGAACGTGCCTCCCGCGGGCCCAAGCGGTAGCGCAGGGCGGTTGCGCTCCATCGGTTCGAGCGCCGGGTGCAACGACCTGTCCTCTCGACCCCTATCCCGCGCTCTTATCTCGAGGTGACAGAGCCTTCCTTTCTGTTACATTCAGCGTTCGCAGGGGGACTCCACGATGGGTGAACAAGAACCACGCCGTTCACGCCCGGGCGACGATCCGCTCGCGGAAACCGTCGCCGACATGCCCTCGCCCGTGGACGAGGACGCCGCGCCGTCCCAAGCGCCCGCCAAGCCACCGCCCAGCCCGCCCCCGCGCAACTCCACCAAGGCCCCTCCGCTCTCCCGCGCTCCGCGCGTCGAAGAAGACCTCCGCCTCGCCGACGGCCCGACCGAGCGCTCGCGCGACGCCGCGACCAGGAACAACGACGTCGACCTCAATGAGGTGTTCGACAAGCCCGCGACGCCCAACGAGCGGGCCCGTCTCGATCTCGACGACCCCGAGGCCGGCCGCGTCCGCGCCGCACGCGAGCTCCGCATCGCGCGCAAGCAGGCCACCGCGGCACTCGCCTCCCCCTTCGGGCAGCTCGTCGTCGCGCTCGTGCTGCTCCTCGTCGGCGTCGCGCTCGCGATCATGGCGAGCATCGAGCAGACCACCCCCCTGCTCATCGCCGCGGGCATCGCCTTCCCCATCACGCTCTGGCTCGCCCACCGCCGCTACCAGCGCTGGCTCGGGCACCGACGCTACATGTACCGCCTGCTCGAGACGCTGGGCGAGGACGTCAGCGAGTTCGACCCGCGCAAATCGACGCGCGCCGTGAAGGTACGAACGATCAAGAAGTAACGCGCCGCCCGATCGTCACGCCGCCTTCCCCGTCTGCGCCACGCCCACCCGCTCGCCCTTGATCACCCGATCCACCAGACGCACCATCTCGTGCAGCTCCGGCTTGGGGATCTGAACGTCCGCGCCCACCTGCTCGCCCTTCTTCTTGTTGTCGTCGCTCACCAGCGACGAGAACAGGATCACCGGCACGTCCTTCGTCGCCCCGTGCCCCTTGATCCGCTTGGTCAGGTGAAGCCCGTCCATCCGCGGCATCTCGATGTCCGACACCACCGCCGACACGCGCTCCCCGCCCCTCTCGATCGCCTCCCACGCCGCCTGCCCGTCCGCGTACATCTCGATCTTCGCGTACCCCGAGAGCCGGAAGATCTTCGTGATGATCGCCCGCATGAACGGCGAGTCCTCCGCCATCACCACGCGGTGCGCCTTGCGATCCACCCCAAGCGGATTGGGGACCTCCTCCACGCGCAACCGCTCCTCCATCAGGATCGCGTCCGCGACGGACTCAAAGTCCACCATCAGCACCAGCCGGTCCTTGATCTCGATGATCCCCGTCGTCGACGACGCCACGCTCGCCCCATCGCCCTGCGTCGCCGCGAGCCCCGAAAGGTCCGGCGCCGGCCTCACCTTCTGCCAGCTCATGCGATAGATCTGCTCCACGCTCTCCACCAGGAACCCGCACCGGTGCCCGTTGAACTCCGTGATGATCACCCGCCCCTCGCGCCCCACCCCATCCCCGTCCGCACTCGCCGTCGCGACCGACTTCAACTCAACCTCCGCGCTCGCCCCGCTCCCCGTCAGCCCAAGGTGCTTGCCCAGGTCGATCACCGGCAGCACCGCCCCGCGGATGTTCACCATGCCGATCACCGACGCGTGCTGCCCCGGGCACGGGATCGTCCGCACCGGACGCATCACCTCGCGCACCTTCGCCACGTTCACACCGAAGTGCCCGCCCCCCATCCCGAACACCAGCACCTCAAGCTCGTTCGTCCCCGCATCAAGCAGGATCTCGCCGGTCACGCTCGGGGTCTGGGTCATGGTCTGGCTCCGTGGATGGCACGCATCGCGCGCTCTGCACGTATCGACCCAACGCGCCACGCCCTTCATCCCCACCCACACCCCAAACGGGGTGCGCTCCACGAGATCCCGTGCCCCGCTCCAATCTCGGTTCTTCATCAAACCCTTTTCTTCGTTTCGCGTTCTGGTAGCCTCTTGCCATACGGCCCTTGACCGGGCCCGAGGAGAGACAAGCCATGACGCACTTCCGTTCCGCGATCGCGTTCGCCGTTCTCAGCACCGCCACGGCCCATGCCTCGCTCACCCTGCTCCCCGCAGGACCAATGCTCGGCACGCACGCGGGCAACCTTGTGACCAACGGATCCTTTGAGAATCCCAGCGGCGGGCCCGGCCCCCTCCTCGTCAACTGGGCCACAGGCTCCACCGGCACGCCCTTCGCCGTCCCGCCGGGATGGTCCTCCTCGGGCAGCCCCAACTCCTACGCCGTCTGGGGTCGCGACGGCGTCTCCTCGTTCCGCATCCGCAACTCCGACGTCATCCCCGATGGCGGCAACGCCCTCTACTTCGGCAACGGCCAGGGCGCCATTCCCTCGCTCCCTCCCACCTTCAACCCGTCCGGCGAGGTCACCTTCCCCGGCACGCCCACCATCAGCACCGCGCCGGGCTTCCCCAACCCCGTCAAACTCTGGCAGACCGTCAACACACACCTCGCCCCCGCGTCCTCGTACATCCTCAGCTTCTGGGTCTCGGGCGAATCCTCGGGTTTCCCAGGGCCCGGCGGCATGTCCGACGGCATCTTCGGGTTCAAGGCCACCAACACCGAGGTTGGCGATCCCACCCGCTACTTCGTCGTCCCCGCCGGCGGCACCTCCACCTTCGGCGCCTCCAAGCGATTCGAGTTCACCTTCACCCCGCTCAACCCCTCGCTCCCCGTCATGCTCGAGTTCACCAACTTCGGGCACTTCAGCCTCAACGGCGGCACCACCGAGCTCGTCCTCGATGATGTCATCATCAACCCCGTCCCCGCACCCTCCGTCGGCGCCCTGGGCGCGCTCACCCTCGCCCTCGCCGCCCGCCGCCGTCGCTGAGTCGGGCGCCACGACCCGCGTCGCTCGGGGTCGGGGCGCGCCAGAAAATCCGGACCAACGCCATCGACCGCGCGCTCGCGAACCAAGCCGCGGCGATTCGTCTGCGCGGCCCTTTCCCGTGAGACGGCGTCTCGGCGTCTGTCGTTCTCTCTGTCTCTTCTTCTACAACTGCTTATAGAAGATCGTCGTGCCGATCCACGTCCCATCGGGCATCATCGCGTACCGCGGGATCTCGCCGCACTCGACGTATCCAAGTTCCCGATAGAGCCGATCGGCCGGGCTGCCCGTCACCGTGTCCAGCGTCAGCAGCGTCCTTCCCATCCCCCGCGCCCGCTCCTCCAGCGCCACCATCAGCGCCCGCGCGATCCCGCGCCGCCGATACGCCGAGTGCACCAGCAACTTCGCCACGTCCGCCCGCTGCGGCTGATTGGGCGGCCACGCCGGATGCAACTGCACCGTCCCCGCGATCCTCCCCTCAACCTCCGCCACCAGCACCACAGGCCCGCCCGCCTTCCCCACGCCCGACAGCACACGCTCCCAGAACGCCGCCGCCTCCGCCCGCTCGAAGGGCCACATGAAACTCACCGACGCCCCGCCTCGCACCACATCCACCAGCACGTCGATCAGCCCGTGGACGACCTCACGAGGCACTGGTGCCGAAATCGAGCGAATCGATCGGCCGCGATCATCGCTGATTGATGCAGTCATCGAGGATCGTAGTGGGCATTAGCGCCCTCGAATCTCCTCAACCTCAATCCCACGTGCCTTCAGCACCGCCACGTCGGCTTGCCGGTATTCGATGCATGCATTCAGGATGACGCGATGGAGCGCCGGAACATCGTTCAACGCGAGCAGGTTGGGAGCACGCAGTCCATCAAGGCGAAGCCATCGCAGCCTCGGCCACTCCTTCAACGGAGACAAGTCGCGTTCGTGATACAAGCAACTCAGGTGCAGTCCTTCGATCTGGCAAAGGCCGCTCACCTGTCCCCAAACTTCCTGGCTGGCGCCGATGATCCCAAGGTACCGAAGCTTGGTGAGTGCAGCTGCGCCAAGGAAGCATCGACGCCAATGCACGACGAGATACTCCAGCGCATCGAAGCACGCAAAGTCAAGCCTCGAGCGCGGACCAGTCTCCAGTTGAAGCGCCCGTAGTCCGGCGAGTGCTCCTAGTGCGGACAGGTCATTGAGCAAAGGTGTAAGCAGACGTAGCGCCGTGAGAGCGGAGCCAAGCGAGCGCAAAAAGGCAAGGGCATCAGCCGACTTGGCGCCGGGCATCCACACACTGAGCACGAGACTTGCTTGCTTCGCAAGGCTCGCCAGCGATTCGGGATTCGGAGGCAGGCGCAGCTCGACCGTAGACGCGGCCTGGAATGGGTCCGCAATTGCTGGCTTCATGCCGCAGTCCCTCACCGACCTCCACTCCGTCCCTTCCGTTCTCTCCGTATTGAATCCTCTTCCTACGCCAACTCGGGGAACAACTTCACCGTCGCCCCGATCAGGTCCTTCACGTGGCTGATCGACTCCGCCATGAACTTCGCCTCCGTCTCGTTCATCTTGAAGTCGATGATCTTCTCCACGCCCTTGCTCCCCAGCACGCAAGGCACGCCCACGAACAGCCCCTTCCCGCCGTTGGCCGCCTTCACCCCGAACTCGTTCTCGCACCACGCCGCGCACGGGACCACCCGCTTCTTATCCCGCACGATCGCCTCGACCATCTCGATCGTCCCGGCGCTGGGCGCGTACCACGCGCTCGTGCCCATCAGCTTCACCACCTCGCCCCCGCCCACCTTCGCCCGCTCCACGCACGCCTGGATCTTCTCCGCCGGCAGAAGGTCCTGGATCGGGATCCCGTTCACGCTCGTCAGACGCGGCAGCGGCACCATGTCGTCCCCGTGCCCGCCCAGCAGCAAGCCCTGGATGTCCTCCACGCTCACGCCAAGCTCCCACGCCAGGAACGTCTTGTACCGCGCCACGTCCAGCGCCCCCGCCTGCCCCAGCACCCGATGCGCCGGGAACCCCGTCACCTTCCACATCACGTACACCATCGCGTCCAGCGGGTTGCTCACCACGATCACGATCGCGTTGGGCGCGTGCTGCTTGATCTGCAGCGCCACGCTCTTCACGATCCCCGCGTTGATGCTCACCAGGTCGTCCCGGCTCTGCCCCGGCTTCCGCGGCACGCCCGCCGTCACGATCACCACGTCGCTGTCCTTGATGTCCGCGTAGTCGAACGTCCCCGTGATCCGCGCGTCGAAGTTCTCGACCGGCCCGCAGCACGCCAAGTCCAGCGCCTTGCCCTTGGGCATGTGCAGCTCGGGCTTGTCCTTGTTGGGGATGTCCACCAGCACCACATCCCCCAGCTCCTTCATCGCGATCGAACGTGCACACTCCCCGCCGATGTTCCCCGAACCGATAACGCTGATCTTCGCGCGACGCACGTGAGGTCCTTTCAAGTAGCCCCAGCACCCCACGCCCCGTCCGCCCGGCTCGACCCGTCACAACCACGCCGCGGACCGCGAGAGATGGTGGGGGAGCCAGCGTAGGCCGACGCCCGACCGCCCCTCCACGCAGTTCTCGGCCCTTCCATCCCTACCTCATACCGGACGACGGCGATTCGGACCAGCCACGCCACATCTTTTCTTCCTCACGGGTGGCACCTCTTCAGGGCGCGTGTAGTTTCGAGGGGTCAGGGCATGCCGGTGGCGGCAAGTCCATTACGCGTGAGTTGTCCGGGAACAAAGTCCCCTTTTCTTTCCGTGAGGAGATCGTAGATATGAAGAAGGCCCTTCTTGGTATCGTGGCTGCCGCCGGCATGGCTAGCGCGGCGAACGCCGACATCGTCCAGTCCTGGCGCGCCGTCGTCATCAGCAACCCCGCCGACCCCACCGCCGCCGCTGACCCGGCCGGCGCGGGCGCCTCGGGCGGCCTGACGCTCAACGTCAACAACGGCGAGTCCATCCTGTTCATCCTGAGCCTGAACATGACGGACGCGACGATCCCGGCGTCCGCCGGCGCTCTGTCCGGCTCGCTCATCCGCGGCATCGGCGCGGCGACCAGCCAGCTCATCGGTGGCTCCAACGCCAACGGCACCTGGAAGCCCGTCGACGGCTCCGGCGCTGGCGTCTACAACAGCAACGGCACCTCCGGCATCGCCATCCCCGGCTCGGGCACCGTGGTTGATGCGAACAGCATCAAGGGCCTCGGCGTCCTCTCCAACGGTCTGCTCTCGGGCTCCGGCGCTGCCGGCTCGGGCATCAGCAACACCGAGGGCGTGGACATCCTCGGCATCATCTTCACCCCCAACAACTACACCGCCCGCTCGTTCTCGATGGTCGGCTCGCCCTTCGGCTCCGCCAACGACAACGTGATGTGGTTCCGCAACGGCACCAGCAACGCGAACGGCACCTCCGTCGCCATCCCCGCCTCGGGCACGACCACCTTCCAGGTGAACATCGTCCCCGCCCCGGCGTCCCTCGCCCTCCTGGGCCTGGGTGGCCTGGTCGCTGGCCGCCGCCGCCGCTAATCTGTACCAAACAGATTACGTAAAAACCCTAAGAAACGCCCCGAGTTATCAGACTCGTGGGCGTTTCTTATTGTTTTTTCGCCCTTCCCTTGCATTTCTCCCATTGCGTGCTTTGCGCCGACTGCTAGACTTCCCGAGTCAGGCCCTGCCAGCGGCGGCAGGGACCTCCAATTTGCGTAGTCGGGATTGCAATCCCCAAGTTCCTGTGAGGAGAAAGAAGACATGAAGAAGGCTCTGCTTGGTATCGTGGCTGCGGCCGGCCTCGCCTCTGCGGCGAACGCCGACATCGTGCAGTCGTGGAAGGCCCTCGTTGTTCCCAACGATGGCTCCGGCGCTTCGTCCGATCCGTCCCTGTGGTCGGGCCTCGGCGGTAGCTCCGTCACCGTCAACCCCGGCGAGTCCGTTCTGTTCATCCTCACCGTGTCGTACACCGACGCGGGTGGCGGCGTGAACGTTGCGGCTCCCGCGAGCTTCGGCCTCCCGGCCAGCTCGCTCATCCGCGGCATCGGCTCCGCCACCAGCCAGCTCGTCGGCTTCGCCGGCGCGAACGGCTCCTGGAACCCCGTGAACGGTTCCGGCGCTGGCACCTACAACGGCAACGGCACCCAGGGCATCGCGATCCCGGGCTCCGGCACCGTGTCGTCCGCTGACTTCATCAAGGGCCTGGGCGTCCTGTCCAACGGCCTCCTCTCCGGCTCCGGCGCCGCGGGCTCGGGCATCGGCAACGCTGAGGGCACCGAGATCCTCGGCATCCTCTGGCAGCCCAACAACTACAGCACCCGCTCGGGCGACTTCGTTGGTTCGCCCTTCGGCTCCGCTGGCGACAACCAGCTCTGGTTCCGCTCCGGCACCAGCAACGCGAACGGCGTCCCCGTTCCCGTCACCGCGACCGGCACGTCCACCATCACGGTGAACATCGTCCCCGCCCCGGCCTCCCTCGCCCTCCTGGGCCTCGGTGGTCTGGTCGCCGGCCGCCGCCGCCGCTAATTCGCTCTGACGATCGGTCTCACAGGATCGATCAACTTAGCTAAGTTGAACCCCGCCGACCGAAAGGTCGGCGGGTTCTTTTTTGGGCATCTTTCCCCTTGTTTCCCGCCCTCGCCCCCGAGCCCTCCCTCGCGCCCGCTCGACACGCTTCCCGCCCATTTCACCTCAGAACTTTGCAACCAAGGCGCCCAGGTCCAATACAACACGGACGTAAGAAGCGATGGAGAGACCACCGATGAACAAGACGCTGCTCGCCGTTGCGATGTCCGCCCTCGCCGCCGCCGCCCACGCCGACATCGTCCAGTCCTGGCGTGCCGTCGTCATCCCCAACCCCACCGATCCGAACGTCGATGCCGATCCTGCCTTCGCACCACCGAGCACCGGCACCACCCTCGACGTCCACCCCGGCGAGTCCATCCTCTTTGTCTGGTCCGTCTTCGTGACTGACACGGAGATCCCTGCGGCCGCGAGCGCGGCGCCGGGATCGGTGCTCCGAGGGTTGGCAGGGGCCACCAGTCAACTAAGAAGCACGACGGCGGCAAACGGGGTCTGGCGACCTGTGGATTCAACCTCTGCGGGCGTTTACAACAGCAATGGTTCATCAGGCATCGCGGCGCCGGCGACAGCCACGTTCACCGACAGTTTTGGCATCAAGGGACTTGCTGTTCTCAGCAACGGATTGATCACAGGAACGGCGGGTCCGGCATCCGGGATACGCAATGCGGAGGGCGTCGACATACTCGGAATCATCTGGACTCCCCAGAGTTACAGTCCTCACGCCACTACGTTTGTCGGATCGCCCTTTGGCGCGCCAAACGACAACGTCTTGATCTATCGCAATGGCGATGTGGCGAGCAACCGTGCCGGCTTCATCGCCGTCCCCGCCACCGGCTCGTCCTCCTTCACCATCAACATCATCCCCGCCCCCGCCTCGCTCTCCCTCTTCGCCTTCGCCGCGCTGATCGCGCGTCGCCGCCGCTGACCCGCTCGGCACACAATCTTCTCGTGCCTTCGTGCCTTCGTGCCGTCGTGCTCAGCACTCAGTACTTGAGGACCGAATGCACCGTCCCGAACCGCTCGACCTTCGCCCGCCCTTTGAGGAACGTCAGCTCGATCAGCAGGCTCATCCCCACCAGGTTCGCCTTCGCGCGACCCAGCAACTCCGCGCACGCCTGCAGCGTCCCACCCGTCGCCAGCAGGTCATCCACCAGCAGCACCCGCTGCCCCGGCCGGATCGCGTCCTCGTGGATCTCCAGCCGATCCCGCCCATACTCCAGCTCGTACTCCACCTTGTGCACCGCCCGCGGCAGCTTCCCCGGCTTGCGCACCGCCACAAACCCCGCCGACAACGCCTGAGCAATCGCCGTCCCAAAGATGAACCCGCGCGACTCCGCGCCCACCACCAGCTCGATCCCCCGCCCCCGGAACGGATTGGCCATCAGCTCCACCGCCAGCGCCAGCCCGCGCGGATCGGCCAGCATCGGCATGAAGTCCTTGAACACGATCCCAGGCTTGGGAAAGTCCGGGACGTCGCGAATGAGTGAGCGCAGTTGTTCCACGCGCCAAGTGTACCGAGCCCGCCCATGCTCAGAGGCCCAGAGCGCAAGCGACCCGCACGATCCACACTGCGTCTCTCCGTCTCTCCCTACACTCCCCCGATGTCCGCATCATCCTCCCGCAAGTCCGCCTCGATCGAGACCGTCGAGCCCATCGGCAAGCGCGTCCTCATCCGCAAGGACGAGGACAAAAAGCAGACCAAGTCCGGCATCCATCTCCCCGACAAGATCGAGATCCCCACGCTCACCGGCCGCGTCGTCGCCGTCTCCGTCCAGGTCGAGAACGACGACGACTACCCCATCGAGCGCTACGACCGAATCCTCTTCAACCCCAAGCACGCCATCCCCGTGGACTTCGAAGGCGACAACCGCCTCTACGTCGTCCCCGTCGAGGACATCGTCGCCGTCTTCCGCCGCGGCGAGGGCGAATGACCCGCCCCCGCGCACCGCACAACTCCGCGCTCCATGAAACCGACGCCCCCGCGCGTCCCTACATTCTCTCGTGAGTCTGGTCCTCAACCACCCTCTCGATCGACTCCCCGACCCACTCCCCATCCCCACCCTCGCGCGCGCGCCCTTCTCCCTCCACATCCGACCGCCCGGCTCCAAGAGCCTCACCAACCGCGCCCTCCTCCTCGCCGCCCTCGCCCGCGGCCGCTCCACTCTCCGCCACGCCCTTCTCGACGCCGACGACGCCCAACGCATGATCGCCGCGCTCACCCAGCTCGGCGCTCGAATCTCCACCGACACCTCGACGAGCCAAACGCACGTCGACGGAGTGGGGGGCCGCTGGCGATTCTCCAATTCCCTCACCACCGCGCCCCTCACGCTCAACCTCAACAACGCCGGCACCGCCACACGCTTCCTCGCCGCCGCCACGCTCCTCGCCCCCGCGCCCATCACCATCGACGGCAACGAGCGCATGCGCCAGAGGCCCATCGCCGAGCTCATCGATTCCCTCGAGGCGCTCGGCTGCCGCGCGTCCTACGCCCTCGCGCCCGACTGCCCGCCCGTCACCATCACCCCGCCGAGCACGCTTCCCCGCGCCGCCATCCTCGACATACCAACCACGCTCAGCAGCCAGTTCATCTCCGCGCTCCTGCTCATCGCGCCCTGGCTTCCCGCGGGCCTCACGCTCCGGCTCGTCGGCGAGATCACCAGCGAGCCCTACATCCGCATGACCCTCGCCCTGCTCGATGCCCTGGGCGCCTCGGTCCGCACCGCCGAGGACCTCTCCATCATCCGCGTCGGCGTCGACGACCACGCCTCGGGCCTCGCACCCTTCAACCTCGACATCGAGCCCGACGCCTCCGGCGCCACCTACTTCTGGGCCGCCGCCGCGCTCTCGCCCGGCTCCATCGCCACCGTCGACAACCTCTCCGATCGCTCCCTGCAGGGCGATGCCAAGTTCCCCGAACTCCTCGAGCGGATGGGCGCCGCCGCGATCCACACCTCCGATCCACCCTCCATCGGCGTGCGAGGCGGCGCCGCCATCGCCCCCATCAGCGTCGATCTCTCGACCATGCCCGACACCGCGATGACCCTCGCCGCCGTCGCGTGCTTTGCCTCGGGCCGATCCATCCTCCGCGGCCTCCGCACCCTCCGCGTCAAGGAAACCGATCGCATCGAGGCCATGCGCACCGAGCTCGCCCGCATCGGCGTCAAGGTCGAGACCAACGTCCTGGGCGATCCCGGCGCGATCACCATCACGCCGCCCCCCGCCGGCGTCGATTGCTCGCCCGCCGCCCCGCCCGTCACCTTCCACACCTACGACGACCATCGCATGGCCATGTCGCTCGCGCTCATCGGCCTCCGCCGCCCAAACGTCTCCATCGCCGATCCGCGCTGCGTGGCCAAGACCTACCCCACCTACTGGCGCGACCTGGCGAAGCTGTACTGATTTCCCAATCTGCACTCAGCACTTCGTCTCTCCGTCTCTCCGTCTCTCCGTCTCTCCGCCTCTTTCCCAACAACGCGAAACCCCGTGCCTTTCGACACGGGGTTTCGAGTTGTCACGAAATGTCAAATCCGTGAGATGCGTTCGCGATTAGGCGCGACGACGACGGGCCGCGACCAGACCGCCCATGCCCAGGAGGGCGAGGGAGGAAGGAGCCGGCACCACGAACTCCCAGCCGAAGTTCGCGTCGCTCAGACCCCAGTAGTTCGCGCCATCGCCAAGCACACCCGCCGGGTTGTTCGACAACTGCGTCGCGTTGGGGTTCGCATCGAACGCGATGTCAGCGCTCGTGCCCACATCCGGCGGCGTGAAGTGCCCGATGCCCCAGTTGTTCATCTGGGCCGCCGTCGTCGACGTCGTGCCCGCACCGCCCGTGTAGAACTGGCCGGCCCAGAACTTCGTGCCGGGCAGCGCGAACTGGCTGCCGGTCGGAATGGGGAAGTTCAGAACCGTCACCGTCAGCCCGGCCACCGTCACGGCGTTGAAGTCGAAGCCCGCGAACAGCGTTCCGGGCGTGCCCGCGTTGTCCGTGTACATCCGGATGCTCG
This sequence comes from uncultured Phycisphaeraceae bacterium, assembly GCA_964399625.1. Taxonomy (GTDB): domain Bacteria; phylum Planctomycetota; class Phycisphaerae; order Phycisphaerales; family UBA1924; genus CAYNSB01. Next base: position 30,375 of record CAYNSB010000012.1, read on the forward strand.
GCTTGATCGACAGCTGCGCCGAGTTGAAGTTCACGATCGAGAACCGGAGCTGCGTGCACGTCCCGCCCGCCGTCGGGGTGATGTCATCGCACTCCATGAACGTGTAAGGCGTCGCCAGAGTCGCGCCGCCGTTCGCCACGCCGTCCCCAGCGAAGGTCGACACGTTGGAGAACACCGAGCCCGGCGTCACGCTGTCCACGCTCGCCGACGCCTGGCCCAGCGAGTACGAGTGCGACACCTGAGCGTCGAACGCGCCCACCTGGGCCGACGCGCTCGAGGCCAGACCGGCCGCGATCACAAGTCCACAAAGAATCTTCATGCCCTCTCTCCTCGGCAGTTTCCCGCCGTTTCACGGGGCCCGTCGCCGCTCACAAACGGTCGAACGCACCCCGCTATCACCGTGCAACTCACCCCCCGAAAGCGAGTCGCGTGCCTCTCAGCACGCGACTCGTGGTTGTCACAAGATGTCTTTCCGTGTGCAATCGTCTCAGGCGCGACGGCGACGGCCGGCGATCAGGCCACCCATGCCCAGGAGGGCGAGGGAAGCGGGCGCCGGAACGTCCGTCAGAACCTTGAGGCCGAAGTTGGCCAGAGGAGCGCCGCCGAAGTTGCCGCTCGTGCCGGCCGTGATGTTATAAATGATGTCCGCGCTGGAGCCGACGTTGATCGGACCGCGGAGACCGAAGGACAGGTTCGCAGCCGTGCCGCCGGAAGCGATCGTCGCCGAACCCCACGTCGTGCTCATGTAGACGAAGTTCGCGGAGGCCGCGGGAATCGTCCACGCGTTGGCGAGGGGGAGCACAGCCGACGTGAAGCGCACCGAAGAGTTCGCCGCAATGTTGCCCTGCGTGAACTGGATGCCGCCGAACCCGTCGTTCGTCAGGATCAGGTTGCCAAGGCTGTCGTAGAAGCGGATGATCATCGTCGACGCGCTCACGGCCGCCGTGGCGTTGCCGTTCACCGCGTTCCAGCCGACCTGCGTGATCTGGTTCGAGCCAGCCACGGGGACGAGCGTGAGGTCGTCGGCCCACTCAACGCCGAGGCCAACCGCGAGCGAGCCGGTCAGAGCCGCGTTGGGGTTCGTGTGGTTGTCGTAGCGGGTGGAGATCGCATCGCCAAACGTGCCCTGCTGCGACTCATCGAGAGCCTGCACGCCAGTGCGGATGTTGCCCCAATTCGGGTTGTTGCTGTTCGGCCCATCAGCCAGCGCCGAAGACGCCAGCCCAGCAGCCATGACAAGACCAAGCATGATCTTCATATACGTCTCTCTCCCGGGCGGTTTCCCGCCACTACGAATGTGCCTCGACCGTCCACGAACGGCCGTTCTCGAGTCTGTCTCTCACTGCCACGCCACGAGGAAACAACTCCGCGGACGAGCAGCAAGGTTAAGACTACCCGAACCCAGTAAGAAAATCACGCTCAATTTCGTGCCGATTCTAAGATTTGTAGTTTGTACGGCTTATGCCGAATGTTCGGACACCCGGCTCCAGGCGCAAACGTCCGTCAATCAAGCGCTAAGAAACAGACCGACAAATATTATAGGACGTACCTCAGACCCTTCGGCCACGGCACCAAAAGCAAGACCCCGGCTCAGGCGAGCCGGGGTCCACGCGTTCATCCCACCATCAGGAGATCACGCCGCTCACGGGCAGCCGGCGCGGAAGCTATTCAAGAAGCACGTGAAGTCCGACGCCGTCAGCAGCGGCGCGTCCGTGTTCCCCGTGCAGTTCGCGTACGAGTCGCCCGCGCGGAACTTGTTCAGGAAGCACGTGAAGTCCGACGCCGTCAGCAGCGGGGCGTCCGTGTTCCCCGTGCAGTTCGCATAGCACGCCGGCGTCGCGAGCAGATCGATGTTGAACGCGAACGTCGAGCTCACCGTCTGCGACTGCCCGGGCGACAGGTCGAGCGACCACTCGAGCCCAAGCCCGACATCGCCGGACTTGGTCAGCTGGTTGGTCATGTTGTTGCTGCCGCCGACCAGGAACGTCGAGCGCAGCGTGCTGCCCGTCTGCGCATCGAAGTTGCCGTTGGTCCCGACGGCGGTGTACACGTAGTCCACGAAGTCGCTCGTCGCGATGTCCGTCTGACGCGCGTGCGTCGCCGCCAGGCCCGCCGCGTCCACCGTGCACGTGTCATCGCCCGAAGTGGAAGACACATCCGGGTCGATCACGTTGAAAACCTTGAACGTCTTCACCCCGCCGCCGTTGCCGGCGCTCGAGCCGAACGTCATCGTCTGGTTGATCCGCCCCTGGCCCGCGCCCGGCCCCGCCACCAGCTCGATCACCAGCGTCGCGTCAAACCGCTCGCTGAACGTCTGACCAGAAACCCCCGTCCCCGCGTTCGTCCACACCAACTGGACCTTGTTCGTGCCGATGTTCGTCCGCACGTACCCGCCCGGCATGTCGCCGATCGCCGTGTTCTGGTTGTTGTTGGGCAGACGCACGCTCCAGTACAACGCGCTGAGCACATCGCTCGACCCGTTGATCCCGAGCAGGTTGGCGTTGGGCAGACTGCCGGAGAACACCGGTGGATTGATCGCCCCCGCCGCGTTGATCGTCAGCGTCAACGGCCCATCCGTCAGCGTGATCGATTGCGCACAGACGCTCCCCGCCACCAGCGCCATGCCCGCCACCAAGGAAAGACTGCGAATCATGAGTTCATCCTCTCTGTGTCAACCCTCGTGAACTTTCTGGAAACCTGATCCAGCCTTCAAGTTTCCGCGAAACTCCGCCCTTCGTCAACGAAATCCCGACCCTTTTTGAAGATCCTCTTTAGGTCCTATAACTTTCAACCCCGCTCGCTCCTGCACCGCCCTCCCTCTCGCTAGCATCCCCTTCCTTTATCACACACAGGAGCCATCCATGCCCTCCTCCATCACCATGTCCGCTGGCAAGCTCGCCGTCCCCGCCAACCCCATCATCCCCTTCATCGAAGGCGACGGCACCGGCCCCGATATCTGGCGCGCCTCCGTCCGCGTCATCGACGCCGCCGTCGCCAAGGCCTCACGCGGCGCCTGCAAGATCCACTGGCACGAGGTCCTCGCCGGCGAAAAGGCCTTCAACAAGACCGGCAACTGGCTCCCCGACGAAACCATCACCGACTTCAAGAAACACCTCGTCGGCATCAAGGGACCGCTCACCACGCCCATCGGCGGCGGCATCCGATCCCTCAACGTCGCCCTCCGACAGCTCCTCGATCTCTACGTCTGCCTCCGTCCGGTCCGCTGGTTCAAGGGCGTCCCATCGCCCGTCAAGCGCCCCCAGGACTGCGACATGATCATCTTCCGCGAGAACACCGAGGACATCTACGCCGGCATCGAGTGGGCCGCAGGAACCCCAGAATCCCAGAAAATCCTCGACTTCCTCGCCAAAGAGTTCCCCAAGGAGTTCAACAAGATCCGCTTCGGCACACGCGAAAAATCCCTCGACTACTTCGCCGCCGCGATGGGCGGCCTCGACAAGGTCAAGAACCTCCCGCTCCCCGTCTCCGTCGGACTGGGCATCAAGCCCGTCAGCAAGTACGGCTCCCAGCGCCTCGTCTGGGCCGCCATCGAGTACGCCCTCCGCGAGAAACGCAAGTCCGTCACCCTCGTCCACAAGGGCAACATCATGAAGTTCACCGAGGGCGCCTTCAAGGACTGGGGCTACGAGGTCGCCGTCCAGGCCTTCCGCGCCCAGTGCATCACCGAGCGCGAGTCCTGGATCCTTGGCAACAAAGAATCCAACCCCGCCCTCACGCCCGAGGCCAACGCCAAAATGATCGACCCCGGCTACGACATGATGACCCCGGACCAGCGCGCCAAGATCGTCAAGGAAGTCGAGTCAACCCTCGCCGCCATCTGGTCCACGCACGGCGACGGCAAGTGGAAGAAGCTCCTCCTCAT
>CAYNSB010000012.1:34267-67778 GCA_964399625.1 uncultured Phycisphaeraceae bacterium
CAGGTCCTCACCCGCCCCAAGGATTTCGACGTCATCGCCTGCATGAACCTCAACGGCGACTACCTCTCCGATGCCCTCGCCGCACAGATCGGCGGCATCGGCATCGCCCCAGGCGCCAACATCAACTACGCCACAGGCCACGCCATCTTCGAAGCAACCCACGGCACGGCCCCCAAGTACGCCAATCTCGACCAGGTCAACCCCGGCTCCGTCATCCTCTCGGGCGAGATGATGCTCCGCTACATGGGCTCGGGCGGCGAGAAGGCCTGGTCCGACGCCGCGGACCTCATCATCAAGGGCATGGACGGCGCCATCTCCGCCAAGACCGTCACCTACGACTTCGAACGCTTGATGAAGGCCGAAGGAGACAGTACCGTGAAGAAGGTCAAGTGCTCCGAGTTCGCCGATGCGGTGATCAAGCACATGGGGCAGTGACCTTAAGCGATATAGGATAACTCACTGTACTGCTTTGAGATCGAAAAGATCGTATCGAAACTTCTCTTCGCCCGTTGTTGAATCAACTTCACAATAGGGATAAAGTATAGCAGTATAATTCTGATTTACGGTAGTTTGTGATTCAAGCAATGAACTAGAAATCACTTTCCCCGTATATCGTTGCTTCGAAGATAAGTCTCGCAGATCAAAGTATCCAGTTGTTGTATTAATAGCGACAAGCGTACCTATAACGGTGATAGGCTCAACTGAATCGGTTTCGAACTGCGTCAAAACTTGCAGCGCTCCCGCGACACTGTGGCTTGGAAGGCGAACGGCACCGAACGCGCGTCCAGTTGGGGTTGACCACTCGACAGATATGCCTGCCTTCGCACTCAATAAGTGCTCAAGCAATAATCTGTATTTGACAGCCGCGCGAATACCAAGTGGTTGGACGGAGGCTCGAAGCAATTCCGGCTCCCCAGACACGTGGAGCAGCCGCTCAAATTCCTTAAAAGCGTCAGCGATAGGCGTGTCGTCGAAAAGGTTTGGATCCGCAGCTGCCGCGATTTCGATTCCGAACGAACCTTCGAAACTTCCGACAGCCATCAAGCGACTCAATTGCAAATCGTCTGAAGAGATTGCTCCTCGAACTGTCGCATGGCCACGCTTTGCTTGATTTATGGCGTCAACGCAATCTTGTATCGCAGAGAATAGTCTTCCTAGTGGCCGAAGGGGCGCCTCAAACCCTTGATGGCCTTCGAAAGCGAGTGCAGTTCGCGCGAAGAGTCGTCGGACAGAACCCGCTAATTCTCGGACGCTCGGTCGCTCATCTTCGACTGTAGGGACATTGGGCAACACCTCGCCATGAACAGGCAGTAAGTCTGGATCGAGCTCTGAAGGTGATACGAATTCAAACTGCGTGCTCTTAGCGCGAATTCCCAGTCGCATTAATCCCACAAAGCCATCTTCTGGATCCATGAATGCACTGCGAACATCTAATTGTTGCTGTTCGAGTGCCTTAAGCCGTCGCTGTGAAATCGGACAAAACAACCACATCTCATCTCGATCTGTTTTGTCCGCCCAAACCACAATGAACAAAGTGCCTGATCGGTTTCGTGCTGAAAACAGAACGGGAGCATCATAATAAAGATACACAGATCGCAATTCTAGCGTGCCCAACTGAGTGCCTTCCGGTATCCACGGAATCCTCATTTGGACGACCCCTCGTCGATAATACGAAACAGTAGATGTGGCTGGCAACTAATCGGGTGCCACCAAGTGTAATGTGTGCAATCTGGTGTACGCGGAGTATGCTTCAATTTGCCGTGTTCTGGCGACAAAGTAGCAGTGGCCAGAAGAGAATTCCGAAATCGTCTTGCGATCTTGCGGAGTTGATTTGCCCCGTCCTTTGATCTAAAGACTGACAGCCCACAGGCTTCGCAATAACGATGCGGATCATCATTGACGTGGTGTTGAGGATACATATCAACATGAACGCGAAACGCGCCCGAAGTTAAATCTCTATCATCAACTAGTCGAAACACTGCTCCCGAGGCGTCGGCAGCGTCTTCCGGTGGGCAACCTTCCGGGAAGAATGTGGACCAAGCCATGATCATCCACTCCAATATCGGGAAATGAAGGGCGGGTACTTCATCGTATGGGGGATACCCGGCACGAGCATGGTGGGCCACCGACCGGCGGGTAGCACCGACTTCCCGTGCCACCGACCGCTGCCTTAAGCGGTCGGTGCTGAATCGCCCGCGCCCGCGCGGGGGCTTGCCCGAGCTGGGGGAGGGGGGGCGGCCGCCCCCACAAATCTCCCCCCATCTCCCACCCCCGTGCGCCACTTCCGCGTCGCTACCCCATCACCCTCTTGCACCTCACCGGCCGGGCTCTAGTCTCACCTCCATGAACCGAATCGCCGCGCTGGACCGCACCAACGACCACGCAAACCACTCCACAGATGGAGGTGCAACAGAGAAGGCAGGAGCCGTGGGGGTCTCCCTCTCCATCAACCGCCAGTCGCTTACCGCCTCCCCGGCTGCCGAATCCCGCGTCCCGCCTCCCGCCTCCCACTCCGTGCCTTCGTGCTCCGTGCCCGATCCAGACTCCCTCCTCACCGACCTCCTCCAGACCACGCTCACACCACTCGAGATCGCCCAGGCGCACGGCCTCACCCTCCGCGCCCTGCTCGACTTCGTCAATCACCCAACGACCCAGGCCGCCTTCGCCGCCGCCGACGCCATCACCGCCGCCCGCGAACGCGCCATCGCCGCACACGCACGAACCACCGCACTCACCACCCTCAACGACCTCGCACGCAGCGACAACGACATCACCCGCCTCCGCGCGGCCATCGCCATCCTCAGACCCTCCCGCCCCACCCGTCCTTCAGAGGCCGGAGCGGCAGCGACCGCCTCTTCGTGCGTGATTTCACGTCCATCCGCGGATCACACGCCGTCTTGGGCTGCGTGGGGGGTTGCAGGGGGCCCTCCCCCTGCACCTGCATCGCTGCCTGTCGCTTCACTCCTCCCCCGCCAACAACCGCTCCCACGCCACCGCCGCCGGCCCGCCCCTCTCCGAGAAACTCCCGCTCTGCGCCCGATGGATCAGCGCCGCGACATCGGCCTCGCTGAACTTCCAGTTCAGCCCGCCATGCCCGGGCCCCCGCACGCGCGCGGCCTTGCGGATCACGTCGAACGTCTTGGCCGACAACCCGCTCACCTCCAGCAGTTCCTGCTTCGTGAACGTCCGCCCGCCCCCGGCCCCTGACTCGTGATTCAACTGCGATCCGCGTCCCATACCCCATCCTTCCCTTCCAAAAAGCAACGAGCCCGGTCTCCCGGGCCCGTTGTTAATCTCATTTGATCGGCGTTCTGCTGATCACTTGCCGCCGGCCGGAGCCGCCGCGTCCCACTTCTTCGCAAGGAACTCCTTCGCGGCGCTCTCGAGCGACGTGAACTTGCTCTTGATGCCGTCGAGCAGACCGGCCGCGCCCTCGGGCTTCGCGTCCTTGAGCTTGGCGATCTCCGCCTTCACGGCGTCCGCGGCCTTGACGACCGCCGCCTTGCCCTCATCAAACGCCTTCTGAGCCGGCGCGGGCAGACCCGCCGGGGCCTTCGCGTCGGTCACGCTCTTCACGAGAGTCTCGACCTTGGTCGTCCACTCGCCGGCCTGCTTGCCCAGGTCCGGCAGCGCCGCGGCGGGAACCGCCGGGACCGCGGGCTTGGGAGCCTCCGTCGCCGCAGGCTTGGGCGCCTCGGCGGGCTTGGTCGTCGTCGCGCCGGCGGGCGTCGCGGGCTTGGCCGGGGCCGGAGCGCTCTTCTCCTCGCAGCCGACCGCGATCAGCGAGCCGGCGACCATCAACGCAGCAACCGTGCGAACCATGAGAACCTCCAATTCCAGTAAAAGTGCGTAGCACGAGAACGCGGTCTTAAACCGGACCCCTTGGTTGAACGGGCTGCCGGGCGCGTCTGGCCCCTCCACAGGGCCATTACATTGTTAGGGACCACTTCGCCCGCTTTTCAAGCGTGCGCGGGTCCCAGATTGACAGTTCGTGCTCGCGTGTCCGAACACGATCCGTCCGGAACCCAATCAATCGCTCTCGCGGACAAGCCCCTCGCGATACGCCTCGACGAGCGCGTCGAGGTCCTCGATGGTGCGGGCGATCTCGCGGCCCAGGTCCGTGTCGCGGACGAGCCGCGCGGGGCGGCGCTCGCGGACGGTGGTGAGCGTGGGCACGATGTCGGCGCCCTTCTCGATGACGTCCTCGACGCCGGTGAACGGGGCGAGCTCGGCGAGGTCGATGCGATCGGGCGAGAGGACGAGCGTGTAGCCGCGGTCGCCGTAGGCGGCGCTGAAGGCGCCGTCGATGGTGACGGCGTTGCCGCCGCGCTTGACGGGCTTCTCGCCCTTCTCGATCTTGACGGGGACGTGCCCGTTGACGACGAGCACGTCGTCGGCGCAGCCGAACATCGCGCCGATGCGCTTGATGAACGCGGGGTCGTTCATGAGCTCGAAGTACGGGTTCTTCTTCTCCTTCTGGGCGTCCTTGTCGGCGACGAAGTGGCTCTCGAAGGTGGCGAGCTTGTCCTTGCCGAAGAGGGGCGAGCGCGGGCCGCCCCAGAGGTACCAGAGCCAGTCGGCGTCGGAGTCGATCCCGATCCAGCGCTTGCGCATGGCGCGCCGGACGACGCTGCCCAGTGCGTCGAAGAGGTCGCGTCCTGAGCGGGGCTTGGCGTCCACCTCGAGCTCGAGGGGCGCGCCCTTGTCGTCCACGGGAACGCAGGCGTGGAAGAGGAGGACCTCGTCGCGGGTGGTCCACATGCCGCCGTGACGGACGAGCCACTCCATGTGCTCGCGGAGCCGCTGGGAGTGGACGAAGCTGTGGCGGAGGCGATCGACGCAGCGCTGCTCCTGCTTGGAGTAGGCGTAGGGGTCCTTGGGGTCGATGGTGGGGAGGCGCTCGTCGAGCATGGGGTGGAGCTTGCCGTCGATCTCGACGGCGACGGCGCGTCCGCCCTCCCAGCGGATGCGGTGGAGCAGGCGGCGGTGGTCGAGGTTCCAGTGCGGGTTGCGGGCGATCATCTGCCCTTCGGCCTTGAACTGGAGGATGCTCACGGCCTTTTGCATGCGGGCGACGTGGACGGGATCGCGGAGTCCCTCGCCCTTGGCGAGGAAGCGCTCGGCGGGGTCGTCGGCGTAGCACTCCTGCACGAGGCGCTCGAGGGGGAGGCGCGGGATGCCGTAGCCCTCCTCGAGCTGCGCGGCGACGCGGTAGCGGATGCTGAAGCGGAGCGTGGTGAGCATGCACGCCTCGTGCCCGAGGTGGCTGCCGATCCAGAGCATGTCGTGGTTGCCCCAGATGACGTTGCAGTTGGGCTGGCGGATGAGCGTGTCCATGACGCGGTCGACGCGCGGGCCGCGATCGCCCACGTCGCCCAGCACGAGCAGTTCCTCGCACGAGAGGTCGCGGATGAGGCGAGCGGCGGCGCGGACGGCGCCCCAGTCCTTGTCGAAGCGGGCGAGGCCGGCGATGATCTCGCGGACGTACTCGGGGCGGAGGGCGCTGGCCATTTCCATGAAGAGCTCGCGGAACTCGCGGGGGACGAGGCGTTCGAAGCGGTCGCGGCGGTAGCGGACGCGGAGGCGCCGGATGATCTCGAACTGCATGGAGAGGGTCTGGTAGACCCATTGGGCGCGGCGCCCGCTGGCGACGATCTCGGCGCTGAAGCGGTTGATGGCCTCGCGGGGGTAGTAGAGGACGGCGAGGAAGTGGTCGAGCTCCTCGTCGGGGAGGCGGTCGCCCAGGACATCATCGACGAGTCGGCGGAGCGCGCCCGAGGCGTTGTGGATGACGTGGCGGAGCTTCTGGTCCTCGCCGTGGATGTCGGAGATGACGTGGACGACGCCCGCGGGGAGCGTGAGTTTGGCGCGCAGCGCGGCGGCCTCGGCGATGGCGGCGTCGCTTGTGGGATAGACCGCGGCGAGCGTCCGCAGGTGGGCGAGGCGCTCGGCCGGTGTGGTTGCCGCCATGGTTGATCCTCCGCGCGCGGGACGAGGGCGTTCCGCGGGCGTCAGGATAGAACCGGTGCGGGGATCACACGCGGATGATGACGTCCTTGGGATCGAAGCGGACCTTGGCGAGATTGGCGTAGGAATCGCTTGCGGCGCGGTAGCCGGCGGCGGCGATGACGGTGGCGGCGAGCCCGCGCGAGCCGAGGTTGAGGATCTGGTCGTACTGGGCGGGGTCGAAGCCTTCCATGGGGCAGGCATCGACGCCCAGGAGGGCGGCGGCCTCGAGGAAGAAGCCCAGGGCGATGTAGGTCTGGCGGCCGGTCCAGTTGTCCATGCTGCCGCCGGGGACTTTGGCGGGGTCGGCGGAGGCGCCGAGCATCATCTTCTTGAAGCCGTCGAGGGATTCGGGCGCGACGGCGCGGACCTGTGCGATGCGGGCGATGTAGCGTTCGATGTGCGCGGGATCGACGACGCGGCGGCGCGCGAAGACGACCAGGTGCGATGCGTCGGTGATCTGCGGCTGGTTCCAGCTTACGGCGCGGAGCTTCTGGCGGACGGCGGGGTCGCTGACGACGACGATGGACCAAGGGGCGAGCCCGTAGCTGGAGGGCGCGAGGATCGCGGCCTGCTCGAGGGCGGTCCAGGTTTCGGGGGCGATCTTTCGGGCGGGATCGAACGCCTTGACGGCGTAGCGCCACTTGAGCTGGGTGAGGAGATTCTCGGGTGCGATGGTGGGCATGTCGCGCTCCTTGGTATCGATAAGGGTCGATACGATAGGACGCGTGATCAGGCTGCGGCGCGGGTCCATTCGGTGAGGACGCGCTCGATCCATGCGTTGAGATTCACGCACAATTCGCGCTTGGAGACGAACGCGCGGACGCCGGCGGGCTTCCATGCGTGCTCCTCGACGTGCGCGGCGCTGATGAGCAGGACGGGCGTGCGCGAGGGGGCGGCGGCGCGGGCGACGTCCAGGCCCGTGCCATTTCCGAGGTGCATGTCCGTGATGATGGCGTGGAAGGCGGAACCCTTGGCGAGGGCGGCGAGCGCGTCGGGCGCGTTCCACGCCCAGACGACCTCGACGGTGGGGCGCTTCTGGAGCGCGATCTGCAGGAGCTTGCCGGCGAGGGCGTCATCATCCACCAGCAGCACGCGGAGCTTGCCCGGCGTCGCGGAGGCTGTGGCGGGGGGATGTGCGGGCGGGGCGGCGGAGGGAGTTGCGGGCGTGGGAGTTGCGGGCGCGGCGGTGGTCGCGGTGGGCGCGTGCCCTGCGAGCGTGACGCGGTTGCGGCCGTTCTGCTTGGAGGCGTAGACGGCCTCGTCGGCGGCCTTGACGAGCGCGACGGGCGAGGCGATGGCGGGGCCGGTGATCGCGACGCCGACGCTGATTGTGATGGGGAGTTCCTTGGGCGCGCCCGGGACCTTGGCGAGGTCGAAGGCGGGGGACTCGATGGCGCGGCGGAGGGATTCGGCGAGCGTGGCGGCGGCGGCTGCATCGGCGCCGGGCGCGAGGACGGCGAACTCCTCGCCGCCGTAGCGGTAGACGGTGGCGTTTGGGCCGGCGGCCGCGGAGAGGCGGCGTGCGAGCTCGACGAGGACGGCATCGCCGGCGGGGTGCCCGAAGCGGTCGTTGACGGACTTGAACTTGTCGCCGTCGATGAAGAACGCGGCGAGGACGGAGTTCGCGGCTTTGGCGTCTTCGTAGGCCTGGGCGAGGTCCGCGTCGAAGGCCTTTCGGTTGCGGATCTTGGTGAGGCCGTCGGTGACGCTGGCGATGGCGAGCTGGTCGTTCTGCTGCTTGAGGGCCTCGCTCTCGCGCTGGGCGGCGATCTGGGTCTGGATGGATTGCTCTGAGGCCTCGGCGAGGATGGCGGCGATGTTGGGGCTGAGGCCGACGTCCTTCTCAAAGAGCTTGGCGAGGTCCTTGGCGCCTGAGGCGACGCGTTCGAGGAGGTCCTCGAGATCGTCGACGCCCTTGCCGAACCACTCGCGCGTGGAGTTGACGAGGCGGGCCATGTGGGAGAGCGGCTTCTCGGTGGCCATGGCCTCGGCGATGAGGCCGCCGAGGTGGACGATCTGGGTGATGGCGCGGTCCTTCTCCGGTGAGGAGTTGGGCTCGTGGTGGTAGCGGATGGCGGCGATGTACTGGGAGGGGAGCTTCCAGCGTTCGGCGAGGGCGGCGCCGATCTCGGGGTGTCCGAGGCCGAGCTTCTCGCGTTCGTGCGCGGCGAGCTTCGTGTGTCCCTTTGGGGCGTCGATGATGGAGGGCGCGTAGATGTCCGCGGCGCCGACGACGGCGGCCATGACGCCGATGTCCTGGAAGAGTGCGCCGGTGAAGGCCTCATCGGGGTCGCAGGCCTTGGTGGCGAGGGCCATGTTTCGGGCGCCCGCGGCGGAGTAGACGGCGCGTCGCCAGTGGGCCTGGAGGTCGATGCCGTTGCCGTCCTTGACGCTCTTGGTGCCGTCGACGAGTGAGAAGCCGAGGACGAGTGACTTGACGGCGTTGAGGCCGAGGAGTCCCAGGGCGCGGTCGATCTTGGTGCACTGCTGGGGGAGGCCGAAGAGGGAGGAGTTGACGGTCTTGAGGATCTTAGCGGAGAGCGCGGTGTCGTTCTGGACGAGCTTGCCGATCTGCTGGAGGCTTGCGCGGGGATCGCGCGTGAGTTCGAGAACCTTGATCGCCACAGCGGGAGGCGACGGGAGGCTCGGGCAACTCAGGATTTGGTCGAGGATCGGTCCGTTGGGCATCGCCGTCTTCCCTCCGCTACCGCACAGGCCGCGCTCCGCTGGGGCGCGTTCTCATCGTGGCCTCACTCATATCGGGGATCAGGACAGTCGACATGGCCGTCCGTTTGAGGACAGTCCCCTAGACGGGGCGGGTTATTCCGGGGATCGCGCAGGGCGTGCGCGTTGCGGGCTGCAAGAGCTCGTGATTCTCGGTAGCATCTGCGCTGGCGAGCCCCCGACGGGGGGGAGCGCGGAACGAGGACATTGCGGTCTCCAAGGAGTTTGACATGGCGAAGAAGGCCAAGAAGAAGGCGAAGAAGAGCGGCAAGAAGAAAGCGAAGAAGAAGGCTCGTCGGACGGTGATGTACAGCAGCAAGGGCAAGAAGCTGTACGCGAAGCGTGACGCGGGCGGGAAGTTCAAGGACATCCAGCAGTACAGCCGGGCGCACGCGATGGACATCAAGCGGAAGGCGAAGGACGAGGCGTGAGCCTTGTTGTTTGAACGAGTTTTCGACGATCAGGCCCCACGCGGGGCCTGGTTTGTTTTTGGGGGAGCGATCAGCCGCGGGTCGCGGCGAGGAGATCGCGCGGAGTTCGTCGTGCGAGGCGCACGACGGCGGGGGCCGCGGCGAGGAGCGTGAGGGCGATGAGGATGGCCCACCCCGCGGCGACGGGTCCGATGGGGATGTGGAAGGCGTAGGTGAGGCCCAGGATGAGGGCGTGGAGGGTGCGCTCGGTCCAGGCGCCGTGGATTCCCAGCATGGTGCCCAGGACCCCGGCGGTGATCGCGATGAGCAGGGCCTCGGCGAGGACGAGGCGGGTGAGGAGCGAGCGCGGGGCGCCGATGGCGCGGAGGACGCCGAACTCGAATTGTCGGGCCTCGATCGCGGCGATGATGATGTTGGCGACGCCCAGGCACGCGATGAGGATGGCGGCGGCGGCGATGGCGGAGACGACGAGCAACCCGCCCGAGGCGAAGGCGACGATCTGGGATTTGATCTGTCGTCCGGAGCCGGCGTCGAGGATTCCCGCGTCGAGCAATTCGCTTCGGATGGTGTTGAGGGCCTGATCGTCTTGGGCCTGCGCGGTGGGGGTGAGCGCGATCTGTATGAGCTGGATGGGCGCGGGCTGGCCATCGAAGAACTTGGCCTTGAGGTCGTCGCGTGAGCCAAAGATCGCGTGAAGGGCCTGATCGGTGACGTCCTCGCCGACGTTGAAGAACTTGGAGACGAGCTCGAGGCCGGGGGATGAGACGACGCCGACGATCTCGAAATCGATGGGCGTGCCGTTGCGGGAGCATGTGAACTTGTGCCCAAGGCCGAGGCCCTGGGCGGTGAGGAACTCGCGGGCGACGATGACGGCGCCGCCCTGGTTGAGGCGTTTGAGGGCGGTCTGCGGATCGCCCTGGACCCAGGTGAGGCGGGTCATGCGGAAGAAGGAGTCGGGCTCGAAGCCGACGAAGGTGGTCTTGTACTTCTGGAGGGCGCGGACGCCGAAGACGTCGGTCTCGACGTTGTAGAGGGTGATGGCGGAGGTGTCGGCGACGATGTCGGTGAGAGAGTTGAGTTTGCGTTGGACATCCTCGGAGAGGTTGAGCCCCGAGACGAAGGCATCGGGGAACTGGATCTTCTCGATCCAGTCGCGGAGGATGGCGCCGCCGTTGGTCCAGATGGAGATCATCATGGCGAGGCCGCCCATGAGTGCGCCGGCGGTGAGGCCGTGGCGATAGGGCGTTGCGGCGACGGTGCGATTGAGGAGTCGTGGCGGGAGGCGAAGGGCGCGGGAGAGGGGTGTGCTGAGGAGGCGTGAGACGATGAGGACCAGCGGCACGCCGAGGAGGAAGTAGCCCGACAGCAGGAGCGGCAGCCCGACGGTGGCGTGCCCCCAGAAGACGGTCTGCCCGTTGGTGGGGATGGTGATGATGAGGGCGTGGGCGGCGATCATCGCGAGGGCGATGGCGGCGGTGCGAGCGAGGTGGCGCGGGAGGGGCGTTGCGGCGCGGGCGCCCAGCGCGAGCAGGGGCGAGAGGCGCGACGCCTGTCGCGCGGGGAGTGCGGAGCCGAGGACGCCGGCGAGGATGGCGCTGAGCGCGGCGACGATGAGCCCGTAGGGCTGGATGACGAGGCCGGTGGGGAGGTGGTCGCTGAAGAGCGCGCTGAGGAGCGCGGCGATGGCGACGCCGAGCGGGACGCCAATCGCGGCGCCGGAGATTCCGAGGATGAGCCCGATGAGGAGCTGGGTTCGGGCGAGCTGGGCGGTGGTGGCGCCGATGCAGCGGAGGATGGCGAGCTCGCGCTGGCGTTCGGCGATGGCGGTGCTCAGGCCCGTCATGATGATGAAGGCGCCGGAGATGGCGCCCAGGACCATGACGAGGATGAGGGCGAGGCGCGAGGACTGGATGTTCTTGTCCAGGCCCGAGGTGATCTTCTCGGTGGTCTGGAGGAGCAGGCCCTTGGGGAGGGAGGCGGCGTGGGCGCGGACAATGTCGTCGGGCTTGGCGCCGGGGTTGAGGGCGATGTCGATCTGCGAGAGGCCGGGTTCGCGGGAGAGGGCGGTGATGGCGTTGAGCGTGAGGTAGACCTGCGGTCGGCCGCCGAGCGGGGGCTGAGCGGCGATGCCCACGACGGTGAGCGTGGTGTTGGTCTGGAAGAGGCCGGTGAGGGGCGTCTTGAGCTGCGGGATGAGTTGGCGTGCGACCTCGATTCGATCGCCCAGGGCGATGCGGCGTGAGGCGTTGATGCGTTCGGCCTCGCGTGCGTCGATGGTGGAGGGCGGGACGTCGAGGCGTTGGGGCGCGTTGAGAACATCCGAGCGCCAGACGGGGATAAGGCCGTCGCGCTTTTTCGTTTGCTGCGCGTAGGTGACGGAGAGGCGGTGTGCGAGGGCGGCATCGATGACGACCTCGTCATCGCGCTGGGGGAGTCGGCCCTGCAGGAGCTCGGGCGGGGGGAGCAGTTCGGTCTGCGTCGCGCGGGACTGGCGGGTGAGGGGTCTGGCGGTGGTGGTGGCGCCGGGGCGGATGGAGTTGGCGAGGGCTGTGGAGGAGAGGGTGATCTCGCGGCGCTCGAAGGCGCGTGGGGTTGCGGCTTTGGAGGTGGTGTCGGGCGTGGTGTCGGCTGGCGCGAGCATCGGCGTGCGGTAGGTGATGGCGAGAGTGGTCTGGACGGAGGGCGCGGCGTCGCGGACCTGCGGCCAGGCGCGGACGGTGTCGAGGAGCGCAGGCGGGAGTGGTGTGGCGGAGGTGGGCTTGATGCGGAGGTCGGCGGCGCCGATGGTGCCGGCGAGCTGGTGCTCGATGGCGCCCTGGGCCGAGGCCATGGCGCAGGCGACGGCGGCGATCATCGCGGCGGAGAGTGCGACGGCTGCGGTGAGGAGCGCGGAACGGAGTCGGCGGGCGAGCAGCGCGTTGAGGGCGAGGCGGAGAGGCGCGAGCATGCCCGAGCGTAGCAATCGAGGTTACTGGCCCGTGCGGGAGATGGGGTTGCACCAGAGGCGGCCGGGCTTCTTGGTGAGCTGGGTGGCGAACTGCTGTCCGTTGAGGTAGGCGGCGGAGCCATCGACGCAGGCGCCGTTGATGCCCGTGCCGTGGTGCCCGGCGACGATCTCGTTGGGGTATGAGGCGCCGTCGTTGAAGGCGACGGGGCCCTGCTCGTTGGCGTCCCACATGATGATGGCGTCGGCGGCGAACTGATCGATGCGGTAGGAGCGGTTGGGATCGCGGTAGGCGACGACGGCGCCGTTCATGATGTACGAGGTCATGAGCGCGGTGCCGGTGAAGGGCTCGGCGTGCGAGGGGCAGCGGTAGATCTTGGGCGCTTCGAGGTAGGGGAAGAGGGAGCCGGTGCGGCGGTCGTCCTCGGTGAAGGGCTTGGCGACGGCGGGGCCGCAGGTCTGGTCGTAGAGCCAGCCGGGCGCGGTGGCGACGGGGCCCCAGTTGGGCAGGGGGATGTAGGAGCGGTTGTCGTTGGTGTAGACGTTGATGACGGTGAGGAACTGGCGGAGGTCCGAGGCGCAGGCGAGCTGGCGTGCGGAGTTGCGTGCGCCGCGGAGGGCGGGGAGGAGGATGGCGATGAGGATCGCGATGATGGCGATGACGACCAGCAGCTCGATGAGAGTGAAGGAGTGGCGGAGGGTGGAGCGGAGGAGGCGGGCGCGGATGGTGGTCATGGAGGGCTCCGTCGGTTGGTGGAGGGAGAAGGCTTGAAAGGTAAAGCAAAGCGCGAGAAACGAAAAGCGAAAAGGTGGAAGGGAGCGGGCGCGGTGTGAAGGTGGGCGCTGTTGATGCGGCCGCACGGCTCGCAAGGCCGGCGCTTCCGGTTGGGCCTCTGAAGGGCGATGCGCTGCGTTAGCGGATCGCGGCCTGGTAGCGCTGGGCGATTGCGGCGGCGTCGAGGCCCGCAGTGTCGAAGGAGGTTCGGACGCGGCCGTCGGCGAGGACGAAGGTGCGCTTGCAGTTGGCGGCGGCGGCGGGCTCGTGGGTGACCATGACGATGGACATTCGCGCGGACTCGGCGAGCTCGCGGAGGAGGGTCCAGAGCGCGGCGGCGCTGGCGCTATCGAGGTTGCCGGTGGGCTCGTCGGCGAGGAGGACGGGCGGCGCGTAGAGCAGTGCGCGAGCGATGGCGATGCGCTGCTGCTCGCCGCCGGAGAGGGCGTCGGGGCGGTGGTCGGCGCGATCGGGCAGTCCCAGGCGTTCGAGGAGCTCGCGCGAGCGGGCGGTGAGTTTGGAGGGGTTGTCGGCGGCGAGCATGCCGGGGAGCTCGATGTTCTCGCGCGCAGTGAGGGTTGGGATGAGGTTGAACTGCTGGAAGACGATGCCGATCTTCGTGCGGCGGTAGGCGGTGGCGGCGCGCTCGGAGAGGGCGTGGATGGGCTCGTCGTTGAGGTAAATCTCGCCGGAGTCGGGGCGATCGAGCGCGGCGAGGAGGTGGAGGAGGGTGGACTTGCCCGAGCCCGAGGCGCCCATGATGGCGTAGAAGCCGGGCTCTGGGATGTCGAGTGAGACGCCCTGGAGCGCGTGGACTTGGCGCTCGATGGTTCGTGCGCCCTCGCGCGCGGCGATGCGGTAGGACTTGTGGACGTTGGCGCAGCGGATCACGTCGGGTGTGCGGCGTCGTAGGCGGCCGCGTTCTTCAGGGACTTGAGCCCGGCGTCGCTGGTGAGCTTGATCTTGACGAGCCAGCCCTTGGTGTAGGGGTCCTCGTTGAGGAGGCCGGGGTTGTCGGCGAGAGCCGGGTTGACCTCGATGATCTCGCCGGCGGCGTGGCAGTAGATGTCGGAGGTGGTCTTGACGGACTCGACCTCGCCGACGATGTCGCCGGCGTTGAACTTGGTGCCCTTGGGCTTCATCTGGACGTAGGTGACGTCGGTCAGTTGGTCGACGGCGAACTTGGTGATGCCCAGTGTGAGCGTGGAGCCTTCGACTTTGTGCCACTCGTGGGAGTCGGAGTACAGGCGGTCGGCGGGAGCGGGCATGAGGGACCTCCGGGGTGGAGGGTCAGTGTAGGGGACGGCGCGGCGTCGCGAGAGGCGAGCGCTCGGAGCGGGTTGGGATCGCGTGCGGTGCTATCGCCCGTTGAGCAGCGCGGCGATGCGGCGCTCGGTGGGCGGGTGCGAGGCGAACATGTTGAGGAGCGACTGGCCCATCATGGGCTCGATGATGAAGAGGTTGTTCATCGCGGGGTTGGGCTGGAAGAGGGGGATCTGCTTGGAGTAGGACTCGAGCTTCTGGAGGGCGGAGACGAGGCCGTGCGGGGAGCCGACGATCTGCGCGGCGCCGGCGTCGGCGACGTACTCGCGGGAGCGGGAGATGGCGGCCTTGATGATGGCGGCGCCGATGGGAGCGAGGATGAGGGCGACGAGCGCGAGGATGGGGTTGCCGCCCTCGCGATCCCTGCTGCCTCCCAGCATGAAGCCCCACTGGGCGAGGAAGGAGAGGACGCCGGCGATGGTGGCGGCGATGCAGGAGGTGAGGGTGTCTCGGCTCTTGATGTGCGTGAGTTCGTGGGCGATGACGCCCTCGAGCTCGTCGCGGTTCATGAGGCGGAGGAGGCCCTCGGTGACGGCGACGGCGGCGTGCGAGGGTGAGCGTCCCGTGGCGAAGGCGTTGGGGGCGTCGTGGGGGCAGATGTAGACGCGGGGCATGGGCAGGCCGGCGCGCTGGCGGAGCTGGTCCACCATGTTGTAGAGGGCGGGGTTCTCTTCGCGTGTGACCTCGTGGCCCTGCATCGAGGCGATGGCGATCTTGTCGGAGAAGAACCAGGCGATGATGTTGGCGAGGCCGCCGAAGGCGAGGCCGGCGATGAGGCCCTGCTGCCCGAAGCGTGATCCGACGAGGAGGCAGAGCCCCATGAGCCCGCCCAGGAGCATCGCGGTCTTGAGATTGTTGAGGACCTTGATCATTGGTGAACCCCCTTCGAGGCGTCGTGGCCTTGTGCGGTTGTTCGGCAAACGGGATGAGACCGTTTCATGGGAGCATACGGCGTGCCGGTGAGGAGGTTCGCCTTGCGCGGCTGGTGGCGCACATCCCGGCGTTGATCGGCAGGGGACGCGGGGCTCGCGAGAGGGGCTGTCAGAGTGGCAGGTGTTGCGCGAGCCACGCGTCGAGGTGGATGAGGCGTATCGCGGCGATGAAGAGGATGACGGAGATCGTGATCCGGATGGCGCGAAGCGGCAAGGAGTGCGCGAGCCCGGCGCCGATATGCGCGCCCAGCACAGCGCCGGGGGCCATGGCGAGGGCGAGTATTGCCGCGTGCGTGGGGGATTGGTGGAGCGCGGGGAGCGAGGCGAGTTTGACCGAGGCGCCGATGGCGGCGGAGATGATCATGGAGGCGGCGCTTGTGGCGATGGACTGTCGGAGCGGGACGTGCGCGATGAGCTGGAGCATGGGCACCATGACGATGCCGCCGCCCAGGCCCAGCACGCCGCCGACGAATCCTGCGAGGAGTCCGGCGAGGATGAGGATCGAGCGGGGTGGGGTCGTTTGGGCGGGCTGGAGCTCGCGCGGCGTGCGTGCGACGCCGATGAGATTGACGGTGCAGTAGAGGATGATGAAGGAGGCGAGGGAGGTGGTGAGCCAGACTCCCTTGAGCGTGTTGGAGAGGAGCGTGCCCGCGATGACGGCGACGACCATCGAGGGGATGGTGGTGGTGATGAGGTCTCGTCGGATGGCGCCGGCGCGGGCGTGTCGGTGCGTGGCGGGGATGGCGACGACGACGTTGACGATCATCGCGGCGGCCTGGTAGGCGTGCTGCTCGTCGTGGGTGGACGAGGTGAAACCGAAGATGAAGGCGAGGCCCGGGAGCATGACCATGGAGCCGCCGATGCCGGCGAGCCCGCCGAGCAGGCCGGCGAAGAGGCCGAGGATCGCGGCGAGGAGGAAGATGGTGGGGGTCATGGGATGGGCAAGTCGGGCGGGCGTGGCGGCGTGTCGAAGGGGCGTTGTCGCGGCAGATTGGGCGAGAGAATACTCTGAGTCATGCTGGCGCCGGGGACGGGCACACGGGCGACGACGCTGGAGGACCTGCTTCCTCCGGAGTTGGCGTCGCGCCTGGACCGGCTGGACGTGCTGAGCCGGAAGATCTTCGCGGGGAAGCTGCCCGGCGAGCGTCGGAGCCGGCGTCGGGGTTCTTCGGTCGAGTTTGATGATTTTCGGGACTACACGCCCGGGGATGATTTGCGGCACATCGACTGGAACGTGCTGGCGCGTCTGGATCGCCTGTTCGTGAAGTTGTTTCGCGAGGATGAGGACCTGGCGCTGCACATCGTGGTGGATGCGTCGGCGTCGATGGACGCGGGGACGCCGAGCAAGCTGGTGCTTGCGCAGCGATTGGCGGTGGGGCTGGCGTACATCGGGCTGTCGGGGCAGAGCCGGGTGTTGGTGAGCGTGATCGGAGCGCCGCGGCGTCGGGCGGTGCAGACGCTGGCGGCGATGCGTGGTCGGCGGAACCTGCGGAGGATCGGGGAGTTCGTGCTTGGGGCGAGCCGAGCGCCCGAGGGTGAGAGCGCGGCGGGGCATGGGGCTGGGGCGTTCAACGCGGCGCTGAAGGAGATTGCGCTGGCGCGGCGGGGGCGGGGCGTGATGGTGGTGCTGAGCGATTTCCTGGTGGCGGAGGATGTGCGGACGGGGCTGGGGTATCTGTCGGGGAATGCGGGGGGTGGGGGATTCGACGTTCACGCGTTCATGGTGCTGTCGCCGGGGGAATTGGAGCCGGAGAAGGAAGCGGGCGGTGGGGTGATCGGTGATGTGCGTCTGACGGACGTGGAGACGGGGCGTGCGACGGAGGTGAGTATCTCCGGGGCGGTGCTGCGGCGGTACAAGACGCGGATCGCGGCGCACGTGGAGATGGTGCGGCGGGTGTGCACGGCGCGGGGCATTGGGTTCGCGATGGTGCGGAGCGATGCGGACGCGGGGGACCTGCTCACGCGCGTGCTGCGGGCGCGGGGCGTGCTTGGGTGAGAAGAGGGCGCGAGGCACGGGGACGAAGGCGCACGAGAAGCGGCGCGCGCTTCAGTTGACCAGGACGATGTAGGTGATGCAGCCCAGGAGCGCAGCGCAGAGGATGGCGAGGGCGGCGGCGGGGCCGAGGGCTTTCTTGGGGTTGATCGCGGCGGTGATGAGCAGCGCGAGCAGGAGATAGACGAGCGCGACGGCGAGGGCCTGCGGGAGCGCGGGCGAGCGCGAGCCCATCGCGCTGAGCAGGGCGTGGAGGCCGGCGGCGGGGTACTCGATCGCGGTGCGGATGGAGGAGGAGGTGGGGAGGTTTCGCGCGGCGATGGCGGCGGCGAAGAGGACGGGCAGCGGGAGCAGGAGCGGGAGGATCGGGCGGGGACGCATGGATCAGTGCCCCAGCGCGTCGGCGGATTGCTCGGGCTTTTTGCCCGTGAGCTGCTCGTACATCTCGTCGTCGATGCCGAGGAACTCGCGCATGTGGGCGTCGTAGGTTGCTTCGTCGGCATCGCGGGAGAGATCGAGGCGGAGCTCGTTGATGACCTTGGTGCCCTGGCGGATCCAGGCGTCGAAGGTCTCCTGCGAGATGTGCTGGTGGATCCACTGGCCGATGGGGCCCTTGAAGGGAGGGCGTGGCATCCTGGTGCCGGGGCGGCCGGTCTTGCGATCGGTGAAGCCAGAGGTGGTGGGCGCGGGGGCGGAGGCGCCGGAGGGATCGGCGGGGATGGGGGCGTTGAGTGACTTGAGGAGTTCGGCGATGGCGCGCTTGGGCATGAGGTCGCCCTTGCGTGCGGCGACCTTGTAGCCGTCGGTGAGGATGGCGATGGCGGCGGAGGTGTCGTTGGCGGCGCGGAGGGCCTCGCCGGCGAGCTGATAGGCCTTGGAGAAGTTTGGATTCAGGTCGATGCAGGTGCGGTAGGCGCGGGCGGCGTCGGCGTGGCGTGCGGCCTGTGCGTAGGCGCCGGCGAGGGAGAACCAGGCCATGTCGTTGGTGGGGTCCGCGCCCTCGCGGACCATGTTCTCGAACTGGGCGATGCGTGCGTTCAGGTCCATGGGGGAGGATAGGGAATACGTGATCCCGAATCCCGAATGGCTCGGTCCCTTCTTCCCTTGGTATTCTGGCGGGCATGCAGCGGATCGAGTTCGTTGATGAGCGATCGGCGCAGGGGATGTCGGGCTCGGCGTGGGCGTGGCTGGGGGCGGGCGTGCTCATGCTGGCGAGCGTGATGTTCCTTCAGTGGTTCCTGCGCGGTCAGCACGAGCAGGGGTACGACGAGGCGCCCACGTGGGTGCGCCAGAGCGAGGCGCTGGAGGGTGCGCGGTACGGGCACCTGGCGATGGCGAGCAAGGAGATGGTGAAGCTGCGCGAGTACGCGCGGCGTGAGCGCATGAAGTGGGATGGCTCCGTGGAGGAGCAGGTGCGCGAGGAGCTCGAGCCGTTGGCGGTGACGCGGACGGAGCGCGTGCGCCTGGCGATCGTCGCGGGTGAGGTGCTGGGCAAGGGGGAGGCGCTTCGGCGGCTGGGCGAGGTGGGCAAGGAGCTGGAGGCGGGGAGCGCGCTGGCGGCGGACGTGGCGTGGCTGACGAAGTTGTACGAGAAGGGGACCGAGGCGCTGCCGGGCGAGGCGCAGGAGTCGCTGCTGGATCGGCACGAGTGGTTCGGTCAGCTCGCGCTGGCGTTCGCGCGCCCGAGCGACGATCGGTACCGGTTGGAGGCGCTCTCGGGCGGTGAGGCGATCGCTCGGCTGGGGATGAAGGTGATCGTGGCGGGTGTGCTTGCGATCATCGCGGGCATCGTGGCGTTGATCTTCTTTGTGGCGGCGTGGCGGCGCGGGCTGCTGGAGGAGGCGGAGGAGCCCGAGGGCGGGCGCGAGGAGAACCTGCAGGGATTCGTGCTGTTCCTGGGCGGGTTCGTGGTGGTGCTGGGGCTGTCGGTGCTGCCGTTCGGGCTTGGCGTGGAGGGGAGCGTGGGGGCGGTGGTGTACCACGCGGTGCTGCCGTGGATGCTGCTGGGGGCGGCGGCGTGGCCGCTCATACGGCGCGTGGATCTCGCGACGTGGAAGCGCGAGGTGGGCGTGAACACGGGCAGGGGCGTGGCGCGCGAAGTGACGGCGGGGGTGTTCGCGTTTCTGGCGTGGCTGCCGGTGACGGTGGTGGTGACGATCGTGCTGGGAATCGTGCGGCGGATGGTCGAGGGCGGCGGCGAGGATGAGGGGGCGCACAAGTACCCGATGTTCGAGAGCCCGCCGTCGGACAGCCCGGTGGTGATGCTGATGTGGGCGCTGGGGGCGGTGGTGTGGGCGCCGCTGGTGGAGGAGCTTGCGTTCCGGGGGCTGCTGTTCGGATGGTTGCGCGCGCGGGCGGGGCGCGTGATGACGATCGTGGTGGTGAGCGCGGTGTTTGGCGCGGGGCACCCGTACTCGCCGCTGGGGCTCGTGCAGGTCGCGGTGCTGGGGACGATGCTGGGATTGCTGCGGGAGTGGCGGGGGAGCCTGATCGCGCCGATGGTGGCGCACGCGCTGCACAACGGTGTGATCACGGGGTTGTCGCTGCTGGTGATGGTGACGGTGGGGGGGTGAGGGACGGCAGAGGGCAACGCGGGTGTGGGGCCGGGAGCGTTTGCGTCGTTGGCGGATGGTCGAAACCGATCACGACCCTGCGGCATTCGGCGTGCAGGCGTGGGTGCGGCGTTATGCTGTAGGAATGAGTGACTCGGCGTGGAGTTCGCTGTCGGTGCGTGTGGCCGGGGTGTCGATGCGCACGCCGGTGGTGCTCGCGGCGGGGACGTGCGGGTACCTGGATGAGATGGGCGACGCGATGGACCTTGGGGCGCGCGGGGGCGTGGGCGGGCTGGTGACCAAGAGCATCACGGCGAAGCCTCGCGAGGGGAACGCGACGTGGCGGATCCTCGAGACGCGTGGCGGGATGCTCAACGCGATCGGACTGGCGAACGTGGGGATCGAGGAGTGGATGCGGACGATCGGGCCGCGCGTGAAGGGCGTGAGCGAGCGGACGGGGCTGCGCGTGTTCGGTTCGATCGCGGGGTTCTCGATCGAGGATTACGTGGAGGTGGCGCGGGCGATGGCGGGGGTCGAGGGGCTGGCGGGGATTGAGATCAACGTGAGTTGCCCCAATGTGCACGGGGGCACGGAGTTTGGGGTGGACGCGGGGGCGCTGCGCGAGTTGATCGGGGCGGTGAAGGGGGTGATGGATCAGCGCGGGGCGGGGGGCGGCGAGGTCGCGAGGCCTGTGCTCGTGAAGCTGAGTCCGATCGCGGTGGGGCCTGCGGGCGGGACGATGGTGGACATTGCGCGTGCGGCGGTGGAGGCGGGTGCGGATGCGTTGTGCCTGTGCAACACGATGCCGGCGATGGGGATCGATGTGCGGACGCGGCGGCCGAGGCTCGCGAACGTGACGGGGGGATTGTCGGGGCCGGCGGTGCACACGATCGTGGTGCGCCTGGTGCACCTGGTGTATCGGGCGATCGCGCGGGATGCGGGCGTGCCGATCGTGGGGATCGGCGGCGTGCTGACGTGGGAGGATGCGGCGGAGTTGATCCTCGCGGGTGCGAGCGCGGTGGAGATGGGGACGGCGCTGTTTGCGGATCCACGCTCGGCGCGGGGCGTGGCGCGCGGGCTGGAGAGATGGGTGCGTGAGCAGGGGAAGGGGTCGATCGGGGAGTTGGTTGGCGCGGTGGAACTTCCGGCGGGGTGATGCGTCCGCGCTTGCGGGCGCGACACAGGAGGTGCGTGATGGAGCGCGGCGCGATTGCGCGAGTCGTGGGGCGATGCGTGGTGATGGCGATGGTGGGGCTGTCGCTCGCGGGCGGGTGCGCGGGGACGAAGACGAGCGGAGCGGCGGCGATGACGCAGGGTGGTTCTGCGGATTCGCAGGCTTCGACGCCAGCGGGGGAGGCGCGCGAGAAGTGGGACAGCCGCAGGTTCTGCGACGGGTATCGGATTCCGGAGGAGGATGTGGCGCGGGCGGAGAAAGGGCAGCTCGTGTTCGTGGCGATGCGGACGAGCGCGGGGGACATCGTGCTGGAATTGGATCGGCTGCGGGCGCCGATCGGCGTGGCGAACTTTCTGAAGTATGCCAAGAGCGGTGCGTACGACGGGACGGTGTTCCATCGCATCGTGCCGGGTTTTGTGGTGCAGGGTGGCGGGTACAAGCGCGACCTGATCGAGATCAAGGGCGACACGCCGATCAAGAATGAGTGGGAGAACGGGCTGAAGAACGTGCGTGGGACGATCGCGTGGGCGCGGGACACGGAGCCGGACAGCGCGACGCGGGAGTTCTATTTCAATCTCGTGGACAACGCG
Organism: uncultured Phycisphaeraceae bacterium; assembly: GCA_964399625.1. Lineage (GTDB taxonomy): Bacteria > Planctomycetota > Phycisphaerae > Phycisphaerales > UBA1924 > CAYNSB01. The sequence continues at coordinate 55,715 of CAYNSB010000012.1, forward strand.
AAGCTGGATGTGGCGCGCCCGGATCGCGGCGGGGCGGGGTACGCGGTGTTCGGGCGCGTGGTGAAGGGGATGGAGGTGATCGACGAGATGGAGAGGAAGGCGAAGGAGCCGGGCGGGCGGAGGAAGGTGAACGATGATGATTTGAAGGATGTGCCGACGGAGCTGGTGGAGGTGGTGGGGGTGGAGGTGGGGAACTCGGCGCGCTGACGTTGCGTAGGTACGCGAAGGAAATGACCCGCTCATCTGTGGATTCCGATTCGCCGGATGATGGGAGCGATGCGCTCACTTCGAAGCACACGCGTTGGGCGGATCGGCCTTCGCTACTGCTGCTGCTGGCCGCGATCTCGACGTTCTTTCTTTCCGAATTCCTTGGGCCGCAGTCGCCTGGAGATTCGATCGGTTGGGTCCGATTCGAAGCGCTCATGCGGTGCGCGGAGATGTTCTTCGCGGCTGACATTCCAATGACGTGCGTCGCGATCACGCTTGCGCGACGATGGTGGAGCTGGCGGCTCCTCGTGCTCGCGGTGTCGGGTGGGATGACGGTGTTGTTTCAATTCAAATAGAAGGGCGTTTCGGAGTGTGGGTGGGCGAGTGGGCCTGCGCTGCAGAGTGGGCCTTTGCGCGGACTTGAGGGCGCGGCACGAGCAACGATGTCATAATGCGCAAGTGCCAAGGCTCAATGTGGCCTGGGTTGCGGAGGGCTCACGCATGACGAAGGTGATGGGCGTTGCGCTGGGTGTCGCGATCGCGGCTACGTGCGGGTGCGAGGAGCGGAAGTCCGCGCCCACCGCGCCTGCATCGCAGGCGGCCACGCAGGGGAGAGGCGAGGGGTCTACTTCGGGTGCTTCGTTGTCCGAGGCGCGGAAGGGGTTCGTGACGAAGGTGAGGGGAGGGTTGCCGGCGGGGGAGCGGCCGGCGATGCCACCCAAGGGCGAGCTCGAGCTCGTGAAGTATCCCTCGCCCGCGGGGGAGTTGTGGGCGTACGTGAGTGTGCCGCGTGATGCGACCAAAAAGAGTCCCGCGATCGTGTGGATCACGGGGGGTGATTGCAACGGGATCGATGAGGGCTTCTGGCAGAAGTCGCCCGCGAGCAACGATCAAACGGCGCGGGCGTTTCGCGAGGCGGGTGTGGTGACGATGTATCCCTCGCTGCGCGGGGGCAACGACAATCCCGGCTCGCGCGAGGGGTTCTATGGCGAGGTGGAGGACGTGCTCGCGGCGGCGGAGTTCCTGTCGAAGCAGGCCGGCGTCGATCCCACGCGTGTGTACCTCGCGGGGCACAGCACGGGCGGAACGCTGGCGCTGCTGGTGGCGGAGTGCTCGTCGCGGTTCCGGGCGGTGTTTGCGTTCGGCCCCGTGGGCGATGTGAAGGGCTATCCGCGGGACATCTTTCCGTATCAGTTCGATCGGGCGGAGGAGTTGCGGCTGCGCTCGCCGGTGCATTGGCTGGATGGGATCGCGTGCCCGACGTTCGTGCTGGAGGGAGCATCCTCGCCGTCGAACCTCGCCGCGGTGAAGTCGATGCGTTCACGGACGGCGAACGTGAACGTGAGATTTCTTAGCGTGGGCGGAAGGAACCACTTCAGCATCCTGGCGCCGATGACCAGGACGATCGCGGAGCGGATCGTGGGCGATGCCGGCGAGGCGTGCGCGATCGAGTTGACGGGCGAGGGGATCGAGATGCTGCGGGGGAGGTAGCGTTCGAGACATCGGTGAACGCTTCCGCTCTCGTTCGGTGGCGGCCTTGTGCACGCCCCGCAAGGCACGGGGCGTGGCACCCACGCTTTCCACACTTGCGCGTAGGACTCGTTGGCCCCGCGCTGCCGCTTGGGCCTCGGAAAGACAGAGGAATCGGTCACTCGCTCGCGACTCGGGCTCGTGTGCGTGCTCAGTCCTCGCTGGCGGCGAGGCGCTTCTCGATGCGGCGATCGGGGATGAACCAGACGATCGCGACGAGGGTGTAGAGGGTGAGCGCGGCGGTGGGGGCGGCGAAGGCGCTGGCGATGCCGGCGATGTAGAGGGCGATGGAGGCCGTCTCTTTCCAGCGCTTGCCGATCGCCTGGGCCAGGAGCGACTCGCGCCCGTGATGGCGGACGAGCAGTCGCGAGAGGATGTCGAAGGCGATGGCGGCGGCGAGCAGGAGCGCTCCGTAGGTGGCGACGGGGATGGGGGCGAAGTGTGTCTCGCCGATCCAGTTGGTGGCGAAGGGGATGAGCGAGAGCCAGAAGAGGAGGTGGAGGTTCGCCCAGAGGACGCTGCCGCGGACGTGCTTGCAGGCGTGGAAGAGGTGGTGGTGGTTGTTCCAGTAGATGCCGACGTAGAGGAACGAGAGGACGTAGGCGAGGAAGGTGGGCAGGAGCGGGCGGAGGTCGGCGAGCGTGGCGGGGTGGTCCGGCGCGGCGTGGGGGACCTTCAGCTCGAGGACCATGATGGTGATGATGATGGCGATGACGCCGTCGGAGAAGGCTTCGAGGCGGGATTTGCCCATGGCGTGAGTGTACTGGGAGATGGGCGGGTCGCGTTGTGGTGGGGCGATGCGGGCTCAGGCCCTGCGTGCTGGCAGAACGAGATTGAGCATGGAGCACTCGGGGCAGTTGACGGTGCGAGGTCTGGAGAGCGTGAGCGATTCGGTTCCGAGGAGGCCCGTGAGTGAGTAATTGCAATTGAGGCAACGCGAGCCGAGCAGGCGCGAGCGGGCGGTGTAGGTGTCGATCGCGTCGCCAGTGATTGCGATGGGCGCGAGCGTCAGGATAAAGATGAGATCCATGCCGACAAATGCCGAGACGCGGTGCGTGCGTGCCGCAACATGCGAGCAGGCGGCGGCGGCGATGGCGAGCGGCCTGTGGCGAGCGAAGAGTGCGCGGACCTCGGCGGGCGGTCGATGCGAGAGCGAGATGAGCACGCGGTTCAGAGAGTCGGAGGTCGTGGTGGAATCGGGGCCTCGATCGACGCTGTCCCAGAGATAGACATCAAGGAGAACGGTGAGCCGGCGGTGGCCGGGGGTTTCGGTTGCGCGGGTCACAACTGCCATGATAAGAGGTGCGTCGGGTACGGGTGTCGGTACGCAAGGTGGTCGAAAGGTGTGCAGCCGCTAGGCCGCTGTTTCGTATAGTGATGTCATGAGACTCATTCGGGCGTGCGTGGGTGCGTTGGCAGCCTTCTTGGGCGGATTGTCGTCTGGCGAGCCTTCGAGGCCGCATTGTGAGGCTCTTCTCAGAACGAACGGTCCCGATGGCGAGATCGTGGTCGCGGCTACGTTCATCGCCGCGGATCGCGTGATCGTGCCGCTGTACGCGGTGGATCGTGCCGTGAGCGCCGAATTGATCATGGACTCTTGCGTGAAGCGCGGCGTGGCGGGCGTCGCGGGTGATGACGAGGAGCGAGAGATCGCGGTGCTGGGGCTGGAACCCGGAGCGGCGCCGGGGGAGATCGCGCGGATCGCGGGGGAGCCACCAGCGCCGGGGCCGAACATAACCATCGACCTGATGGTGCGCGTCGGGGATTGCGGCTGGATGGTCGCGCCGAGCAAGCCGTTCGACGTCGGACCGATGATGAGACTTCGCGGTAGTGGTGACCGCCTGCGCTTCGGGATGTCGAATGATCTAGTCGTGTCGGGGAGTCCCGTGTTCACGCTCGACCGCTCGTTGTGTGGCGTGTACCTCTATGAGGGCAGTGGACGGATGAGCGATGTCGCGATGGTCTCTTCGGCGTCGATTCCGGCGAGTGCACGGATGGTCCCCATCAAGGAGTTCGGCGAGCGCGAAGTCTCTGCGGCCCGGCGTGCGGCACGCGTGTTTCTTGCGATCACCAGCAAACGGGTTGAGGAGCAGATCGACGGCATGAAGGTAGCGGTGAAGGAGTGCCCGGAGTGCTGGCGTGGGTGGCGGTGGCTGGGGATCCAGCAGGACACGCACGGTGATCGGGAGGAAGCTCTGGCGTCGTTGCGGCGGGCGGTCGAGCTTGAGCCGGGATACGGCGATTCGCAGTACAGCCTGGGGCTGGTGTTGTACAAAGCAGGGCGAGCGGAAGAGTCGATCGCGCATTTCCGGCGTGCGATCGAGCTTGATCCCGGTTACGACAAGCCTCGGGGGATGTTGGCGGTGGCGCTGCGTGATGGCGGACGCCTGGACGAGGCGATCGCTGAGGTGGCGGCGGCTTGCGCCTTAGATCCAAAGCAGATCGGGCACACCAAGAACCTTGCGCTCATGCTCAAGGAAGCGCACCGCGAGAAGGAGATTCCCGCGGCGTGGAAGAGGGTCGTGGATGCTGATCCCGAGAATCCTGTGGCGAACGAGGAATACGTCGCCTGGCTGACCAAGACGGGCGACTTTGCGGGCGCGGACGCGGCCTCGAGCGCCGCGTTGAAGCGTGCGCCCGACAACGTCATGCTTCTGGCGTATCGCGCGCTGGCGATGCTCGAGCTCGATCGGATCGATGAGGCGAGCGAGATTCTTCAAACACTTGAGAAGCACGAGCGTCGACCCGAGCACGTGTGCGACTACATCCGCAGGCGAATCGCGGATGGTCCGAAGAAGTCCAAGGCGGATCGTCCGTAAGAAACGGGCGAGCGTCGCCTAGTTCGCGGTTTCGGACGTCTTTGATGCTTCCTCGCGCATGCCGGCGAGGGCCTTGCGCAGGAGGTTCTTGCGGGCGCCCTTGGACTTGGCGTCGGTCGCGGTGGCGGCTTCCACGGGCGTCTCGGTGATGGGCGCGACCTCGGGCAGCGTGGGCAGGGCGCGGAGCGCGGCGAGCTCGTGATCCTCGCGGAGCCCTCCCCCAGCCCCTCCCGTCGGGGACGGGAGGGGAGAAGAGGCGCCCTCGCTCGCGTTTCGGGCTCGTTCGCTCTCGCTGGCGATGCGGGCCCGATCGGACGAGGTGGTTGTGGAGGAAGCGCTCGTGGTGATGGAGCCGTCCTTGGCGACCTGATCGAACTTGACGGAGACGCGCGTGGAGACGCCGCGCTCCTGCATGGTGACGCCGAAGAGGCGGTCGGCGGCCTGCATGGTCTTCTTGTTGTGGGTGATGACGATGAAGCGTGAGTGGGTGGTGAACTCGCGGATGACGGCGCAGTAGCGTGCGACGTTGCCCTCGTCGAGGGCGGCGTCCACCTCGTCGAGGATGCAGAAGCAGGAGGGCTTGGAGCGGAAGATGGCGAGCAGGAGGGCGACGGCGGTGAGGGTTTTTTCGCCGCCCGAGAGCTGCGAGATGCTGCGAGGCTCCTTGCCGGGCGGCTTGGCGATGACCTCGATGCCGGACTCGAGGACATCGAACTCGTCGGTCTCGACCTTCTTGACGCCCTCGGGGGTTTCGACTTCCTTGATGAGGGGCATGAGGCGGACCTCGGCCTTGCCGCCGCCAAAGAGCTTGCGGAACATGCCCGAGTCGCCGGCGAACTGGGCCTTGATGGCCTCGAAGGAGGTCTCGAAGCGGGCCTTGCAGGCGGTGTTGAGGGTGTCGATGAGGGTGGCGAGGGTGGTGGCGGCGTGGTCGATGTCGGCGACCTGCCTGATGAGCTCCTCGTTGCGGGCCTCGAGGGTGTTCTCCTCGTCGAGGGCCTCGAGGTTGACGTTGCCCAGGGCGGCGATCTGCTCGCGGAGGGCGTCGATGTCGGCGGCGGCGAGGGCTGGGTCGATGCGGGTGATGGTGAGCCCGGAGTCGTCGGGCTCGAAGAGGGAGCGGTAGTCGGCGTACTCGGCGGAGAGGTCCAGCGACAGATCGGAGAGGGTGCGTTCCTCCAGGCCCTCGCGCTTCACTTCCAACTCGCGGCGGGAGACCTCGATCGCGTGCCAGTCGCGCTCGACGTGCTGGGTGTGGGTGCGCGCGGCGTTGAGGCGCTGCGAGAGTTCCTGCACGGCGGCGTGGGAGGAATCGAGCTCCTGCGTGAGCGCGGCGATGCGGGACTCGAGATCGAGCGCGGCGGCGGCGGAGGCGGTGATCTGCGCGGCGGACTCGGCGATGACGGCGCGGTGCTCCTGCACGCGGGCACGGGAGCGATCGACGAGCGAGAGCAGGTCGCGCTTCTCGCGGTTGGTGGCGTCGAGGGCGAGCTCGAGGCGGCGGGACTCGCGGCGGGCGCCGGTGAGCTGCTCGGAGAGGCGCGAGGCCTCGACGCGCATGGCGGTGAGCTGCTCGTTGATGGCATCGGCGCGGAGGCGGACCTGGGCGAGGTCCTGCTCGAGGACGAGGGCGGCGGCGGCCTGTTCTTCGTGCAGGCCGCGGAGGCTCTCGGCGCGATCGCGGAGGCGGACGCGGTCGGCCTCGAGGGTGGCGAGGCGCGTGCGGAGCTGGGCGAGCTCGTCGGCGAGGTGCTTCTCCTCGCGGTCCAGGCGCGCGAGGTCGGCGGTGAGCTGCTCGGCGCGGGCCTGCTCGCCCACGAGGGCGCGCTGCTCGGGGGCGAGGCGGCCGCGGAGGTCGGCCTGCTGGGTGGAGAGCGCGGCGGCATCGGCATCGGCCGCAGCGAGGGTGGCGCGCTCGCGCTCGAGATCGGCGGCGAGCGAGTCGACCTGCGTGAGGAGCTCGGCGAGCTCGGAGCGGCGCTGGAGGATGCCCGCGGCCTCGCCCTGCGCGCCGGTGAGCGGTCCGGCGTGGACGCGTGCGTCGGGCTCCATCACGGTGCCGTCGGGCGTGACGAAGCGGGCGCCGGGCGTGATGGCGGCGAGCATGATCGCGGCGTCGAGGGACTCGACGAGGTAGGTGGAGGCGAGGAGGCGATCGAGGAGGGCGCTGGAGGCCGTTCCGCTCTCGTCGGCGTGTGAGGCGTCGGGCGCGTCGGGGTTTGCGTCGAGCTCGTCGCGCCAGCGCACGACGGAGCGGAGGGGCGTGGCGCGGCCCGAGGCGAGGATGCTCTGGTCCAGGCGGTCCTCGGACCAGCGGTGGGCGGGGATATCGCGCCCGGGGACGGCGTGCAGCCCGGTGATGGGGACGAAGGTGACGCGGGAGGTGAGCGTCGCGGTCTGGGCGGGGGTGGGAAGATCGGCGAGCGTGCGGACGACCAGCGCCTGGAGCGCGGGGCCCAGCGCGGCCTCGACGGCGGCGGCGTGGGCGCGATCGACATCGATGAGGTCGGCGAGCGGGGCGAGGACGCTGGTGAACGCGGTGCCCGCGTCGCGCATCGCCATGACCTCGCGCACGGCGTCGCCCAGGCCCACGCGGGCCTGGACCATCTCGTGGAGTGTCTGGCGTCGCCCGTCGAGGCGCAGGTGCTGCTGCTGGAGGGAGGTGACGCGATCGGAGAGCTCGCGGCGCTCGCGGGAGAGCGAGGCCGCGGCGTGCTCGCGCTGGGCGAGGTCGCGCTCGAGGGCGGCGATGCGCTCGCGGCGGGAGGTGGACGACTGCGTGAGCGCGTCGTGGGCGGCGACGGAGCGTGTGCGCTCGGCGGCGAGGATGGACTTCTTCTCCTCGGCGCGGGCGATCTGGTCGCGGAGGGCGTCCTCGCGCTTTGCGTCGGCGTCGATTGAGGCGAGCAGCGCGGCGCGCTCGCGGTCGATGTTGCTCGCGGCGGCGCGGCGCTCGGCGAGGGCGGACTGCGAGGTGGTGAGGGACTCGAGGAGGCCGGCACGCTCGGTGCCGACGGCCTCGAGGGATCGCTCGGCCTCGGCGAGGCGTTCGGAGGCGGCGGCGATGAGGGAGGACTGCTCCTGGGCGGCGCGGGCGAGCTCGGTGAGGCGTGCGTCGAGCTCGGCGAGGCGTGCGTCGTCGGCCTGGGCCTGGCGCTGGGCGTCCTCGAGGGCGCGCTCGCTCATGAGCTGGCGCTGCGCGGCGGACTGCTCGGCGTGGCGGGCGGCGAGGCGCTGCTCGTCGAGCGTGCGGTGCTGGGTGGAGAGCTCGTGGCGGGCGAGCTCGGCCTCCTGCTTGGCGGCCTCGAGCGCGGCGAGGGCCTCGTGGGCCTGGGCGCGGGAGGCGTCGAGCTCGATGAGGCGCGAGGAGAGCCCGTCGAGGCGCTGGCGCAGGTCGTCGTACTGGTCGAAGGCGAGGGCGAGGCGCGTGGCGCGGAGATCGGCATCGAGGGCCTTGAAGCGGCGGGCCTTGGCGGCCTGGCCCTTGACGATCTTGAGGCGGCGCTCGGTGGTGGCGAGCTGCTCGCGGGTGAGCGCGAGGTTCGCCTGGGCGCGCTCGAGCTTGCGCTGGGCCTCGATGCGGCGCTGCTTGAACTTGGCGATGCCCGCGGCCTCTTCGAAGATCGTGCGCCGCTCCTGTGGCGAGGCGAGGAGCATGGCGTCGACTTTGCCCTGCTCGATGATGGAGTAGGCGTCGGCGCCGATGCCCGTGTCGAGGAAGAGATCGCGGATGTCGCGCAGGCGCGCACGCTTCTGGTTGATGAGGTACTGGCTGGTGCCGTCGCGGTAGAGGCGGCGCTCGACCTCGACGATGTCCTCGTCGATGGGCAGGGCGCGGCGGGAGGAGGCGCGATCGAGGACGACCTCGGAGATCTCCTCGTCGTGGGGCGCGGCGTCGCCGGCGGGGGCGATGGTTTCGGCGGGTTCGCGCTCGGCCTCGATGGGCGCGTGGGGGGCGAGGGCCTGGCTCGCGGCGTGGGCGTGCTCGTCGAGGATGGGGTTCTCGAAGGTGAGGGTGACCGAGGCGAGGCCCAGGGGCTTGCGTGCGGCGGAGCCTGCGAAGATGACGTCCACCATCTCCTTGCCGCGGAGGCTCTTGGAGGAGCGTTCGCCCAGGACCCACTTGATGGCATCGACGACGTTGGACTTGCCGCACCCGTTGGGGCCGACGATGCCCGTGATGGGGTCGTCGAAGGTGAACTCGGTGCGATCGGCGAAGGACTTGAAGCCCGCGAGCGTGAGCTTGGTGAGGCGGAGCGATCGAGCGTTGGTTGTTGGGGCGCTGGGGATCATCGGGAGCAACCTTCCTGTCGCGTCGGCGGAGCGTCGTGCGTCGCCGTGGCCTTCCTGGCCGCAAGATGCACAGGATACCGCGTGGCGCGCGAGCGTGCGCGCCGCGGAGGAATCGCTCTTGGATTCTCGGCTACTTCTTCTTCTCGGGAGCAGGCTTGGGGAGCGGGACGACGAGCGGCTCGTTGTCGGGCTTCCTGGGGGCGGGCGCGATCTGGTCCTTGACGGGATCGAGCACGCGCAACTGTCGCTCGGCGTCCTTGGGCGTCTCGGGGCGGTCGCCGGCGGTGAGCTGCTGGGTGGCCTGGAGGAGGCGGGCCTGGAGCAGGTCGTCCTCGACGGAGAAGGAAGCTTCCACCGCGCCGGCGCGCTGCAACTGGTAGAGCACGCCCACGACCTCCGAGTATGTGAGCGAGAGCCCGGGGCGCGGGTCCTCGGGGGTGGGCTTGTGGGCGAGGAAAAGGATGAAGGAGGCGAGGTCCGACGGGGCCTTGGTCGTGATCACCTCTCCGAGCTGCTTCTCGCCATCGCCCAGCGGGCGATCCAGCGCGCGGTAGCGGGCGCGGAGCTCGTCGGTGGGCGAGTCGGCCGCGAGCATGAGGCGGTTGTCCCACATGGAGAAGACGATCGGTCGGGAGATGCTCGGGCGGTCGCCGAAGAGGACGATGCGAGGCCGGCCCTGCTGTGAGATATAGATGAGCGGGGACCCGCCCGGGACCCGATCGAGGAGGAACTTGCCGTCGGCGGCGTCGCGGCGGACGCCCTGGAGCGAGTCGGCCGACATGGAGATGGTGGGGCGTGGATCGGGATCGGCGGCGACGGCCGGGCCGTGCTGCTCGCGGAGGGCGAGCGACTTCTTGAGGAGCGCGCGCTCGGCTCGCTGGGCCAGGGCCTCGTAGGCGGCGACGCGGACGGTCAGGTCCGTGGCGGCGAGCTGGTCGCGGAGCGCCAGGTCCACGTTCGGTCCTGCGCGGATCTTGCCGAGCAATCGCGTGGCCTCGGCGCGCGCGCCGGTCGTGGGGGCGGAGGTCGCGATCGACTGGAGCGCGGGGACGGCGAGCGGGTCGTTGAGGCCCGCGCCGGCGCGGAGGGCCGCGAGCCTCACGCCCATCTCGGGCTCCTGGTACAGATCGCGGAGGAACGGGGTGGCGGCGCGATCTGGCAACGCCTGCAGGCACCAGGCGAGGTCGGAGGCGAGGTAGGGCTCGGCGCGCATCGCGTCGACGTAGCGCTTGGCGAACTCCTGCGGAAATCCCTGCTGGATCTGGATCGCGTTGAGCAGGGAGAGGAACTCATCGGCGCGGTCGCTGTACTCCTCGGGGACGGTGATCTGGATGGTGCGGGCGGTGCGTCCGTGGGCGACGAGCTCCTCGCGTCCGGGCTGCTTGCCGAAGCGGGAGTTGATGGCCTCGGTGATCGCGCGGGCGCGGGAGTGGCTCTCGTTGTCGAGCACGACCTGGAGCTCGAGGGGCTTGCTGACGGCGCCGCCGCCGAGGATTCGCCCGAGTTGGCGCGAGGGTCCGCCGGAGCCGGGCGTGGCGAAGGGATTGACGAAGATGGGGCCGCGCGCGAAGGCGAGCTCGGTGGTCTTGATGCCGGTCGTCGGCGTGGGCGGGCCCAGGCGGAGCTCGGTCGTCCAGAGCGTTCCGCCCTCGAGCGAGAGGTCCTCGGCCTGGCTCACGGGCGAGACGTACACATCGAACGCGGCGCCGCGCGGCGCGCCGGGAATGACCGCGCCGTAGACGATGACCACGGCGACATCGCGCGATCGGAGCAGTTCGCGGGGCGAGAGGCCCTCGAGCGCGGTGCCCTTAAGGACCTCGGATCCCTTGTTGATGCCCTTGAGCCCGAGCTCGCGCTCCATGGTGGCGGCGATGCGATCGGGGATTTGTCCGCCGCCGGTGCCGTTGAGCCCGACGACGAGGCCGTATCCGGAGACGAGCACGGGCTCGTTGTTGCGGAGGGTGCACTCGGAGCCGACGGTGCCGCGCAGGATGCTGGGCACGTCGCGGGTGACCAGGGGCGTGACGTCCCGGGGCTTGGCGTCTTTGTTGCCGCCGCAGGCGACGAGCATGCAGGCGAGGGGGACGCACAACGAGAGTGGCAGGAGGCGCGATGCGGTCACGGGTTGGGTTCCGGATGCGGCGGTTGCTGAGCGCGCAAGACGGCGAGTGTAAAGGAGATCCCGTGCTGGAGCCGCGATGGTTGCGGCGAAGGCGTTGAATTGTGGGGCGATGGCGCGGATCGGCGGGGATGCGCTGGTGTTCGGTTGACATTCGCATCGGTGGATCGCGCAATCTGCCTCGAAAGGGGTACTTTCCCGCGTGATTCGGGGAAGATCGCACCGTGTTGGGCAGGTTTTCCACCGAGTGAGAAGGAGCAGCGCGACCCGTTGTGGATGAGCATCTGAGCGCGACGCAAAAAATCTTGGCGAGCGTAACCCGAGATGTCACATTGGGTTAGCGACAATGGACAGTTTTTTCACTTCGAGTACACTCTCTTTTGGGCTTACCCCGGTTGAAACCACGATGGCTAGTGGTATGCTGGCCTCCCGCACTTCGAACTGCTCTGAGTGGATTCGGGGGTCCGAAGGGCAACAAATTAGGACTATGATCGGTATCCGGGCGTGGCATGGAGCGCTCGTCCGGATCGTGGGTCGGGCGGTGTCATGCGCGCATGTGGCGGCGGTGGAGCCCAGGACGGGCAAGGGGGCAGGATGACGAAGGCTGAATCGGGGGTGGTTGGCGGAGCGGGCGGGCTGGTGCGTGGTTCGAGTCGTGTGGGCGAGGCGATTCACGCGTTGGTGGGGCGGGCGGAGGGGGTCGAGGTGGGCGTCATGGGTGGTGTGCTGAGCGACAAGCAGATTCGCGAGCGGGTGGTCATCCGCCCGTTCGAGGACAACGTGAAGCGTCCCGGGCGGATCAGCTACGGGGTGTCGAGCTACGGGTATGACGTGCGCGTGGGGACGCACTTCAAGATCTTCACGCCGACGCCGCGGAGCGGGGGCATCGCGGTGGTGGATCCGAAGCGATTCACGGACGACCTGATGGTGGAGGTCGACACGGCGAGGCTGGGCGTGGACCACGTGATCATCCCGCCCAACAGCTTTGCGCTGTGCGAGACGGTGGAGTACCTGGAGGTGCCGCGGGACGTGCTGGCGATCTGCGTGGGCAAGAGCACGTACGCGCGGTGCGGGCTGATCGTGAACGTGACGCCGC
>CAYNSB010000013.1:0-9967 GCA_964399625.1 uncultured Phycisphaeraceae bacterium
GTGGATCGTCCCGTACACCAGGTGCCCCGTCTCCGCCGCGTGCAGCGCCGCCTCAAACGTCTCCTGGTCGCGCATTTCGCCGACCAGCACCACGTCCGGGTTCTCGCGCACCAGCGCCCGCAGCGCGATCTTGAAGTCCAGGCAGTCGATCCCGATCTCGCGCTGGTTGATCGTCGCCTTCTTGTCGTTGAAGATGTACTCGATCGGGTCCTCGATCGTCACGATGTGCACCGGCTTGCGCTCGTTCACGTAGTCGAGCATCGCCGCGATCGTCGTGGACTTGCCCGAGCCGGTCACGCCCGAGAGCAGCACGATGCCGTTGGGCTGCATCGCGACCTCGGACATGATCGGCGGGAGGTACAGCTCCTCGAACTTGCGGATCTTGCTGGTGATGCGACGGGCAGCGAGCGCGAGCTTGCCGCGGGCCTGGAACAGGTTGATGCGGTACCGCGTGTTCTCGTCGTAGTCGTACGCGAAGTCCACCGAACCGAACTTGTGCAGGTCGGCGAACTGCTCCTCGTCCAGAATGTGCTTGGCGATCTGGATGAACTCGGCGGTGCTCACCGGCTCGGTGTCCAGCGGCTTGAGCGCGCCGCGGATGCGCAGCTTGGGCGCCTGCCCGGACTTCATAATGACGTCCGAGGCCTCGAGCTTGATCGAGGCCTTGAGGAACGACCCGAACCGCGTCGCGTGCGGGTCGTGCTTCTCATCGGGATCGAGGTGGACGTGACCTGCGGGGGCGGCGGCTGGGGCGGGTCCGTTCGCGTGGGCCATCGGCGTGCTCCCGGGTCCGTTCGTGGACCCGTTCGTGCCGGGGGTCGGTGTCGATGGGTCGGGCCCCGGCGAGGTCGGCGTTGGTGCAGAGATTGATGTGCCCAAGCGTATTCTCCGAGGTGCGCTGCCGCAACGAACCCGCGCCATCGCCCGGCTGTCCGGCGAAATCACGAGCGCCCAATAACGCACCTGATTGAACCCGACCGCCGCCCCGTGCGATCTGCCAGCGACATGGACCTGTCGCATCGCCGGCGCACACGTGCGAGGCGTCGGAAGGGCATTCGCATCGGGCGCGCCTCCGGTTGCCCTAACGCGCGCTGTATCGCGCGATGAGCACGATCGCTGAATCGCGCCAGCCAGGCGCTCCGCGCGCGCCGTCCCGACGAAGCCGCTACATTCCCCCTTCACGGGCGTTGAGGGCCGCCCAGGCAGGAGGCGGCGATGCGCGCACGTTCGCGGACGATGGTGTGGACAGGATCGAGGAAGATCGCTGGGCTGCTGACGCGGTTGGCGGCGGCGGGCGGCGCGCTCGTCGGCGCGGGAGCCTTCGCGCAAGCGCCTAAGGAAACTCCCCCGGAGCGCATCGAGCGCCTGATCGGGCAGATGTCACTGAAAGAGAAGGTCGGGCAGCTCCACCAGATGTGGGGCGGCAAGCCCGGCGAGAAGGACCCCGTCAAACGACAGGAGGTCCTCGATCGCATCTTCGCCGGTGCCCGCGAGGGACGCTCGGGCACGTTTCTGGGCGGCGGCGACGCGGCCCACTTCGACGCGCTGCAGCACGCGGCGATCGAGGGCACGCGCCTGCATATCCCCGCGCTCTTCGCCCACGACGTGATCCACGGGTACAAGACCATTTTCCCGATCCCGCTCGCGTCGTCGTGCTCGTGGAACCTCGAGCTGATCGAGAAGGCCGAGGCCGTCGCCGCGAAGGAAGCCCGCGCCTCGGGCCTGCGCTGGACGTTTGCGCCGATGGTGGATGTGGCCCGCGATCCGCGCTGGGGGCGCATCGCCGAGGGCGCTGGGGAGGACGCACGCCTGGGCGCGTGGATCGCCGCGGCCCGTGTCCACGGGTTCCAGGGCGCGGACCCGAGCGCGCCCGATCGCGTGCTCGCCTGCGCCAAGCACTTCGCGGCGTACGGCGCCGCCGAGGGAGGACGCGATTACAACACCGTCGATCTTTCGATGGAGACGCTGCACAACGTGTACCTGCGACCCTTCCGCTCCGCGGCCCAGGCGGGCGTCGGATCGTTCATGACCTCGTTCAACGAGATCAACGGCGTGCCCAGCTCGGGCAATCCGCTCCTGCTGCGGACGATCTTGCGCGACCAATGGAAGTCGAGCGCGGTGGTCGTCTCGGACCACAGCGCGATCAACGAGATGGTGGCGCACGGGTTCGCCGCGGATCGGGCCGACGCCGCGCGACTGGGGCTGCTGGGCGGCACGGACATCGACATGGTCACGGGCGTGTACGACGAGCATCTGGTCTCGCTCGTGGAGAAAGGGCTCGTGCCGGTGGAGCTCGTGGACCAGGCGGTGCGCCGCGTCCTGCGCGCCAAGCAGGCGGTGGGCCTCTTTGACCATCCCTACGAGGACACGACCCGCGAGAAGGACGTGATGCTCCAGCCGGAGAGCCGTGCGCTGGCGCGCGAGCTGGCGGCACGCTCGATGGTGCTCCTCAAGAACGACAAATGCACGCTGCCCCTGGGCGAGGGAATCAAACGCGTCGCGGTGATCGGGCCCCTGGGCGATTCGGCACGCGACATGCTGGGCACGTGGGCGGGGCACGGCGCACCCGAGGACACCGTCACGCTGCTCGCGGGGCTCCGCGACGCGAAACGGTTCGAGATCGAGCACGAGGCGGGGTCCAAGATCGACGCTCCGTTGGACGGCGGCATCGAGCGTGCGCTCGCCGCCGCGGGGCGTGCCCACGCGATCATCGCCGCCGTGGGCGAGGAAGAGGAGATGTCCGGCGAGGGGCACAGCCGCTCGCTGATCCAGATTCCCCCGGCCCAGCAGGCGCTGCTGGAGGCGCTGCGGGGAACGGGCAAGCCGCTCATCGTGGTCCTGCAAACCGGGCGTCCGCTGGCGATCGGTTGGCTGCAAGAGCACGCCGACGCGATCCTGCTCGCCTGGCACGGGGGCACCGAGGGCGGTCACGCCATCGCGGACCTGCTGACGGGCGACGCGAATCCCAGCGGGCGACTCACCGCCAGTTGGCCGCGCAACGTCGGACAGGTGCCAATCTACTACAACCACAAGCCGACGGGCCGCCCGTTCGACGATGCGAACCGGTACACGTCGCGGTACATGGATGTCCCAAGCACGCCGCTCTACCCATTCGGGTACGGGCTGTCGTACACCACCTTCGCTCTCTCGGACGTTTACGCATCGAGCCAGACGCTGGCACCGACCGGGACGATCGAGTTCGAGGTCGAGGTGACCAACACCGGGGCTCGCGCTGGCACCGAGACGGTGCAGTGGTACTTCCACGATCCCGTCGCCTCGCGCACCAGGCCCGTCAAGGAACTCTTGACGTTCTCGCAGGTGACGCTCAAGCCCGGCGAGAAGAGCACCGTCCGCGCGCAGGTGCCCGCGGCGGCGTTCGCCTTCTACGACGACCAGGGAAAGGACATCCTGGAGGCCGGTGAGATACGCGTCCACGCCTCGGGCGGGAGCGTGCGCACGGGCGAGGTTCGTTTCACGATCGAGCCGGCGTCGAAGCGGTAGCGACCAACGCGATCAGTGCCTGCACCCGCACCCGCCGCCGTTCTTCTCGCCGCCCTTGCCGCCGCAGCATCCGCCCGAGCCATCCCCGCCGCAGCACTCCTCCGCGGGCGCGGGCCCGAGCATCTTCTCGACCTTGCGATTGCAGAAGTCGGCGTGGTGCTCGAGGTGCCAGGTGGCGTACGCGAGCACGCGCTTCAGGCTCATCTCGCCGTTCAGCGGGTGCATCCCGACGCGCAGGAACTGATCGGGCATGAGCGTGAGCAGCCATCCGCCCGCCCACTTGCGCAAGGTGTGGATCACCGCCAGGTAGCCGCCGATCGGGTGCTCACCGCCACCATCGGTCCCGCCGTAGAGCCCCGCGTCGATGAACGCGTCCTCATCCCACGGCTCGAGCATGGGGCGATCCTCGGCGACGATCTTCCGCATGCGGTGCACGAACGAGATGTCCGCGTCGGCCAGGTGCCCCAGGAGCACACGCACCGGCCAGCGCCCGACGCCCGCATCGGGCAGGAACGCGGCGTCCAGTTGCAGGTCTGATAACTCAAAGACCCGTGGGTCGAGACGCTCAAGCCCTCGGCGAAACCGGTGCACGAGGTCCATATCCGGCAGCGACTCGAGGACCGCGACTTTGTCCAGTGATCCCGGCGTGGGTGCCATGCTTCGCCCTCCTGCGCAACTGGCGCGCAACCGCTCGGAATCGTGAACCCTCCGGTCTCGGTTCCGTATCAGAGTGTAGGAAACACGTTCTGCTTCCTCTCTCTCCTCCGAACCGCTCCGCCAGGAAACTCCTTGGCGGAGCGGTTTGTTTTTGGAGGCCGGTGCTCTCTACGCTCCGCCATGTCCGCCGAGCACAGCCCAGAGCGTCGACTCGCCCTCCGTGTCGTGACGATGCCCCGGGACACGAACCACTACGGCACCGTCTTCGGGGGCGTGATCCTGTCGTACATCGACCAGTCGGGGTTCGTCGAGGCTCGCCGGCACGGCGCGCACCGGTGGGTGACGGCGGCGATCGACCGGGTGGAGTTCAAGGCCCCGGTGCACCTGGGCGACATCGTGAACTTCTACGCGACGACGGTGCGCACGGGGACGACGAGCGTCACGGTCCGCATCGACGTTGAGGCCGAGCGGTATTCCTCGGGCGGGACGGTGCCCGTGACGGCGGCGCAGCTGGTGATGGTCGCGGTGGACGCGCAGGGCACGCCGATCCCGTTCCGCACGACTCCGAGCGACCCCTCCCACGGATGACTCGGACCCGATAGGCTCTTGGCATGGCGGTCTCCTCCTACACCACGTCTCAAACAGTCAACGGCGTCACGCTCTCGTGCGTCACGCTCGAGAAGGTCACCGATCGCGAGGCGCAGCCCGTGCTCAGCGAGCTGGTGGACGCGTCGCTGGGCTCCAAGCACCACGTGGCGCTCGACCTCTCTCCCGTGCACCTGCTGGCCTCGGCCGGGATCGGCATGCTCATCTCGCTGAACAAGGTGTGCAAGGGAGCGGGGGGCAAGCTCGTGGTCTTCGGGCTTCGCAAGGAGATCATGGAAGTGCTGAGGATCACGAACCTGCACCGCCTGGTCGCGATCGAGACGACGCAGGAGGCGGCGTTGAAGAAGGCCGCCCCGTGAGCGCCACGCCGGCCCGCCTGGCGGTGCTTCTGTCGGGCTCGGGGCGGACGCTGGTGAACCTGCTCGATCACATCCGCGACGGATCGCTCCCGGCGCAGGTGTGCGTGGTCATCGCGTCGAAGGAGTGCCTGGGCGCGGAGCGGGCCCGGGCGGCGGGGCTGGCGACGATCGTTGAGAAGGGCGTGATTGCGCCGGAGCGCCTCGTGGCGCTCGTGTCGCCGTACCGCGTCGATTGGATCATCCTGGCGGGATACTTGAAGCTGGTGCGCATCCCCAATGCGTTCCGCGGGCGCATCGTGAACATCCACCCGGCGCTTCTCCCGGCGTTCGGCGGGGCGGGCATGTACGGGCATCACGTTCACGAGGCGGTGCTCGCTTCGGGCGCGCGCGAATCCGGCTGCACGGTCCATCTGTGCGATAGCGAGTTCGATCGCGGGGCGATCCTGCTGCAGAAGCGCTGCCCGGTTCTGCCCGGCGACACGCCCGACACGCTCGCGGCGCGCGTCTTTGAATTGGAGAAGCGGGCCTATCCCGAGGCGATCCGGGGGCTCATCCGGGGCGAATATCCCTCGGCGGCGCGAGAACGACCATGAGCGAACGCACCGGCAAGGCAACGCCCATCACCAGCGGAAGCACCCGCGCACGCTCGCGCAGCACCCCCACCACTCGGGGCGGGCGCCGCCCCGCGCGCGGGCTCGTGCTCGCGCTGTGCGTGTGTGCCTCCGCGTTCGCGCAGGCGGGCAAGCAGCCGGCCCCCGCCGCACGGGCGCAGGACCTGCAGACCCGCGCGCTCGAGGCGATCGGCAAGGGCGACGCCGCGGGTGGCGAGGCGCTTCTCCGCGAGCAACTGGCGCTGGATCCGGGCAACTTCGTGATCTATTACAACCTCGCGTGCGCGCGCTCGCTGCAGGACGATGCGCCCGGGGGCATGGACCTGCTCGTGCGGGCGGTGGAGCGGGGCTTCGTGGACCTGGCGCAGATGCGCCGCGACCCCCAGCTCGCGCGGGTGCGCACGGACCCGCGGTTCGAGCGCCTCGCGGGCAACTGGGCGGAGGTGCTGCGCCGTCAGAGCGACGCGAACCTCAAGGCAACCAAGGCCCAGTTCACGCAGGGCGCCTACGCCCAGTCGAGCGATGAACGCCTTCGCGTGCACGTTCTCTCGGCGATGGACGAGACCTCCACGACGCAGGCCCGCGCGGACATCGCGCGCCTGTACGACTGGGCCCTGGGTGGTGTCTTTGCCGACCTGACGCGGGCAGACGCGGCGCAGGCGGATGCGTGGACCGTCGTTGTCCTGCCCTCGCCCAAGGATTTCGTGCGCTGGGTCGTGTCCAGCTACGGGTCCGCGGCGGCGGGGTCGTTCTCGGGCATCGGAGGCGCGTACATGCACGACGAGAAACGCCTCGTCGCGCAGGACCTGGGCGCGACGCTGCGCCACGAGTTCTTCCATGTGCTGCACTGGCGCTCGACGACCCGCCTCGGGCAGGACCACCCGATCTGGATCCAGGAAGGGCTCTGCTCCCTTGTGGAGGACTACGAGCTTGCGGCGGATCGATCCCCGGCGTCGCTGAGGCCGGTGCCCTCGTGGCGAACCAACATCAGCAAGCGACTGCTCAACGCGGGCAAGCTGCTGCGCATCGAGCAGCTCGCGAAGGTGCCGCGCGCCACCTTCACGGGCACGAACCCGCTGGCGCACTACGGGCAGGCGCGGACGGTGTTCCTGTTCCTCTCGGACCGGGGCAAGCTCGGCGAGTGGTACGCGCACTACACGGGCCACTACGCGGAGGACCCCACGGGCGTGGCGTCCATCGCGGCGGTGTTCGCCAAGCCGATCGACCAGGTGGAGAAAGACTATCGCGCGTGGGTGCGGGCGCTGCCCGAGGTCGCCGAGCAGTTGCGCCCCGGCGAGGCGACGCTGGGCGTGGACGTGGAGCCGGGCACGGGCGACGGGCCGGTGATCGTCGGCATTCCGCGGCTCAAGAAGAACGAGCCCGCGCCAGCGCGTCTGGCCGGGTTGAGCGTGGGCGATGTCATCACGGCGGTCAACGGGCTGCCCACGCGTGACCTCAACGAGCTCATCCGCGTGCTGGGCGCGATGAAGGTCGGCGACGAGGTGGAGGTGGAGTACCGCCGACGGACGCAGCGAGGGTCCGCGAAAATCAGGCTCGTGCCGCGCCAGGACGACTGACCGCGATTCGTTGGTGATTCTCAGACGTCGGGGGACACGTCGCGCGCCCGCGCGCACGTCATAGGCACCACGCGCCGCACACGAACCGCCCGCCCCGAGGGCGCGTCGCTGGCGATCGCCCGCGCACGTGGCATCTTCCACGCACCGCGAGCGGGGCAAGCCCGACGCGGGTGGACTCGAACAACGCAAGATCAGGAGAGAGACCCATGCTTCGCCGTGGACCCGCTGTGTTGTGCGCGCTCGCCGGACTCCTTGCTCTCGCCGGCGCGGCCGACGCCCAGAACGTCTACCAGAACGACTTCGAGTCGGGCTCCTCCGGTCCTGGTTGGACCGCGAACGTGAGCCTCACCCCCACCACCGACACGCCGGTCTTCACCAAGTTCCTCGGACGGTACACCAGCAACCAGGGCGTTCAGCTCACCGTCACGCCCCCCGCGAATCTGAGCAACAACAACGGCGGCGGCGGATCGGGCGGCGGCACGGGCACCGTGCCCATCAACTACTCGCTCCTCTTCGATTTCTACGCGTTCGACACGTGGGACGGCAACGGGCCCAACGGGCCGGACCACCTCCAGGTCACGGTCAACGGCGTGACGCTCTTCGATCACGCGTTCACGAACACGCGTTCGCACCCCGAGTGGCAGACCTACCCCAAGGCGCCCGACCTCGGGTACCAGCTCCTGGGCGGCAATCCCGCGGAGCTCGACTCGCTCTATCGCAATGTGCAGATCGATTTCTCCGCGGCGCCGGGCACCACGCTTATCTTCAAGTGGAAGAGCCAGGGCCTGAGCACCGACCTCAACGACGAATCCTGGGGCATCGACAACATCCGCGTGAACGCGGTGCCCGCGCCGGGATCGCTCGCCCTTCTGGGCGTGGGCGGTGCGCTCGCGGCACGGCGCCGGCGGCGTTAAGGACCGACAACCGATCACGGACTGAGCGTGTGCGACCCCGAGAGAACCGGGGTCGTTCGCGCGATGGGGACGAGCGTCGATTCCTCCATCGAGAGAGTGCGCGAGACCGCTTCCCGAGAGGCTGCGCTGACGCCCCACCCATCGACCAGCGATGAGGAACGCGCGATGCGCGCGGCGAAGGCGTCGGCACGAGCGAGCTCGCCCCACGAGAAGATCGAGCCGATGCCCGCGCCCGAGGGCAGGCGCATGCCTCTCTCGTCCGCGCCGTTCAAGGCCCGCACCGACAGTGCCCCGGGACGCAACTCGCCCACGAGGCGCTCGCGAGCGACAGGCGGCACGGGTACGGAGGGGCTCGCCGCGATTGTCGGAGCGGGAGAATGCTTGGGCCCTTCAACGATTGGCGAGGGTGAGGGTGGGTTCGCGCCTGTTTGGAGAAGCACGACGGCACCAACCGCGAGCGCCAGCGCTGCGGCGAGCGCCCCCGCCGCCCACCACGCGGCGCTGGGCGCGGGGATCGCCGCACGCTCCGTCGGCGTGGGCGCCAGGCCCGCGGCCCGACGCGATTCCCACTCGCGCAGGATCGCCGGCGTCAGGTCCGGCGTCGCCTCGGGCTCGCGGATCGCGTCGATCGCTTCCTGCGTGCGCTCCATGTTCAGCGCGGCCCGGGGGTCCTTGCGCAGCAGGGCGAAGAGCTCCATGCGCGCCGGAGGATCGAGCTCGCGATCGAAGAACGCATCGACCAGGTGCTGCGGGACATCCCGCGACCCCCGCGCCGCGTCGTGCCCACCCGAGTTGCCATCCTTGAACGCGCTCATGCCCGTGCTTCCCCAACGACCTTGCAGTGCCTCTGGTTCTCCTCGAGGATCTGTCGCAGATGCTCCCGACCCCGGTGCAGATGGCTCTTCACGGTGCCCTCGGGCATGCCCAGGTGGTCGGCGATCAACGCGATCGGCCAGCCCAACTGGTGGAACAGCAGGATCACCTCACGCTGCTCCGCCGAGAGCCCCATCAACGCCGCCCGGAGGGACGATCGCACCCGATCGTCCTGCTCCCGCTTCTGCGCCGGCTCGCCCGGCGCTCCGCTCGTCCCCACGCGACCCAGCACTCCCTCCGTGTCGTACACCGGCTTGCGCTTCTGGAGGTGGTTCAGCAGCAGCCGTCGGGCGATGGTGAACAGCCACGTCGAGAACCGGTATCGCCCGTCGAACCGGTCGAGATTCGTCAGCGCTCGAACGAACGCCTCCTGGCAGATGTCCTCCGCGATGTCCCGCTTGCCGCACATGCGCAGCAGGAAGCCGAAGAGGGCTCCCTGGTGCGCACGAACCAACTCCTCGGCCGCGGCGCGATCGCCGCCAGCGGCCCGCTGCACGAGTTGGGCTTCGTCGTAGGGTGCTTGCACGAACGGGCACCTTGAACAGAGAACCATCAGCCTCTACCGCCCCGGGGCGTGGCGGTTGCGAAAGAACGGAACGGACCCGGAATTTTGGCGCATGAAAGAAGCCGGACTCCACGCGTGTGAAGCCCGGCTTCGAGAAGGACACTATTGTACTGTCTTTGGTAGGGTGCGAGCCGGGGTCCGTGCTTGGTCCCGGAACGCCCCCGCGTCAGGCGACCTTGAGCTTGCGCTTGCGGCCGACGGTGCGCTGGGAGATCTCCGCGCGGCGCGAGGACTCGTGGACGAGCACGTCCACCAGTTCCAGCGGCGAGGTGGCCCAGGCATCGGCGCCGATCTCCTCGGCGAG
>CAYNSB010000013.1:9977-67396 GCA_964399625.1 uncultured Phycisphaeraceae bacterium
GGTAGTCGAGCGAGGCGGTCCTGCCGCCGCAGTCGCCGCAGCGGCTGGTGTCGTTGTTGGAATCGCGCCAGGAGATTGGCATGAAGTGGTAGAAGCCCTCGTCGGCGACGATCTCCTCGGCGAGGCCCTCGGCGCGGTTGAAGACGCCGCCGCCCACCACGATCTGAAGGTTGGGCGTCGCGTTGATCTCGCGGATGTGATCGATCATCTCGCGGATGTTGGGCAGATCGCTCGGGCCCGAGGCGAACATGAGCAGCACGTCGGGGTTCGTCTCGTGGACCGTCGCAAGCACCTCGTCGTTGGCGATGCCGCCGCCGCCGAACGACACGGAGTACCCGCCGTGCTCGATGAGGTCCACCGCCATCTGGGCGCCGAGCTCGTCGGCGTCGGTGGGCCCGCACAGGGCGAGGATGGAGCGATTTCTCGAGGGCGCGAAGGTCAGTCGCGCGGCGTTCTGATCGACGAGCACGCGGAGCAGGCGCGTCGCCATGTGATGGCTGAGCTTGGCGAGCTGGTCCGCGCGGTGCAGACGCTCCACCGTCTCGTACGTGGGCCAGAACAGTTCGGTGATGAGGCGCTCGGGCGCCACGCCGCGCTCGAGCTGCTCCTGCACGATCTGGCGCGAACCGGGGCGATGCCCACTGATCAGGGTTTCGAAGAACCGCTCGAGAAGAACCTCCGTGCTCATGTCGCTGCTTCCTGTCTTGCGCGACCGGCTGGGGTTCCACCTCGCCGCTCACAGATTGGGGATGTCCGGCCTCCTGGCCCGGGCCCGCGCCACCACGCGTGCGGGGTGTCTATCGAGCCCCCTCTGTGACAACACTGAAAACCACTCGATCACTTTTTGGGCGTGCGCGAAGCGCGAAATCTGGCGTGGATTCCGCGCTTGGCGCAGGATCGAGCACGCGCAAAAACAGCCAAATTGACGAGTTATCGGGCTCTGACACCGCGGTAGCACTGGCAGATGCCCATCGTCAGCGGGGACGCGGAAGTCTCCGCAAATCCAGCATCGGCCATGGTTTGCAACATCAGCTCCCGCGGCATGAACGTGCCCACCGACTTGGGGAGGTACTTGTACGCGCCGGAGCGATCGCGGCTGATCCACGTCGCGGTGCGCGGCATCACCCAGCCGCAGTAAAAGTCGTTGAGCCAGCGCGCGGGCGCGAACGTTGGGCGCGAGAACTCGAGAATCACGAGTCGGCCGCCCGGCTTGAGCACCCGCGCGAACTCTCTCAGGGCCCGGGCCGGGTCCGAGACGTTGCGAATGCCAAAGGCGATCGTGATGACATCGGCGAACGCATCTGGGAATGCCAGTGCCGTCGCGTCGCCCTCCTGGTACGTGGTCTTTCCCTGCACCATTGAGGCTCGGCGGGCGAGCTTTTGCCGGGCAATATCGAGCATCGCGGGCGTGAAATCGACGCCGATCACGCGGGAGGCTGGCGTCGCACCCAGTAGTTCGGTCAGATCGCCCGTGCCGCAGGCGATGTCGAGGCAGACATCGCCCGCCCTGACCCCCGCGCTGCGGACGGCGAAGCGTCGCCAGGCCTGATCGCGCCAGAGCGAGTGCAGGCGATTGTTCAGGTCGTAGGAGGGCGCGATGGCGGAGAACATCCGCCGCACCTTGTCGGGCTTCTCGGCGTTGGCGTGGGGATTGGCGAGCTCAGGGGCCGTCCACGCGGGCGCTGGATTGGGGACCGCGACGGCCCCGGACGCGTCCGACGTGATAGCCTTTTCCGAGTCGATGTGCCGGGTTGGCATGTCGGGATGATGGTAGGTTCGGCCGAGCGAGGCCCGGGGAAGCAGTCCCATGAAGATGTCCGCGATCGTGCGCACGGGGGTGTTGGTTGCGAGCGTGGCGGCGCTGGGCGGGTGCGTGAAGAACGCCGCGACGGGCAAGAGCATCCTGACGTTTGGCATGAGCAAGAGCGACCAGGTGGCGCTGGGCGCCCAAGCCGCGCCGCAGTTCACGCAGGAGATGGGCGGGCGCGTGGAGAACGCGGCGCTGCAGAGTTATGTGAACGGGATCGGCATGAAGCTCAAGGGCTTCACGGAGGCGGACAACCCGGCGCTGCCGTGGGAGTTCAACTTCGTCAACACGGACCAGGTGAACGCGTTCGCGCTGCCCGGGGGCAAGGTCTTCTTCACGCGGGGCCTCGCGTCGCGATTGACCACCGAGGCGCAGATGGCGGGCGTGATCGGGCACGAGATCGGGCATGTCACGGCCGAGCACGGGGCGCAGCGGATCGCGCAGGCCTCGCTGATCTCCGGCGGGGTGCAGGTGGTGGGCGTGCTGGTTGGATCAAGCTCGAGCGCGACGGTGCAGCAGGCGGGGCAGGTGCTCGTGCCGGGGCTGAATGTGGGCGGTCAGCTCGTGCTGCTCAAGTACGGGCGCAAGGAGGAGCTTGAGGCCGACAAGCTCGGCGTGCGCTACATGACCAAGGCGGGGTACAACCCACGTGGGCAGTTGGAAGTGATGCAACTGCTGCAGAAACTGAGCCAGGGGAGCAAGCAGCCCGAGTTCCTGTCCACGCACCCGGACCCGGGCGCACGCATCGAGCAGG
Source organism: uncultured Phycisphaeraceae bacterium (assembly GCA_964399625.1). Lineage (GTDB taxonomy): Bacteria > Planctomycetota > Phycisphaerae > Phycisphaerales > UBA1924 > CAYNSB01. The sequence goes on from CAYNSB010000013.1 coordinate 12,539, forward strand.
TGCAGGAGCTTCTGCGTGGCGAGTACGCGAGCACGCAGGGCAACCCGCAGTACCAGGACTTTGCGGACCGGTACAAGGCGCAGTTCCTGGACATCCTCAAAACGCTCCCGCCCGCGCCCAAGCCCAAGCAGGCGATGCACACGCTCACGCCGACGGACTTGGCGGCGAACGGGATCGACTCGGGTGCGCTCGAACTGAGCGATCCGACGAGTTGGTGCGCGCATTGTCGGGCAGCGGCGCGTGGCGACGCGGCGTCTTCAAATCAAGGCACGAGCGCGATGCTCGCGCGAGCCGTGCTCGCCGGGCGATAGGAGCCGCACATGTCTGGACCGTCCTCGCCGCCGGATGAATTGGGAGCGATCACAGGGCAGACGGTTCAGGAGGGGCGGCCTCAGCCGACCCTGCGGCGGATCCTGACGCGGTACTTCGCGGAGCGCGCACCCGCGGCGTTCATGGTGGATGCCGCGCTCGTGCTGGTGGCAAATGCGATCGTGCATCTCTTCTGGACCGCGATGTACGAGCGGTCCTTCTCGCCCGATGGGCCAAAGCTGAACACGGTTGATCGTCTGTTGGCGTGGGGAAACATCCTCGCGGTGACGAATTCCTCTCTCTTCTATTTGATGTTCGGCCTCTTTGCGTGGGGTTGCGCGCGGGCGCTCGCGGACGCGAAAAAGGGCGGGTGAGCCAGTCGCAGAACCTGCGCCCCTGAGCGCACGGGGCGGTGCGCGGGTCATGCACCCGCGCGATCGAGCCCCCAGAAACGCGCCCAGTTGCCCCACGCAAAGGCCTCGACCTCCGCATCGCTCCATCCGCGCGCGGCGAGTTCTTCGGCGAAGCGGACGAAGTCGCGCGGGCGATCGATGCCCCGCGGCAGGTCGTGCCCGCTGATGCCGCCGTCGAGGTCCGACCCCATGCCCACGCCGCGCCGGTGACCCATCAATTCGCAGATGCGCTCGACGTGGTTGATCGCCTCGGCGATGCTCGGCCGATCGCCCGGGTCGTCGCGGTTGAGGCCCGTGCGGATGAAGTTGCGAACAAGGTTCAACCCGATGACACCGGCGCGCCGCCCGATCTCGCGGATCGCCTCGTCCGTGAGATGGCGTTGGGACTTTCCATCGAGCAGCGCGCGCACGTTGGAGTGCGACGCGATGACGGGGCGATCGGTGAGCGCAAAGAGATCGGAAAGAGCGCGATCGGACAGGTGCGACGCGTCGTGCACGATGCCCAGGCGGTCCATCTCGCTCACGAGCTGGCGGCCAAGGTCCGTGAGCCCGATCGCGCTCGAGCACGAGGGCTCACTGTTGCCCGAGGCGTATCGCGAGCCGCGGGCCCAGGCGAGACCGATCGCCGCGACGCCGCGCTCGGCCCACCACGCCAGTTCCGCCGGCTCGCGGATCGGGTCGGCGCATTCCATGAGGATGAGGCACGAAGGGGAAGAGGCGGAAAGACGAGGAGTTGAAGAGACAGGCTTTGAAGCTTCAATCGTCGCGAGTCGCTGCTCGGCGAGTGCACGCCGCGTCGACGAGATAAGACGGATCAGTCCTTCGGCGTGCCAACGGTGGTATCTCTCCAACTGGCGAACGCCCTTGTCGTGCGCGGCTTGGGCGTCGCCGTCGGGATATGCGACGGCGTCATCGCCGTTGAGCTCCGTGAAGATCGTGCCCAGCACGCCTTTCACGTTTCCTTCGGCGAGCGAGGGGAACGTGAGCGTCGCCGGCGGCCAAGGGCCCGCGCAGCGCTCGGGGGGCAGCGTCATGTCGCGCCCGTTCTCCGCGAGGCAGGCGAGGTCCAGGTGCGCATCGAACCAGCGGGCGGGTGGGATGGCGCGCATGGATCAGCCCGAAGAAGCGGCGGCGGCGGTGGCGGTTGCCGCGGCGTGCATGGCGGCGAAACTGGACCCGGGCTGGCCCTCGACGGCCATGAGCGTGAAGGCGCCGCTGCCCACGCCGCGCTCCCAGAGCACGCGTCCGGAGTGCGCCTCCATGCAATACACGTACCCGGCGCGGCCCACGTAGAGCTCCGTGCCTTGCAGGAGGATCATGGAGATGCTCGAACTGAAGACGCCGCCGACCTTGACGCGCCAGACGGGTCGTCCCGTGAGTCGGTCGATCGCGGTCACGGTTCGGCCGGTGCCGGTGAAGAGCAGTTCGGGAAGATCTGGCATGGGTCCCTCCGTTGTCGGATCGTATCGCGCGGGCCGGGATGCCCCGCGCGGCTACTCTCTAGGCCCGCGTTCCAGGAGGATCCATGCCCCTCACCCGCGAACCGATCGCCCAGCGTGCCGCGAAGGCACTCCGCGACGGGTACGTCGTCCACCTGGGCAGCGGCATGCCCACGCTCGTCGCCAACTACATCCCCGCGGGGATGGACGTGTGGTTGCAATCCGAGAACGGATTGCTCGGCATCGGGCCCTTCCCGCGCGAGAGCGAGGTCGATGCGGACCTCATCAACGCCGGCAAGCAGACGGTGACCGCGCGCAAGGGCGCGAGCTTTTTCTCGTCGAGCGATTCCTTCGCGATGATCCGCGGCGGGCACATCGACATGTGCATCCTCGGGTCGATGCAGGTGAGCGAGGACGGCGACATCGCCAACTGGATGATCCCGGGAAAGATGGTCAAGGGCATGGGCGGCGCGATGGACCTGGTCGCGGGCGTGCGCAAGATCGTCGTGATGATGGAGCACAACGCCAAGGACGGAACGGCGAAGCTGGTGAAAAAGTGCTCCCTCCCGCTCACGGGGCAGCGATGCGTGAGCATGCTCATCACGGACCTGGCGGTGCTGGTGATGGACCCGAAGCGCAAACGCTTCGTGCTGACGGAAGTCGCGCCGGGCGTGAGCGTGGACGAGGTGAGGAAGAAGACCGAGGGCGAGATCTTCGTCGCGGAGAAGGTTGGAACAGTTGGCGCGTGAGCGAGCGGGGAGCGGTGCTTACTTGGTGATGGTGCGCTGCTCGATCCGCTTTTCGGGCTTCGTCTTCACGACGCGATTCACATAGCTGCCCGGCGTGTGGATCTGGTCCGCATCGAGCGAGCCCAGCGGAACGATCTCCTCGACTTCGGCGATCACAAACGCCGCGGCCGTCGCCATCATCGGGTTGAAGTTGCGGGCCGTCATGCGATATTGCAGGTTGCCGAACTCGTCGGCGCGCCACGCCTTGACGAGCGCGAGGTCCGCGTAGAGCCCGGTCTCGAGCACGTACTCGCGCGACTCGGCCCCCGCGACGATGGCGAGCGGTGCGCCGGACGTCGCGGCGCCCGAGCGCCCCGCGAAGCCCTTGCCCGGGATCGTGCACCCGCACAGCCCCTCGGTCGGGCGGTAGAACGGGCGCGTCTCCTTGCCCTCGGCGACCGGCGTGCCCACGCCCGTCGCGGTGTAGAACGCCGGGATGCCCGCGCCGCCGGCGCGGATGCGCTCGGCGAGCGTGCCCTGCGGGTTGAACTCGACCTCGAGCTCGCCGGAGAGAAACTGCTTCTCGAACGTCGCGTTCTCGCCGACGTAGCTGGAGATCATCTTGCGGATCTGGCGGGTCTGCAAGAGCAGCCCCAGCCCAAAGTCGTCCACGCCCGCGTTGTTGCTGATGCAGGTCAGTTGCTTCGCGCCCGAATCGCGGAGCGCGACAATTAGTTGCTCGGGGATGCCGCAGAGCCCGAACCCGCCCACCATCACGGTGATGCCATCGCGGAGCACGCCGGCGGACTTGAGATCGGCGAACGCCTCGGAGGTGGAACCAAAGACTTTCTTCGTGGTCATGGCGAACCCTCGCGTGTGGGAACGAGGGTATCAGGGTGACCCGCGGGAGGGCGGGCTCGCGGGCGCGGACCCCAGCGACTTGATGTAGGCCACGAGCGCGTCGATCTTCTCTTCGGTCAGGATGCCCTGGTACGGCAGCATCTGCGGCGGGTATCCCTCGACGACCTCGGCCATCGGGTCGAGGATCGATCGCTTCAGGTACGCCTCGTCCGCGACGACCGTCGTTCCATCGGAGAGGCGGACCGTTGAGCCGTAGAGCCCCTTCATGGTCGGGCCCGGGCCCTTGTTTCCATCCACGGTGTGGCAGAGGTTGCACCCCGCGTTGGTGTGCAGCGCCTTGCCCATCTCGATGAGTTTCGCCTCGCTCAGCGCGGGCTTGGGCGGGGCCGCGGACGCGCCGGCTCCACCGGACTTCGCGTTGATGACCTGCGTGCTCGCGGGCGCGGGCGAAGTGGTTGGCGCGGGGGGATCCCGGCGGTCGCACGCGACGAGGATGGCGCACGCCGCGAGCGCCAGGCTCGATCTGAACTGTGTGCTCATGCGCGCCCCGTGCCCTTGTGCTCGCTCTGGTTGCGCTCCGTGCCCGCCGGTTCGGCGGCGTTGCCCGCGAAGAGCGACTGCTGATCCTTGACGTCCCTCGGGCGCTTCTCCAGTTCGGCGATCTCGGCCTTGAGCTGGTCGCGCGTGAGCTTGAGGAACTCGGAGCGGAAGCGGATGTACGCGACCTCGTCGAGCTCGAGCAGCGCCCGCCCCACACGCTCGCCGATGACCCGGCTCTCGACCTCGCGATCGAACTCGCGGTGGAGCGCCTCGTCGATCTCGCCCACGATGTGGGTCTTGGTTTCCTCGGGGATCGCGCGCTTGCCGCAGGAGTGCTGGATGCCGCGAAGGATCTTCTCGGGGTCGAACGGCTCGCGGGTGCCGTCGCGCTTGACGACCATGAGGCGGGACGCCTGCTCGACGCGCTCGTACGTGCTGAAGCGCTTGTGGCACTTGAGGCACTCGCGCCGTCGGCGGATGACACGCCCGGCCTCGCTGGGACGCGAGTCGATCACCTTGTCGTCGTTCGCCTGGCAGAAGGGGCAAATCAACGTCGTTGCTCCGGCGTGTGGGCGGCGGACATGGTAACACCATGGGCCGGATGCACGCCAACTCGGGGCTCGGTAGACTGCCCGGATCGCATCGGAAACGCACCCTTACCACGAGGTATCCATGGAAACCGCAGCGACGCTTGCGCAGCAGGGACAGGACGGAGGCTTGGTCATCGTCATCGTCTATCTTGCGATCCTCGTGCTGGTGGTCGCCGGCTTCTGGAAGGTCTTCACCAAGGCCGGGCAGCCGGGCTGGGCCGCGATCGTTCCCATCTACAACATCTACATCCTGACGAAGATCGCCGGGCGTCCCTGGTGGTGGCTGCTGCTGTTCTTCGTTCCCCTGATCAGCATTGTCTTCGCGGTCATCGTTTCGATCGATGTCGCCAAGAGCTTCGGCAAGGGCGTGGGCTTCGGGCTTGGGCTCGCCTTCCTCGCGCCGATCTTCTACTGCATCCTGGGCTTTGGATCGGCGCAGTACCAGGGGCCCGCGGCGGGCTGACGCTCCATGGGCACGCGCGCTCCGCTCGAACCGCCGCGATGGTCCGACATGGGCGGCGTGTGCCCTGCATGCGGGTACGACCTGGCCGGGCTGGATCGTCCGGTGCCCTGCCCCGAGTGCGGGCACCTGTGCCCGCGCCAGCAGCTCACGCTCTGGGGTGTTCCCAATGCGCGGAGCGTGATGTCCCGTGGGCGCGTGGCGATGATCGTGCTCCTCACGCTCGCGGCGTGGCTCATGCCGCAGCTTCTCATCCAGGTCGGGCTCTTTGTTTCATGGTGGATCTCTCTGGTGGTGGTTCTCGGCGTCATCGCGTGGAGCGTCTACCTCATCGCCAGCGCTCCTCGCTCGCAGGGTGGCGCGGTTCGCATGATCTTCACGCCGGGCGGTGTGCATCTGCTCCCGGTCCGCTCGGGCGACGTCGATCCCGCGAGCGTCGCGGCCTCGTTCGTGGAGCTTCCCGCCGCGCCCACGATCGAGATCGCCTGCGTCAGCGATTCGTGGGCCAAGCTGCGCCTGAGCTCCGCGGACGGCGTGCGGGTCTTTGATGCCGGGTTCAAGTGCCCAAGGGACCAGGTCGAGCGCGTGAGAGACGGCATCTCGCGGGCGCTGAGCGACGGCAAGCCGCCGCCGGACGAGACGCCGCCATCCGAGCCGGACCAGCCCTCTGCGCCCGGCTACCATCCGCCCGCATGACCCGCTCTCGCACCCCCACGACGACGACGCATACCGCACGCGTGTGACGGCTGGTCCACCCGCGTGCATCGATCCGCTCACCCAAGCCCAGCCATCTCGATGGCTGGGCTTTGTCGTTTAATGATCCGGATTTTCCCATGATTACCATCACTCTTCCCGACGGAAAGACCAAGTCCTTTGACAAGCCCGTGAGCGGGCTGGAGGTCGCCGCGTCGATCGGCGCGGGGCTCGCTAAGGCGGCCCTGGGCATCAAGGTGGACACGGGGCAGGGCTTCGAGATGCGCGACCTTGCCCACGTGATCGATCGCGACGCGAAGGTCGCGATCATCACCGCGGCCAAGCCCGGACAGCCCACGAGCGCCGACGCGCTGTACCTCATGCGTCACTCCGCGGCGCACGTGATGGCCGAGGCGATCCAGGACGTCATCGGCAGGGACGTGCAGCTCGCGTACGGGCCGCCGACCGACACCGGCTTCTTCTACGACATGTACGTGCCCGAGGGGAAGAAGATCTCGACGGAGCACTTCGCGGCGATCAACAAGCGCATCGCGGAGATCATCAAGGAAGATCGTGCCTTCACGCGGTACGAGCAGCCCGGAACAGATGGGCTCTCGCGCCTCAAGTCCGAGGGCAACAAGTACAAGGTGGACAACGCCGAACGCGCGATGAATCTGCCCAGCAGCGTGTACAAGGGCTCCAAGCCCGCGTTCGCGGAGCCGTCCGCCTCGTCCCCGCGTCCCGCGAGCGCCTTGGCCCTCTCGTTCTACTCCACCGGCACGCCCGGCAAGAACTGGGAGGATCTGTGCCGAGGCCCGCACGTGCCCAGCACCGGGCGGATCGGCGCCGCGTGCGTGCTCTCGCTCGCGTCCTCCTACTGGCACGGCGATGAGAACTCCGACCGCCTCACCCGTGTGTACGGCACCGCGTTCGCCTCGCAGGTCGAGCTCGACGAGTACCTCAAGCAGAAGGAGGAGGCGAGCAAGCGCGACCATCGCGTGATCGGGCGTGCGCTGCGCCTGTTCCACATCGACGAGGACGTGGGTCAGGGGCTCATTCTCTGGACGCCGCGCGGGTCGATCGTGCGCAAGGAGCTGCAGACCTTCATCGCGGCCGAGCTGCGCAAGCAGGGGTACACGGAGGTCTTCACGCCGCACATCGGCTCGCTGAATCTCTACAAGACCAGCGGGCACTTCCCGTACTACAAGGACTCGCAGTTCGCGCCGATCATCGAGCGTGACGCGTTGGAGCGCCTGGCGACCTGCACCTGCGCGGAACTCATGAACCGTGTCGAGAAGGTCTCCGAGCGTCTCGCACGCGGCATCAACGAGCGCACCAAGGCGAGCACGATCACCAGCGATCGCATCGAGAAGGACGAGAGCAAGCTCGTCGAGGGCTTCATGCTCAAGCCCATGAACTGCCCGCACCACGCGAAGATCTTCGCGAGCTCCCCCCACTCCTATCGCGACATGCCCGTGCGCCTGGCGGAGTTCGGCACCGTCTATCGCTGGGAGCAGTCGGGCGAGCTCAACGGCATGACCCGCGTGCGCGGCTTCACGCAGGACGACGCGCACCTCTTCTGCACAGAGGAGCAGATTCCGGGTGAGGTCCAAGGGTGCCTCAGCCTCGTCAAGACCATCTTCGCGACGCTGGGCATGAAGGAGTACCGCGTGCGGGTCGGGCTGCGCGATCCGGATTCGAACAAGTACACCGGCGCGAAGGAGAACTGGGACAAGGCGGAGGCGGCGTGCGTCGCCGCGGCGCAGTCGCTGGGCGTGGCCTTCAGCAAGGAGCCGGGCGAGGCCGCGTTCTACGGGCCCAAGATCGACTTCGTCGTGAAGGACGTGATCGGGCGCGAGTGGCAGCTCGGGACGGTGCAGGTCGATTACAACATGGCCCTTCGGTTCGATCTGTCGTACATCGGCCCGGACAACACACCGCACCGCCCCGTGGTGATCCATCGCGCGCCCTTCGGCAGCATGGAGCGGTTCTGCGGCGTGCTCATCGAGCATTTCGCGGGCGCGTTCCCGACGTGGCTCAGCCCCGAGCAGGTGCGCGTGCTGCCGATCTCCGACAAGAGCAACGAGTACGCGGAGAAGGTGGCGGGCGCGCTGCGCGAGCGCGGCGTGCGCGTCTCGGTCGATACGGGCAACGATCGCGTGCAGGGCAAGATCAAGGTCGCGGCCGACGAGAAGATCCCGTACCTGCTCGTCGTGGGCCCGCGGGATGCGGAGCAGAACATGGTCTCCGTGCGTGCGCGCGGGATCGAGAAGGACCTGGGCGCGATGCCGCTGACGAAGTTTGTCGAGGGCATCGCGACGGAGATCGCCGATCGCCGGGCGGAACTGGGCGTGAAGCCGTAACTCCGCATCGGTGCGCATGGACCGCGTCGTTGCGGTGTCGCGACGCTGCGCACGCCGTGGTAGGCTTTGGGCGTGCCCCAGTCGTTCGCCATCTTCGCCTTCGCGATCGTGTGGCTGTTGATGTCCGCGATGCTGCTGCGCGCGGGGTTGCGCGGCAGGCGCGTTCCTGCCCCGCCGTGGTGCGCCAAGTGCCGGTTCGATCTTTCGGGTTTGAACGCTCCTGCACGCTGCCCCGAGTGCGGAGCGGACCTGGGCGCCCCACAGGCCGTGAACGATTGGCGGCGCGTCCGCCATCGCGTGCCGCTGGTCATGGGGCTGATGGGTCTCGTGCTCGGGCTTGGTGCGCTGGGATTCATCGGCGTGCAGGCAACGACGGGCTTCAGCTGGTACCACATCGTGCCATCGCGCATCCTCTCCTCGTGGGTGCGGAGCGCGTCCGGGCCCGACGCGGATCGCGCGCTGGGCGAGCTCCAACGCCGACAGTCGATCAAGCGCTTGTCGGTCGAGGATGAGGCCCGGCTGCGCGGGGCGCTCTTGGCGCGCATCGTGGACGAGGGCGCGACGTGGACCGCGGCATTGCAGGACGAACTGTGGATCGAGTACTGCAGTGGCGCGATGACTGAGGCGGAACGGAACGCATATGTGCGTGCGATGGATCAGTCGCTGCAGTTGGTCGTTCGCCCTCGTGTGAAGGCCGGTGTACCGCTGCCGGCTGTGATGAAGCAGGCTTCGTTTCGCGTCGGGCCCGCCACATACACGTCGAGCACGCTCTACGTGAAGTACCAACAGATGCCCGCGCGCATTCTGCGTGGTGGCGTTCCGATCGAGGTGCGGGCACCCGGCTGGTCACAAGGGGGAGGGTCCTTCGGTGTTTCGTCGAACTCGCAATCTTCCTTCGGACTTTCCATGCCATCCGTGGAGGAGCCTGGGGACTACACCCTCGAGGTGACGTACAAACTCCAAGTCGATGCGACGCAGCTCACGCCGCAGCCAGTCGCACAACCATGGTCCATCACACGATCCGCTCCGTTCACAGTCGTCAACGGTTCAACGGTGCGAGCAACCGCTCGCGATGAGCAGACCGAGGCCCGGATACGAGCCGGCGTCAGGATCGAAGGGGTGATCGTTGAGACCGTGAATTACATGTACGACAAGGACATGCGGACGCCAGTCGGCGTTCGCGTGAGCGTTCCGGTCAGGTTCGATGCGTCGGCCCTGCCGTTGGCGTTTCGGGCGATCGTGCGACCCAGCGAGAATCGCACGGGCCTTTCGCTGGGGGAGATCGAAGCGGGAATGCTCGCCGCAGCGGACCCCCGCGGGGTCTGGTCTGACTTTTGCAACGCGGGCGCGTTCCGTGAATGGCGAGAGCTTGCGGTCTCGCACGCGCCCCAGAATCCGGGAACATTCAACGTTGCCACGGCGTTTCCGTTGGGAGACTTGCGCGTGGATGTCGTCCTGGTTCCCGATGCCGATGCCGCAGAGCGCACGACGAACGTCGTTGAGTTCCCCAACTGCGAACTGACGTTCCGCGGCGTGCCGGTGTACGTGCTCCCGGAAGGGTCGCGATCAACACGTGCAGGCAACCTTCCTGCCTGGCGTGGCCCGAGCGACGTCCGTTGGATCGAACCTGCTGGCGTGGCCCCGACCGACGTCCGTTGGATCGAAGTTCCGCCGACGATGGCACCAGCGAGCAAGCCCTAGCGCCGCATCGACCTGGCATTCGCGCACGTGGACGGCTTGCGCAGCCCCTCGCTCAGGGTGAGCCCCGCCCCGATGAGCGTGCACGCCGCAAGAAGCACGATGGGGAGATCGATCCGATCGCGGAGCGTCCAGAGGAGCACGATCCATCCCGCCACCAGGCCGGCCAGCAGTGCGTACGAGGTTCGCATCACGGTCCTCCCCATTCGAGCCGGGCGTCCGCGAACGTCCAGGCCTCTCAAGAGGATGCTCGAGGGCTTGCCTCCCGTCGGCGCGTGTTCAGCGGCGAGTATGGACGGCGGACGTCACCCTGCCAGGAGATTTCCCAGTGCCCCAGCCACCAAGCAATCCACTGGAGATCCACGGCAACCGACACCATCCCCCGAACGACTGGCGTACGGCGCGCTCGTAGCATGGAGGCCCGGTCCGGCGCGCTTTGCGCCGGCGGGAGTACCCATTTTCCTTGGAGGCACTGACATGCCGGACCCCACCCAGACCACCGTTATCGCCGCCGACACGAAGATCAAGGGCGAGATGTCGTTCGAGAACACCGCCCGCCTGCTCGGTCAGTTCGAGGGCAAGATCAACGCCAAGGGCGAGCTGCAGATCGCCGACGGCGCCGCCTGCCGCGCGGCGGTTGAGGCGGGCAAGGTCATGGTCGATGGTCTCGTCGAGGGCAACATCAACGCGCGCGAGAAGGTCGAGCTGACCGGTCGCGCCAAGATGAAGGGCGACCTGATCGCGGCGAAGCTCGTTGTGGCCGAGGGCGCGTCGTTCGTGGGCCATGTGACGGTCGGGCCCGAGGCCGCGAAGGCCGCCCCGCACACCGCCGGCGCGCCGTCGATCACCGAGCCCAAGCCGGACCAGGGCGCGAACATCCGTCGTTAAGCCGGGGCTGATCCCCTCGCACCACGCTCCCTCGTGCCCGATCGGCACGTGAGGGGTTCGCGTTCGTGCGCGTCGTGTCCTCTCGCGCTGCTCGAGCGCGGCGGGCGCCCGCGCCGGTCGTGACGATGCCACCCAACGTCCCACCAACTCCGGGCGCTTCGGCGCCCAAGCGCACGATCATGTGCTATCACTGCAGGCACCGCTTCGAGGTGCCGGTGCGGGCGATGTCCACGTCGTGCCCCAAGTGCTACAAGGGGCTCGTCATCGAGGACGTCGTGATCAAGACGGCCCACGCCGTGCGCAAGGTGCAGACGTGCGGGAAGGTCCTCGTCGAGGCCAAGGGACGCCTCATCGCGACGAGCGTCGAGGCGGCCCAGGGCGTTGAGGTGCAGGGCGTTCTCGAGGGGAACGTCGTGTCGGGCGGGCCCGTGCGGATCGGGCCCGGCGCGCAGTGGAAGGGCGACCTCAAGGCCCCGAGCCTGCGCGTGGAGCTGGGAGCGCGCATCGCACGCGGCTACTTCGTGATCCCCGACGACTCGCTGGCGCCCAAGGAAGACGCGGACCCGCCCGTGGCGTCCGCGCCGACCAAGAGCAGCGGTGCCCGCGCCGCGCCGGAAGGCGGCAAGCCTCCAAGCCCGTCTCCCGGCGCGCGCCCACCCACGCGCGGCGCCAGCCGTCCCCCTACCACCCCGCCGACAGGCCCGCCCCAGGAGCCTGAGGAGGACGAGGACAGACTGCTGTGAGGCGCAGTAGGCATGCTCGTGCGAAGCCGCTCAGGGCTTGGCGGGCAGGGCCGCGAGTTGGCGGGTTGCTTGCTCCGCGCTGTCCGGGTACGACAGCGCGCGCTCGAACGCCGCACGAGCGCCGCTCACATCGCCGGTTGCCTTGAGCGCCGTGCCCAGTGCGAGGTACGGCAGGCCCGAGAGCTTTCGTGTCGCGTCCGAGCCCGTGCGCGTAGTGGTGAGATCGCGCACGCCCTCGCGGAATGCCGCGATGCCTTGCTCACGCTGCTGCAGTTCGTGGAAGAGTAGATTCCCCAGCGCGACCCACGCGATGTACGCCTGGGGCATGTGCTGCGCGGCTTGACGCAGCGCACGCTCGGCATCGTCGTACTTCTTCTGCGTGACGTAGGCCCGGCCCAGCAGGTACCAGGCGCGCCCATCGGAAGGGGCGATCCGCGTGGCCTGCTCGAAGTGCGGCGGGGCGTCGTCCGGGCGGCCCGCCTGCTGCAGCGCGAGGCCCAGGTTCACGTGCACGGCCGAGCCGGGCGCGCCGTGATCGACCGCGTGTTGCCAGAGCGAGACGGAGCTGCTCCAGACGCGCGTCTGCTCGCGCGACATCGACGCGCACACCGCGATCGCTCCGCACGCCAGGGCGAGGAGCGTCCATCGACCGGCGGCGTTCATGCGAGTCGAGAGGGCCCGGGCCGCGCCCACGGCGAGCGCAATGACGGGGATGATCGCGAGGTACGAGTAGCGATCCGCGACGAACTGGTCCCCGCTCTGGAGCGTGCCCAGCACGGGCAGCAGCAGCACCGCGTACGCAGCGAACGCGCACGCGAGCGAGGGCGCACGACGGCGCAGCGAGATCGCGAGCGCCCCGATCATCGCCACCAGCGCGTAGCACACGAGATATCGCGGTGCGAGCCAGTTCATGTTGCGTGGCAATTCCACCAGCGCGACAAGGTCGGTCGGAACGAGCGACTTCTGGAGATAGACCACCAGCCCGTAGGCCGCCTGCGCGATGCGGCTGGTGATCGGCCACTCCGCGAGCGTGCGCACCGCGCCGGGCGCGGACTTTTGCGCGTAGCCCGCGACGACCGCCGCGGCGACGCCCAGGAGCGCGAAAGGGACCTTCTCGAGGATCACGCTTCGCCGTTCGCGTGCGAGCCAACGCCGGGGCTCGATGAGCAATCGACGGAGCGGATAGACATCGAGAATGACGAGCAGCGCGAAGAGCGACATGCCCCAGGCCTTGCTGAGCAGCGAGAGGACCAGGAGCGCAAGCGACGCCCAGAGCCAGCGGGACTGCGCGGGCGTACGCGACGAGTCGACGGGCGCGGATCGCAGGTACGCGAGCGTCGAGGCGAGCAGAAAGAGCGTGCTCAGGACGTCCCGCCGCTCCGTCGCCCACGCGACGGACTCGACGCGAAGCGGATGCACGCTCCATGCGAGCGCGCCCGTCGCGGCCAGAGCCCAATCGCGCGCGTCGCTCGCGCCCCGCGCGGCACGAGCCAGCAGCGCACGGAGCAGGAGCATGACGAGCACGGCGTTGATCGCGTGGAGAACGAGGCTCGTGCGGTGAAAGACCCGCGGATCGAGCCCGGCCGGAAACTCCATGGTGCCCGCCCCCGTTCCGCGCGCGCCCAAGAGCTCGTGATCGATCGCGAACGAGAGCCACGTGAGCGGCTGGTAGTGCCCCAGGTGGGTGGTTGTAAACATCCACTCGAGGTTGTCGGGCCCGAGCCCACGGTAATGCGTGTTGTCGACGAGGAGCGAGTGATCGTCGAAGTCGACGAGCCCGGCGTTCCAGCTCGGGGCGTGCGCAAGGAGGGTGGCGGCGAGGACCAGCGCCATGATCGCGATCAGCCGCCAGCGAGGGGTGCGGGGCGGTCCGTCGCCGCTGGGGGAAGCGAAGGTCGTGGCGGCTTTCATGGGCGTTGCGGGACGCCCGCGCGCGACGGGTCCGCGGACCCTCCGTTGCTCTCTCCCAAGATCGCCGCAGCGCGGGGACGGCGGCCCTCGGCCTCGGCGACCTTGGGCAGGGCGCAGAGCGCGATGACGCGTGCGGCCTCCTCGACCGAGTCCGTGACGGTGAGCAGGTTCAGGTCCTCGGGTCCGATCGTCCCCCTCGCGAGCAGGCGCTCGCGGATGAACTCCATCATCGGCCCCCAGAACTCGACGCCCATGAGCACGACGGGGAAGTTCTCGATCTTCTTCGTCTGGATGAGCGTGAGCGCCTCGAAGAGCTCGTCGAGCGTGCCGAACCCGCCGGGCATCACGACGAAGGCGTAGGAGTACTTGACGAGCATCACCTTGCGCACGAAGAAGTAATGGAACTCAACGAACTTGTCCAGGTATGGATTGGGCTTCTGCTCCATGGGGAGCTGGATGTTGCACCCCACGGAGCGACCGCCCACGTCCTTGGCGCCGCGGTTGGCGGCCTCCATGATGCCCGGGCCGCCGCCGGTCATGATGGTGAACCCGAGCCTGGCGATGCGGGCGCTCACGTCGCGGGCCAGCGCGTAGCTCGGGTGGTCCTCCTTGAAGCGGGCGGACCCGAAGACGGTGACGCACGGACCGACGAAGTGCAGGGCGCGGAAACCCTTGATGAACTCCAGCCCGATGCGCACGGCGCGAGTGAACTCCTCCCAGCGCTTGCGCGGGCCCGACAGGAACCGCAGCTCTTCGACGGATCGCGTCGCCTTGCCCCACCACTCCGGAACGGAGCGGGATTGCTGGTGCTCGGCTGGCGGTGCGTCGGGCGGGCGATCGTTCATGGAGGTTGAGGGTAGTCGCACGCGCGGATCAGGCGATCAGCGCGCCCGCGGCGCGCCAACCGCACCAGACGGCGGCGAGGCTCAGGGCGACGTTCCCCACGACGTTTGACGCCGCGAGTGCGACCGAGCCAGCGCGTGCGAGCTGCAGCGTCTCGAACGCGAACGCGGAGAACGTGGTGAGCCCGCCGAGGAACCCGGTCATGAGCAGCAGCCTCGCCTGTGCGCCAAGCGTCTGGCGGTCCACCGCGAGGTGCAGGACGATCCCCGCGAGCGCACAGCCGAGGACGTTGACCGCCAGCGTGCCCCAGGGAAATCGGGGGCCGGCGAGCGATGTCGCGGCGAGCGTGATGAGATAGCGGGCGAGCGAGCCCACACCGCCGCCCAACGCGACGGCCCCCACACTCGCCAGGCTCAGGCTTCCCGCGGGCAGGTCCATGGGTGGTTGTATCGGCTTGCGCGCGGTCGAGGCGTTCAGAAGCCCGCCCCGCGCGCGGGTTGAACCCATCAACGCGTCGCGGGCCCGGTCGATGGACCGGGCCCGCTCACTGGACACGCACTCGGGCTGTCCCCCTGAACGCCGGGCTTCCCCGGCTTCCCCCTGCGGGCGTCAGTTCACGCGGACATCGCACCAGCGGATCGTCTCGCTGCCCCGGCAGGTCTTGATCGTCACGAGCGCCTCGAACGGGCGGCAGGAGTCCACGCACAGGGCGGAGTCCGCCGCGAACTCGAGGTGCTTCTGGTGACGCTCGCGATCCCTGCCGCGATCGTCGTGGCGTCCCCAGCCGCGCCCGCGCGACCAGTGGTCGTCGCGATCGCCACATTCGCGGATCGGGTCCATGTCGGTGCTCGAGGAACGCCGTCCCTGCTCGATGGCGAAGGACGCGTCCTTGATGTCGGGCAACTCGCAGCCGAGAGCGTTGAGCACGACCTTTGAACGAACCTCGCCGCGATCCTTCCAGAGGATGAGGGTGGCGCGGACCTCGCGTCCGTCGATGCACAGATCCTTGCTGAGCGTGGTGTAGACCGGCTCGCACCGCTCGACGCGCACGGGCGGCTCCCAGCGCGGCTGACGCACCACCACCACGGGCGGCTCGCACCGAGGCGGGGGGCAGACGATCGGCTCGTCGCAGCGCACAATCCGCACGCCGAAGTGCCCATCGCCAAAGCTCAGGCGCCATCCGCCACCGGCCATCGCCATCGGCGTCAGCGGCGCGCACAACACCATCGCCGCGATCGCGGCCTTCGTCCCACGCATGTCCGGCTCCTTCTGTCTTTGCTTCCGTGCGAGGCTCGTCATCGGGCGAGCGATCGACGGGGTTGCTCGGTATGACACGCGGTTCAGACGGAAGTTCCAAAGCACTAACCGCGTTTGCGCCGCCAGAATCGCGTTGTTATCCGTCTGTTTGAGTGTTTCGCGTGCCGGACAGGTATGCTGGATGAGCACCACAGAAGGAGTAGAGACGTGCCCACGCGAGCGCCCCGCGCCAAGAGCAAGCCCACGAAGGTCGTCAGTTGGCGTGCGAAGCTGGAGCGCGTGCTCCCCAGCCATGGGACCATCGAGCCCGGGCGTCAGGGCGAGCGGATGCTCATCCCGCGCCCGCTCGATGTCGATGCGGCGATGCGGTCCATTCGCAAGGGGCACGTGCTGACGATGGGCGAGTTGCGAGCACGCCTGGCGAGCGCCGCGGGCGCTCAGACAACGTGCCCGATGTGCACGGGGATCTTTGCGCGGATCGCGGCAGAGGCCGCGGAAGAGGACCGGCGTGCGGGGCGCGCGCGGATCACGCCGTACTGGCGCCTCGTGCGCGACGATGGATCGATGAACGACAAGTTTCCGGGCGGCGCCTCGGCGCAGGCAGAGAAGCTGCGCGTCGAAGGCCGGACCATAGTTTTAGGGAAGGGCAAGAGGCACCCGCGCGTGGCGGGCGTTGGTGGGGCGTGAGCGCCTTGACCGTCGTCCTGGCCCTCGAACGGGCCGGCCACGCCGTTCTCTAGAATGTCCGGCTCGGCCCCGTGGCGGAATGGCAGACGCAGCGGACTTAAAATCCGCGGCCCGGCAACGGGCGTGTGAGTTCAACTCTCACCGGGGCCACTTATTGCCGCGTTCGGTGGCGCTTTCTGTGCGCCGGGTTGAGTGCCACACACCCTGGGGATCTCGCACGCGGAGCGGACGGTTTGGTCCGTTGGGGTGCGCGATTTGCACGAAGCCGAGGGGACTGACACGCGATCCTCCGACGAGGGCGGATCGCTAGGAACGCCTCACGGAACACGCTAGAGTGAAGCAGTTCCAGGGCCCGCGACGCCCCGCTTCGAGGGATTTGGATGGGGAGCAATCCCCCGCGTTCGAAGCGAGCGCGCGGTACGATCTCCGTTTCTTGGGCGTGCAGGGATCTGGGCACAATGAAGCGACGCATCGTCTGGCTTGTAGTTCTCGCCGCGATTGCAGCGGGCGCGTGGTTTGGATACGCGTGGTACTCGGGGCGGTCGGGTGCGTCCACGGGCTCGTACCGCATGGCGAGCGTCGCGCGGCAGGACATCGTCTCGACGATCAGCGCGACGGGCACCCTGGTGCCCGAGGACGTCGTCGATGTGGGGGCGCAGGTGAACGGGCTGATCGCCTCGTTCGGATTGGACACCGACGGCAAGCCCATCGACTATCGATCGACCGTGAAGTCGGACCAGGTGCTCGCGAAGGTTGACGACGCGATCTACGCGGCGCAGGTTTCGGCGGACGAGGCGTCCCTGACGCAGGCGAACGCCGCGGTCCGGGTCGCGGAGGCCTCGCGCGATCAGGCCCGGGCCAGGCTCGAGCAGTCGCAGCGGGATTGGGCGCGGGCCCAGAAGCTCGGCGAGTCTCAGGCGCTCTCGCAGGCGGACTACGACGCGAGCAAGAGCTCGTACGAGCAGGCGACGGCCTCGCTGGCGGTCACCGAGGCGCAGATCGGGCAGGCGCGGGCGCAGGTCGCCATCGCCGAGGCCGCGCTGCAGCGCTCGCGCCGGAATCTGTACTACTGCACGATCAAGTCGCCGGTGGACGGGGTGATCATCGATCGTCGCGTGGAGATCGGGCAGACGGTGGTGTCGAGCCTGAACGCGCCGAGCCTGTTCCTGATCGCCAAGGACCTCTCGAAGATGCTCGTGCTCGTGCAGGTGAACGAGGCGGACATCGGGCACGTCAAGGCGGGCGACAAGGTGACGTTCGGCGTGGACGCGTTCGGGGGGCAGCGGTTCCGCGGCGAGGTTCGCAAGGTCCGTCTGAACGCGACGATGACCCAGAACGTCGTCACGTACACCGTCGAGATCGTGACCAGCAACGAGGATCTGACGCTCCTCCCGTATCTCACCGCGAACGTGCGGTTCATTACGAGCCAGCGCCCGCAGGTGCTCGCGGTTCCCAACGCGGCGCTGCGCTGGTCGCCGCCCAACGCGCCCGCGGAGCCCGCCGCCGCCACGCCGGGGGCTCGCGCCGGATCGGACGCGGGCGCCGCCAGGAGCGCCGAGGCGACGCCCACGCCGGGCCGGGCGCCGCGCGAGGGCGGTGGCCGGGCGAACGGGCGCGAGGCCGGCTCGGGATCGCCGACGGGGCCAGGGAACCGCCCGCGCACCGCGGCGAAGACGGCGGGGCGTGTGTGGGTTCTTCGCGAGGGAGTTCCCACGCCGATCAACGTGGTCACCGGGCTGAGCGACGGGACGTACACCGAGATCACCAGCGACGAATTGAACGAGGGCGATGAGGTGATCGCGGGCCAGGTGAGCGCCGCGGCCGCGTCCGCCGGAACGACCAATCCGTTCGCCCCGCAGCCGTTCCGCCCGGGTGGCGGCGGTGGGCGCCCCGGAGGAAGCGGGCGATAGCGGCTCACCGGCGCCGAGCGGCCATCTCTCTCATGTCACGCCCGCTGATCCAACTCCAGGACATCACCCGCACGTTCCACGTGGGGGATCTTGACGTGCCGGTGCTCCGCGGGATCACGCTCTCCATCGATCGCGGGGAGCTCGTCGCGCTCACGGGGGCCTCGGGCTCGGGCAAGACGACGCTGATGAACACCCTCGGATGCCTGGATCGCCCAACGTCCGGCGAGTACTGGCTCGACGGCGAGGAGACGGCACGCCTCTCGAACGACGGGCGCGCGCGGATCCGCAACCGGCAGATCGGGTTCGTCTTCCAGTCGTTCAATCTCTTGCCGCGGACCACCGCGCTCGAGCAGGTGCTGATGCCCCTTGCGTACTCGCACGAGGGGATCAGCGATCGGGAGGCGCGTGCCCGCGCCGTGGAACTGCTGCGCAAGGTCGGGCTGGGCGAGCGCATGGACCACACGCCCAGCCAGCTCTCGGGCGGTCAGCAGCAGCGCGTGGCGATCGCGCGCGCGCTGGTGAACCAGCCCTCGATCCTCTTTGCGGACGAGCCCACAGGCAACCTGGACTCGCGGACGACCATGGAGGTGCTCGCGATGCTGCAGCAGCTCAACTCGGTCGATGGGCTGACGATCGTGATCGTGACGCACGACCCGGTCGTCGCGGCCCACACGCGACGGAACATTCGCCTGCGCGACGGGCTCGTGGAGTCGGACACGAACCAGCAGCCGCAGGTCGCCGTGATTCCCCCCGCGCCGCCGGCGGTGGCATCGGCGGGTGCGCCATGAGGACGGCGAGCGTGCTGCGGACGGCGCTTCGGGCCCTGCGGCGCAACATCACGCGCTCCGCGCTCACGGTGCTGGGCATCGTGATTGGCATCGCCGCGGTCATCGCGATGATGGAGATCGGCAAGGGGTCCTCGGGCGCGATCGCCAAGACCATCTCGAGCATGGGTGCGAACAACCTGCTCATCCTTCCGGGCGCGGCCGCGAGCGGCGGCGTCTCGTTTGGCGGGGGCAGCACGCTCACGCTCACCGCGGAGGACTGCGAGGCGATCCTCCGCGAGTGCCCGGCGGTGGCGGCGGCGGCCCCGCTCGTGCGGGCGCGGACGCAGGTCGTCTTCGAGGACCGCAACTGGGTTCCGCAGTCGATCCTCGGGGCGACGCCGGCGTACCTGGACGTGCGCGACTGGAAGAATCCCACGGAGGGCGATGTTTTCGGCGAGACCGAAGTGCGGAACGCGTCGCGCGTGTGCCTCGTCGGGCAGACGATCGTCAAGCAAGTGTTCCAGGGGCGCTCGCCGATCGGCAAGGAGCTTCGCATCCAGAGCGTGAGCTTCCGCGTGGTGGGCGTGCTGGCGCCCAAGGGGGCCAACGCGTTCGGGCAGGACCAGGACGACATCGTGCTCGCCCCGTGGACGACCATCAAGTATCGCGTCTCGGGGTCGTCGGGCGGGGGCGCCTCGGCCGGGGGTTCGGCGGCGGTGTCGTCCACGGCCAACTCGCTGTACCCGGGCACGCCGCCGAGCGCGAGCGTCTTTCCCCCGGCACCCAAGGAGCCCCTCGAGCAGCCCATGGGCGTGAAGCTCGCGAACGTGGACCAGATCCTCGCGTCCGCGACGTCGGCGCCCGAGATCAAGTCCGCGATCACGCAGATCACGGACCTTCTGCGCGAGCGACACCGCATCCGCCCCGGCGAGCCCGAGGACTTCTCGATCCGCGACATGACCGAGAGCGCCAACGCGCTCTCCTCGACCTCCACGATGATGACCAACCTGCTGCTGGCGGTCGCGCTCATCTCGCTCGTCGTGGGCGGCGTGGGCATCATGAACATCATGCTCGTCTCGGTGACGGAACGCACGCGGGAGATTGGGCTGCGCATGGCGGTGGGCGCCCGCGCCCGCGACGTGCTGCTGCAGTTCCTCACCGAGGCGACGGTGCTGTGCCTGCTCGGGGGACTGCTCGGGCTCGCGCTGGGTCGTGGAGCGGCGATGCTCGTGCGGGAGTTCCTCCGCTGGCCCGTGGAGCCCTCGGTCGAGGCGGTCGTTGCGTCGATCGTCGTTTCCGCGGCGGTGGGATTGCTGTTCGGCTTCTACCCCGCGTTCAAGGCATCTCGCCTGGACCCCATCGAGGCCCTGCGTTATGAGTAGCTCGATCGTCCAGCCCGTCCGGCACGCTTCGTCCGGCACCATCGTGCTCGCCGCGGGGCTCGCGCTGGCTTGCGTCGCGGGATGCAAGGTGGGGCCCGATTACAAAACGCCCGTCACGCCCATGCCCGGCTCGTGGGCCGGCCCTGGCGAGTCGGCGTCCACACGTCCCATCGAGCACACCACGAACGAAACGCCCGCGAACCTCGACCGTTGGTGGACCGCGTTCGACGATGCGACGCTCACCTCGCTGATCGATCGGGCGCTGGCGGGCAATCTCACGCTGGCGCAGGCGATCGCGCGGGTGACGCAGGCACGCGCCTCGGCCAAGATCGCGGGGAGCGTCCTGCTGCCCGATGTGAACGCGTCCGCTGGGTACACGCGATCGCGGTCCGGCTCATCGGCGGGGGCTCGCACGTCGAACCTCTTCCGCGACGGGTTCGACGCGAGCTGGGAGATCGACGTGTTCGGCGGGAACCGACGGAGCGTCGAGGCGGCCGAGGCCGATCTGGAGTCCGTGGGCTTCGCCCGCGAAGCGACCTGCCTCTCGCTCGCGGCGGAGGTGGCCTCGAACTATTTCGCGCTGCGCGGCGCGCAGCGCCAGCTCGAGATCGCGCAGCAGAACCTCGATGCGCAGCGGCGAACGCTCGCGCTGACGCGGGAGCGATTCGAGGCGGGCTTCGTCAGCGCGCTGGATGTGGCCAACGCGCGGGCGATCGCGACGCAGACCGAGGCACAGATCCCGAGCTTCGAGACGCAGGTGCGGACGTCGATCTACGCGCTGAGCGTGCTCCTGGGGCAGGAGCCCGCGGCGCTCGTGCCCGAGCTCTCGGCGTCCGCCCCACTGCCCGCGTGCCCGGCGAGCGTGCCGACGGGGCTTCCGTCCGATCTGCTGCGCCGCAGGCCCGACATCCGCCAGGCCGAGGCGTCGCTGCACGCGCAAACGGCGCGGGTGGGCGTTGCGATCTCGGATCAATACCCACGCTTCACGCTCTCGGGGTCCTTCGGACTCCAGGGCAACAGGGTGGAATCGCTGGGCACGCTCGCCGATCGCGCCTGGTCGTTTGGCCCCTCGGTGTCCCTTCCGATCTTCACCGGCGGGCGGGTCGAGGGCGGGATCGAGCAGGCCAAGGCTGTCGCCGAGCAGGCGTCGCTGGCCTATCGGCAGGCTGTGCTGACAGCGCTGCAGGACGTGGAATCGGCGCTCGTCGCGTTCGCACGCGAGCAGCAGCGGCAGGCGGCGATCGCGGAATCCGCGGATGCCAACCGTCAGGCGGTGGACCTGTCGATCAAGCTGTACGGCGCCGGGCGCACCGACTTCCTGAATGTCCTCTCCGCGCAACGCCAGCAGTACGCGAGCGAGGCGCAGCTGGTGCAGTCGCAGACGAACGTGGCGACCAACCTTGTCGCGCTCTTCAAGGCTCTGGGAGGTGGTTGGGACGTGCCCAAGGATGACGCGGCAGCCCCTCCTGCGCCCGACCACTCCGCCGCCGCTCCGGCACTCGGCGCTGGGCAATGAGCGCCTGAGCTCGATGCGGGGCCCGACGGGATCGTCCCGATCGCCGCGGCCCCACGTCTACGCCTGCATCGCCAGCCGGCGCCTGAGCACGGCCAGAAGCGTGTCGGGTTCCAGATATTGCTCGGGCACGCGCACGTAGACCTCGTGCAGCCGATCGCCCGTCGGAGGCGGAAGGACTCGCACGACGAGGTCCGGCGAGCAGGGAGCGGGGCGCTCGGGCGCGCGCGCGGGAGCGTTCGAAGGCGCGGATCGCGTCGGGCGCAGGCCGACGAGCGTGGACACCCTTTCGTTCGTGGGGCGCGATTTGCTTCGCTCGGGGCCCGTTGCGGGCGGGGTCTGCGGGCGCTCGGGCGCGGCGCGAGAGGATTCGAGGCGCGCACGCAGGGCGTCGGGGCTTTCCGTGCGCATGAGGATGTCGGCGCCGCGGATCGCGATCGTGCGGACGCCCACGCCCGCGGCGAGCACGCGCAGCTCAGAGAGATCTAACAGGCGCGCCACGCCCTCGGGCATCTCCCCGTACGCCGCGACAAGGTCCGCGCGCACCTTGGCGAGCTCCTCGAGCGTCGCGGCGGTCGCGAGCCTGCGGTAGGCCTCGAGGCGGCGCAGGTCGCTGGGGATGTAGGCCTTGGGGATCGAGCCCGTGATGCCGATGTCGATGCCCGTCTGGCTCGCCGTGGCGGCTGGACGCTCGTTCTTGAGGTCGCGCACCGCGTCCTCGAGGAGGCGGCAGTACATCTCGTAACCCACCGCGGCGATGTGCCCGGATTGCTCGGCCCCGAGCAGGTTGCCGGCGCCGCGGATCTCAAGGTCTCGCATGGCGATCTTGAAGCCCGCGCCGAGCATGCTGTACTGCTCGATCGCCTTGAGCCGCTTCTGCGCGACCTCCTTGATGGAGCGGGACTCGGGCAGCAGCAGGTAGCAGTACGCCCGGTGCTTGCTCCGGCCCACGCGCCCGCGCAGCTGGTGGAGGTCCGCGAGTCCGAATCGATCGGCGTCGTTGATGATCATCGTGTTCGCGGAGGGGATGTCGATGCCGGACTCGATGATCGTGGTCGAGACGAGAATGTCCGCGCCGCCGTTCTGCCGCCCGCGCATGAACTGGAGCATCACCTCCTCCAGCTCGTGCGGGGCCATCTGCCCGTGCCCGACGACGATGCGCGTGCCCTCGGGGGACATGCGCCGGACATCGTCGGCGACGCTCTGGATGTCGTGCACGCGGTTGTGCACGAAGTACACCTGCCCCTCGCGGGAGAGCTCGCGGGCGATCGCCTGCTCGATCCGCCTGCGGTTGAACGGGATGACCTCCGTCACGATCGCGCGCCGGTCCAGCGGGGCGGTGGTCAGGCTCGAGATATCGCGCAGGCCCAGCATCGACATGTGCAGCGTGCGCGGGATGGGCGTGGCGCTGAGCGTCATCACGTCCACCGTCATGCGCAGGCGCAGCAGACGCTCCTTGTGCTCCACGCCGAACCGCTGCTCTTCATCGACGATCACGAGTCCGAGATCCGCGAACGAGACGTCCTGGCTCAGGATGCGGTGGGTGCCGATGAGCACATCCACGTGCCCCTTGCGCGTCGCGGCGAGCACGTCGTTCGCCTCCTTGTCGGTCTTGAACCGTGAGAGCGACTCGATGCGGAAGGGATACCCCGCGAATCGCGCGCGGAACGTGCGCTCGTGCTGCTCGGCGAGCACGGTCGTGGGCACGAGCACGGCGACCTGCTTGCCGAACTCCACGGCCTTGAACGCCGCGCGGATCGCAAGCTCCGTCTTGCCGAAGCCCACATCGCCGCAGATGAGGCGGTCCATCGGGCGCTCGCTCTGCATGTCGCGCTTGATCTCGCCCATCGCGGCGAGCTGGTCCTCGGTCTCCTCGTAGGGAAACTCCGCCTCGAACTCCTTCATCCATGTCGTGTCGGCGGGGTAGCGGACGCCCGGCATGTGCTCGCGCGCCGCGCGCACGCGGAGCATCTCCGCCGCGAGATCGCGCACGCTCTGGGCGACCTTCTCCTTCTGGCTCTTCCAGCGCTGCCCGCCGAGCGTGGAGAGCTGCGGCTTGCCCCGGAACCCGCCGATGTACCGCTGGACCTGGTCGATGTTCGTCGCGGGGACGTGCAGCTTGGCCTTGCCGGCGAACTCGAGGGTGAGGTACTCCTGCGGCTCGACCTTCGAGCGGTCCTGGGCCACGTCGCGCAGGCCCGAGGGCAGGAGCGCGGGATCGACGCCGCCCGCGGGCTCGCGGTGCTTGGGCGGCTTCATCGTCTTGAGGCCGAGGTACCGCGCGATGCCGTGCTCGGCGTGGACGACGAAGTCTCCCGGAGCGAAGTCGAGGAACGTGTCCATCGCCCGCCCGCCGCGGAGCCGCACGGCGCGTCGGCGCGTCTGGTAGCGGTGCAGCAGCTCGTGGTAGGGAACGAGCGCGAGGGCGTCCCGCTCGTCGTTCGCGTCCGCGAGGAACCCGCGGTGCAGGTAGGCGAGGCGCGGTTCGATCGAGCTCGATCGCGCTCGCTCCTCCCCCACCGCCTCTACGAGCAACTCCTGGAATCGCTGGAGCTCGCCGGGATTCTGGCAGCACACCAGGACGCGGCGCCCGAGCGCGACGAGCTCCCGCATCGCGTCGGACGGCTCGCCGGCGAAGGGCGGGAGCACGCCAACGCCCAGCTCGATCCGCGCGCCCGCGGTCGCGGCGCCGCTCGAGAACTGATTGACCTCGATCAGCGACGCCGTTCGTTCCTTGAGCGCCTTGAACACGGCCGGCGGCCCGAAGACGCCCGATCCGTGCGTCACGCGCTCGAAGTAGCCCCGCGCTTGCTCCGTCACTTCCATCGTCTCGGCGACGATCGCGATCGCGTCGCGCGGGAGCAGCTCGAGGAAGCTGCCTCCATCGCTGCTCGCCTGCGACTCGCCCGCGCCCGTGGCCGCGACGATCTCCAATCGCGACAGCTCGCGCCCCGAGCCCATCGTGTCCGGATCGATCTCCACGAGCCGCTCGATCTGATCGCCGAAGAAATCGAGGCGAACGGGCCCGGCGATAGGCGTGGCGGCGCTCTCGCCCGCGACGATCACCCCGCCGCCGGCGGGGAAGACGTCCAGGATTCCGCCGCGCAGCGCGAAGTCGCCCGGCTCCTCCGCGGCATCGACGCGGGTGTACCCGGCGCCGGCGAGCCAGCGAAGGACCTCGCCCGGCGCGATGTGCTGCCCCCGCTCGAGCACGCGCGAGAGCGCGTCGAGCCGGTCCACACGGGGCACGCCCTGCATCAACGCCTGGACGGGGCAGATCGCAACGCGCGGACGGCTGCCGGCGTGCCACGAGAGCACCGCGCGCACCGCGGCCAGTCGCTCGGCGAAGAGTTCGGCCGAGGCATTGGTCTCGCCGGGGAGCACCTCGAGCCCCGGCAGGCGCACGACCTCCAGCCCCTCGCACGGGGCGAGCTCCTCGAGCGCCTCGTCGGCGTCGTCGAGGTGGGCCAGCACGAGCACGACGCACCGCCCCGTGGCACGCGCAAGCGCCCCGGCGAGCATGTGGGTGCTCGAGCCCGAGGCGCCCGAGACCACGGTGTGCGACCCCGCCGGCACGCACGCCGCGCGGAGCTCGTCGAGCCCGCGGAGAGCGGCGATGGAGGCGAGAAGGTCCACGTGTCGCGCTCTCCGCGCAGCGCCGGGCTCGACGCCGGGGCCAACGGGGCCGGGGCGTCGTCGCCGGGGGATCGGGTTCGATCAATGCTACGCGGGGCTATTCCACGCGCACAAGAGGGCGCACCTTCGCGAGCTTGCTGGGCCCGATGCCCTTGACATCGTCGAGACGGTCCACACTGGCGAACGGCCCGTGCGTGGCACGATGCTCGACAATCCGCGCGGCGAGCGCGGGCCCGATTCCGGGCAGGAGCTCGAGCTCGGCGGCGGTCGCCGTGTTGATGTTGATCCGCTTGGTGAACGCCGACGCGTCCGCGGGCGTCGGCATCTGCGGCGCGGAGCGCGGGGCGCTCTCAAGGGCCGGCGTCGCGGGCGCGATCGGGCGCGCCTGGGCGCCGCGATCGGGCGGAGCGCGGTGCACAAGGGTGGTCGGCGCCGGGGCCTGCGGCAGCGGGCCCGGGCGTGCGGCGATGGTCCAGGCGAGACCGATCACCGATGCCGCGCCGAGCGCTCCCACAGCGCCCCACTTTGCCGGACCCGAGAGCCAGTCGGGCGATGCCATGCGGAGATTCTAACTCGCAAGTCCGTCCGGCCACGCCCTCAATTCGTCCGGCCCTCGGGGAGCTCGATGCGAGGGGCCGGCGGATCCTTCGCCGGGGAGGTGCCCGAGCCCGCGGGAGGATCGAAGCTGGTCGTGCCGCCCTGCTCGCGTGTATCCCACCCGCCGCCCAAGGCCTTGTAGAGCGCGATCAGGTTGGCGGCGACGTTCCTTTCGGATTGCACCTCCAGGTCCTGGTTCTGGAAGAGCTGACGCTGGGAATCGAGGACGCTGAAGAAATCGGTGAGCCCGCGCGAGTACAACTGGTTGGAGAGCTCGACGGCACGCTGGTTGGCCTGCGTGCCCCGGCGCAGCGCGGCGAGGCGCTCCTGCTCGCGCGCGTAGTTGATCGCCGCGCTCTCGACATCCTCGAAGGCGCCGAGCACGCGCCGCTCGTAGCGGGCGAGCGCCTGCTGAGTGCGGGCCTCCTGGGCGCGGATGTTGTTGCGGATCTTTCCGGCATCGAACACGTTCCAGCGGAACGCGGGGCCGATGGACCAGTACCTGCTGTTCATGTCGATCAGGTGCCCGCCCTGCTGGCTGTCGAAGCCGAACGAGCCGGTGAGCGAGAACCGCGGGAACAGGTCGCCCGTCGCGACGCCGATCAGGGCCGTCTGCTGCGCGAGCTCTCGCTCGGCGCGCCGGACGTCCGGGCGCCGGCGGAGCAGATCGGAGGGCAACCCCAGCGGCACGGCGGCGCTGGCCACGGGGATCGTCTTGGCCTCGCTCAGCTGCTGCATCAGCGCGCCGGGCTGCTGCCCCAGGAGCACGGACAGGCGATAAATGGACGTCCGCACGCCCGCCTCGAACGGCGGGATCGACGCCTGGGTGCTCGCCAGCAGCGCCGTGGATCGCGCCAGGTCGAGCTCGCTGGACAGCCCGGCGTCGAGGCGCGCCTTGGAGAGGCTCACGGTTTCCTGCTGCGACTTGGCGTTGTCCTTGGCGATCTCCACGCGCCGCTGGAACGATCGCAGGTCCGTGTACGCGAGGGCCACGTCCGCCACGAGGGTCACGCGCACGTCGCGGAGGCTCTCGATCGAGCCCTGCAGCCCCGCGTCGCTCGCCTCGACGTTTCGGCGGACGCGACCGAAGAAATCGAGCTCCCACGAGGCGTCGAACCCGACCTGGAAGTTATCGATGCCGCCCGTGTCCTGGGACGCGCCGCCGGCGCGCTGCCCCACGCCGCGGTCGCTGTTGCGTGAGCGGGAATACTGCCCGTTGGCATCGACGCTCGGGAACTCGTCGGCGGCGCTGATGCCGCGCAGGGCGCGGGCTTCGAGCACTCGGGCCTTGGCCTCCTTGAGGTCGAGATTCGCTTCGAGCGCGCGGTCGATGAGCCCATCGAGCACGGGATCGTTGAGCACGCTCCACCAGGCGCGAAGGTCCGCCGAGTCGCTCGTCTCGCCTCCCGAGAGCGGGGAGGACCAGGCCTCGGGGGTCTCCGTCCTGGGCAGGGCGTAGTCCGGGCCCACCTTGCACGCGGGCAGCCCCGCGAGGAGCCCGAGCACACCCGCACCAACCGCCGCACGACTCGTTCGCATCACGTTCACGCCATTCTCCCTTGGGGTCTACGTCGGTGGATCGATCATTCGCACGCGGTGTGCCGATGTCAGGAACGCGGAGTGGATCCGGAGCTTTGCGGGCCGGGCGCGCCGGCCTCCGATGGCGAGGGCGCCTCGATGAACACGTCCATCTGCTGCCCGACGTACACGGGGAGCGCGCTGCGCTTGAAGGCGTACAAAACCTGCAGCACGCGCGTGTCCACACGCTCGGAGCTCTCGCCCGTGAGCGACTTCTTCGGGATGACGTACGGCTCGACACGGACGAACGCGAGGTCCGTCTTGAGCGCGCTGTTGCCGCGCATCGACGCGGTCGCCTTGGCCGCGGGACGGAACCTCCACGCGTCGTTCTCGTCGATGTCCACGCGGATGTGGACCGTGTCCGTGTCGCCCACGAGCACGAGCGGCGTGGCGAGCGGGCCCGCCTGCGCGAACTCGCCCTGGCGCACATTCAGCTGAAGCACCTCACCCGAGACGGGGGACTTGACGACGAGGCGATCCAGGTCGGTCTTGATGGCCTCGACCTGGGCGCGGGCCGAGTCCACCTGCGCCTGGGCGATGTCCAGGTCCGCCTTCCACGCGCCCGCCTTGACGAGATCGAGCTGGGCCTTGGCCTCGGCGACACGGCTCTCCCACGCGAGCACCGCGAAGCGGCGACGCTTGAGGTCCTCGTCCGTCACGGCTCGCCGATCCTCCACCGCCTCCATCCGCGTGAGCTGGTCCTTGGCGTCCGCGAGCTGCGACGCGCTCTCGGCGAGTTTGGCCTCCAGCGGCGGCACCTCCTCGGGGCGCGGCGAGGCACGCAGCTTCGCCAGGGAGCGCTCGGCCGACGCCAGCGCCGCCTGACGCACCAGCAGCTCCGCGCGGTACTGGCGATCGTCGATCGTGAAGAGCGGGTCGCCCGCCTTGACCTTGTCCCCCGCTTCCACGTGGACCTTCATCACGATGCCCGCGACGTTGGTCCCGATCGCGATGTTGCGCGTGCTCGCCTCGACGAGCCCCGCGCCGGCGATCTGGCTCGAGTACGGGCTCTTGGCGGGTGGAGCGACGGGCGGCGCCGCGATCACGGGCTTGGCGGAGCTGAGCACCACGCGCACCGCGAGCCCCACGCCCACGATCGCCAGCAGCGGGATGACGTACTTTCGCACGAACATGACCATCTCCTTTCGGGGCCTCTGCGCCCCGCTCAGTTCTTGAGCATCTCCTGCGGGTCGTCGTACATTCTCACGACGTGGCCGTCGTCCATCTTGGCGATCCGATCGGCGAAGCCGAAGATCCGCTGGTCGTGCGTCACGATGACCAGCGCCCGCTCTTCCTGCAGGGCCACGTTCTTGAGCAGGCGCATGATGACGTGCCCCGTCTCGTGGTCGAGCGCGCTGGTGGGCTCGTCCCCCACCCTCCGTCGCGGGCGCGGGCGCAGCGCGCGCGCGATCGCGACACGCTGCTGCTGCCCGCCCGAGAGCTGGCTCGGCAGGCTTTTCCAGCGCTCGCCCAGCCCCACGCGCCCGAGCATCTCCTTGCCCTTGCCCACGGCCGCGGCGTGCCCCTCGCCCAGGATCATCAGCGGCACCGCGACGTTCTCCGCGGCGTTGAGCGTGGGCAGAAGGTTGAACGCCTGGAACACGAACCCGACGTTCTGACCGCGCCAGAGGGTGCGGGCCCGCCCGCTCATCGCCTCGAAATCCTGCCCGAAGACGGTGCACTCGCCGCCGGAACGATCGAGGATGCCGGCGATGACGCTGATGAGCGTCGTCTTGCCGCAGCCGGACGGACCGACGAGCATCATGAGCTCGCCCTTGCGGATCTCGAGATCGATGCCGCGCAGAGCGGTGACCTGCGCATCGCCAGATCCGTAGACCTTGGTGAC
Organism: uncultured Phycisphaeraceae bacterium; assembly: GCA_964399625.1. Classification (GTDB taxonomy): domain Bacteria; phylum Planctomycetota; class Phycisphaerae; order Phycisphaerales; family UBA1924; genus CAYNSB01. The sequence continues at coordinate 42,191 of CAYNSB010000013.1, forward strand.
GCCCCGGCAGGACACGGCCAGATCCCGGGTGGGCGGGGTGATGGTGCGTGAGGATTCTGCGACAGAGGTCATGGCTGTTTGTCTCTTGCTCAGGCCCGGAAGACCGTTGCGGGTTCGATGGCGAGCACGCGTCGGACGCTGACGAACGTGGCGAGGAACACGACGACCCCGATCGCGATCGCGGTGAGGGCGAGGATCTGCCAGTACACCGTGAAGTCCAGGTCGGTGCCCTTGAACGCCTCGAAGAAGGTGAGCGTGCCCAGGATGCCCACGCCGTACCCGATCACGCCCACGAGCGAGGCCTGAAGCAGCGTGAGCCCGAAGAGGCGGGCGTTGCTCGCGCCCATCGCCTTGAGGGCGGCGAGGTTCTTGAGGTTGTCCAGCACGAAGAGATAGAACGTCTGCCCGCTGATGGCGATGCCCACGACCACGCCCAGCAGCACCGTGACGCCGAAGTTGATCGGGATGCCCGTGTTTCGCAGGTAGTACCCCACGGTCTTGAACCCGAACTCCCGACGCGTGTAGAGGCGGAGCCCCGTCTCCCGCGACACCGCCGCACGAAGATCGTCCAGGCTCGCGCCCGGGCGGGACGCGGCCCCGATGAACGAGAGCGTCCGACGCTCGCGGGGGGCCCAGTCCTGCGCTCGCGAGAGCGTCGTGTAGACGATCGGCTGGCTGATGAACGGACGCGTGTTGTGGCTCAGCCCCACGATCACGGCGCGGCGCTCGTTGATCTCGATGGTGTCGCCCACGCCCGGAGCGCGCGTCCGCCCGTCGGCGTCACGAACCGAGAGGAGCTTGCCGGCGTCGAGCTCGTCGATGACCACGCTGTCGGGGCGGCGAAGGTCCTCCACGCGCCCGGCGACCATCCGGGGCGGCGCGCCCGTCAGCGTCGCGTCGTCCAGGCCCATGATGACGCACGTGCGGAATCGTCCGTCGCTCATCTTGACCTTGATGGGCGTGCGCTGGAAGGGCACGGCCCAGTCGATGCCGTCGATGCCACGAATACGCGAGAGCGCCGTGTCGCTCACGGGCTTGATGTCCTCCACGAATTCGGTCGCGGGATCGGCGATGATGAACGGCACCCCGCGAAGGTCCTGGATCACGCTCCACGTGCGGGCCATGAGCCCCGTGAAGATCGTGATCTGGTGCGACATGAGCATCGCGGCGAGGGTGACGCCAAACACGATGCCAAGGTACTTGGCGCGATCGCCCAGGAGCATCTTGATCGCCACGCGGATCATGGCCTGAACTCCCGGTTCGCACGCTCGTTGAGCAGCCCGCGCAGGACCGCCTCGCACATCGTGCGCGAGCGACGGTCGAGGCTCCGCCAATCCATCCAAGGGCACTCGCCGTGGCTGACCTGCAGCGACGCCACGCCGTGCACGCCCGCCCAGAGCACCTGCGCGAGAAGCTCGGGGTCCTTGTGCTCTGGGGCGAACGCGCCGCGCTCCATCGCCTCCTCGACCGCCCGCTTGAGGAACGCGAAGGCGTCGTGGTCGGGGTCGCCCTTGTGGTCCAGGTCCTCCTGGCGGGGCTCGACGCGATGCAGGTCCGGCGTCATGAACATGAGCCGGTACTGGTTCGGGAACTCGTGCGCGAAGCGGATGTACGCGCGACCGATCTGGTAGATGCGTGCGACGGGGTCGGGCACGCGTCCGATCTTGTTGAAGTGCGCCGCGAGCGAGGCGAAGTCCTGCCGGCAGAGCTCGACGAGAATCTCCTCTTTGTCGGCGAAATGCGTGTAGAGCGCCGGCGCCGAGTACTCGATTGCCTCGGCGATCTTCCGGAGGGACACGGCCTCGTACCCGTGGCGGACGAAGAGGTCGCGCGCCGCCGCGAGGATCTTCTCGCGGACCGCCGCCTGCTCTCGTGCCCGTCGATCCGTGGAGGTCATGGCCGTTCCCAATAACAGTGCTCTGTCAGTTAACACTGTAAACACACATCGCAGTGTTCGTCAAGTCCAGCCGCCGGTTTCATCTCCAGTGCAGATTTCGCACGCCCAAACCCACAAACACCGCCCGAACCGCCCCGGGGCGTTCGCCCCACGGATGGCTTTGCTCAACTCTTGAACACGATCGCCGGCTCCAGTCGCATCACCTTCCACACGCTCACCAGCGACGCCAGAACCGCGATGACGACCACCGCCCCGCCCGTGATCACCAGCGTCTGCCAGAGCAGGCGGAACGCCAATTCGCTGTGCTTGCTGACGGCATCGAACCGCGACGCGAGCCCCACGCCCAGCCCGTACCCGACGACGCCCACCAGCGCCGCCTGGAGCATGATCATCCGCAGGATCTGGCGGTTGGTCGCGCCCATCGCCTTGAGCGCGCCCAGATGGCGCAGGTTCTCGAGCGTGAACTGGTAGAACAGCAGCCCCGAGATGCCCGTGCCCACCACGAACGCGAGCACCACGGCGATGCCGAAGTTGATCGGAATGCCCGTGTACTTCATGAAGTACAGGATGGTCTTCCACGAGAAGTCCCACGCGGTGAGCGCCTCGAGCCCGGTCTGGGCCTTGATCGAGGCGCACAGCGCCCTGGGGTCCACGCCCGGCTTGGCCTTGGCGATCACGAACGACAGGAGCTTGCGCTCGCGCGGGGCGTACTGCAGCGCTCGCGTGTACGTCGTGTAGACCACGGGCTGGCTCTGGAACGTGCGCGAGACCCGGCAGATCCCCACCACCACCGCGCGCTTGTCGTTCAGTTCCAGCGTGTCGCCGATCTTCAGCGGCTCGGGCTTGGAGTCGGGAATCGGGTTCCCCTCCGCGTCCCGCGGACGCTTGGCGAGGCGCCCCGTGGCCCCCGTGATGTCCACGATCACGCCCTCGGACTGGCGCAGCCCCTCGAGCGTGCCCTCGACCATCTCGGGCGGGCCGCCCGTCAGCGTCGCGTCGTCGAGCCCGACCACGTTGCAGTTCTGGAAGTTTCCGTCGTCCAGCCGGGCCCGCAGGATCCCCTTGTAGAGCGGCATCGCCCACTCCACGCCGCTGACCCCGCGCACCCGCTGGAGCTCCGTGTCCTGCAGGGGCTTCACGTCGTCGATGAACTGCACCTTGGGGTCCATGACCCAGACGTCCGGCTGGGCGGTGTCGTGGATGAACCCGAACGTGCGCGACATGATCCCGCAGAAGATGGACATCTGCTGCGTCATCAGGAACGACGCGATGGTGATGCCGATGATGATGCTCAGGTACTTCACCCGATCGCCCATGAGCATGCGGAGCGCGACGAAATTCACGGGCTGCCTCCGATCGTGCGCCGGCGGCTCTCGATGCCGGCGCGGGAGAAACTCGAAATGTTCTCGATGATCTCTTCGATCGCCCCGGCGTCGTACCCCTGCTCGGGGATCAGGCGCTGGATCACGGGGCGGGCGTGCTTGTAGAACAGGATCTGCCCAAGGATCGAGTTGCAGCAGAGGCGCACATCCCGCTCGCGCGCGCCCGGGCCGAGCATCTCGGCGACAATCTCCTTGAGCACGTCGTGCTGCGGCTTGATGAACCTCGGGATGAGATCGTCCAGAGCGCGGGTGGGCTCGGCCATCTCTCGGGCCATGAGCTTGCCGATCGTCGCGTGGGCACCATCGGTGAGCATGCGCTCGACCATGGAGCGGATGAACGCGAGCAGGCGCTGCTCGGGCGGGCCCTGCCGGAAGCTCGCGGCCCGATCCGCGAACGCGGCGAACGAACGCTGGGCCCCCCACTCCAGGACCGCGCGATAGAGCCCCTCCTTGTCGCGGAAGTGGTAGTTGACCGCGGCGATGTTCGCTCCGGCCTTGGCGCAGATGTCGCGGACCGTGGCGTTCTGAAAGCCGTGCGCCACGAAAACCTCGGCGGCGGCCTCGATGAGCCTCTCACGCGTTCGTGCTTCGGCGTGTTCGTGCGACTGGAGCGACGTCACGCGGTCACAGTAGCCCTAGCAATCACGTGTTTCAAACACGTGTTTGTACTGAATCTGGCTCGTGTGTCCGGCTCGTCAGGTGCACAGAAGATCCCGGGCCTCGGCGTACTTCTCACGAGTCCTGGCGACGACTTCCTGGGGCAGATCGGGGCCGGGCGGGGACTTCGCCCACTGCAGCGAATCCACGAGCCCCTGGAGATACTCACGCAGGTACTGCTTGTCGAAGCTCCGCTGGGGCTGGCCGGGCTTGTATCCCTCGACGGGCCAGAACCGCGAGCTGTCGGGGGTCAGGGCCTCGTCGATGAGCATGGGCTCGCCGGCGGGCGTGTGGACCGGCACGCCGAACTCGAACTTCGTGTCGGCAATGATGATGCCGCGGGATCGGGCGTGCTCGCTGGCGGCGCGGTAGATCGACAGGCTCGCCTCACGCAGATGCTCCATGAGCCCTCGCCCGACGAGTTGCCCGGCGCGATCGAAGGCGATGTTCTCGTCGTGCGCGCCTTGCTGGGCCTTGGTCGCGGGGGTGAAGATGGGCTCGGGGAGGCGATCGCACTGGCGGAGGCCCGCGGGCAGCTTCACGCCGCACACCGTGCCCGTCTGGAGGTAGTCCTTCCAGCCCGATCCTTCCAGGTAGCCACGGACAACGCATTCGATGGGGATGACGCTGCAGCGGGTCGCGATGGTGACGCGACCGAACAGGTCCTTTCGCGGCGTGCCACGCCCGGAGGCAAAGGCAACATCGGGAATCTGCCCTGCGTCGGTGGAGATCAGGTGCGTCCGGCAGAGGCCCCGCTTGGCGATGAACTGGAACCAGAACGTGGAGATCTCGGTGAGGAGCTTCCCCTTTCCCGGGATGGGCGTGGGCATGACAACATCGAACGCCGAGACGCGGTCCGTCGCGACCAGCAGCGAGCGCGGCGGTTCGCCGTCCCGTGGGGGCAGGTCGTACACGTCACGAACCTTCCCCTGGCGTCGGTTGGGGAGGTTGAGTTCCGTGGCGACGACGGCGGAAGTGGCCGCGGGGGAATCCGAATCAGACGCGCGTGAAGCTACCGGCATGGATCGATCGTACAACCCCCGACCCGCCGGGACGGCACGGGGTGTTGGCGGCACGCTCGCCGCGCTCCGCGCCAAGCCCCGCGTTCCGCGACCTAGACTCCCCTCCTGCGCGAGGGCGCCCCGGCCCAGAGGGCGAGGCGCCGCGTGCTTCCGATCCGCTCGCTCGGAGGTCGCCCGGCCGAATGCTCAGCTTCTCTGTCCTGGATCCGCCCGGCACCTCTTCTCCGCTGTCGCTGCGCCACGCGTGCTGCCTCGGTCCCGATGACAACCCGATCCAGGCGTCGCTGACGCTCGAGGCGGGCGTCGTGCGGATCGAGCGCCCCAACAGCGAATCCGCCGCGCTGCAGGTCCAGTTCCCCGTGGGCGCGCCCGGGCAAGGCCCCGCGTCCCAGCCCCTGGGCGTGCTGACCCTGCGGACGTGCCTGCTGCCGGACCGTGCCGAGCCCTACCTGCTAAGCCTGGAGCTGGCCCGGCATCGGATCATGCTGGTGCTCAACAAGCTCGAGCAATGGGCGATGTTCGATCTGGCGAGCGACTCGCCGGGCATGGCGGAGTTCGAGCAGGCCCGCGGCGAGTTCACGCGGGCCCTGGTCGCGATGTGCCATCGCGGGCCGAGCGGCCCCGACGAGGAATCCCTTCGCGCGGCGGACGCGGCGGCCCGCCGGGCCCTGGCGCTGTCGATCGACGCGAGCGAGCGCCTCACGCTGCTGCAGGCGGAGCGCCAGCTGCGCGCGCGGGCCGACGGTTCGGCGTTCAAGGAAGCGACGGAACGGATCGAGAAGATCGACACCGTGGGCGCCGATCGCATCCTGCCCGAGGGCGCCGCCAAGCCCCCGGACGGCGTGGGGATCGTGCTCCCGCGCCCAGCAGCAATGGGCGTCGCGGTCAATCCTGCTGCTTTCGCAGATGTGCTGACCAAGTCCGCGGCATCGCTGTGCGACTTCGTGACAATGCCCATGCGCTGGGTGGACATGGAGCCCACGGAGGGCAAGTACGCCTTCGCCAAGACGGACAAGTGGATCGAGTGGGCGGTGCGGACGGCGAAGATCCCCGTGCACGCCGGCCCGCTCATCGATTTCCGCGAGCTGTGCGTGCCCGAGTGGCTCTACATCTGGGAGCACGACTACGAGACGCTGCGCGAACTGGTGTACGAGCACGTCAAGGCGCTGGTGACGCGCTACCGCAAGACGGTGACCCGCTGGACGGTCTGCTCCGGGCTGCACGTGAACGAGAGCTTCGCGATGACGCTCGAGCGGATGATGGACCTGACGCGGATCTGCGCGCTGCTCGTCCGCAAGTTGCAGCCGACGGCGAAGGTGCAGGTCGAGATCGCGCGTCCGTGGGGCGAGTACGTCGCCGGGAACAAGCGGGCGATGCCGCCGCGCCTCTACGCGGACATGATCCAGCAGGCGGGCATCGCGATCGATGCGCTTGCGATCCGCGTGCAGATGGGGCACCCGCTTCCGGCCTCGGGCGGGAGGAGCACGCGCGACCTGATGTCCCTGTCGGACCTGCTCGATCGTTACGCCGAGGTGGACAAGCCGCTGTGCGTGACGGCGGTGGGCGCGCCGAGCCAGGCGATCACTCCCGTGCCTCCACCGCAGCGCGGATCGACGCCGCCCGCACCGCCCGAGGACCCCGGATACTGGCGCCAGCCCTGGAGCGCCGCGGCGCAGCAGTCGTGGCTGCGCGAGGTCGTGCGCATCTGCGCGAGCAAGCCGTACGTCTCGAGCGTCTGCTGGCAGGACCTGTACGACCTGCCTCCGGCCCAGGCGGCGGGCAACCCGCTGGGCGCGGGCGGGGCGGAGATGCCCTTCGGCGGGCTCCTCAACGATCAGGGCGCGCCCAAGCCCGCGGCGAACACGTTCGCCGAGCTGCGCCGGGCGCTGCACGCGGCACCCGCCAACAAGGGATCCTGAGCCGTGCCGCGGGCCAGCCGCGCTCCGTTCCAGACGCCGCTGGGCGTGATGCTGCGGGGGCTCGTCGCGCGAGCGCCGTCCGCACGCATCGCGCTGCGCATGCCCGGGCGATCGCACAAGGGCCCTCTTTCTCCCGCGACGCCCGCTCAGATCGCGCTGGCGATGGAGCTTCGCACCGACGTGGAGCATCTTGCCCTGTCGATCGGCGAGCGCAACGTGCTCCACCCGCACCTGCTGCAGGAGGCGGAGATCTGGCTCGGGCAGCAGCTCGCGCGCACGGGGTACGCGGTTCGCCGGCAGGCGTGCGACATCGCGGGCGTGTCGTGCGCGAATCTCGACGCGGAGATTCCGGGGCGGGAGAGGCCCGAGGAGATCGTGATCATCGGGGCGCACTACGACGCGGTCGGCGGGTGCCCCGCGGCCAACGACAACGGCTCGGGAGTCGCCGCGGTTCTGGCGCTCGCGCGACGATTCGCGGGCACGACACCTCGGCGCACGCTCCGCTTCGCGCTCTTCGTGAACGAGGAGCCTCCCTTTTTCTGGACCGAGGCGATGGGGAGTCTGGTCTACGCCCGCGCGTGCAAGGCGCGGAACGAGAACATCGTCGCGATGCTCACGCCCGAGACGATCGGGTGCTACCTCGACGAGCGGGGCTCGCAGAAGTACCCGCTGCGGGCGATCGGGCTTGCCTACCCCACGCGGGGGAACTTCATCGCGTTCCTGGGCATGGGTGAGTCCGCGGGGCTCGTCCGCAGGTGCGTGGGCGAGTTCCGAAGGACCACGCCCTTTCCCAGCATCGGCGCGGCGCTGCCGGCGATCATCCCCGGCGTGGGCGCGTCGGACCACTGGTCCTTCTGGCAGTTGGGGTACCCGGCGCTCATGGTCACGGACACCGCGCCGTTCCGGTACGTCCATTACCACCAGAAGAGCGACACGCCCGACAAGATGGACTTCGAACGCATGGCGCGTGTGGTCTCGGGCCTTGAGCACGTGGTCCGCGATTTGGCGGACGGCGCGTGACCTGAAGGCGCTGCGCCTATCGCCCCCGCCCCTTCGGGCCCGAGAGCTCATTCACGACCTCGGCGAGCTCCTTCACGTCCTTCTTGCCCATGATGCGCTCGATCGCCGGGGCGTCGTCGAGCACCTTGGGAAGCGCCTTGCCCACACCATCCCAAAGGCGAGCGGCCTTCTTGGGGTCGCTCGTCAGGTACAGCTCGCTCACGGCTTCGGCGAGTTTCTGCAGAGCCAGCGTGTCCAGGTGCGCGTAGTACCTGCGCACGATGCCCTTCTGGTACGCGCTGAGGAACTGACCCTTGGCCACGGCGACTCCCTTCAACGGACGAGCGTCTCACTTGGGTGCGAGCGCCCGCGCGGGGTACGGTATCCCGCCCGAGGGCGTTCTCCGCTACACTCGGGCCCTGGCCCTCGGTGCAGGACAACGCTGATGACCACCCCACGCACGGACGCGCTCCCCCCTTCCGCACTCGAAGCCCGCCCGCACCATCGGCTCCTGCCGCACGACGACGTGCACAACGGCGGCGGACGCGTGTCGCTGGTCCGCGCGATCCCCTTCATCTCGTTCCACATCATCGCGCTGGGCGTGTTCCTCGTCGGCTTCTCGTGGGTCGCGCTGGGGGCCTGCCTGGCGCTCTACGTCGCACGGATGTTCCTCATCACGGGGTTCTACCACCGGTATTTCTCGCACCGCACGTTCAGCACGTCGCGCCTCGTGCAGGGCGTCGCGGCGTTCCTGGGCACGACGTGCGCCCAGCGCGGGCCGATCTGGTGGGCCGCGCACCACCGCGACCATCACCGCCATTCCGACGAGCCGCCGGACCTGCACAGCCCCGTGCAGCACGGGCTGGAGCACTCGCACATGCTCTGGTTCGTCACGGAGAAGGGCATGGGGACGAACGCCAAGGCCGTGCCGGACCTCCTGAAGTACCCCGAGCTGCGATTCATCGATCGGTTCCATCTGCTGGGCGTGCTGGCGCTGGCGCTTTTCACCCTCGGGCTAGGGTGGCTGCTGCAGCAGCGCGCGCCGGCCCTGGGCACGGGCCCGTGGCAGATGTTCGTCTGGGCGTTTGGAATCTCGTCCGTGCTCCTCTACCACGGGACGTTCACGATCAACTCGCTGGCGCACACGTGGGGACGGCGACGCTTCAAGACCAACGACGACTCGCGCAACAACTTCTGGCTCGCGCTCATCACACTGGGCGAGGGATGGCACAACAACCACCACCACTACCCGGGCGCGGCCCGCCAGGGCTTCTACTGGTGGGAGATCGACCTGACCTACTACGTGCTGTGGGCCATGGAGAAGGTGCGCCTGATCCGCGATCTGCGTCGCGTGCCGGCGCGGGTGTACGAGGCGGCCAAAGGCTGAGCCCGCTCGATCGACCCGAGTCTACCTCGCGTTCGGCTATCCGCGCGGGCTCGTGACGCTGGCCCGCACGCTCACTTCGCCTCGATGCTCGGCGCGGCCTGGTTCCGCTCGCGGCGTAGCTGCTCCACCGTCCTGCGCTGCTCGTCCATGCCCGGGGGCTCGATGAAGCGCTCCGAGAAGCTCTTGAGCGTGCGCCCTTCCTTCTTCGCGTTCGCGGACATCTCGTCCAGCCCAGTCTTGTACCGCTCGGCGAGCAGGTCGTAGGCCCACTTCTTCAGGTCGGGGGGCGCGGCGTCGTACATCGTCTCGGCGCTGTCCAGGTCCAGCACCATCGCCAGCGCGGCGAACTCCGTGCCCGCGACCACCGGGAAGCTGCGATCCACCATGCCCATGCGCCCGCCGGTCTGGTCCAGCTGCGTCCGCACGATCTGGCGGGAGTAGTAGTACTTGTGCACGGACGCGGCGTAGCGCATCTGCTCGTCGAACAGCTTCGTGTCGCCCGCGATGAGCCCGTTGATGAACGCGCTCTGGAGCGAGCCGACGATCTCCTCGCGGGCCACGCTGGGGCGGCTCAGCTCGTTCTCGAGCTCCTTCTCGATGAACTCGGGCAGCGGGAGCGAGAAGAGGTACGCCCGGTCCGGGTCGTTGATGTTGTGGTGCGGCCAGACGCGCAGGTCGTCGCGCATCTTCTCGGCGCGGGCGATCTCGCCCCGGCGGAAGAGGAAGCGGATCGCGTCCTTGCGGAAGTTCTCGTAGCCCGAGGCGTAGAGCGTGAAGGCCCGCTGCTTGGGGTTCTCGAACTTGTTGACCGAGGCGACCTCCGGGTCCTTGTACATCGCGTCGATGTGATCGTTGAGGAACCGCCCGTAGGTCTCGATGAAGTGCACGTTGGGCGACGCGCGGTAGAACGTCCGCTCGTCCTCGGGGTTGCGGACGAAGCCCAGGAAGTCGAAGTACAGGTCGCCGGTGCGCCAGAGCTCCTGCAGCGCGTGCACGACCATGCGCCCGGAGTTCACGAAGTCGTAGTCGGTCTTGTTCTGCTTGTTGAAGCGGACCATCCCGGCGTCCACGCCCGTCTTGGCCCAGTACAGGGCGTGCGCGCCGAAGTGCCGCCAGTCGAGCGGGCCGAACTCCTTCGTGTACCGGATCATCAGCGTCGGGTCCATCTTGTAGCGATCGACGATGAGGCGCTTGCGCAGGTGCGCCATGAGCACGGGCCAGGCCTTGGCGAGCGAGGGATCGCGCATGAGCGTCGCGAGCTTCTGGCGACGATCATCGAACGTGCGCTCGAACTCGGTGGCGAGCCCGGACTTGAGCACCGCGCCCATCGTGGTGGCGTTGTGCAGGAGCTTCCAGTCGGGCTCCACGCCCAGCTCGCTCCGTACGCGCTCCACCAGGCGCCCGGCCTCGGGGGATGAGGCGAGCACGTCGTCGAGCGTCTCGGGCGCTTCGGCGACGGGGCGCAGCCACTCGACGTACTTGTTGATCGCGCCCTCGAGCGAGCGGTCCTTGGGATCGGGAGGGGGAGGCGGGCCCAGGGCGAACGTCCACTCCGCGGCGAGCTGGCGCTTGTAGTAGAGGTTCGCGTCGTCGGAGTACCCGCCGATCTTGTGCAGGAAGAGCCAGGCGAGTTCCTTGTGAATGTAGGTGTCGTTGGGGTTCGCGGGGATCGCCTGCGTGCGCAGGAGGTCCACCCCCGCGTTCACCCAGCGCCAGCGCTCGCGGTTGGTCTGCGTGTTGACGCTGATGTTGTACGCGAGGTTCCACGCGTGGAAGACCCACACGTGGGGGAAGTGCGGCTGGAGCTGCGTGATCGCCCGTGCCAGGTCCACCGCCTCGTAGTACCGACCGTCCTCCTTCATCTGGTTGGCGCGGATCCAGAGGAAGTTGACGAAGAGCCCGCGGAAGGCGCCCATCGCGATGCCCATCGCCACGGCCGGGTCGTTGCGGTCCTGGGTCGCCGTCGTCGTGTACACGAGCTTGTGGCGTCCCTGCGAGGCGGCGATGTCGACCGACAGCACGCCCGCGCCGGCGAGCGCCAGGGCGGCGATGAAGAGCGCGATGAGTTGGACTCGTGCGTCTCTGCTCATGGGTCTGCGGCCGCGGGCGGTCCTCTCCTGGTGCTGCTGGTCTAGTGCCCCGAGTACGTCGCCAGCTCACGCCGGCGGAACACCGTGCTCGCGATCGCGAAGAGCGCCCCCACCCACGCGCACAGCACGAGCGTGCCATAGGACACGGTGCCCCATCCCAGCAGGCGCCCGTCCACGAGCTTGACGGTGGGCTTGAGCTCGCTGTAGGTGCCGAACATCCACGCCACCGCGAGCCCCAGGGCGCGAACGGGGACCTTCCACCAGTCGATCTTGTTCGTGACGGGGTCGAGGGCGTCGAAGGAGTCCAGCGCGGTGGACAGGAATCCCGCGCCCTCGCCCGCGAGGAACGCCGCGAACGCGACCATGCACGCCACGGGGAAACTCAGGAACGTCGCGGCGCAGCACCCGAGCATGGCGAGGAACGCCAGCTTGACCCACAGCACGAGCCCCACGCGGACGAGGTTCATCGCGAACGAGCCGGCGGGATACGAGAGCTCGAGCCCGTCGCCCAGGTCGAAGTTCATCGAGTCCGTGTTGGGCGCGACCCCGATCTGGTCCCCGGCCTCGCCCGTCCGCACGAGCACGCCGTTGAACGCGATGAGCTCGGCGGAGCCGTCGTCGTTCACGAGCGCAGCGGGCAGGGTGAGCGTCTGCGCGATGCCCGGCACCACGCGCTCGTCGGAGATGCGAACGTTCTGGAAGAGGAACGTGACCTTGAGGATCTCGTCGGGGCGGTTGCTGCCCGAGTTGAGCTTGTACCGCAGCGTGAGCGGGAGCCCGCGGGCCCGGGCCTCGCCCAGGTTCGAGAATCGGAACGAGACGTTGCCGCCGGGGGCGGCGGTGCGCCGCACGGACTGGACCTGCTTGAAGAGGTCCGCGCGGATCTTCTCGATGGCGGACGCGGTCGTCGCGTACTCGGGGTTCGAGAGGCGCCCGTTCTCGATGTAGCGCTGCACGAGCTGGTCGAACGCCGGGCTGTTCTGGGCGACGTCGTCGTCGGGCTGGCGCGTCGTGCGTGCCGTGAGGATCTGCGTCTCGAGCACCCACCGGTCCTGCGTGAGGGGCAGGTCCGCCTGGGTTGCGGCGGTCTCGCGGCGCAGCTCGCCCTCGGCGGGCTGGCGCCGCAGATACTCCGTGAACATGAACACGCCCGCCAGGCACACCGCGAGCAGCACCGCGTTCACGCCCACCACGCCCGTCCACTTGCCCAGCACGTAGCGCCACGGCGAGACGGGCTTGGTCATCGTTTGCCAGATCTGGCGATCCCGCTGCTCGAAGGCGACGGTGCCCACGGAGAGAAAGAGCGTGAGGATCGCCACGAGCCAGAACGACCCGCCAACGGAGAACTGCAGGAAGCTCTGCACGCGGTACCGCAGGGGGTTCTCCGGGTCGAGCAGCAGCGGGAGCGTCGCGAGCCCGAGGATGAGCAGCACGATGAACACCAGCGAGACACGCATGCGCACGGCCTCGGCGAGCACGTTGCGTGCGATCGCGCTCACCGCGCCGGGCCCGGAGAACGCGATGCGGAGCACCTGCATGAGCGCGGTGAACGACGCCGTGAGCGCGATCGAGCCGAGCAGGATCGTTGAGGCGCTCGTCCACCCGATGAACCGCAACTGCATGGGCCAGGCGATCGCCGCCGCCGCGAGCGCCAGCGCCAGGTACGTGAGCCCGAGCCCGAGCCAGATGACGACCAGCGCGATGGCGGCGCCGATGGCCGCCGCGACGCCCACGTTCGCCGGGCTCGCGCGGGCGGCGACGACCTCGCCTGCGAGCCGCTGCATGTCCGCCAGAGCGCTCTCTACGCGCCGGCGCTGGATCGACTCTTCGTCCTTGGGATCGGCGCCCGTCGCCGCGGGCACGCTGGTGGGGGCCTCGCCGGTGGGCGCGGTGACGCGGACCACATAAGTGCCATAGGCCGCGACCGCCAGCGCCACCACGACGATCGAGGCGATGATCTTGAACACGCGCCCGCGTTGCACGCGATCGAGGCGGGCGAGCCAGTCGCGAAGGTTCACCGTCGCGCCTCCCCACCACTCTCATCACCGCCCAGCAGCTTGCCGATCACGGACTGGTCGACCTCCGCGGTGTCGATCTTCGCCGGGGCGGGGGGCGGCGTGGGGGACGCCCTCTCGCTCGCCGGAGCGGGCTCGGCATTCACCAGGCGATCGATGATCGACTCGCCGGGCGCGGGCGGGCGCGGCACCGGCGGGGCGGTGGGCGCCACGGTCGCCTCGTCCTTTGTGTTGACGAGGCTCTCGATCAGGCGTCCGCCCTCATCTCCCTCCGCGAGGAACGACGCGGTTGCGCCCCCGTGCTGGGCGCCGCTGGTCGCGAGGTTCTCGGCGCGGGCGCGCTCGACGATGTCGAGGAAGAGGGCCTCGAGCGTCTGCCGCGGGCGCGTGACGCGCCGGACGGACTTGTTCCCGCCGGTGCGTGAGCGGATGTACGAGTCCACGCCCGCGAGCGTCGCCTCGTCGAGCGCGTCGGTCTCGAGGGTCGTGCGATCCTGGCTCTCGAGGAGCTGCTCGCAGGTGCCCTCGGCACGGATCTTGCCGCCGTACAGGATCACCATCCGATCCACGCACTCCTCAACGTCTGCCAGGAGGTGGCTCGAGAGGAGCACCGTCTTGCCGCGCCGCCCGAGGTGGATGATGAGGTCCTTGATCTGGCGCGTGCCGATGGGATCGAGCCCCGTCGTGGGCTCATCGAGGATCAGGAAGTCTGGGTCGTTGATGAGCGCCTGGGCGATGCCGATGCGCCGCTGCATGCCCTTGGAGTACTCGCGGACCGGGCGGAACTGCGCGCCCGTGAGCCCGACCATGTCCAGGAGCTCATCGACGCGGCGCTCGCGCGTGCGGTGGTCGAGCTGGAAGAGCTTGGCGTAGTAGTCGAGCGTCTCGCGTGCGTTGAGGAACGGGTAGAGGTAGCTCTCCTCGGGCAGGTACCCGATGCGCCGCTTGATCTCCACGTCCGAGGGCGGCTTGCCAAAGACCGCAAGGCGCCCCGTGGTAACCTTGAGCAGCCCCAGGATCATCTTGATCGTCGTGCTCTTGCCCGAGCCGTTGGGCCCGAGCAGCCCGAAGATCTCGTGCGGGCGGATCTCGAACGAGACGCCGTCGACCGCGCGGGCGCGATCGCGCATCCAGAAGTCCTTGAAGACCTTGGTGAGCGACTGGCACGCGACCACCGGCGTGCCGTCCCGCCCCCCCGCTGCGCCCGTGCTCGTCGTGCCGCTCGCCATCGCGCTCCCGTCAGTTGGTCTTCATGGGACCTTCGGTGCTCGTCCGGTACTTGTTTTGCTCGAGCTCTTGGGCTCGGCGCTTGTCCGCGTCCTTCGCCTCGCGTTCCTTGCGCGCCTGCTCGAGCTTCTTCGCCAGCACGGGGTCGCGGTTGATCATCAGGCGGTACCACTTCACGCCCAGCGGCAGCGACTGGATCTCCACGTTGTCACGCTTGAGGAAGTCCGACATCGCGTCGGCCCACTCCCGCTGCACCACGACCGCGGGGTTCGTGCGGAACTGCGCGAGCTTGGACTGGAACGCGGCGAGCTCGGCCCGCTTGCGGCTCACCACGCTCGAGCTGTACTCGCGCGCGTCGTTGAGCGTCTGGGCCACGCTGCCCGACACGCTCGGGTTGATCGTCCTGCCCCCGACCTGCGTGGGCTTGCCGTCCAGCAGCGAGCGGATGGACTCGAACACGATCGTCTGCGCCGGCACGTCGCCAGCCGCGATCGCGTTCTCGTAGGCGTCGATCTGCTCGATGAGCGCCGCGCTCGCCTCGCCCGCGACCTTGTTGAGCTCGTTGCTCGCGCTCGCCTCGGCCTCGGCCTTCTTCGCCAGGCGCTTCTGCTCGGCGCTCTGCACGCCCGCGAAGTCGTTGTACGCCGCGAGCGGCGGGATCTTCTCCTGCATCTTCAGCGACGTGATGCGGATGCCCGAGTGCACGCGATCGAGGAACTTCTGCGCCGCGTCCCGGGCCCGGGCCTCGATGGACCCCTCGGCCCCGCGCGTGCGCTGCGACTCCTCGGTCGGGCGGAGCAGGTCGTCGATCTTCACGTGCGCCAGCGCGTGCACCACGCCCCGCTCCACGGCCGCGCCAACGATCTTCTGCTCGTCGGTGCGCAGGATCGTCCGCACGAACTCGCCCGGGTCCTCGCGCTGGTAGACCACCTGCCACTTGGTGTGGGCGATGTTCTGGTCGCCGGTGATGTTCGAACCGTCATCACCCGGGCGGAGCGGACGCGCCGACCCGTTCACCAGCTCCTGGATCGTCCGCCCCTTCTCGGGGTCGGAGAGCTGCGGCCAGAACGTCGAGTTCAGCTCCAGCGTCACGAGCCCCGTGTCCACACGCTCCATCTCGCCCAGTGGGTACGGGTAGCTGAACTGGAAGCCCGGCGGGAGGCGATCGCCCGTCATGCGGCCGAAGAGCAGTCGGATGCCCACCTCGTTGGCCTTGATCGACGTGAGCCCGCTGAGCACGAACACCACCGCGAGCACCAGCATCGAGAGGTTGAGCACGCGCGAGACGAGCGTGAGCGCCTCGGCGAGCGACTGGTTCGCGGGATCGAGCCCGTCGCTCTGGTCGATTGCGCCGCCCTGGCGCAGCGTCACCGACGCGGATCGGCGCGGGGCCGAACGCGCGGGATCGATGCCGCCCGCAGGGTCTTGGCCCGGGGTCTGGCTCATTGCCCGCCCTCCGCACGGGGCGCGCCGTTGGCATCCTTCGCGTCCACGCTGCCGGTCTTCTTGTTGAGCGCATCGGCGCCAAGATCGCCGCTCATGAGGCGCTCCGCCCCGGGCACCTTGCCCTTGGCGGCGTCGCTCGCCGCCTTGGCGGAGAAGAACTCGAAGCCGGGCATGCCCGAGTCGAGCACCCACATCGTGCGCTTGGTGAGCACGGAGCGGATGAACTCCGCGTTCTTGAGGAGGATCGCCAGCTCGGGCGCCTCGTTCATCTGGGCGGTGTACTGCGCCGCCTCGAGGTTGCCCTTGCGCCGGATCTCCTCGGCGTACTCACGCGCGAAGTTCTCGATGCGCCGCGCGTTGGCGGCGGCGGTGCTCGTGATGCGCTTCTCGTCGGCCTCGCCCCGGCTCTCGAGGTTCTTGATGAGGCGGGAGCGGTCCGCCTTCATGCTGTTCACGACTTCCTTGTTCGTGTCCTCGGGCAGCACGATGCGGTTGATCCCCACGCCCGTCACCTCGATGCCCCAGCCGGCGAGGTCCCCGCCCTGATCGCCGCTGCGCTTGAGGGCCGCGAGCATGCCCGTCTCCAGGTCCGCGAGCTTGGACCCGCTCGCGTCGGGCGTAAAGAGATCGCCCATGCGGTACTTGCTGACCTCGCCCATCGAGGCGCGGAGGCCGTCGGTGAGGATCTTCTCGGCGCGCCGGTAGTGGTCCGCGGCCGAGGCGCCGGCGCTGGAGAACTTCTTGAAGAACGTGAGCGGGTCCGAGACGCGCCAGGTGGCGAACGCCTCGACCGCGAGCAGGCGCGAGTCGGCGGTCTGCTGCGTCTCGGAGCGCAGCTGGAGGAAGCGCGTCCGCGTGTCGTACTTGGTCACGCTCTGGATCGGGTCGGGCCACTTGAACTTCAGCCCGGGCTCGCTGCGCGCCGAGCCCGCGTCGGCGCTGCCGAACGTGGTGAGCACCGCGGCCTCCGTGAACCGGACGGTGTAGGTCATCGCGCGCGCCAGCAGCGCCAGCACGAACACCCCCGCCACCAACAGCATCAACGTTCTGCGCACCGGTCCACTCCTGCCCGCGGGATGCGGGCTGCTGCGTCTACTTGTCCTGGCTCGAGAGCACGTCCAGCGCCGAGGTCTCGCGGTCCGTGTTGTCCGACTGCACTTCCAGCGGGATCGACTTGTCGAAGATGAAGACGCGCCCCTCGCCCATCGCCTCGAGCAGCGCGTCGAAATAGAGACCCACCTTGAACAGCGCGGGCGACGCGCGGTACGTGCTCAGACGCCCCTGGTACGCCGACAGGCGGGTCCGCTCGTCCATGTGACGGTCCCAGCGCTCGGCGCTGGCCCGGGCGAGCACGGACGACACCTCGCCGCCCGACTCGCGCAGGGCCGCACGCACCTTCTCGCGCTGGGCCGTGTGCGCCGGGTTCGGCTTTCCGTCGATCATCGCGGGGATCGCGTCGAGGGTGTTGAGTTCGCCGATCACGCGCTGCGCCTGCTCGGGGCTGCCCGCGGCGCGTGAGAGCGTCTCGCCCGCCGACGCCTCGGCATTCTTGGTGCGTGCGTGGTACTTCTGCTCGGCGACAACGACGCCCTCGAACGCGACCGACGCGTCCTTGGGCGGGTGCACGCCCGACACGCCAGCCTGCAGCACGCGCACCACGGGCTCGCCGTTGTGCTTGGGGTTGGCCGCGACGAACGCGCTCTCGATCCGCTTGCGGATCTCCTCCGAGATCGCCTTGCGCCGCTCGGAGAGGAGGTCACCCACCGACTGCGTGGAGGCGAACTGCATGAGGGCCCGCTGGGCGATGGCCCGCAGGAGCGAATCGCGCATCTGCGGAGGGCCCAGCAGCTCGTAGGCCTCGACATCGTCGATCGCGTAGTGCACGGGCACCTCGATCGCGATCTGCGCCAGCCCGAAGCTCGTCGCGTCCGCGCCCCCCGCCTGCCCGATCGACACGGGCTGGACGAGGAAGAAGACCTCCTCCTGCGCGTGCTCGTTGGTCCAGAGAACGGGCTTGCCCTCCTGCGGGGGCAGGCTGCCGATGTGGACCGTGCGCACGCCGGTGACGGTGCGCGTCTCGAACTCGATGTCGCCCTTGGCGTCCCGCACGACGTACTCGGGGATCTCGACCGTCTCGAAGGGCCAGGGCCACTTCAGGTGGAGCCCGGGCTCGATCACCCGGGAGAAGCGCCCGCCCGTGAGCACCATCCCCTTCTGGTGTGGGCGGATGACCGCCAGCGAGGAGATGCCCCACAGCACCAGCAGCGCCACGGGAACCAGCACACGCAGCAGAACCCGCGACAACAGGCGGTACACCCAGCTGCCCGCGACGTCGTACCCGAACTGGTAGTTGATCGCCTCGCCGATGCTCGCGGCGAGCTGGTCGGGCGCGGCGATGAACCCGAGCAGTCGCGACTCGAACGCCGGGCGTGGGTACTCACCCGCCTGGCGGGGGCGGTACGCGTCCAGCACCAGGTTCAGCAGCGTCTCCACGCCCAGCAGGACGAGCATCGCCGGGAAGACCGCGATGAGCCAGCGCAGCACCACGTCCGGGCCCGTGATGTCCACCAGATGGCCGACGGCGATCGAGAGTCCCATCAACGCCGAGCCCACGGCGAATCCCGCGCCGGCGCGCAGATTCGCCCACGCCTTCTGGCGGGCCATGACCGCGACGTACCGGGCAAAGACGAAGCCGATGAACGCCGCGCCCAGCCCAAGCGCCATGGGCCACCCGCGCTGCTGCACGACCTGGTACTTCTCGACCGCGTCGAGCCAGGTCCGGACGGCCTGGTCCGCTTTGCTCGCGTCCTTCACCGCCTGGGCCGGGACGAGCGCAAGGAACCGCACGACGCCCGCGGCGATCAGCGTTCCTCCCACGAGCACGCTCGCGACGGGCACGAGCCACCTGTGCAGGAACTTCAGGCGGCGCTCGGCGACACGCAGCTCGCCCGCCTGGGACTCGAACACCGAAGAACCGGCGGCGTCGCTGGCGGCGAAGGCCTCGGCCTCGGCGGCCTCGAGCCGCTCTCGCCGGTGCTGGTCGAACACGATCGACAGCACGAGCCACACGGGCACGCCCAGCAGCATGAACAGCGACGCGGTCGTCGCCGCCGTGTCCCGGAAATAGATTGAGTACAGCAGGAACGCGAGCCCCAGGGCCCCCTGCACGCCCATGCCCAGCAGGCCCATGCCCGCCGCGCGTCTGTAGCTCACGTGATCGGCTCTCATGCGTCGTTCCGCGCGACCCGCGAGTGCGGGCGTCCACTGATCCACCGATCGCGCCGCCGAACGACGCCGCGACCTCCACCTCGAACCCGCCCCGCGAAGGGCCCGTATTGTGACCCATCGCACGCCGTCTGTCCACCACGCCCCGGGCGCGTGGGCATCGGCGCTCCGCGAGAACCGCGGCCCGTTGATCTACGCATCGCGTCCGCGTATGTTCGTCGCGACGCGCAGGTTCCTGCACGACGCTCCCCTCACACGACCCTGACTCGCCCCCCTCATGTTCTCCCAGCTCCTTCCCATCGCTCGCACCGCCCTGATCGAGAGCCTTCGTCAGCCGATCTTCTTTGTCATTGTCATGCTCTCGGGCCTGTGCCAGCTCCTGGCGACGTGGGGCACCGGCTTTGCCATGGGCCTCACCGAGTCGGGGGAAGTGTCGGGGGACAACAAGCTGCTCCTGGACCTGGGGCTGTCCAACGTCTTCGTCTCCGCGGGGCTGCTCGCCGCGTTCATCGCGACGGCCGTCCTCTCCAAGGAGATCGACAACAAGACGGTGCTCACCGTCGTGAGCAAGCCCATCGCCCGCGCCTCCGTCGTCGTGGGCAAGTACCTGGGCGTCGCGGGCGCGCTGCTGGTGGCGCTGGCGATCCTGCTCGTCTTCCTGATGATGGGCCTTCGCCACGGCGTGATGTCCAACGCCTCGGACGTGCTCGACATGCCCGTGATCGTGCTGACGGGCGTCGCGGTCTTGGGGTCGATCCTGATCGCCGCGTGGTGCAACTTCTTCTACGGATGGCACTTCACCCAGACGTCCATGACGCTCATGGCGCCGCTCGCCGTGCTCGCGTACGCGCTGGTGCTGCTGTTCTCGAAGAAATGGGAGGTCCAGTCGCTCGCGACGGACTTCAAGCCGCAGATCGCGCTCGCGTGCGTCGCGCTCGTCTCCGCGATCCTCGTGCTCGCGGCGATCGCGACCGCCGTTTCGACGCGCCTGGGGCAGGTCATGACGATGGTGTGCTGCGCCGGCGTGTTCGTGCTCGGACTTCTGAGCAACCACTTCGTCGGGTCCCGCGCCTTCCCCACGTACCCCGCGGCGATCGTGCGCGACGCGGTCCCCGCCAATCCCAACGCGCCGGGCTGGACCGACCCCGGCGACACCTACACCATCACCTTCTCAACCTCCCCGCGCACCGCGCCCAAGCCCGGCGATGCCTTCTACTACGGCCCCAGCCCCAACGGCTTCCCTCTGGCGGTGGAGCGATTCACCCCGTACGCGGGAGCCACGCTCGCGGGGCCGCCACTGCTCTCGGCCGACTCGCCCGCGCTGGTCGTGACGGAGGCGCGGGGCACGTCCATCGTGGTTCGCAAGGCGGGCTCGCCCGCGCTGCGGTACGAACGTCCTCCCCATCGCGACGATTTCGCGTTCTTCGCCCCGCCCCGCCGGAGCGCGATCGCGCTGGCGTCCTGGGCCGTGATCCCCAACATGCAGGATTTCTGGCTTCTCGACGCGGTGACGCAGAACCAGCCCATCCCCGCGGCGCACGTGGCCCGGGTGCTCGCGTACGCGGCACTGCTCATCGTCGCGGCGCTGTCGGTGGGCGTGGCGCTCTTCCAGCGGCGGGATGTCGGCTAACATCGTGGATTCAGCACGGCGCATTCGCGCCCGAGTGGAGGCCTTTCAGCATGCCCGCCGCACAGCAGGACCCCAAGAAGACCCTCAAGATCGCGCTCGCCATCGGCCTCTTCGTCGTCGCCGGACTCGTGTACGCCTACACGTCGGGACTCTTCGACGGCGGCGCCAAGCTCCCGCCCAAGGAGGAGCAGGCCGCGGCCGCCGAGAAGCAGGCCCAGCGCGAGGAGTCCATCAAGAAGTCCGGCGCGGTGCAGTCGGGCGCGAACTGACCCGTTCGGAGCCTACCGC
This sequence comes from uncultured Phycisphaeraceae bacterium, assembly GCA_964399625.1. GTDB lineage: Bacteria > Planctomycetota > Phycisphaerae > Phycisphaerales > UBA1924 > CAYNSB01. Next base: position 63,375 of record CAYNSB010000013.1, read on the forward strand.
GCGTCGGGCGATGCGCTCGCACGGGCACGCTCGTACGTCTGCACGCACTTGTCCGCGGCGCCGTCCCACGTGAGCCAGCGCAGTTCGACCGTGCCGTGGTGGCGGAGCGTCTGGCTCAGCGGCGGGTGGCGCAGCACCGCGACGATCTTGTTCGCCATCTCGTCGATGTCCCAGAAATCGACCTTGAGCACGTGCGTGAGGACCTCGCTCACGCCCGACTGCTTGCTCAGGATCACCGGCACATCGTGGTGGATCGCCTCCAGCGCCGCGATGCCGAAGGGCTCGCTCACGCTGGGCATGACGTAGCAATCCGCCATGCGGAACACGCGCTCGACGTCGCGTCCCCGCAGGAAGCCCGTGAACAGCACCTTGTGACCGATGCCCATCGCCGCCGCCTGCTCGATCATGCTCCGCGCCTGATCGCCCGACCCCGCGACGACGAACTTCACGTTCTGCACCTTGTCGAGCACGCGCTTGGCCGCGGAGATGAAGTACTCCGGGCCCTTCTGCATCGTGATCCGCCCGAGGAACAGCACGATCTTGTCCCCCGCGGCGATCGCCGACTCCTCCCCGGGCTGCTGCTCGTCACGCTCGATGCCGTTGTACACCACGTCGATCTTGTCGCCCGCCACCCCGTACCGCTCGACGCAGATCCCCTTGGTGTAGGCGGAAACGGCGATGACGCGATCGGCCTCGTGCATGCCCCGGCGCTCGATGTCGTAGAGCGCCTGGTTCACGTTCTCACCCGAGCGATCGAACTCCGTCGAGTGCACGTGCACCACCAGCGGGCGCCGCGCCACTCGCGCCAGCGCGATGCCCGCGGGGTAGGTCAGCCAATCGTGCGCGTGCACGACGTCGAAGCTCTCGTCCCGCGCCAGGGCGACCACCAGGCGCGCGTACCGCTCCGCATCGCCCAGAAGGTCCCCGCCGTACCCACCCGCGCCCGCCACGGGCATCGGCAGCGGATCGGAGGACGCCAGCCCCGCCTCGACCCCCGTCTCACTCGCGGCGCTCCCGGGCGTTCGCGTTGCGCCACCCGTGAACTCGGGATAGGGGTGGGAGAAACTCGCCGCGACGCTGTGGAACACGGTGTGCTCGAAGCCGGGCATCGTGTACGGATGGTCCGTGTCGCCCTTGGCGCGCTTGCGCCCCACGCGCAGACGAGCGCGCGATCGCACCTCGTCGGGCGAGAGCAGCTTCACGTGCGACGCGTGCGAGCGATCCACCGAGCGCGGCAGGATGAACGTGACCTCGTGCCCCTGGCGATCCAGCGCCTTGGTGAGCCCGTGGCACGCCACGCCCAGCCCTCCGGCGATGAACGGCGGAAACTCCCATCCCAGCATCACGATCCGCATCGATCCGCTCCCACGCTCGCCGACCATTCCGGACCACGTCACTCGTCCTGAGCCCCCGCGTCCATGTCCCCCAATCGTCTGAAGCACTGCTCGTACGCCAGCAGGCACGTCGCGATCCGGCTCGGGTCCGCCGCGACGTCGGGCGGCAGCGGCGAGCGGAACGTGAACAGCAGGTCGTCCGAGCGGAAGTGCTCGAAGCGCAGGGTGCCGCCGGTGTGGCCCAGTTCCACGAGCTCCTCCTCGAGCAGGTCCTCGAGCTTGTCGCCCGTGTGCACGAGATCGGTCTCGATGGACTCCGACAGCCAGCGATCGCTCATCACGAGCGAGAGCCAGATCTTCCCCTCGTGCTCGAACACGCGGTACGACGCCGGGGCGGCCGAATTCGCGGCCTTGCACACCAGCACGCCCTCGCGGATGTCGCACCCGCCGAACACGCCCGCGCGATCCGCGAGGGTGCGAACGGCCGAGAGCTTCGTCACGCTTGTGGAGGTGGGCTGGTGGGAGGGCATGGTGCGCGTCATGATCGGACAACGTTTGGGGTCTGGCGCGGGCTCGCGCCTCGCTCGCGGCAAGCGTAGGTCGCCCGCGTCCGAAATCACTCGGCTTCGCGCGTCTTGAACGCCGTCGCGGGTCGCCCATCGGGGGCGTTGAGAACGCGCAAGGTCCACCTATACTCGTCTCCTCCGATCGGGCCCACGGCCGAACGGGTGACAACCAGGCCCAGGTGGCGAAATTGGCAGACGCACTACCTTGAGGTGGTAGCGCCCGCAAGGGCATGGAGGTTCAAATCCTCTCCTGGGCATTCTTTGTGCGGCGCATGAGCGCCGCCCGCGAGCCTTCGATCGCGCTCGCGCAGGTCAGCGAACGGGCCGACTCGCGCCCGATCACGCCGACGGATTGAACGCCACAACGCGGGCCGCGGCCTCATCGGCCCTGGGCGGGTTCGACAGGTCGATGGGCAGGTACACGCCGCGATCGTGGTCGCTGTTGAGCACCAGCGCGCACGGCGGGACGAACCTCACGCCGTTCTCCGCCTTCTCGTGCCCGAGGATGAACATGTTCACGCCCCAGCGTTCGACGAGGTCCTCGAGCTGGTCCGCGTCGTACTCGCGCCCCCAGACCATCCAGTACGCCGAGCCGCGCCGCGGCTCGTAGTCCTCGGGCGTGAGATTCCGCGAGAGAACGGTCGTGTCGAAGCGAGCCATCATCGGCGCGCCCGGCACGCTGTGCGCACAGAGGATGTCCCCCCGCGGCGTGCTGGCCCGAAGCGCGAGCGGCAGCGCGAGGATGAACTCCTTGATCGCCTCGCGCACGAGCTGGGCCCCGCCCTCCTGCTCACCGAACGCGAAGTCGAGCGCGTCGTCGAACGCCTTGACCACCCGCACGCCGTCCTTGATGATGCCCGCGCCCTGCACCTGCGACAGCTCGTGGTTGGCGAGCAGGACGTGAACGAACTCCGGGTCGCGGGCCTTGAGCCACGCGACGCGGGCAAGGGCCCGGTACGAGAAGTCCATGTCGTTCATCATCCGCTCGCCGTGGATGATCTCGTGGAGCACGAGATGGGCGGGAGAAGAGACGGAGGGACGGAGAGATGAAGTGCTCTCTGTGTCGCCGGGAGTTGACGCCTCCCCCACCGCTTCTCGTTGTCTCTGTTTCTCTTTGTCTCGTGGCCCCAGCCCCGCCGCCTCGATGAGCGTGCGCAGGTGGAACGGGTTGTCGTGAAGGTCGCCCGTGGCGATCAATCGGCCCGGGGCACGGATGTGCTCGATGGACCCTTCCCGGCACGAGGCCGAACGGCACGCACGGGCCCCGGCGAGGAAGATCTCGCGCACGACATCCGCGCGGCTCAGATCGAGGGTGGCCAGGTCGTCGCCCATGACGGGGACACGATACGGGATTCGGGGCGATCGAGCGAAGGAAAGGTCGCCGCGAGAGCGATGCGGAGCGCTCCGCGCTCATTCCTGAGCCACCAAGGGCCGGGTTACTTGCCCTCGGGCCCGATCCCCGGCTCGCCCGCCTTGGAGTCGGCGCTGCCGTTGGCCTTGCCCGCGGGCTTGGCACCCTTGGAGTTCTTTGCCCGCACGATTCCCAGGATCAACTGCAACTGCTCGGCGACCTCGTGCATGCTCCCCGGACGCGCATCGGCATCGACCTCCACGCACTTCATGACCAGGTCGCTCAGACGCTGGGGGATGCGCGGGTTGAGCTCGATGGGCGGCGTCGGCTTCTCGATCATCGCGTCGTCGAGCGACGTGACGAGCGAGCCGTCCTCCTTGGGCAGGGCCGTGGGGATGTTCTTCCGCGTGAGCATCCAGTACGCGGTCGCGCCCAGGTTGAAGACGTCGGTCTTGGGGGTGATGGCCCGCCGGTGCACCTGCTCGGGGGCGATGTAGTCGGGCGTCCCCTGGATCCGCTCCTTCACCGTCCCGGCGGAGCACGACTGCCCCAGGTCGATGATCTTGGCCGTGCCGTCCGACGTCACCACGATGTTGTTGGGCTTCATGTCCGCGTGCACGAACCCGCACGCGTGCATGTGCGCCATCCCCTCCGCCACCTGCCGGAAGACGTGCACCGCCTGCTCGAAGGTCTTGGGCGGGGAGCGGTCGAGGCTGACCCCGTCCACCAGCTCCATCACCAGGTACAGCTCCTTCACCGACAGGAGCCCCC